>CAZHIM010000008.1:0-100925 GCA_964532525.1 uncultured Bifidobacteriaceae bacterium
TAGTAAACATTGGTCCGGAGCGTAGCTCAGCCTGGTAGAGCGCTTGCTTTGGGAGTGAGAAACGGGTTTTGGCCGCAAGTGGCCAAACGTAGAATCCCATTGCCTGCCAATCGAATTGTGAGTTTTCCCCTCCCCTTCATGTGGACTGCTAAAGCCTCATTTTGACCCCCAAAACTGCAACCAGTAACAGATTGCAGTATCAGATTTGTCTGGCCGAAAAAGCTTCGCACGGTAGCGCAAAACGTGATGTTTTAAACCTTCTTCTGACTGCCGGTGCCGCTCCGCTCAATGTGGGTCCGGTGTAAAATCCTTGTCCAAGCTGGCGAAGATGCCGGTGAATTCGCCGTGAATCTTGTCCAGTCTTGCAAAGTAGTCGGTGAGGCTTTGGATTGCGATCTGCGGGTCCGCCTGGGGTCTGGCCAAAAGAGCATCAAAGACGGTCTGATAGCCTTTCAGGGATTCTGCTTGGTTCTTCAGATTGTTCTCAATCGTCTTCCGGGCACTTTCACTATTGTGTTTCAATACCGCCCTGTCAGCGGGTCCGAAGCTGGCGAGCTTGCCATCGTAGGTATCCAGCTTGGCTTTGCAGTCGGCTGTGTATTTGGGAAGCTGCGCGATTCGATTCGTCAATTCGCTGGTGATTTGTTCAAGCCTCTGCTGCCTTTCTTTAAGCTTTTGGGCCTGCGGGTCTGTTTGCGCGACGGTGCCGGTATCTATCGCCGGAGCCGCTGTCACCGGTTGAGCTCGCTGGGGTTGGACAACCGCTGCGGCGGGGGGTGGCGGATTCGGAATTGCCTCGGCTGGCACGCTTGGGGTGTTCATGGTGCGGGTGGCAACAGAACCCGGAGGCCGCTTTGACCTGGTGGGCCAAAAATGAACAATGCTTCCGGCGGCGATGGCCACCGCCAGAATGATCATGAGGCCGGTGAAAAGTCTCTTGTTTGATTTCGCTGTCGGCCGACTGGCAGGCGTGGCGGTCGGGGCGGGCGTCCCTGGCCCTGGATTCACAAATTGCGGGGCAACCGGTGCTGGGCTTTCGGCAGTGAATGATTCCGGTGGTTGCGGTACGGGTTCCGGCTGGGGTTGGGGTGTTTCAACCGGTTCCTGACTTGCCACGCTCGGCGCTCCCGCTCGCAAATTTCTCAAAGGCTGCGGGCGTGCGGCGGTATGACTGCCGCCATTGCCGCCGGGATTTTCCGTCGGGGCCGGTGCGTTCTCGCTCCTTGGCCCTCTGGCCATGATGGTCACCGGTTTGCCCACGGCCGCCGCCGCGATGTTCTTCCGCAAATCGGCGTTCATGTGCGCAGGCAGCGGCTTGTGCAACTGCGTGATTTCCGCCGGACATTTTCCCAGAATGGCATCCTCCAAGTATTCCTGTTCGATTCTTTGATCGAGTGCGTCCAGATAACGGGCATGAATCGCGGCCTGTTGTTCGGCACTGAGCTTGGCGCTCATGCAATAGGAAGCGATGAACAAGACACCGGCGGGCAAGTCAAACAGGAGCAGCGCGGCGGTAATGCCAAAGCCCACGAGGATCTCGCTCTCACCCCAGCGCGGAATTCCCCGGCTCTGCGTGTGATAGGCGGTTCCCTCTGCGCGGTATTTTCCCATCAGCGCCCGGCTTTGGACGCCAAACTTAAAATGGAAATAGCTGAGAGCGCCGCCAGCCAACAGGGTCGGCAGCCAGTGGCTAAACAGATGTTCGGCCCGATACCAATTGGCCATGCCAAATAAGATGGCGGCTCCAGAGCGTATTTCTGGCACCACCAAAGCCGCCGCCGTCGCCAAAAACCAAAGCGACGCCCCGCCGCCAAGAGCTTCGCTGCTGAGGTAACGCTCGCCCATGTCCTTCCGAAAGATGGGTTCGCTGGCGGTGGACAGGTGCCGCTTGAATTTGGCCCAAAAGCTTGCGGCAGTTTTTTTGGTCAGGGCGGTGATGGCGCTTTCCGTCCATTTCAGGGGTTTGTCACTTAATTCTGTAATGTAGTCACCCATAGTTTTATCAGTGTTCCTTGGTTTCGGGTCTGTCTTCCTGCGTGAACGTCAGGACACAGAAATTGCGGTTGTTGTTGACGGCGAATTGATGGGACAGCCAAAGCAGGACGGCTTCACAAGCTGCGTCCTTGCCTCCGCCCCTTTTGAGCTTGGCAAAATCCTCCGGCGGCAGGCCCCGTTTTTGTTCCTCGGTAATTTTCATCTTGCCGACGTTCTCCACTTCCTCCGGTCGGCGTTCCCAAAAGGAAATATCCTTGTCCCGGAGCGGTTTCAAAAGTCCGTCCGTGGTGAGTTTCAAGTGTCTGATCTCGCCAATCTTTTCAGACGCCCAGCGATTTGTCGTCATGTCGCCGTTGGTGTGAAACAAAAGAGTATTCATGGCGGCGAACACGGCTTCAACGGCGTGCTCGTTGTGGCCCTGCTGGAAAAAATTATGCAGGTTTTGGGAAAGAATGACGTGCGGGGCGCGAATGTCCCGCGCCGTCGGTTGAAAATCCACGTCATGCTGCGAGAAAAACATGTGGCCTTCATCTTCCCAAAGGAAGGCGGGACGGGCGATGGGCAGGCCCTTGTCGGTGCGGCGTTCCGCCGCCTGCTGGAACAGCAATTTCCACATGGATTGAACCATCATGCCGCCCTGGATGTTTCCCTTTAACGGAATGTCCAGGACGACAACTTTCCCCGATAGAATCATTTCGGGCGTCAGGTTGGTGTCGGTGCCAATCATTTCATGGATGCCGCGCCCGCTCAACACGTCGGCCATCGCCGCAAACGCGGTAATGAATCCGCTGCGGGTCACGTCGGCCACGGCGGGGTAAGCGTCCGTCCAATACTCAAAGCACTCCCGGAAAACACGCTGGTCCACGTCGCTGCCGGTTTTGGCGAATTCCTCGGCGCGTTGGATGACATCGGCGAACATGTCGGAATAGCGCCACTCCTGTTTGAGATCCTTGGGGGCCTGATTGATAAAACGGACCATCCGGTCAAGTGTCAGCGGTTCCCCGGCCAAAAGGAAAATGTCGGTCAGTTTCCGAATGAGTTGGTTGGTGGTGTTCGTCCAAAAATCGTCTCCCGTCTCACCCCGCTTGCTGCGGGACATGACACCAATCAAGGTGCGGAAAAGTGCAATCAGGTCGTCCGTGACGGCGAGCCGTTCACCGGGTCGCTCAAGTTCGTATTGCAGGAAATTCAATTTGTGGCCGCTGGCCGGGGTGACATGGATGAAATCGCCACCCCTGCCCGCTTCGTCACACATGCGCCGCCAGCGGTGCGCCTCGTCGGGTTTGACGGTCAGGACCAACCCGCCAAAGCCCGTCTGCAAAAATGCCCGCGCAATGGCTGAGCCGCTGCCGCTGGTTTTGCCGCTGCCAACGGCCCCGAAAACGGCGACGCCTTCACACGCATCCCGGATGCGCCACACGTCCGCGTCGCTGTCGTCATTTCCGAAATTAAGCAGCGGTTCGGAGTCATCCCATGTGTAACGGTTGGGGTTCTGGATTTCAAAAAGGGCGGGATCAATTTTTTGGGGTGCCGGGGATTCATTTTTCGGGAATTCCGGTTCCACCTGGGAACTGAACTCCTCCGATATTTCCCCGACGGTCGGAGCCAGATTAAGGGACGGCGGTTTCTCAGCTGGTTCATCCTTGGTCGGTTTGGGTTGGGCTGGCTTCTTGGGGGGAATTCTGCCAAGCAAGACTGTCTTGATATCGGACGCCTCAACGAAATAATCCGGGTCTTTCTGCGGGGCAACCTTTGCCGGTGCGACGGCTTCTGTCCCGCTCGCCTTTTCCTCGCCCGCCTCCCCTTCCGGCAGCGTCAACGGGGTGGGAGGTGCCAAATTCCAAGCCTTGCGAAAATGGTCGGTCAGGTTCTGAATTTCGTCCCGTCCGGTCAACGGCAGGTTGTGCCAGACGACTTCAATGCAATCTGGCGGCAGGTAGTCCGCACGCACGGAAATAATCCGCTGCCCCTCGTTTTTTCCATGAAGGTTGGCCCCGGCGAAAATGGCGTTGACGCGGTTGACGGTTCCGCTGGTGGGCAGGAATTCCGTAAAGAGGTTCCGCCATACCCCGTCGGTGTCGGTCAGGGCATAGCCAATCGTGGCGGCAAGGCTGCCGTCGCCACCCTCAAGCAGGCATGGTTTGGGCGGGGTCTGCAACCGGGCGCAAAGGTAATCGAGGAAGAAAATCGGCAATGCCTTGGTCACTGCCGCCGCCCTAAAGCTACGCGTTGGATCGGTGTCGTTGCCGTATTGGAGGTATTCAAACTTGGGGGACTTGCTGGCGTGAAATTCAATCCGGTCAAGCGCCGGCATTTCCCGGCTCCTGAACTTTAAAACCAGCCGCCGCCCCTGCTGGCGGGCTTCCGACGGGCCATTGCCAAACAATTCCATGGCCGACATGGCGGCGATGGCCTCACGGGCGGATTTCTTGGGCTGTCTTTCCATGCTGAATCTGAGGGCCACAGGCTGGCGGAACGCCTTCATAAGTACCTTACATTTATTGGCTTTTACTCACCTTCGGAAAGTATTCGGAAAGTTCGGAAACAAGCTCTGTGGATTCGGAAAATAGATTTGCGAAAAAGGAGCATGGCCAATCACGGCCACGAACAAACAACCAAAAATGAACATGAAAAATGACGCAAATCCGGGCCAGAATCCGGCCCAAAACAACGGCTCCTTGAACCCACTCCCGTCGCCAGTTGTAGCAACCAGCCTGCCCCCGGCGGCACACCTGCCGGAGCCTCTGGCCTACAACATAAACGAAGCGGCGGCGGCGCTCAACGTCAGCACCAAGACCGTCCGCCGTCTGCTGTGGCGTGGGAAGCTGACCTCCTGCAAGGCCCTGCGGAAGATACTCATTCCACGGGAGCAAATCGCCAACTTTTTGAAGGCAACCTGCGACAAGCCAACCCTCAACTGACGGACGGAATTATGAGCCTGCTTTTGACCCCGCTGTTCCCTGGTCCCGCCCGCCCTAAGCTATGCTTAGGGGAGACGCATGACGAAGTTCTCTGTGTTTTGTATGGGTCTGTTTTGCCTTCTGGATTTTCAGATTGCCAACAGGTCAAAAGTCATTTTAAGAAAATTACCACTCATGCTTTTATCGGAAGACAGACTCCAAACACTCAACACTGAAACACTATGTTACGCATCATTACCTCCACCTCGTCCCATCAAGCCAAGAAATACTACCATGAGGGACTCACCCGCGAAGGCTATTATTCCGAAGGGCAGGAATTGCCGGGCCGATGGCTCGGCAAGGCCGCCCGGCGGCTTGGGCTCAAAGGCCAAGTCGGTCAGGAATTCAACCAGCTTTGCGACAACCTGCACCCGGAAACGGGCGAAAAACTCACCCCACGAATGAAGGACAACCGCCGGTGCGGTTACGACTTCAATTTCCATGTGCCAAAGTCGGTGACGCTGGCCTACAACTGGACGGGCGACGATAGAATCCTCCGGGCCTTCCGGCAGGCCGTCCGGGAAACCATGGAGGACATCGAACGGGAGGCCGCAACCCGCGTGCGCTCCGATGGGCGGGATGGGGACCGGATTACCGGCAATCTGGTTTGGTCTGAATTCGTCCACTT
Source organism: uncultured Bifidobacteriaceae bacterium (assembly GCA_964532525.1). Lineage (GTDB taxonomy): Bacteria > Verrucomicrobiota > Verrucomicrobiia > Limisphaerales > UBA11358 > UBA11358. Next base: position 5,584 of record CAZHIM010000008.1, read on the forward strand.
CACGGCCCGCCCGGTGGACGGGATTCCCGACCCGCACTTGCACGCCCATTGCTACGTTTTCAACACGACGTTTGACCCGGTTGAAAACCGGTGGAAAGCGGCGCAGTTTGGCGACATCAAACGCCACGGAGCGGATTTTCAGGCGGCGTTTTTGTCGCGGATGGCCACTAGCCTGACGGAATTGGGCTATGCCGTCGAACTCTCCGGCCAGTCGTTTGAACTGGCCGGGATTTCCCGCGAGTTGATCGAAAAATTCAGCCGCCGTTCCAAACTGGTCAAGGACAAGGCAAAGGAGCTGGGCATTGACTCGCACGCGGGCAAGGATGGGTTGGCGGCGCGGACGCGGGAAAAGAAGATCAAAGACCTGTTGGTGACCGATTTGAAGCCGGTCTGGTGGTCCCGGCTGTCCCCGGCTGAAATCAAGGCTCTGGATGGCCTTAAAGCGGCTTTAACGCGGGCGGCGGTGGTGGATGCCGTGCAAAGGGACGGCGTTTCGCCCGCCCGCGCCGTGGTGGACCTGGCGATGAAACACGTTTTCGAGCGGGTCAGTGTGATTACCGAGCGCAATCTGGTGACGGAAGCCCTGCAATGGAGCTACGGCATTGCGGATTTGAAAGCCATTAAGCAGGCGGTCAAAGATGCCCCGTTGATCCGGGTGGCAAAGCACGGCGAGACGTTCGTAACGACTTGGGAAGTGCGGGCCGAAGAGGGCCGGATTGTTGACCGCTGCAAGCTGGGGCGGGACAAGTTCCCGGCCCTGAGTCCGGCATGGAAAATCCAAGACACTGCGCTGAACGCCCCGCAACAAGCCGGGGTGTTCCACATCCTCGGCTCCCACGATTTCATCACCGGGATCGAGGGCAAGGCAGGTGTCGGCAAAAGCCGCCTGTTGCATGAAGTCCGCAAAGGAATTGAACAAAGCGGAAACAAACTGTTGGTGCTAACGCCGATGGCCATCACGGCGCATGACACGATGCGCAAAGACGGTTTTGAAGATGCGGAAACGGTCGCCAAGCTGCTGGGCAATGAAAGCCTGCAAGCGGAAGCGCAAGGGGCGGTCTGGCTCGTGGACGAGGCCGGGCTGTTGTCCTGCCACATGATGGACGAACTGACGTGCCTGGCCGAAAGGCTCAACGCCCGGCTGGTACTGGTGGGCGACACCAAACAGCATCACGCCGTCGAACGCGGGCAGGCGTTTGATCTGCTGCAAAAATTCGGCGAACTGCCGGTGGCAACGGTGGATGAGATCCAACGGCAAACCGGGGCCTACAAGCGGGCGGTGGAACAAATCGCCGCCCGTGATTTCAAATCGGCATTCACCACCTTGGAAGAGATGGGGGCGTTCCGTGAACTGCCCAAAGAGGAACGGGAGGAAGCGGTGGCGGCGGATTATCTGGCGATAGTCAAAAAGGGCAAAAGCGCCTTGGTGGTTTCCCCCACCCATGCCGAATGCGAAAACGTCACCCATGCCATTCGCCACGCGCTCAAAGAGCGCGGCGAAATGACCGACGGCAAAACGTGGAACATCCTCCGTGACCTGTCCCTGACGGCGGCGCAAAAATGCGATGCCCGCCATTATGCGCCGGGGCAGGTGGTCAAAATCAACAAGCCGATGAAAGGTTTTAAAATGGGCCGGGAAATGGAAGTGGTTGAGGCCGGCGAGCATGGGGTTTGGGTGCAAAGCGAGGGCCGGCGCAAGGAACTGCCCCTGCATGAGCCGAAACATTTCAGCGTGTTTGCACGGGATAAAATTGAAATCAGCCAGGGCGAGCGGATTCGCATCACGGCCAACGGGCGGGACCGGGGCAATCACCGGCTGTACAATGGCAGTGATTACACGGTAAAGAAATTCGCACGCGATGGCGGGCTGGTCTTGGAAAACGGCTTTCGGCTGGACAAAAATTTTCCGCATCTGGCCTGGGGCTACGCCTCCACGTCGCACGCCGCGCAAGGCAAGACGGTGGATTGTGTGCTGGTCTGCCAGTCGGGTTTGATCTCGTCGGGGGCGACGGACGCCAAACAGTTTTATGTCTCGGTGTCACGCGGGCGCAAAGAGGTGCGGATTTACACGGACGACGTTGCGGAGTTGCGGGAAAACGTCACCCGCGAGCGCGAACGGGAAATGGCGATGGAATTGATTCAGGACGAGGGCAAGGAAGAAAAGCGGAAAAAGAATCGGGCGGCACAACTGAAACAGGAAATGGAAGCTGAACAGGAAACCGTCCGGCAGCAATCGTCAGTGAAAGTTCAGGAAGCGCAGGAGGACGAAATGTCGATGTCGATGTAAACAAAACAAATCGCTTCAACACCCCTAACCATTTTAAACGGCCAATTTGTTCAGCCACCCTTGCGGCCTTCTTTGCGACCGTTACCACCTTCCTTGCGACCAACCAAGCTACAAACGCCGAAAAATGTTGTAGCAAGAAAGGTAAATGCTCCGGCACGAGCTTCGATATAATCGATTATCCCGCCGAGAAATCCGATGATGGCCGCAAAAATTCCGCCCGAACCATCTTCGGGGGGATTCATTGGCGGCAAAATTGGCTGTGGTGACGGGTTCGGTTTTGGAACTACGGGCGCCGGAGTTGCTGGATTTGGCGTTGGCGATGGCGGAGGGGCAACAGTCTGGACCCTTTGGGCAAACAGTCGTTCCCCAAGTTCCCCAATTGCACAGTCTGAACATTCTGCTAACTGGTTCCCCCTTGGATCAAAAACATACAACGAACACCGTTTCGACGTCGCATTACCTCCTGGACCGCAACCATAAAACCACACCTGCCCAGTGTATGGGTTGTTGATCCAAAACCCGTCCCACTGAGGATCGTATTGACTGTATTTTTCTGAAACTGAATCCCATGTCCATTTCACCCCTGTCGGGACCGACTGCCAAAAAGCGCCTCGTGATTGACACCAAGCGGAGCGGCCCAGAAGCAACACAACAACCAGCAACAGAACAATTAAATTCTGCCGTCGCGTATCAGGTTGTCCCATCCACAAAATCATAACGCGAACTTCAAGTGTCGTTAGAGGGACACAACAACTTCGTTTCGGAACGAACCAACTTCACTTGAACATGCTTGCGGTTCGTTGGTTTTGCAAGCGGGGCGGCGAAATTTTTTGCGATTTAGGCATTTCTTACATTAAGCATTCAGCTCTCTACTCCATCGTGCCCGTGCGGCTTTAGTCGCGATGGATTTTCTAACCGCCACTGACAATTTCTTGGCTCTCTCTTTGCCGCCCATTTTTGAAAATGCGGCGCTCGCCTGTTTTATCTGGTTCTTTGTGATGCCTGGCAATTCCGCTCCCTTTTGTCCTCTGCGGCTAAGGCCAGAAAGCCGCCCGAGAAGGGCGGCGGCGGGATTCTTTTTTTTTGGCATGTTCAACCAAACGACGCAAACGCGCACAGGGTCAATATTCAAATAATGTGACAGCCGCTTCCCTGTATAATCAATTTGATTGCAACGGGTTGACAAGGTCTGGCCCGGTCTCTAGCGTTCAACTATGGCGGTACGGATTGCGTTTGTGAATGGCAAGGGCGGTGTAGGGAAAACAACCTGCTCGCTTTTGTTCGCCTCGGCCCTGCTGGATGCAGGAAAATCCGTTTCGATTCAGGACTGTGACCCCCAGGGCAACGCAACCTCGGCGGCAATCCACCTCGGTATTCCCCAGGGTGAGACCGGGCAAGACATTGTCGTCGTGGACACCGCCCCAAATTTGGAAAACCCCGCGACGATTGAAACGATTAAAACGGCAGACTTGGTCATCTTGGTGACGACACCTGACGCACCGGATTTGTCCACGACCCTGGCAACAAGCCGGGTCATCAAGAATCTTCGGACTGGCAAAACTGTTTTACTGTTTAACAGGGTGGTTCCAAACACCTACGAATGCAACGCAATGCCTCAAATGGCGGAAGCCATTCCTTTCCCTCGCCTACCGCACTACCTGACATTTTTGCGTGCCTACCCTCGCGCCCATCTGCACGGCTGGAAAGCACTCCAGCCAAACAGCCGGATTGCAGCCATTGAAGTTGCAAAGGACATTTTGATCTCGTTAAACAGTTTAACTGTTTAACTGTTTCCTTCCACTGGCGGCGAGGATTTCAGCAATCTCCCCTTCCTCCAAGGGGGCCGTGGGCAAGCGGTCGATGGCCTTTTTCAAAATGTCGCTTTGGGAAATGCGCACGCCGCGTTCCTGATGCGTCAGCAAGATAATCTGGTCAATTTTGGCAATTTGTCCCCGCGTGTAGCGGGCGGCGCAAAAGACTTTCTCCCCTACCCGGCGCGGTTGCTCAACCGTGGCAACGGTCTGCACAGGCGTTGTCGTCGCTTTAGTGAGGGTTACAACGGGTTGGTTTTGAGCCAGGGCGGGCTTTGGCTCAATGTGCGCGAGCCTGTTGTCATGGGCCTTCATCGCGTCCACAATTCCGGCGAGTGGGTTGGGTTTCTCCTTCATGGTTTAACTGTTCAATAGTTAAACAAGAAAACAGTCAACACTTTTAACAGTGAACTCTGAAAACAGTTTTGCGGTTTAACAACAGTTGTTTAACAAGTAACCATGTCAACAGTTAAACAATTTACAGATTAAACCGTTAAACTACTGGGACAAGGGATTGGGTTTCATCTGGTCGCGCCGGGGAGCGTAGCGGCGGGCGCGAGCAAGCGCGGGAATCAAAATCCCGTGGGCGAGCGGGGGCAAAAAAATGAACGTGAGAAACGGGCAGCGTTTCGAGCGGGTGAAAACGGGGGGGTGCAGACGTATGCAGATCTAAAAAGAACAATTCAGTTGCCCATCAAAAACGGGCTTCTAATTTAATTTATAACCCCGAACAGACAGATTTTGGTGCCAAAATGTGAATCTGGTTTAGTTGCCCGTCAAAAACAGCCCATTTATGTCGTTTTTGAGTGGAACCGTGGCGGTCTTGTCTTCGGCCAAACGTGACTATCCAGCCTTTGTGCAGGGTGAATTTTCACCCTTTTTGAAAATACATTTTATGAAACGAAGCAAAAGCGTGAGACAGAAAAGAGAAATGATCGACCTTGGAAATTCTCAAATTGAGCCAGAATTTGAATGGTTCGTGTTCAAGATCCGTAGCCGAATGGCAAGAAAAGCCCGGCTTAGCGGGAAGGTCAATGCCGTTCACAACGAAACCGAAGTTTTCGGGTAGGGAAGGCAAACAATAAGGCTGTTGGCCTTTTCGCTTGCCAGGATCGCACCCGCCGCTATTGAATTGAGAGAGCGTTGCCGGAAGCAATCCCTATGACTTCCGAACAGTTCCCCCACCAGCCCGGACCGGCCAAATCAGCTCGCACATTGAAGATCGAGGCCGACGGAGACTTTTGGAAAAATCGCGCCAAACCAAAGATCCGTCTCATGGGGCGTTGGCTTGAAGGGGCGGGCTTCAAGCCTGGGGATCGGGTGCAAGTGATTGTGGTTGCTCCTGGGGTTATCGAACTCCGCTGCCCGGCCATGTTGCCGGCAAATGGGGAACAACAACACTCAAACGAGCTGTCTGACCTTGAGTTGCGGTGACCGGCTTTCCATTTTTGATACCGATGGCCGGACATTCGCCGATGCTGACGCTTCAAATAAATTTGTTGTATGAATGAGCTTTTTTTAAAACCGCTGTCCGTCACCCTGCCGTTTGCTGATCGCTTCACAGATGGGGAAGACAGCGGGCCGTGCGCGAAGTGCATTCAAAACCCAGCGAAAGCTAAAACCGTGACAGTGGCGAAGCGGGTAGAAGGGGAGACGCTGGCGCGGTTTTAGATCTCGTTTCCAATCTCGGCCCGCTGTCGCATCAGCGAGCAGCAAATGGGAGGTGATGGCGGGCGTAAAAAAGGCGAAGAAGACAACCTCAACAAAATTACACCCAATAAAATCTCAGATGACTAACGACCCCGCACAGGTCGGCGACAGGAACTTGTGTCAGATTGGGACCGTGACGGTATTCTGGGGAATCCCCGCGCTATAGCATCATCGCCACGCGGAGCGCGGGGCCGTCAAAAACCCTTACTTACGTCGCCTATACGCATCCCTAATAGTAATGTTTTTGTTTGATTTCTTGACAAAAATATCTCAAGATTCAATCAGGTTCTTAAAAAGCATTTATGTGAAGTGCTCGGTCTGAGGATGGTAGCCAACAGTTTTCGGCGCAATCTGTTCTGGAAAAACATGTCTCAGCAGTTAGAAAGCATCAGATCGGTGGCCCGCAACCTCGAAGATGAGTGCATGCTGCGAGTTAAGGAGCACAATCGCATCGCGCGTTGCTGGACTATTACTTTTTATTGTACAGGATACACCGCCTCAATTTTGGCGGGGTTATCCGGTGTAATTGCATTGTCTGGAATGAACCATGGACTCGCAATTGGAGGCATATTATCTTTCGTAGTCACAGCCCTGACAGTCGTGCAGACATTCATCAACCCAAAAGAACGGGCAAGAGAGCACCAATCGGCAGCCGTGACATTCCATGGCATCGCAGATCAATTGAGACATCTTCATGCTGTCGAAGCTGGGTTTGCCAAAGACCCGAACGAACTAGACAACGTATTGAGAGCTTTAATCGAGAAAAAGAACTCACAACAACACTTAGCGCCCCAAGTTAATGTCCCAATTAATCAAATATCTGTTGGAGGAAAAGATGAGGTCATAGTGTTCCCAAATGTGGCGCATCTTTACCGGTTTATCGCCAATAAGATACGAAAGGCTGAATCCAGCATTGATGATATAACATGGGGATCTCGCACTGAGTATAGAAACAAGGATGAGGATGATGCGTATAAGGACTATGTGAAAGCCATGGCCGACACTTGTCAAAGTGGCCTAGTGAGTTACCGTGAAATATCAAGCCTTACAAACCTTCATTACTTTGACCGAGCATATAAATTTGTCGAAAGCAACCAGTATAACTACCAATTGGCGTACTATGATACTTCGCATGTCGAGCTCCCATTGATGTCCTACATAATAATAGATCAAAAGGAAGTGTTGCTTGGTTTCTATCGTGTGCCCGTTTTCAAAGATGGCGAAAAGCAGTACCTAAGCATCACCAATCCGCATGTTGTTGCCTTGTTCATCGATTATTACGCGGTTCTTTGGCAAAAGGCCGATAAATTAAAAGAAGGTCGGAAAATAGATAAGGAACGACTTAAAAAGATTCGTGAAACACTAGAACAGCTAGAGAAATAATTCTGGACATTCTTCGAGTTTAACTTGTTATATATTACTACGACCGTAAACAACCACAATCACGACCATGATAAATATTGAAAGCGTTCAAGCATCACTCAAACACCTAAAAATAGACGGTTGGCTATTTGCCGACTTTCACGACAGGGAGCCAATTGCTCAACAAGTCCTAGGTCTCTCCCCAAAGAAGATGAGCACTAGGAGATGGTTTTACCTCATACCATCAGAGGGGGAGCCGCAAAAAATAGTTCATGCAATTGAGCCCAGCCGTTTAGATGAATTGCCTGGCAAGACTACACGGTATGCAGGTTTCGAGAAACTCAAAACTGTGCTCGCAAGCGTGATCTCGGGGAAAAAGTGTCTGGCAATGCAGTATTCGCCTTGTGGCAATCTTCCTTCAATCTCATTGGTCGATGCAGGAACTGTTGAGCTTATTCGTTCATTAGGTAGCGATGTTGTTTCTAGCGCAGACCTCATTCAAATGTTTGAAGCGCGGCTAACCCAGGAGGAAATTGACTCGCACATTCGGGCATCGAAGACCGTTGATGATATTTTGAGTGCTGCAACTAAACTAATTAACGTTCGCCTACAGCGAAAAGAACTTGTAAATGAACGCGAGGTTCAGAAGTTCATTCTCAACGAATTTGATTCGCGCGGACTAACCTGTGATAACCTTTTCCCAATAGTTGCTGTTAATGAACACGCGGCAGATCCTCATTTTGAAGTTTCTCCGGATTTTTCCTCGCCACTGAAAATGGGTGACCGTCTTCTTATTGATTTGTGGGCCAAGGAAAACAATCCATCGGCCATATACTATGATATAACTTGGTGTTATCAATTAGGAGGCGTGCCGAATGGCGAATATGTTAAATTGTTTAATATAGCAAGAGATGCGCGGAACGCTGCAAAACAGCTTATTATTGAAAGAACAGCTAATGGCACGACTATTCAAGGTTGGGAAGTTGATAATGTCGCGCGAACAATCATATCTAGCAACGGATTCGGACAGTATTTTACTCACCGCACGGGACACTCCATACATAAATCAGTTCATGGGAATGGTGCAAATATGGACAACTTTGAAACACATGATGACCGCAAGATAATTCCTGGAAGTTGTTTTTCAATTGAGCCGGGAATCTATAAATCTCCCATAGGAGTCAGAACTGAAATTAATATTCTTGTTGATTTGTCCGGCAAGGTCCATTGCTTTGGTGAAGAACAGAAAGAAATCGTGATAATTTAGCTTAGCGTCAGCGGGCGGAATTGGCTGGCGTCTTGGAATTTCGCCGTCGCGGACGGCTGGAGCGGAAGGGCAACAGGGCAGCGCGGAAGCGGGAGCGACGGCGAAATCGCCAAGGCGCACTCCACCTGGGCGAGCGACAAGTCTCTGAATTTCAATTCGGGGAATCAGGGGTGTTGAAATTCAGAGTCTCTGAGTGAATGGGGTGGCTTCCTCGAATTTCCCCCACCAATTCCGCGTCAGCGGTCGCGGTTGGCGTGGCTTGTGCTTTTTGCATAAGACATGACAACCGCGTTACCGCCCCCGGCTCGCTTGGGAATTCAAAAAACGTGAGCGAAACGTAGCGTTTGGGCTGACCGGTTCCCGTAGGAGAAAGGGGCGGGGAGCCGCCAGAACAAAAAGCGAAGTGAAGCGGCGGTTTTTGAATTCCCAAGCGAGCCCCCAGGGTGAGCGCAAGTCTGCGGGTTTTCAAAGGGTGACAGGGGGAAAAGCCCGCAGTCTTGCGCGATGGGGAGGCGATTCGACTGCCTGTTGTGGGACTAAACATTTGTTGCTCTTGCCGTGACAGAAACAATGCATCAAGTTCATTTCGCAGCGCTCTGGCCGGATTAGCGGATAAGCGCTTAACCGTTTTGGTCGCACCATCATCGTTCGTGCAAAGAGTCATTGAACCAGCCGCGTTTGGCAACATGGGGCAATTTTTTTTGCGCCGGGGTTGTTTTGTGCTTGAAACGCGCAGGGATACCGAGGATCTTTTCCCATTATTATGGATCGGACTTCACAGTTTATTGCCATGGTTCAAACGGCGCTCATCACAAAATACGCATGTGATCCGGGCGATGGCTCCGCTCCAATGACACGGCCAATGTGGGCGATTGAACACATGGAAGCTGCTTTTCACGTAGCCGCCGCAATACCACATGATGTTACTGCTCGTGAAGCTGCCGAGGCGTTTATCCGTTGGGCGTTTCACGCGCCTTTGGAAGAAGACGACAAAACGATTCTGCAAATCATTTTGAAGTAACCAAATAAATCGGTAAGAGCCGTCGTTAACGAAGAAAATAAACGTCATGTCGTGGGAACATAAAAAGTATCAGGCGTTTTGTGAAAACTGCGGCAGGACTGGCTTTTGTATCAAAGCGTCCGATGATTGGGGGCGTTCTGCAACGTCTTGGATTGGTTTCGATAACAAACCCCCAAATCCTCACGAAGTGGCACGTAAAAAAATCAGTGGGGATGATTATGAAGCGGTTTGCAATTGCGATAAATCCAAAGTGGTCTTGGGAAAATGCCTGGGGGAATGCGCTGCTAACGGCGTGATTACCAAACCTGCACCCGAATCGACTACGTTGTGGGTAATTGTTCAGCTTAACCGAAAGCATCTGAATTACGAGTTGAAACGGCATGGAATTTCCAAGCATGTTCAGCGCAATAAGGGAACGCGCATGAGTCCCGGTGTTTACGCCATGTCGCGCTCCGAGGCGAGCACGCCTCGGAGGCAGATGATCCGAGAATTTGTCGAAGCCGGAATGCTCGACGAGAGCGACCGAGTCACTTGCATTGAAGCATGCAACTGGAATCTCTATCCAGAAGATTTCCCAAAACGAAATTCAAAGGTGGAGTTCATGGCCGAGCCAGAGGAAGTTTAATTTCTCAATCCATTTGGTTTTTGGTTTTGTCCGGTTCCGAGAGTTATCGCGTTCCAATGGGAAATACATTGTTGGGAACCATTCATGGGAGGGACGCTTGGGATTTCCACGCGAGTTTGATAAACAGTGTGTTACACACTTATGGCGTGTCACTAATTTCTTTACCTGTCCAAACAATCTGGCCCCTTTTCTTTAGCTGTCCAAATAATACTCCAATGTTTTCTTTAGCTGTCCAAACAAATATTGCCCATTTTTGGTTGTGTGGGCGGAACAGCGATTGCCTCCATCATCCGGTAGATCAGGCGGGCGGTGGGAGTTTTCCTCGCCTTGCGTCCTTCCAACTCGTCACCTTTTGCTTCCGCCAGAAGGGTAACAAACCTGGCTTCTTTCAGGATGGCCTTTATTTGCTCAAAGAACGGTCTATTTCTGGCAATCTCAACTTTAGCTGCCGTCAAAAGTTCAATATCATAATCGGAGAGGGGACGGATGTTCGCGAAAGCGTGTTCTAACTGCTCTGGTGTCCGTCCACTTTTCAGAAAAGCGGCTACCACCTTTGAATTACCAGAACCGATTCTGGATTGCCTTGCCCGGTGCTCCACCCAGGTTTGCAGTTTCCAATCCGCGCCGTCGGTGGTTTCGGCAAGTTTCACGCGGAAAATGCCAGTCAGCGTTTCTAATCCGTCAAGCTGGTCAATGATCGAACTCTTGTTCTGCATAAACACTTCCCTTCGTTTGGATTTATGCTTTGGAACGGCGGCTGACACTTGCCGCAACAGATTGGTCAGTGTGATTTCAAAAGGGTCGTTTTCGGAGTGATGATGCGCTCGACTCGGAATATAGAGATAAATAGATTGTGCCAAAGGCGACGTGATTGAGTTGAATACGTCAAGATTCAAATCCTGCAATTCCTTGAATTGAGAGAGCAGGCCGGCAAACTCGGGCGAAAGTTCACACCCGTTGAACCACATTTCTTTCTGACCGGAAAGGGCTAGTTTTGAATCACAGCGCCGTGGCGGCCGCTTTTCAATGTCGATCCGCTCGATGAGGCGAAATTCGCGGTCAAAATTTGTTTTTATATCCGTGATGCGAATATACGCGCTCATGAGATCATGGACGATCTTCTTGATTGCCCTGGCATAGCGCCCTCCGTTGCTTTGGGCATACCGCGTGCAAAGCTCATTGAAGGAAAACCGGACAAGGCAGGTGTCGTCATAGACGCTGCGAAAACTCAAAAGGGCAAAAATTGCGCGCGCGTGGCGCACATCTAGGGCTGGCGGTGGAGGCAAATCACATTCCATTGGAAAAAAGCCACCGATGACGTAACGGTGGTCACCAACAGTCACCGCCCGCGCACCTGTCTGCGGCGTCGCTGCAAAAATTGGTGCAAGAAAGTATTCCTTTGGCGCGGCGACAACAATTGGACGGCGAACTTCTTGTGTAAGTCCTTTAGTTGACTGACTGCCGCCTTTGTCATCCATTGAAGGACAATTCAAAGACGATTTGCGGGTGAATGCAACACTGGAAACAATGGCGTTGACAGCGGCAGGGGAATGCCTTGTGATGGAATCATGCCGGGATTTATCCACGTAATCCGAAGAAGGAAGGTCAACGACACAGAGGATCGGGACGGCTATTGGCTCTCCAAGACTCCCGAAGAGCGAGTTGAAGCGGTGGGGGTAATCAACCTGACCATTCAGGGAGAAAAATATGCTGAACAACCATTTCCAAGAGTTTTTGAGTTTACTCGACGCAAAAGGCGTTAAGTTTTTGGTCGTCGGTGGGTATGCGGTCGGGTTTCACGGTTATCCGCGATATACAGGTGACATTGATATTTTTGTGGCGATAAGCCCGGAAAACGCAGAAAAGCTTGTCGAGGTTTTCAAGGACTTCGGATTTCCGAACAGCACAAAAAAGGACTACTTTCTGGAATCAGATTCGAGTATTGCAATTGGTGAGCCACCACGGCGAATTCATATTCTCACGGGAATTGCCGCTGTCACATTCGACGAATGTTTCAAGAACCGCGTTTATATTGACAGTAACGGCCTCAAAATTCCATTCATTGGCCTTGATGCCCTGATTAAAACTAAAGAGGCGTTACAACGTGACCAGGACAAGCTTGATCTGAAACATCTGCAATCACTAAAGAAAAGGGGTAATGGTAAACGCGACATCCACAACTAGGCTATATTATACATAATAAGCATTGTGCGGGGTTTGTGAGCCAATAGATTCAACCGCGTAAATAAAACTGCCTCCCTAATCCTCACCATAGTTTGACGCTTCTTCGTCATTTCCTATCTTACAGTACGGGTAGGCTTTCATCGGTTTACCAGTCTTAGAGTTAAATCAATATATTTGAATCATCTCGTGGCGTTTCAATTTTGGGAATATATAAAATAATGATCGCCATGTTAACTGCGCCAGAAGCCCAAGCGTCTAACCATGCATCATGACATAGTCACCGCGAAATTCGGCACTGTGCCAAAAATGTTCCATGTAATTGTTTCCAGTCGGGTCGCTTGACCATATCGTGGTTAAATCAATGCTGCCAGCTAGATGCTGTATGGCCCTTGCCCGCTCAAGGTGACGCTGGTTATTGCGGGATGCTCGCTTCCCAATTGCGTGAACTGTTCGTGTTGGCGATGCCATGAAATTCCACATACACATTGTCGTCGGGATTCTGGTTTATCCCTATGCCAAAAGTCACTTTGCCATACACTTGTCCGTTGCGACTCCGAATGAAAAACCCACGATTAAACACCCCACTCCAACTATGCGTGCTGGTTGACATGGTAAAGGTTTCGCTCGGCTCGTAACCACTTTCCGGGGCTGCGTAGGTCACTCCCTCTTGCCCGCCAGAGTCAATCAAACCGCCGCCAATCACTTCCATTTGCACGCTCCAGTCTTGCATTGTGCGTTCCGAAACATCCCCCGCCGGTCGTTTCACGGTGATCCGTATGTCGCCGCCGGTCGGCACGATTTTTCCAGACAGCAAATCAAAATTGATGGGCTCACTTGTGTAGCGAAATTTATAACGCTGGTTGATTCCAAATAGCGGCTCCGCCCCTTGCAGTTTCCACATTTTGATGACAGTCGGATTGTTTTGGTCGGGAACATATGGCTGGTTTTCCAAATGGGAGTATTTGAAAAACGTGCCGGTCGAGGCCAATACATAGCCGTCCTTTTGTGGCGCAAGCCCCAAACTTTCGCCATTGCCATGATTGATTTGGAAAAATCCATTCGCATCACTGGTGACGGAAAAATTATCAACCCTTGCCTGAACACCGTTGTAAATCCGCACACTTGCCGCGATTTGCGCGCCAGAAACAGGATTCCCAAATTGGTCTTCCAATCGTCCGTAAAAAACAATCGGGATGTCATTCCCCGACGCAAGGATTGGTTGCATTTGCGCCCACTTGCTCGGTAGCGGTGTTGGAGCCGTGTTCGTGACAGGTGCGGGCGGCGCACTCACCGGCACACTTGGCACAGTGGCCGCTGGGGGGGCAACGTTCGTTTCAACTGAAGTCATCGGCGGCATTTCCACCGGCTTCTTTTTTCCATACCACAGCATAAACGCAATCAGCACCGCAGCAATGGCAACAAACCAAAAAATAGAACGTCGGATTTTCATGGGGCGCTAATGTTAAATCCCGATAATGAAGAGTATAACAATGTATTCCAATAGCCTTGCTGTTGCACGTTGTCACCACGAAATTCGGCACTGTGCCAAAAATGCTTGGAATAGTTGCTGGGGTCTGGCGGCCATACCGTGGCTAAATTTAAGATCGAGGTTACGGTGTGGACATCCGGCGTTGCGCCCAATGCCAAACTGCGGGGCTCGGCGGCAAAGGCGGTGATTTCATAACGGTTCAACACGCTGGATGTGCTGCCCAAATACAAAGTAAGCTCAGAGCCGATGTAGGCTGGAGAAGTGCCGTAAAAACCGTTCTGTAACGGTGGGTTGTCGCTGGGGCTTCCGTTATATCCGTAGGGTGGATGGATGCCGATGACAGAATCCGGTTTGACTTCTTCGTCAAGCTGCCAATGCGTGGAACTCAGCGCATAGTCATTCGTATTGTAGAAGTTGATTCTTCTTCCCGCCGCCGCACTGTTGGTGGCCAGCCAATTGTTGTAAATGTTCGCCGTGGTCGGTCCTAAAAGTCCGCCTTCAAATCCCAATAGATCACTGCCGGTCAACGTCGAATCATAACAATGTCCCGGCACGGCGGCCTGGCTCGCCACGTAAGTGTTCACGAGCCGCCCCAACCCTTGTTGCGCCGCCAACCGCAACGCCTCGCCGGCCACGACATTCCCCATGCTGTGCGCCAGCAAATAGACATTGTTGCTGTAGGTTGCGTTAAGCGTTGCCAGCGAATTCAAAAGTCCGGTGGCTGAGTTCCACGCATTGTATTCGCCGGGGTCGTAGATGTTTGCCAAGATAATATCATCTGCAATGGAATTCCCTGTCGGATTAAGGAAAGTCGTCGGCCAGCGAAACTCACCGAACCGTCCCTGATACCCTTGCCAGTAAAGCCGCTTGAGTGCAGTCTCGGCAAAGCGGTCTTTTTCCCACACCTGAACGTTCCAGCCGTGGACCAAAAGAACGTAAGGCGTGTTGGTATTCTGCGGCAGCGGATATTCAAATGACGGCACGCCGGGCGGCAGATTCTCGCTTGCCAAACAGGCTACATTCGTCGGCGGAATATTAGGGTTGTCCCCCACCGTCCACTGCTCATACATCTGCTTGATGTCCACGATTTGAATATAGGCCGTGGTTTGTGCCAGCAGGTTTCCGCTGCCATCGGCGATAGTAAGGTTCAACCCGCCGTTGCCATAGCTCACGCCGCACCAAATGAAGTAATTGCCCGCCCACTGATTTGCAAACTGACTGGCATTCAGTTGAATGCTGCCGCCCGGCCCAAGCCGACCGATGTAGGGGGATGCGATGGCGTTGGTTTGCAGTGCCGCCACCGTTGCATTGGTGAGATAACCGATGCCGCCGTTGGCGTCCGCCGCTGTGAACAAATCAATCGTCGGATTGGCCGGATCGGGGCTCCCCACGTCGCCCCAACTCAACGTGATGGTGCTGCCAGCCGGCAATGCTGCCACCAAGTTGGTCGTGATGCCGCAAACCCATAGTCGGGCGTAGTCCTCCAGATCGCGCGTGCAAGGGATGGCACGGTAGCTGTAACCGTTCGCCAGCCTGTTTGAATAGTTGCAGTCGGGTTCAGGAACACTTGTGCCTGGATTATTGGCGCTTTGTACATCGTCCATATAGTTGGTGTTGTCATCCTCGTCCGGCGTCCATCTGTCATAATTATTATTCGCCCAAAAAACACACGGCGAATTGGTTGAAGTGGTGTCCAGTCCGTCGAACGACAAATCCATGTCGCCGTCATGGTTTTTGTCCACATTCAGAGAGATGCAATAAACAATGCCGGTGCCTTGTGCGCCCGTATCGGGATCAGGCATCGTTACCAATGCAACGGTGCCAGGTTGTGTCGCAAAGAAATTGCCGTAAGGTGAGAGAATCCCGGTTTTGTTCGTGGTCACGTTACCATTAGTGTCAACCATGTAAGCGTTTGTAAAATACTGGCCAAGGTATCCATAAACTCCGCTATAAACACTGTTGGTCACGGCGAGCTTCGCATATCCGGCGATTTGAAAGTAACTATCGGCAACCGGAGTAATCAACAATTGACTTTTGTTAGTCGGCGAAAAAGCTGAATCGCCAGGCAGTGGAGGAGTCAAATCGAATTCAGTTAATTGAACCCAAAAATCGTACTCCGATGTTCGAAAACCCGGCAGCGCCGTCTGAATGTAAATGTTATCCGGAACGGAAGAATACTCTCCGTTTCCCGAAGAATGTCCGGCGGACACCACATTGGTAATAAGTCCGCCGCTACCATTCGGAACCACGATATTGATTGAGGTATAAGGCAATCCAAACCAATTGTATTTTCCTGACGCCATGGAAACAGTCACGTTGCCTGACCCGTCTGTGGTGAAATTAATAATCCCCTCGCCTCCCAAATCGTCTGAAGCAGTGGACTGGTCATATAACCACCACTTAGCTTGATTAGTCGCCAGCACCGGCTGATAGACTGGCAAGGTGCTATTAAATTGGAATGTTGGATTGTACAAATTATAATAGTCAGGGGGGGAACCACCGCCAGAGACGCCGGTTGTAAGTGCCCCACTGCTATCCACGTTTGTTATGTTAAAAACAAAGTTGCGGAAAAGATTGTTTTCTCGAAAGGGCAAGACAGTATCAAAGGTGCCATAATAATCTTCAGAGTTTGCAAAATCATACAAACTGGCACTGGCGCAGTTTGAAGGGTAACTATATATGCTAAAGTGAAACGAGGCGTCCATAGCGGCGGCTCGCAATTGGAAAATTAGGTTTTGTTTTAACTGAACGCGTCCGTCGTAGAACGGGGCTCCGGCATTCAATGCAGTATCTGCCCCCTCGTCGGATGTGTCAAATAAGCTTGCCCCGCTTGGGTTGCCACTGGCATCAACACTTTCGGCGTATATATAATAAACATCCCCGTTCGTGGGTACAAATGAAGCCGTTGGCATGTAATATACACCATTTGTAAACGACGATACTGGAATATCCTTGTTGTAATCCTGAGAAGTGTCGCCACCGTAAACGGCATATACATCAATATAAACCAACTGAACGGCAGCGGCATTTGGCGGCACCCCCGAAACAGCCAGAGCCGTTACTCCGCTGGCTGCTGGCGTGATGGCGGCCGTCACGGTTATTTGTTGCAACGGAATTGACCCACTCCACGACGAAGTGTGTCCGCCGCTATAATTTGCCATGATTCGATAGGACACATCGTAATTGTTTCCATAATAGGGGTCGGTGTCATTACCCGACAGACTATCGGTATAACTTATGCTTGTGGAGGAAAGTGGGATGTCCTGAACCGTTGGGGGATAATTATACGAGTCTGTTTTTTCCAGCGTGTAACCTGTTGCCGCAGGCGAAGGCACCCAGCTAACCACGGCTGTTTTATTGGCCAGATGCAAGGCTGCCGACAAACTTTGTGGGGCGGGTGGCGCAAACCACGTATTGGGAGCAACCCCAAGAAGATACTTCTGATAAATTGTATATCCGTCGCCAATCGAATCCAGTGCGTCGGGATTGACGAAGTTGGTTCCAAAATACAAATTTTCCCACCAAACGGGGATGCCGCTTCCGTCGCTACTAAATTCCGAGCGAAGACGGACAAATAGGTTTGTCCGGTTTCCTCGCACCACGCTCAATGCAGTCCAATTCGTCAGTCCCGAACCGACAATTGATCCTTCACTCTGCCATCCATTTTGGGCTTGTGCCAGATTCGTAACAGATTGAATGGTATAGACAACGCCAGCCAATGTGTTGCTTCCAATTCCCGTCAGGTAGCCAGATGACACGGCTGTTTCCGCTATCCACAAATTCGTCCCATAATTAACATAAATGCCCTCCATTAGTCCGTCCGGAGTCGAGTTGGTGTTGCCATCCCCGGTACCAGGTAGAGAGGGCACACCGCCATCCATGGCGCTCATGGTCATCGGGCTTGCCGTGACCGTGGAACCTGAAACCGTGTTGTAGTCATAATCCGCGTCGTTCAAAAGAAAGCTGCCGTCGCTTAATTGCCAGGCACTTACGCTGATTAAATCTCCGGGTAGTGGCGGCATTTTTGGATTCTGGAGAGACCAGCAGGTCAACCCCATTCCACCATTTGGCAGGTCAGATGCAGAAATTGTCGGAGTAGCGTCCAGCGCATTCACCAAGGTTGTCAACTGGTCGTCAGACCATGAACTGAGTGACGCAATATTGGTGCCACTCAAGGCAAGCACGTCGCTTTGAGCCGATGTTGTAGTGAGGTTGATGTTTAAAAAAGAATCCTGAGACGAGGCGGACTGTGCCAAGCAGATGGTTACGCCGAGCAATAGGCCAACAAAGATGTGCAGGCGAGCGAAGGCATAAGTGATGACACGGGGAACCTTATTCCCACTGTTAGCTGATTTCATAATGATTTTTCTCTGACAATACTAAAATTCTAATGGCCCTCACGCCGACTTTACCGGTCGCCAAGAAACCGGCAAGAACTATTTGATTACTTCTGAACATCACCTTGCAACATGCGAGGCCAAAGCAGGGCCGCAAGCCATGCTCGCCCAAAAGCTGCAATTGCACTGCTGGAGCGTCAGCCTTGGCTTTTGGTCGAAATGACGGGAAGCGCAATTGCGCCGGGTTCCTGACTGCGAATTGTTGTTTCTGGCGAAAGTTCTCGGTGTTTCGCCCAATGATTTGTTTCCAAAACGGGTGTCCCTCAAGCAAATTGGTCCGCAATTTCAGTCCGGCAGGCGGCTGGCACTATTCCCGACACGCGGAGAGAAATAACCCCTCCCCTCGCCTTCGCTCACACGGCAGCGGTCGCAAAAAATTCTGCCATCGAGGAAAGCATGACGGCGCGGGGAACCTTGACAACACCTTCACGCGGGCCGATGCCGGGTCCCGGCGGCAATTCCCTGGCCGCTTCATCAGTAATGAGCTGGCCAACCACCGCGAATGCACCATCAGTCATTTCGAGAACCTGCGGGCAGGCAAAACCGTGTGCGCAAGGTTTGGGCTGACCTAATCTTCGCAAAAACATATTCGGGCCTTTCTTCAATTAGATTTTCAACCTGAATTTCCCAGCAATCAGACATTTTTTGTTTTCCTCTGCACTGCGGTTAAATGATAACGGATAATATATTGGGTGTCAAAGAATTTAAAAACGTGCTTTGTAGTATGTAGTGAATGACCGTCAAATTCTTCGCCGCATCGGCAACAACGTAAAGAATGCGCGCCTTCAGAGTGGTCTGACGCAGGAATGCTTGGCGGAATTGGTTGGAATTCATTGGAAAACCCTCAGTGGAATTGAGCGGGGCCTGTTTCCGTTTGCCGTTACGAGTTTTACACGGATCTCCCAGCATCTCGGCGTAACGGCAGACAGTCTGCTGGAAGGCGTTGAAAAGCCCGATCAAAAGCGGGCGAATACCATCAGAAATGCGATGGCGCGAAGGCGGCAGCCAAAAAAGTCACTCTGAAAAGCTAGATTTTAGCTCATTGGCCTTTGATTTTGAGGTTGCCAGTCGGCAGCACGCGGGTTTAGCAATTGGTTCATGGTGGGTTTCTTGGGGTGGCTCAAAGACAATTGGTTTAACCTGGTGCAATCGGTCTGCCTCATTGGCGGGTTGATTTTTGCGGCCAAGGCGTGGCGAATACAGTTTTTGACGATGCTCACGGACAAACACCGTGCCGTCTGGGAAAAAATGATGGACAAGCCCGAACTGCATCGAATTTTTTCCAAAGGAGCCGACTTGTCTGCCCATCCAATCACACCGGTTGAAGAAATCGCCCTCAACATAATTCTGATTCAATTTGAGACCGGCTGGGAGGCAGCGAAATTTTTGGATCGTGGGAGGTTGTTGCCGCTCGCGAACGACATCAGGAAATTCTTCGCCCGTCCACTCCCTCGGGCGGCATGGGAAGCAACGAAGGACTGCCACAATCAGCGGTTTGTTAATTTTGTTGAAAAGTCGGTAAAGTCGAAGTAGCGGAAGATGGGGGCGGTGGATTGCTGCCAACGCTTCCCGGCCCGTCTGAAAACGTCACCTTCTGCGCCATCTTCTGGCTATGCTCATTCCGCAAGTGACCGTAAGTTTTCATGGCGAGTGCGCCGCCGTCCTTGTGTCCAAGCCAGCGGGAGACCGTCGGAATATCCACGCCGGATTCAATGCACCGGGTGGCGAACAAATGCCGCAAGTCGTGGTGGGTGATTCGTTTGATTCCCAAAAGTTTTGAAGCACGGTTGATGGATTTCTGGCACTCAAAAACGCGCATGACTGGCGTCTCTTGGCTTTCGTCGGGGCGTTCGCTGCGCATGCGTTCCAAAAGTTTCCGCATATCGGGAATCATTGGCACGTTACGGGTTTCACCAGCATGGCGTCCTTTCAGTCCCGTTTCGGGACTTCCCCTGACGATGATCTCCCCCCGCTCAAAATCACAGTCTGCCCAAGTGACATATTTTGCCTCTCCAATTCTCATGCCTCCATAGGCAAGAAACTCCACCAGTTCGGAAGCGGGTTTTGAAAAACCGCTTCCTCCGTGCTTGATGACCTCGACCATTTTTCCGAGTTCGTCAAACTTGGGCAGAACAATATTTTTTTCCGTGTGTTCCTTCACCCGTTTGGCAGCCATGCCCGGATTGTCGTAACGTGCGCCCGCTTCGATGGCAATCTCGAACACTTTTCGGAGAATGCTCACGGTATGATTGTGAGAAGATGAACTACACTGCGCGGCGTTGCGTGAACCCCAATCCAAACATTGTGACCGGGTGATTCGGCTCACGTCCAACTTGGCCAACTCCGGCCATGATTCCAACAGGGCCATGATCCGGTAGCTGTAATATTCCTTCGTTTTGGGTTTGGCCTCGGGGTCGTTTGCCACCCGTGTTTTGAAAATCTCAAGGCAATCCCCAAAGGTCATTTTGCCTTCCGCCACGGCTTCCAGGCTTGCTGCAAGACCGCGTTCTGTTTTTTCGAGGTCTGCGAGCCGCAATTTGGCGACGGTCAGGCTGGTTGTTTTCAGGCTGCGCCGAATTAGTTTGCCCTTCACTCGCAATCGGGCAAAATACTTCTTCGATGGTTCGTAACGGATCAAATTTGCATACGGCGTTTTTGTCCAGTCGGATTCAGGCACGGCTGGGGATGGACTGCTTTTCATGCAAACAGTATCAAAATGCAGTATCAGATTGTCAACCTGCGTTTTTTAAACCGCATAAAACCATTGTAAAATCAGTGTCGGAGCGTAGCTCAGCCTGGTAGAGCGCTTGCTTTGGGAGCAAGACGTCGCAGGTTCGAATCCTGTCGCTCCGACCATTTTCAGGTATCGTCCAGAAGTAAAATTCCCATGGCTTCCAAGCCTAAATCCTCCCCGGCCAAACCATCTTGGGCCGCCCGGCATCCACTAGCCATCATCGCCGCGGTGCTCGCGGTCTGTCTCGGCCCCTTTCTCGACCAGGCCATCCAGACCGACGACACACTGTTCGTCTGGATGGCCCAGTGGATTCAGCATCATCCGGCGGATTTCTTCGGATTCCCCGTGAACTGGTGGGGCACGGACATTCCCATGTGGCAGGCCAATTACAATCCGCCGCTGCTGCCGTATCTGCTGGCCCTCGTGGGTGGCCTGTTCGGCTGGCACGAGGTGGTGCTGCACCTGGCGGGCCTGGGCGTGGCCTTCGTGGCGGCGGCGGGAGTTTTTGCGCTGGCGCAACGCTGGTGCCAGCGGCCTTTGCTGGCCGCGGGGATCGCCATTTTGATGCCGGCCTTCCTGATCCTGGGCACCACGCTGATGTGCGACGTGCTGATGCTGGCGGGCTGGATTTGGGCGGTGTTTTTTTGGGACCGCGCCGGGGACGCCGGCGCCAGCCGCTGGAACTACGCGGCGGCGGGCGCGCTGGCGGGCCTGGCCCTGCTGGCCAAATACAGCGCCATCAACCTGGTGCCGTTGCTCGCCTGCCTGGGCCTGCTGCGCTCCCGCAAATGGAACTGGGGCTGGGCGGCGCTGGCGCTGCCGCTGCTCACGCTGGCCGGTTATGACTGGCTCACCGCCCGCATGTACGGGCACGGCCTCTTTTCCCTGGCCACGCATTATGCCCGCGCCCACAGTTTCGGGTATCCCGGCGGCTGGCACGCGCGGGGCATCATCGGGCTGGCCTTTGCCGGCGGCAGCCTCCTGCCGGTGCTGTGTTTCACCCCGTGGCTCTGGCGGCCGCGCACGTGGCTGCTCGGCGCGGTGGTGCTGCTGGGCGCCCTGGTGCCGGTGTTTTGGCTGCCGCACGACCTGGGCTTGATGCATCCCTGGGCCGATCCCGATGGACGCCTGCTCAAGCTTTGGGATTTCCGGCTGCAAGTGCTGGTGTTGACGGCGGCCGGCGCGCATTTGCTGCTGCTGGCCGGGGCGGAAGCCTGGCAGCGCCGGGACCGCATCTCCCTGGCGCTGGCGCTCTGGATCGGCGGCGTCTTCTTTTTTACGACCGTGTTGAACTGGACGGTGAACGCCCGCAGTTTTCTGCCCGCCGTGCCCGCCGCCGCCATCCTGGTGGTGCGCCGGCTCAAAGCCTCCCCGCCCGGCCGCTGGCGCCAGCTCTGGCTGGCGGCGCCGCTGGCGCCCGCGGCGGCGCTGGCGCTGGGCCTCGCCTGGTCCAACTTTCAAATGGCCAATGCCAGCCGGTCCGCGGCGGAAAAAATCACCGCCGAATTCAAATCCCCGGACCACACCATCTGGATCAATGGCCATAGCGGTTTTCAATATTACATGCAGCTGTCCGGTGGCCGGCCCCTCGACCTGCAACGGTCCCGGCTCGAGCCGGGCGATCTGATCGCCATCCCGCTGCTGGGCGACATGGTGACGATGCCGCCGCAAGCGGTGGCGCCGCTCAAGGAGCTCGCTTTACGCACGCATGTCTGGTTCAACCTGCAGGCCTGCAACGCCCGTTGCGCCGCCGGTTTTTACACCTCCGACGCCGGCCCGGTGCCCTTCGCGCTGGGCGGGCTGCCCACCCAGGAATACTTCATCGTCAAGGTTTTCCCCCGGATTCAATTCCGCACGGAGCCCAGCAACCCGCAGGCCGTCACCGCCGGCGACGTGCCCAGTTTCGCGCACCTCGCGTATTCCCTCGATGATACCCCGCCCGCCCCGGTGGCCGCCGAAGTCGCCAACCAAGTCCAGCTCGCCGGCAACGCGGCGCTGGCGGGGGACTTCGCAACCGCCGCCGGGCATTTCGAAGCGGCGCTGGCGGCGGACACCAACAACGTCGTGGCGCTGAGCCAGCTCGCCTGGATCCACGCCACCGCCTCCCAGCCGCCCTTGCGCGACCCGCCGACCGCGTTGGCCATGGCCCACCGGGCGGCGGAACTCAGCGATTGGCGGCGGGCCGAAATCATCCGCAACCTGGCCATCGCCTATGGCGCCAACGGCGAGTACGAAAAAGGCATCCAGGCCGCCAGCTTCGCCCGCAACCTCGCCATCATCACCGGCGAGTCGGAAATGGCCATGAACAACGCCAAATTAATCGGCTATTTGTCCGCCCTCCAGGCGTCCGCTCCCGCTCCCGCCCAGTAGCGCCCGCGCCCCGCTTCCCCCCGGGCCGTTTGCTGGCGAAAATTTCCGCGCATGGACAAAAAGCTGCAAAGGAACGCCGCCGGGGGACTGTCTAAAAAAAATCACCACGCGTAAAACCCCCGTAAAATAAGCCTGAAAAGCGTTTCGTCGAAATGCGATTTTTGGTTGGCACCGCCGTTGCTAAATGCGAACGCGAGTGCCAAGCATAACCAGAAATGGTTGGGTTCTATCTGTCCGTGGGTGCGGGCGGAACTGAAAAGCGCGGACGCGCTTGGTTGGCGGAGGTCGTTTAAACACAAACAAACCATGAAAAAAATTGAAGCGATTATCAAACCGTTCAAACTCGAAGAGGTCAAGGACGCCTTGAGTGAAATCGGCATCGAGGGCATGACCGTCAGCGAGGTCAAAGGATTCGGCCGGCAAAAGGGCCATACGGAAATATACCGGGGCAGCGAATACACCGTGGATTTCCTGCCCAAAATCAAATTGGAAATCGTCATCGCCGACGGCCAGAAGGATGCCGCCGTCAGCGCCATCATCAAAGCCGCCAAGACGGGCAAGATCGGCGATGGCAAAGTGTTCGTCTCGAACATCGAAGACGCCATCCGTATCCGGACCGAAGAAAAAGGAGACTCGGCCGTCTAAACCAATTTCCACTCAACCTCACTCGAACCATCGAATTAAAAATGAAAAAATACTTGTTAACCCTGGGTTTGATTGCGCTTACCGCGGTCGGCACCTCCGCACTGCGCGCCGCCGACACCAACGCGATGGGCACCATGGCTCCAGCCACCAACGCCGCAGCCCCGGCGGCCCCGGCGGCCACCAACGCGCCGGCCGCCAGCGGCGCCCCCGCCTGGGCCAGCCTCACCAACGCGCCCACCACGGAGCAACGCCTCGAATCCCTGGAAGCCTACTTTCAGAATAGCGACCCCACCGCGCCCTACACGGATACCAACGGGAATTGGACCGCGAACTTCGGCTTGGGACCGAGCATCATCAACACGAACCTCTCGAACAGCACCGGCCGCAGTTTCGGTTTCCCCGGCGCCGGTCATAACGCCTGGCTGCTCACCAGCACGGCGTTGGTTCTGTTCATGACCCTGCCTGGTCTGGCCCTGTTCTACGGCGGCCTGGTGCGCAAGAAAAACATCCTGTCCGTGTGCGCCCAATGCTTCCTGATCACCGGCCTGACGACGATCCTGTGGGTCATCTGCAGTTACGGCATGATCTTCGGCGGCACGGGCGGCCTGCATGGCGGCGCCACGCCGGGATCCGGGATGATCTGGGGCATGGCCTATACTCAAGGCGAGGCCGGCCACGACTGGATCCCGGGCATCATGGGCAATCCCGCGGTGGCCTGGATGTTCAAGGGCGTCACCTCCGCGCCGAACCCCGGCTACTCCTACTGGGTGTCGGAAAACGTTTATTCGATGTTCCAATTGATGTTCGCCATCATCACCCCGGCGCTCATCCTGGGTTCCATCGCCGAGCGCATGAAGTTCAAGGCCATTCTGGTGTTCATGACCTTGTGGATTCTGCTCATCTATAACACGCAAGGCCACATGGTCTGGGGCGTCAACGGCATCATGAACGGTTGCTGGAATGCCGATGCCAAAATCAAGGGCCTGGACTTCGCCGGCGGCACCGTGGTGCACATGTCCTCCGGCTGGTCGGGCCTGGTCCTGTGTATCATCCTGGGCCGGCGCTTGGGCTTCGGGAAGGAGAACTTCGCGCCGCACAGCGTGGTGCTCACCTTCATCGGCGCCTCCATGCTCTGGGTGGGCTGGTACGGATTCAACTCCGGCAGCGCCGTGGCCGGTGACGTCATCGCCGCCAACGCGTTCACCACCACGACGATCGCCACCGCGGTTGCGTCCTTCGTCTGGCCCATGTGGGAGTGGATCGTCAAAGGCAAGCCCAGCGTGGTCGGATTCAGTTCCGGCGCGGTGGCGGGCCTGGTGCTCATCACTCCGGCTTGCGGTTACGTGCTGCCCTCGGGCGCACTCTGGATCGGCCTGATTGCCGGTACCATTCCGTGGTTCTTCTGCTACAAGGTCAAGGGCTGGCTGGGCATGGACGATGCGCTTGACGCCTGGAGCGTGCACGGCGTCGGCGGCACCTGCGGTGCCATCCTGACCGGCATGTTCGCCCGTCAAGCCGCCAACCCGAACCTGGCGACCAACCTCAGAAAGTACGTCACCGACAGTCTCTTCCAACCCCAATTGTGGGAGCAGATCAAGACGGTGCTTTGCTCGCTGGTCCTGTTCATCGTCGGCACGATCATCATTGCCTACATCACCAAACTCCTGGTCGGGCTCCGTCCGACCGAAGAGGTGGAACGCGCCGGCTTGGACGAAATGGAACACGGCGAACCCGGTTATCACGAATAACCTCGCTTAACGACCTCACCGGCGGGCAACGCAAGTTGCCCGCCGTTTTTGTTTTGGGAACGGTTCAGAGCACCCGCACCACCAGCGCCGTGGCGTTGTCGCGCCCGTCGCCCTCCACGGCGGCCGCCACCAGGGCCTGGGCGGGGTTGAAGCCCGGCTGGCTCACCCGCAGCAACTCCACGATTCGATGATCATACAGCCCCTCGCTAATGCCATCCGAGCACAGCAGAAAAATGTCGCCGCGGGCGCAGTCCAGCGCCCCCACCTGCGGGTCCACAAACTGATTCTCCCCGCCCAGCGCCTTTTGCAGCACGTTCCGCCGCGGATGCGTGCGCGCCTCGTAGTCCGTGAGCTTGCCATGGCGATAGAGCCAGCCCACGTGCGTGTCGTCCTCCGTGAGCTGCCGCAGGGCGTCCCGGCCCGGCGCCAGATGATAGATCCGGGTGTCGCCCACGTGCCCGAAACACATGCGTCCCGGCGTGAACCAGCACAGGCTCATCGTGGTCTGCATCCCGTGGCATTCCTCATACGCCGAGCCCAGGTAAACCAGCGCCCGGTGCACCTGGGTGTACAGCTCCGCGAGCACGTCCGGAAAGTCCTGGTTAATCCCGCGCGCCGCGTTCTGGAACGTCCGCGGCAGCAGCGCGATGATCTTCTGCACCGCGATTTCGCTGGCGTATTCGCCGGCCTTCGCCCCCCCCATGCCGTCGCAGACGGCAAACGCAAAATCATGCTCGGCCATCAGGGATTCGCCGTGCTTGCCCAGGTGCTGCGTCTCGTCCGCATTAAAGCGCAGGCCCAGGAAGGCGTCCTCGTTGTTCTTCCGCACCCGGCCGATGTCCGTCCACCCGAACCACTCCAGGCGGGCGGTCCGGACGGAAAGCGTTTTGGGCATGCTCACGATTTCGATTTTTCAGGCAGGATGGTGGCGAATTCAAAATCAATCAAACAAAACCGTCCGTCCGAAAACCGGTACGTGATGTTGCGCGGGTCCGCGTCATCGTGCCGCACGCCGAAGGGCAGCAGCTCGGCAAAGAGCTGCGCGGCCCGCTTCGCGTCAATGTTCTCCACGCGGGTGCCGCAGTTGGTCGTCACGATGCGCAGGTTCGCCGCGTCCGCCTCCAGCAGGCGCGGCACGAAGTTGCAGCCCCGCGCCTCCAGATGCCGGAGCACCCGCACCTCGTTGGCAAACCGTTGGGCCGCGTCCGGCCCGTGGTAGCTCTTGAACACCCGGCCGTCGAAACCCAGGTGCACGGTGGCCCGCAATGTGTCTTTGACTTTCAGCATAATGCCCGCTTCCCCGCTGTTGCTTTCTATGCACTATTGCCGATTTTCCCCGGGATGCAAGTCCGGCTCCAATTTGCCCACGCGGGCCAAAATTCCACAGCAAATTTTCCACCGCGCGCCCCGGCCGCGGCGCTGTTCTCCGGTGCCGCGGCATTAAAAAACCATTGTCTGGCGCGGCAAAAATGAGTTTTCCGCATGCCGCCAACCAAAGTTCTTGCGATCTGGCATCCGCCCTGCTAAAACCCTCGTACACTAGGTTCCCCTGGCGCACGAACGCACCCGGACGGAACCGGTCCATAACTAACAACACATCACCACTCACATGGCAAAATACAAACTAGAATATCTCTGGCTGGACGGCTATGAACCCGTAGCCAACATCCGGGGCAAGACTCAAGTCAAGGAATTCGCTAAGTTTCCCAAATTGGACGAGCTCCCACTGTGGGCCTTCGACGGCAGTTCCACCCGTCAGGCCGAAGGCAAAAGCTCCGATTGCATTCTGAAGCCCGTCGCCGTTTATCCCGATTGCACCCGCAAGAACAGTGCCCTCGTGATGTGCGAAGTGTTGCTGCCCGGCTCCCTCAAACCCCATCCGAGCAATGCCCGCGCGGGCATTGCCGATGATCCCGGCGCCTGGTTCGGCTTCGAGCAGGAATATTTCCTGTACCAAGACGGCCGCCCGCTGGGCTTCCCCGAAACCGGTTTCCCCTACCCCCAGGGTGAATATTACACCGGCGTCGGCTTTAAGAACGTCGGCAACCTCGCCCGGGAAATCGTGGACACCCACCTGGAGATCTGCCTCGAAGCTGGTATCAACCACGAAGGCATCAACTCCGAAGTCGCCAAGGGCCAGTGGGAGTTCCAAATCTTCGGCAAGGGCTCCAAAAACGCCGCCGACCAAGTCTGGGTGGCCCGTTACATTCTCATGCGCCTGTGCGAAAAATACAGCGTGGACGTGAACTGGCATTGCAAACCCCTCGGCAAGGACGTGGATTGGAACGGCTCGGGCATGCACACCAATTTCTCGACCGAATACATCCGCGAAACCGGCGGCAAGGAATATTTCGAGGCCCTCATGGGTGCCTTCGACAAGTACAAGAACGAACACATCGCCGTCTATGGCCCCGACAATCACATGCGCCTGACCGGCCTGCATGAGACCCAGTCCATTGACAAGTTCAACTGGGGCATTGCCAACCGCGGCGCCTCCCTGCGCATCTCGCAGAAGTTCATTGACAACGGCTATCGCGGTTACCTGGAAGACCGCCGCCCGAACTCGCAGGCCGATCCCTACAAGATCGCCGGCCGCATCCTCCAGACCATCGCCTCGGTGCCGCTGCCCAAGAAATCGCGGAAATCCGCTTAAGCAATCACTTGCCCCAGGAGGGCCAGGAACAAAACGGCGCAGACCCCGGTCTGCGCCGTTTTTCCATTCGAGGCCGGAGATTTCCTGAGATCAGGTCCGCGCAAATAGGGGGGAAATTCCAGCGCCCCTTTTTTAGAGAGGCCTCAAGCTCGCTCGCCGTCCCCTGCCCTCACCCTTGCGGCGCGGCGGGTTTCGGCTCGGCTTTGGTTTCCGGTTTCAATTCCGGCTCCGGCCCGGCTTTTGGCTCAACCTGCGGGACCGCCTTCAAGGCTGCGGTCATCTGCCGCGCCAGCCAGTGGGCCTCGGGCTGGTTGTTCAAATTCTTGGCCAGCAGAAATTCCTTCCCGTCCCTGGTATGGACCCGCAAATCATGGTAAACCGCATGGCCGGCCGTCGCCCCCACGTCCGTGGCGATGTTCCGGATGGCCTTGGCGGGAATACTCTCTTGCTGCTTGAATCCGAACCAGGCCCGCTCCACCGATACGCCTTGGGCGTTCACCACCACCCGGCTGCGCCGGAACCAGAGGTCGAACACATACGCCACCATCAACGCATCCACCGCTGTCAGCACCAGCAACAGCGGCGCCGGCGCCTGCCTCCACCACAGCAGCCCGATGATCGCCGTCCAAATGAAGCAGATCACACTGGCACCCGACGCAAAACCCGGGTTCCGCGCCGCCGGAAAATCAAACGACTTTCCGCCCGCCGCCAAATCCTGCACCCGCACCAGCGAGCGGATCTGCTTCTGTAGCTCGTCCAAGGACAACTGGCAGGCCAGCGTGGGATCCTCCTCCGCCGCGGGCGGCTCCGGCAGTTTGAACACCGGCACGTCGAACAGCGCGTTGAAGCTCGGGCCGCGCAGCTTCGCCGACGCCTCCAGCTTCCAATGGATGCCGTCGCCGGGCGCCGTCCCGGACTCCGGCAGGCCGTCCGGCAATTTGAAGAAAACGGGGATGCTCGTCGTCCCGGGAGTGGTTTGCGGCAGGTCGGCCCGCAGCCACCGCTCCTCCTCCCAGAGCACTTGGTCGCTCGATTGCCGGTTGTTGGAGGCGCCCGTGACGGTGCGCCGCACGCAGCTCAGGCGCACATGCCAGCCGTGCTCGGGCCGCAGGGCCGCCGGTACCTCGATCGCGCCGGTCAGCGTGCCGCCCGCCGGCGCCGGAAAGGAGCCCATGCGGAAAAGGCTCCGGTTAAACCGGCGCCAGGCCCGCGTGGTGTTCAGCGCAAACCAAATGATCGCCAGCCCGATCACCGGAAAGACCAGCGCCACCAGCGCCATGCGGTTCCCCTGCTGCAACTGGACCAGCACCACCGTCAGGCAGATCAGCGCCGACCCCACGCACCAGAAGGTCACAAAAATCCACAACAGCAGGACCGCCTTGCGCGCCGACGAGGCAATCCGCCCATCCGCCCAGTCCTTGCGCGCCAGCCAGGCGCTGGCCGGGCCGGCCTTCGCCGGCGCCTGCAGGTCCTGCTTCTTGGCCGTAATGCCAAATATCAGCGCGATGAATCCGCCGCACGCCACCACCGCGCTCAACAGCCCCATCGCCTTCTGCCGGCTCAGGCCGCCCAGCAGGCCGTCATGCAGCAGCAGCACCAGCGCAAAAAGCCCCAGCAGCGCAAACGGCGCGGCCAGCAGCGTGGCCCGCCTCCGGGCGGTTTTCGCATCCATTGGTTTCTCATCGGCATCTTTGAATATCAGGCCCATAGGTTTTGCACGGCGGAATTGGCTGACTAGGCCGGTTGGTTGTCTCGTTTTTTTCGCATCCTGCGGCGGTCACTCGCCGGCTCTTTCCGGCCCAAACTACAGAAAACACGGCCCGGAGGCCAGAATTAACCGCCCGGATTCCGGCCTGCGGAAGACGTTGTTTGGGATCCGGTGGCGGCGTAAAATGGAGGAGCGCACGAAACCAGATTAAATCATTTCCCCATGCACAACTTGAAACCAAAATTGTTGTTGGTCACGGTCTTGGCCTTGCAGCTTTGTGCCGCCTTTGCTGATCCCATTTCAGGCCGGATCACCGTGACCGTGAGCGGTCACGGGCCGGATGTCGTGCTCATCCCCGGCCTCACCTGTTCAAGCGCCGTATGGGACGCCACCTCCGCTCATCTGAAAGCTCACTATCGCCTCCACCTCGTTCAGATAAACGGCTTTGCCGGCGCGCCCTCCCTCGCCAACGCCCGGGGTCCCATCGTCCAGCCCACGCTCGACGCCATTGATGCTTATATCAAAACCAACAAGTTGAAATCGCCATATATCATCGGCCATTCGCTGGGTGGAACGATCGGCCTGCTGCTCGCCCTTCAACATCCGGAAGACGTCAGAAGTCTGATGGTGGTGGATGCGTTGCCTTTTTCCGGGATGTTGCTGGGGGCGGCCGACGTCGCTTCGGCCACCCCAGCCGCCGTCACAATGCGAGACAACACCTTATCCGAATCCCAAGCCGCTTATGCGCGCGACGCAAAAAACTTCATTCTCATCCTGGTCAAATCGCCGGCCGGCCGCAAACTGGCTACCGCTTGGGCCATCGCTTCCGATAAATCTGTGGTCGCCCGCGCCGTTTATGAGGACCTGACCACCGACCTGCGCCCGCAACTACAGAAGATCAAAACGCCCGTCACCATCCTCTATCCCTGGGATTTTCCATCCCTTTACTCCAAGTCCGATGCTGACGGTTTCTACCAACAAAATTTCGCCGCGCTGCCGCACAAGACCATGGTGCGCATGGACGGTTCGCTTCACTTCATCATGCTCGACCAGCCGGATGCATTCGCGGCCCAAGTGGACGCATTCCTCAAGTGAGTTTCTGCCCGGCACCAAGGCTGGGACGTGCCATTTCTTCCCGGGGCTTGTCCAATCCCTATCGCACGTCCCATGACCAACCTTTCGTCAATGAATGTCCCCAATGGGGATGAGGCGCTTTTTTCCCCCGGTGCGGGCGAAAAAATAATTCAAAGGATATTGCGGCCGGAATTGTCAGATGGGGTAAAAGCAACCCGCTTGGCCGACGACGATTCAGAACTGGTGAGTAAAAGTCAACATGGCGACGCGGTGGCTTTTGAAGCACTGGTCCGGTTGCACCAACACATGGTTCACGCCCTGACATATCGGATGACCGGCTCGCTGGCCGACGCGGAGGATCTCGCCCAGGAGACGTTCCTGCGCGCCTACGAGCAGATCGAAAGTTTTCGCGGCGGCGCAAAGTTTTCGACCTGGCTGTGTCGCATTGCCATTAACGCCTGCCTGAACTGGCGGCAACGCGAATCGCGGCGCCGGGAACTGGACACCCAGGCGGCCGAGGAGCTCTCCTTGCGCCAGGCGGGGGACGGGGGGGCGTCCAGCGATCAGGCCGCCCAGGTCCAGGCCGCCCTGTTGAAACTGCCGGGAAAACAGCGGGCCGCCATTGTGCTGACGGTCTATGACGGGCTGAATCACGCCGAGGCCGCGCAGGTGCTGGGCTGCTCGGAAACGACCGTTTCCTGGCGGGTTTTTGCCGCGAAACGAAAGTTAAAACGGTGGCTGACCGCCGGCGGCGCCGCCCCGCGCCGGCCGCTGGGCGGCCAGGAAACGCGCGCCGAAAACGCCGCGCCGCGCCAACATGAATGATTTTGACCTGGAATCAAAACTGAAAAGCGTTCCCGTGCCGGAGCGGCCGGAGGAGTATTGGAACGATTTTCCGTCGCGCGTGCGAGTGCAGTTGAGCCGCCCGCAGGTCGAATTCAGGCCCTCCCGGGCGCCGCGCCTCCGGCCGGTCCTGGGGTGGAATTTCGCGGTCGCGGCGATCCTGGTCCTGTTGTGCCTCCAATATCGCCCCGTGCAGGCGGCCTCCGCCGCCCTGGTCCGCTACGAACGCGGGGTGCACGCGCAACTGGCCCGGCTGGATACGGGCCTGCGCCGGGTCATGCTGAACACGGACGGGATGGGTTATCTGCTGGCCGACCCCAATTGAATCATGCCAAATCAAACACTCCAATCTGAGGCGGGGAAAGTCTCCGCCGGTTCCGCGCCGGAGCTGCTGGAAAACCTGGTCCAGCTCGCCGAACGCGCGGGCGCCAGCGACATCCACTTCCAAATGCGCGGCCGCTCCGCCGAGGTGGGCTTCCGGCTGGATGGCCTCATCACCCCCGTGCGGGAACTGCCGGCGGAGATTGCCGACCGGGTGTTTGGCCGCATCAAATTCCTGGCCCGGCTCAAGACCTATCAGGAGTCGCTCCCGCAGGACGGACGCATTGCCCACGAGGAATTAAAGTGCCAAAACGACATTCGCGTGGCGACCTATCCCACGGTCACGGGCGAGAAGATTGTGCTCCGGCTGTTCAATTCGGAAACCGGCAAGGCCCTCGGCGAATTATCCCTGGCCGGCGCCGTGCAAACCGAATTGGAACGGTTCCTTCGTCAAGCCAGCGGGCTGCTCCTGCTCACCGGCCCGGCCGGCAGCGGCAAGACGACCACCATTTATGCCTGTCTCCGCCAACTGGCGGAACGGGGCGGGCGCCATATCATCACCGTGGAAGACCCCGTGGAACAGGTGGTTCCGGGCACCATGCAGACGGAAATCAATGAAGCCGTGGGGCTGGATTTCGTGCGGGCGGCGCGGCATCTGTTGCGGCAGGATCCGCAGGTGCTCATCATCGGCGAGATTCGCGATGAAGGGACGGCCCAACTGGCGGTGCGCGCCGGGTTGACCGGGCACCTGGTGATTTCCACCCTGCACGCGGGCTCCTGCCGGGGCGTGTTTGAAAGGTTATGGGTCATGTGTGCCGATCATTCCGCCGTGGCCAGCGCGGTGGAACTGGTCTTGAACCAGCGGCTGATCCGCAAGGTTTGCCCGGCTTGCGACGGCGCCGGCTGCGAAAGCTGCCTGCGCACCGGATATTTCGGCCGGGCGCCGCTGATGGAGTGGCTGCGGGTGGACGACAAAATGCGCGAGCAAATCCGGCGCGGCGAATTTTCCGCGCTGGCCCCGGCGGACACCCTAGAGGTGTCGGCGCGGCGGCTGGTAAACCAGGGCGTGACCAACGAAGCGGAGTTCAAACGAGTTTTTGGCCTATGAAATACGACGAATTTGCCTTTTTCAACCAGCAGCTCGCCGCCATGCTGCGGGACGGCATCCCGCTCGAGGGCGCGTTGCAACGGCTCTGCCAGGAAATGCGCCGCGGCCCGGTGCGCGATGAATTGCAGGCGCTGGAGGCCGATCTGGCCCGCGGCACGCCCATGGCCGCCGCGCTGGCACCGCGCCGGTTGCCGGAACTTTACAAACGCATGCTCGTCGTCGGCGTCAAGGGCAACGACCTGCCCGGCGTGCTGACCATGCTCGCCGACTATTTCCAGAACCAGAACCACGTCTGGACGCGCCTCAAGAGCATGATGACTTATCCGCTCATTGTGATGTTCGTGGCCTTTCTGGTTTCGCTCGCGCTGGCCTTTCTTTGGACCTGTGTCATCGGCCCGGGTTTTGGTGACATGTTTGCCGGCATGGGCGTCAACATGCCCGGCGCAACCCTTTTTGCCCTGGATTCATTGAAATCCATCTGGGTGTTTCCCGTGACGCTGGGCCTTCTCTTTTTGGTCGTGGCGGCCATTGTGTTTCAGCCAACCTTGCGCGGAAAATTTCTCTGGCGGCTGCCGGCGTTCAAGGAGGCCATCGTCTCCCGCATCGGCGCGTCGCTGGCGTTGCTGATGAAAAATGGCGTGCCGCTGCCCGAGGCGATTGGGCTGGTCGAGGAGTTGGAGACCAGCCCCGCGGCCGCGGCCGACCTGCACCAATGGCGCACGCGCCTCGCGGCGGGGGCGGTCAAATTCTCCGAAGTCGCCACGGGCAACCGCCTGGTGCCGCCCATGTTTGTCTGGGTGGTGGCCAGCGCGGGCGAGGATTTGACGGCGGGATTCAACCGGGCGGCGGAAATTTACCACTCGCGGGCGATTTACCGCACGGAGGTGGCGCTGTTCTCGGTGCTGCCGATCGCTTCGCTCTTTCTCGGCGCGCTCGTCATTTCCCAGGCGTTCCTGGTCATCAGCATGTTTTTGCCCCTCATTGCCATGCTCAACAACTTGGGCGGCAGTTAACCCACAAGCAACGAATCCACCGGCATGAACGACTTTCTGACATTTGTGGTGATCTTCCTCTGGTATGCAGTCTTGATCCTGCTGCCCGGCGGCGCCTTCTCGGTGTTGCTGCATTTTCTATTGTCCATGCCCATGCGCCGCCGCGATCGCGCCCTGTTCTTCCTGGATTTGCTGGAAACGGTGGTAAACCGTGGCCAGCCGGTGGAACAAGCCATCCTTTCCGCCGCCGAAAACCACGACCGCGCGATTGGCGTGCGCTTTTTCATGGTGGCCGCGCAGATTGAAGGCGGCGCGCGCCTCGGCGAGGCGCTCGACAAAGTTCCCAGTTTCCTGCCGCCGCAGGTCAACGCCATGATCCGGGCCGGCGAGAAACTGGGCGACTTGAAAAAAGTCCTGCCCGCCTGCCGCGAGGTCCTGCGGATCGCGCCGGACACCGTCCGCACGACGATGCACTACATGGTGGCCATTCTGCTGCTGTTTGCCCCCGCCGCCATCTGCGTGATTACCCTGCTATCCACGTTTGTGGTGCCCAAGTTCAAGGACGTTGCCGGCGGCATGGGCTTGACGGTATGGCCACTCGGGCGGTTCGTTTTTGCGCTCAATGATCACTTCATTCTGGTTGGCTTTGAGGCGCTGTTGTTCCTGGTGCTGCTGATGGTGACGGCCGTTTACGTCGGCGGGCCGGGCCTGGTCCGCTGGTTTCAATTTCGCAGCGTGCCGCTGGTGGACTGGCTGACATGGCACATTCCGTGGAAGCGGAAGAAGCTCTTGCGCGCCTTTTCGGCCATGCTGGCCGTGCTGCTCGACGGGGGCGTGCCGGAAGCGGACGCCGTGCGCCTCGCGGGCGAATCCACGGCCAATGAGATCTGCCGCCGCCGGGCCCAGCGGGTGATCGCCGCGCTGGAAAAAGGCGAGAAGCTGGACGATGCCGTCCGCGCGTTTGACGACACCGGCGAATTTCATTGGCGGCTCACCAACGCCACGCATGCGCACGGCGGCTTTTTGGGCGCGCTGCGCGGCTGGCACGAGGCGCTCGACGCCAAGGCCTTCCAACAGGAAGAAACCGCCACCCACGCCCTCACGAGCGGATTGGTCATCCTCAACGGTGTCGTGGTGGGCCTGATTGCCATCGGCATGTTCGGCCTGTTGGTGATGCTCTTAAGACACACGCTGGACAACACATGAAAACGCGATTTACCACCGGCTCGTTCCGCCGCGCAGGCGGTTTTCTGGAAGTGGACCTCATGGTCGGCCTGGCCATCCTGATGCTGGCAGTCCTGCCGCTGGCATACTCCTTTGTGCGCCAGCGCCAGGCGCTCAGAATCGAATACTGCCGCAGCGTGGCCGTCGAAATTGTGGATGGCGAGATGGAAATCCTCCTGGCCGGCGCGGCCAAAGATCTGCCCGACGGCCCGCAAAACTATTCCGTTCACGCCCAAGCCGCCAGCCAACTGCCGCCGGGCCATTTTCAACTGACCAAAACCGGAAACCACGTGCGTTTGGCCTGGACGCCAGACGCGCGGCGGGGTTTCGGCGCCGTCGTCCGCGAAGCCACGCTCCCATGAAAACGACCCTTGCCAAATCCCGCCGGACCGCCGGCATTTTGCTGGTGGAATGCCTCGTTTATTTCGCCGTCTTTTCGATCCTCACGGGCATCGGGCTGGCCGCCTTTTATCTGTGTTGGGACGATTCCAAGGCGATGGTGTGTGCGACGGACGACATCGGCGCGGTGTTGCGCGCCGGGGAACGCTGGCGGGCGGACATCCGCGGTGCCACCGGAAAAATCTCCGTCGAACCGTCGGCCGCCGGTGAACGGGTGTTGATTCCCGGCCCGGCGAGGGAAATCGTCTATCGCTTCGAGGCCGGCGAATTGCGCCGGGAATCGCCGGCGGGGCAATCCTCCGGCCTGGTGCTGGGCAGGGTCAAAACCTCGCAAATGACCGTGGCATCGCGGAACGGGGTCACGGCGTGGCGCTGGGAACTGGAGCTGTCCTCCCGCCGGCCGGAAACGCAATTGCCCTTGTTGTTCACCTTCGAGGCAGCCCAAACGAAACCATGAAAATTTCCTCTGCCAATGTCAAACGCCGGCCCGCCGCGCCACCCCGCAGCGAACGCGGAATGGTCACCGTGCTGTTCATCGCCTTGCTGGGCATCATGATGGTGCTCGTCATGGTGGAAGGCAGTTCGCTGATCCGGCTGCGCCGCGAGGTGAAACTACTGGAGCAGCAGCAAATCAAGCGCCTGAACAGCCCCCAGACCAACGCGGTTTCAACCGCCGCCCAGCCATGAACGAGCCCGCCGCCACCAAATTGAGAATGTTGCAGGGATCCATCCGCTGCCTGGCCTTCGGGTTGCTGGGACTCCTGCCGGCCATCGGCCTGCCGTTCGCGCTGGCGGCCCTGTGGGAAGCCGGGCGCGCCCGGCAACATGAAAAACGGTTTTGGAACGCCGCCAGGCCTTATCGGCTGATGGGGGTTTGGTGTGCGGCGCTCGGGACCGTGGCGTGGATCCTGGTCGGCGGCTTGATTGCTTTGAGCATTGTTTCCAACAGCTCCCGCTAGGCGCCGCCGAGCACTAATGTTTTTGTCGCTGAAATGTTCCAAGGTGCCTTTCGGCAATGGACGCGGCATGCCGCCATTCCCATTTTCCCCGCAGCCCGGCCCTATCAGTTGCTGGGGATTTGGTGCGCGGCGCCCGCGGCAGCGACTCGGAGGTTGGTCGGCGGCTCGGTTACGTTTTGGCTGAATGGCACAATGGCCCGAAACGCCAGCGAGGCAATTGAACTGAAGATTAAATCGCCGGCCATGGTCGGGAAAGCCGTTTGGGGGGAAAAGGAGGCCGTGCCCGAAACCGGCCCTATCGAACAGTCCAAGCCGTAACCCTGGAGCTGCGCACTGGCGACGCCAAGGAGTTCTTTCGGCCACAGCCCCAGTGAAACCCGGAACAGGTTGCCGGTCGGCAATACCGCGAGGATCAAGCTGAACTGGAAGGCCGTGGTTCCGAAGCCGATCACCGTAACTGTGTCCATTGGCCGCGTGCTGTCCACCACCGGAGTCCCAGGCGGATACTGAGTCCCGTTGGTGAAAATACGGCTGCTGTCCGTCGGAACGGTGACGACAAATTCGGCGTTGTTGAACGATGTAGTCCCCAATGTGCCGGAACCCGTCCCGAAAAATAAATAGATGATGGGTGTACTCAGGGTACTCGGTGCGTTGGGTGTGCCGGGTGTCGGGTTCATAACGTGTCCTTAATGATTGTTAATGGTGCTTGAATCCCTCCAAGGCAATGTCACCGCGCGGCCCCGTGCCCCGGATTCCGTTAACTATTGCGACTCTGATTCCGGCCACAAAATCGGTCATTCCTCCGGCGGCGTCAAGCCCGTCCAGACACCGGATGTTACCGTTTAATTCAGTGAACTCCTTTGCCTCCCCGAAATCGGGGAGTGGTGCGGCATACAAAGCTGCGCAAAATAACATCAATCTCATCCGCAGACCAAGCATATGTTGAACCGCCGTAGCGCACGATGGCCCAAGCGCAGCTTTGCCTCACTTTTATTCGCAGCGGCTGCCCTTGCGGCAGCGTCCCTCACGGCGACCTGCTCGGGCGGCAATCCGTTCATTACCAGCATTTACACCGCGGACCCCGCCGCGCACGTCTGGTCGGATGGGCGGCTGTATGTCTATCCGTCGCACGATATGGACCCGCCGCAAGGTTGCAACTTGATGGACCGGTATCATGTCTTTTCGACGGCCGACATGGTCCATTGGCGGGACGAAGGCGAAATTCTGTCGTCCAGCGAGCTCGCCTGGAGTGGACCGCCGGGCGGGTTCATGTGGGCGCCCGACTGTGCCTGCGCCAACGGACAATACTATTTTTATTTCCCGCACCCGAGCGACCCCAGCAGCACAAATTGGAACAATACCTGGAAAATTGGCGTGGCCACCAGCCTCAGTCCCGGCCGCGATTTCACGCCCCTGACTAACTATATCCCAGGGGTCGGCGGTTTCTCGATGATTGACCCGGACGTGTTTGTGGACACCGATGGCCAGGCCTACTTGTTTTATGGCGGCGGTGGAAACTGCGCCGTGGCGAGGTTGAATCGCGATATGATCTCCATCAATGGAGCCCCCCAAGCCGTGACCAACCTGAACGATTTCCACGAGGGCACCTGGGTGTTCAAGCGCAACAATGTGTACTATTTGACCTATGCCGACAATAATCCCAACTTCAATCAATTGGAATATGCCACCGCCACCAATGTGCTGGGACCGTGGACGTCCCGGGGCGTCTATCTGTTTTCAACGGGTTGCAGCACCAGTCAGGGATCAGTCGTGGAATACCACGGCCAATGGTACCAGTTCTACCATAACCAGGCCATATCCGACAACGGCTGCTTGCGTAACATCTGTGTGGACGTGTTGAATTTCGATGCCAACGGCAACATCCTGCCCGTAGTCCAAACCACCAACGGGCCGCCCGCCAATGGACCGGCGCCATCCCCCGCCACCAACGCCCTCATCTACTCCGTCACGAATGGCATCGTTGGCTCCGGGGCGATTTTCGCCAGCGACAGCGCCGCGTGGGACGGCTGGTGCATCCAGAATATGCACATATCCACCAACACCTTTTTCGAGTTGACCAACGTGGACGGCGGCTTCAGCGGGGGACTCACTTCAATGGAGATTCATTTTGCAGAGGATACCGACGGGTCCAAGCTGCTGTTGACGGTGAACGGTAAGGATTATTCCTATCTCAACACGCTCAATACGGGCGGCTGGAGCACGTTCACCGGGAATTCCTGCCTGACGATTCCCCTGGGACCGGGACCGACAAATGTCATCCTGCTCAACGGAGGAAACGGAGGCGTCAACCCGGATTACGTCGCCTTCACTCCCCTGCCGCTTCCTCCTTGGAATGCCCAAATCCAGTTCGACAATAACTTTGGCATCCGGTCCAATCAGTTTGGGTTCGATATTTACGGCGCCGGCTGGCCGGTCGCGGTCGATGCCGCCACGAGTCTGGTCAATCCGGCTTGGTCGCCCTTGGCCACCAATATCATCAGCAACGGAGAGACCACCAATGGCGTCTTTCATTTCAGCGATTCCCAGTGGACCAATTTCCCCGTGCGCTTTTACCGGGTCAGATCCCCCTGATAAACTGGGCGACCTGTCGCCCAGTTCCAAAGCTTGATAAAACCCCATAGATAAGCTATCATTACCCTCGCCGCATAGGCTGCTAATCGTAGTCACACCCGTATTCAGTGGTGGCCCGGCGTCAGGCCGTGTGTGGCAAACAACCAGAGGCGACGATATGAGCAAGAAACGGCAGTTCTGGCCCAAACAATTCGGGGAGGGGCGTTTTTTGTCGGTTTTTGTGGTGCTAACGATATTTCCGCCATTCGCATCGGCAACGCCACTGCCGTTTCAACTTTCCATAAGCCGGCCGAATTCAGATGGTTTTGCAACGATAACGACTTCTCCTCTGGCTGCGGATGAATATTACTCACTAATCCTCCAAGTCAACACCGACCTGACGACGACCAATTGGGTAAATACACAAACCAATTACCCGAGCACTCCCGGGCCATATTACTTTAATTATCATGTGTCTCCGGCACAGAGTCCCAGGTTTTTTCGGGTGGTCGGGACACCGCCTTTCGAGTGATGGACGGCACGCCTTAGTGGATTTTGGCGTAGGGACAGCAAAGTGGATCGCCGATGACCACGTCCTCCCAACCGACAAAATGCGAGGCCGCATAGAAGCTTTCCGCCAGCGTGTAGCCGGCGGTATAGCGGTCAAAAACGATGGTGGGCGAGGCGACGGCCTGGAGAAGCGGTTCGTCGGTGTAGCCTTTGGCACCGGTGAGTCCATGCGCAATCAAATCGGTCATCAAAGATTGTCCGCCGGTGGTGGGCAGGAATGTCCGCGCGCTGGTGGATACGGCCGTATCCGACAACGCACCGGGCGCGAAATAGAGCGAGAGATAGGCATTGGTGGAATAGAAATCGTTGCTGAGCCAGGAACGTTCGTCATTGCTGCCCCAGGAAAAATAGCCCAGCAAATTGGACCGGCCGCCGATGAAATTGGTGGTCAAATCCAGTTCGGCCGGTATGCCGCGGCTGGCCAGGACGTCATAGGCGTGCCGCAGGTCAGCATTGAACTCGCTCCAGGCGGATTCCGTCAAAATGTTCGTGCTTGTGATCGGCGCCGGTTGCGTGGCTTTGTCGCCCAAGCCAAAAATGGGCTCGGCATCCAGCAGCACTTTCCCGCGGGTGAGAATCTGCGCCAGATTTTGCTCCGCCGCCAGCGCGCGGGCGACCAGCGACAGGGCGTCGCCCTCCGTGTAACCATCCAGCCGGGTCACCAGATAGCCGCCGAATTTCGCGTGGGAAAAAGGTTCGGTGGCATTCCAGTAGCGGTTGGAATAGGCGCAACCGATGGCGCCGGAGCCGGCGATTTGAATTTTCAGTGCCGCCGGGAAATTCGGGTAATCCAGGGCCGCCAGATAACTGTCCACCGAAGGATGTCCCCGGACGCCGGCGGGTTCGCGGCTGTGCTCATCGCAACTGCCCATCGCCGCGCCGGTGATGCGGATGGGAATGCCCTTGGTCAGGACAATGAAGTCAATGTTCGTGTGGACGGCCAGGAATTGGCGAACCGGATTTTCAATGGCCCGGGTGTAGTCGGCCAGCGTGATCGTCTCGTTGGCCGTGCTGACCGCCGAATCCTGGCATTGCACTGGCAGGATGTTCCGCACGCTCCGTTTGCGCGCATAATCCGCCGCAATGGCCTGGGAGACCGGGCTGGCGGTGTTGAGCACCAGCAATACCTCATCCGGGCTTCTTGGCTTGGGGCTCCCGGCATTCGCCAGGGACACCAACAGGGTCCAGGTCAAGATGGTTAAACTCCCCATGGGCCATAGTTTGGTTCGTTTTCTTGGCATGATTTTTTGGTTTTTGCTTTCCGCGTCGGCTCCGTCCGGTTTCCCGTTCGCTGGCATCCCGGTGTGCAGCTTCGCTTTCGCATCGCGGCAAATGTTCCCGCGCCCATTTCCACGACGCATCACACCTGTCCCGCCGCAGCTTGAGCGAAGGCGGATACTGGCTGGAACCCTCATTGACAAAATATCCTTCCCCGAGAATTCACGGACCTGATTAAAACAGACTTTTCGACAAAACTCGCGAATTATCAGGCTGGGCCGCCGAAAAAGCTTGCACCGATCATGCACTTTTGCAATACTCACTATTAGAATAACGCAAGAGGCAAAACAAACGGCTCCAGGTCAATCCTGAATATTTATGCAAACCACAACCACTCAGTATGTGTATTTCGGCACCACTGGATCGCATACCCGTCAACCCAGAACCAATCCTTCGGCGGCTTTTTTGAGCATTCCCGGCGTTCAAAACGTGGCTCCGCTTTCGTTGGTGGAGGGCAGCACGTTTCAGCCGGATTTGCCCCCGTCCAGTTTTTTGGGTTCCGATGGCAACACCTACCAATTGGCGTTCATGAGTGTTTCCGGTTGTATCGAGGGCGGCAGCACTTGGTTTCCGGGCACGATTCTTCCCACCGGCACCGTTGGGAATGCCAATATTAACGTGTTGGTGGTTTATATACTCCTTGGTGGCGGCCCTGGTGGCGGAGGCACCGCCGCCACAATCGATGCGTTTGACGAAACCATTGGCAGCCTGGTGGATGATACTTTTGTAAGTGTCTTTGATTCCACGGGAACGCTCAATCCTGCGGAAACCACGAACGGAAACGTGCAAGGCTTTGTTGATACCACGGCCGCGGAACAGATTCAGGCGCTTTCGCCATCGCTTAACTTTCCGTCCGGCACCCCGACCAAGCGCACGTTTGACCAATGGGGAATCCTCTACACCAATGGAACCACCGTCGTTGACACGACCGATCCGACCAAATTACTGGCGGCGCAGGACGACAGCCCTTATGCCTTTGCATTTTACAAAAGCCCGGTTGTTTTGCCCATGCCTTATGTCATTGGCGGCTATCAGAGTCCTGATATCATCCTCATTGACTTGACCACCGGCAAGCCGGTCACCACCTTGGACCCCAGTGGCAGCACCTTATTGCAGCCGGACACATCTTATGGGCTGCAAGCCGTGATCCACAATGACGATCCCAACACGGATGCCGTGAATACCGTGGTCACGTTTTGGGAGATTCCCGGCGGCGCGGGCGCAAGCGCGGTTTTATTGGACACCCAAACGGGCTTGATCATACCCCGGGGCGGCTCGTTGACGGTAGCTTCGAGTGTCAACTTTAGCAGCGGTCAGTCCCCGTCCTTCCCCGCCATTCACAACTGCGCCGCGGTGAGTGTTTATAATGCCATCGCCGGCAACTGCGCCAACGCCACGACCGCCGCGGGGTTGCTGGCCTTAACCAACATCACCGGACAACCCAGTTGTTCCGCCTGGCGAAACACCGATTCCCAGTCCGTCAGTCCCGGTCTGCCATTTCATTTTGGCCTGGGTTTGGGGGACATATTTCATCTTTACGGCCTGGCTCCAGTCGGAATTCAAATCCAAACGCACCATGTTTCGCCGGAATGGTATAATGACCCCAAGGTGAAAGAAATCGCGAAACTTTTCAAGACGGCCGGAGTGCGCGCCAACAACCCGCTCTTCCTTTTGCCCAGTTTGCAATCCACGTTAAAATCGGTCGACTTGGGAACCAAGCTCGCTCTGAAGGAATGTGGCAAACTGCAAGAACTGGATCGCAAGTATGTCCTGAATCATGAAAAAGGGAAAGCCACCAACTTTGAGGTTTCCGGTACGATTCCCAAGACGGCCAAGCCCGGCGATGTGTTTCTGGTAAACGTAACGGCGCATTACCCGGCCACGGAACATATTCCCGCCAAGGTCGTTGCGTTCCTGGAGATATTGCTCGTATCAAATAAATGATAGTTGAATTTACATTTGAGAGTCATGAAGGCGTCGGTCCCGCAGAAGCACATATTAAGGCGTTTCTTTTCGTCTGACGCAATCTCCACATTTCAGAAGTTCCTTGCCGGCTGGCCTTACGATGCCGACAACAACGTCCGTGTCGCCTTCGGCGCGGACGGGCGCGAAGTCATTTTGGTTCGCCTGCGGATGGGGCTGGAACAATACGAGCTGAACGACCGGCCCGATGGCCGGCGAGTCAAGGGCGAAAAATCCGCCTTCGCTTTTCATGCGGCGCGGATTCACGCCGGGAAAACCGCGGCCGCCGCAGACCACTCGAGTCTTGGCGCCGAAGATTGCGCCGAGCTGGGTGATGAATGCCTGTTGTATCATCAACGCTTGACGCTTTTCGCCCGCCTCAAGGATTGGGAGCGCGTCGAGCGGGACGCGGCGCGGAATCTCCGGGTGCTGGATTTCGTCATCCGCCACGCCCGCTACGAAGCGGACCGGGAACGGTTCGCTCACTGGCGGACCGAGATCGTCCGCATCCATGCCGCCGCCCGGGCCATGATTTTGTTGGAACAATGCCAGTTCCACGACGCGCTCAAAATCGCCGGCGACACCCCGGGTTTGACCCAACTGCTGGCGAACGCCCAGCCGGATTGTGGAAAACTCGTCGCGGCCTTGCGGGATTGTCTCCGCGAGGGTCTGACCAGCCGTCTCCCGCCGCGCACCGGCGACGAATCCGTGTTTCAGCGGCAAAATGATTTTTGGACCATCCGGCACCGCGGTCAAACGACCTGGCTCAAATCCACACGCGGACTGCACTGCCTCGCCTTTCTGTTGCGCCATCCGGGACGCGAGTTTCACGTCAATGAATTGCTGGCCAGCCTCAGGGGAGCGTCTGCCGCCGCGCCGGCAAACGTTTTGGGCGATGGACCGCGGCCAGGCGGAAACCAGTTGGCAGTGGCCGGCCTTTACGGCGGCTGTCCCCGGCTGGACGCCCAGGCCAAAGCGGAATACAAACAGCGGCTCAATGAACTGCGGCAAGAGCTGAACGAAGCGGAACAATTCAACGATCTTGATCGCGCGGCCAAGGTTCAGGAAGAGATGAACGCGATTGCCCAGCAGCTCGCTTCCGCCATGGGACTCGGGGGCCGCGACCGCAAGACCTCCTCGGAGGCCGAGCGGGCGCGTTGTGCGGTCACCAAACGAATCAAGCAATCCATTCAAAAAATTTCCGAAGCCAATCCGGATCTCGGCCGCCATCTCGCCGTGAGCGTCAAGACGGGTTATTTCTGCTCCTACACACCGCAGCCGGAGCGGCCGGTGGCTTGGAATTTCAACGGGGCTTCCCCGGGTTGCGCCGGTTTGTGACACGAAAAGTCACAGTGTGACGCAAAAGGTCACGCCTATCAGGTGAACCAAACAATCATCTTTATGCCAGATCTGAATCCACAGCCATTGCCTCCGAGAATCGAGCTTTCCGCATTCGCCGAGACCGTCAGTGTCGCGGTGCTGCGGGCGCTGGAAAGCCAGAACACTGCCAACAGTCCGTTTCGTAATCCGCGCCTGATTTGGGGATTCATCTTGGAGCCCCAGATTCTTCCGCAAGCCGGCGAAGAGCAACAATAGTGTCCCTCCAGCCGGACCCTGGCCGTGGGCTCCAACCAAG
The DNA here is from genome assembly GCA_964532525.1 of uncultured Bifidobacteriaceae bacterium. Lineage (GTDB taxonomy): Bacteria > Verrucomicrobiota > Verrucomicrobiia > Limisphaerales > UBA11358 > UBA11358. Next base: position 50,532 of record CAZHIM010000008.1, read on the forward strand.
GTGTGAAATTGCCGCCGGATCAATCCGCGGAAAATGTTCTCTGCCCGAGCGCCCAGCCGGAAATGGCGGGCAGCTACGTTTTTGGCGTGGTGGCCGGCACGGTGGACGCGCCGAGGTCGGTGCCCCTGGCCGAACCACAACCCGTCACCGCCGCACTGCTCGCGCTGGCGGGTCCGGTAAAACCGACCGAGATTTTCCGCTTCGCCGCCGCTTGTGCCGGTGATGCCTGCACCCATTTTGACGGCATCCGCTGCCGCTTGGCCGGGCGGATCGTGAATCAATTACCAGCAGTGACGGCCACGCTGCCGTTTTGCCGGCTGCGTCCGCATTGCCGCTGGTGGTTGCAAGAAGGCAAGCCGGCGTGCCTGCGCTGCCCGCAAGTCGTTACCGAACAATACAGCGATTCGGAACTCAAGCGCCACATCGCGTACGCCGAGGTGCAGGATTCACCAACGGAAACCACCTCGCCCTGAACCGGAGCGCCGTGTACGCGCCCGGCGCGGGATTTTAGTGAAGCGGGGAAACAAAGCAGTTTAGCGGTTAGTCACGACGCGGGAGTCAAAAGCTGGATAATCAAAAACAAAAGGAGCTTATATGCGAAAGTCCATCCTGGTGCTCAGCCTGAAAAATCAAACGACGCCAATCCGGCGGGCGCTTCATTTTGGTAAACTGCGCGGCGCACTGGCGCTCATCGTAATAGTGCTCGCCATGATTTCAAAAGCAATCGGGCAGACGGTGCCGTCCGATCCTCAAATCACGCAGAGCGTTTCAGCTTCGGATTTCGCCATGTGGTTCCAAGCGGGCAGCCCCAGCCTGAACGGCGTCGTAAATCCGGCGAACAGCCTGTCGGCGCTGCAGCCCAATTTCGGATTTTATGCCTGGTCTGAACAAATGTTTTTGTGGCTCACGTCGCCGGCCCCGTCCTTCTACGGCGGGGGCGGACAAATCTTCAATTCACCGACTTTCTACGATGTTTCGCCGCTTGATTCAAGCGGGAATCGCACTTTGATCCCGCATGTCATCGGTGTCATCAGGCCCGTAAACCTGCGGGCCGCCCAGGTCGGCCCGGACAATCTGCCCATGCTATTCGATGCCTTGGGGAGGCCCATTGAAGTTGAACGGGCCCCCCTCACGGTAACCTCCATTCCCCACGTGTGCGCCCTTTCCGGAGAGTTTGTCAACATCATCCACGCCAGGGCGGGAGCCAATGGCAAAGCCATCTTATTGGATGACTCCAACAGGGTTATCGAGCCGTTTTTGCCAACGAAGGCCGCACCGCCGCTTGAGCAAGCCCCGGTTCTGCCAATCCGGGTTCAGGAACTCATAATTGATAAGATACCGATTTTTTTGGATGGATCGGGCAATGTGATAGAGGTGGAACAAGGTCAGGCTGACAGCTCGGTTTTGTTGTCCCAAAATAATTCACTCGTCTATTACACCACCATGGTCAACGACGTGTACGCGTATTTTCTCACCGGCGTCGCCGACAAGCAAATCACGCCCGGGACGGAATTCCCCACGTCCCAGCAAGACCTGAACGCGATTGAGACATTCGCCTCGGCTCATGGCAAATCATCCTTTGCCGATGCCCAGGCGCTGGCCGTGGAAGTGAAGGCGTCTTGGGTTGATGCCTCCACCCTGTCCGATCCGAATGATTACATCACCATGACGGCGACCATCCCCACATACGACCAGTCGAACCCCGCCAAATGGGTTCTCAACGGCCAAAAGACAGCGCAGTTGGCGCTGGTGGGCATCCATGTGGTCGGAAGCGTCAGTGGACACACGGAACTGGTTTGGGCCACCTTTGAACACGTCGGAAATACGCCGAACGCCACCTATTCCTACATCAATACCAGTGGAGCCTCGACTGCGGTCAACCAGAACACGGCAGGAACCTGGCTCTTCTGTGCAAATAATTCATCCGGCCCGTTCAACGTCGCTCACAACCAATTAGATCCCGCTGGCTCCGGCGATATCCTGGCGGTGGCGCCTGCCACCACGGTTAGTCCCAGCGATACGATTCGCTGGAAAGCCTGGGGCGTTGCCTCCGATGTGACACCAAATCCGATTGATGGCTCGCCGGCTGCAGCCAATAGCGAGATCATCGCGATTAACAACAATATTAGGGGAATGCTGCCCAGTGGCGATGTGCGCGGCAATTATATCTTCAGGGGCGCAACGTGGACATTTGGCGGTCCGCCAACGTTCAACAGTTCCTCACAACCAACGAGCTCCGACAACCAGGTGGGAACCAGTCAATTGGCCAATTCAACCATGGAAACTTACGAACAAGGCAGCGACACGACGTCTCACAATCTGAATTCAAATTGCTTCATGTGCCATAATCCTCAACCTTCAACCAGAGGCACCAGTATCAGCCATGTGTTTCCCGCTTTGAAGCCGCTTTTTTAATGGAAATTTTCAGGGACTTGCCGGAAGCTTGTAGTAAGCCCGAATCGTGGCGAATTGATCCTTCGGCAAGAGAAACACATAGCGATCTGGAAACGCTGCTTCCAGCCGGTCGCACTGCCGTTTGATTTTTGTGTAAGCGTTCATCCCATCTTTCGTAAAATCCGCGACGATGGGCGTGAAGCTGGCAAATACGGGCACCCGCGCGTTTGGCTTCACCGCCGCCATCTGCTGGTATAATTCCTCTTCACTCCCAACGCCATGCGTATCAATTCTCGGTGGAAAGCCTGCCTGGACCACCCCGCGCTCACCCAGAACTCCATCAAATCCGCAGGTCCTCATAAAAGTGACATATTTTTCGCTCATAAACGGCGCCCGCCATATGCGTACGGTGTGAAATCCGGCGTCGGCACACCATTCGCGAGTCAGCTTGCACCACGCGGGGAACAAATCGTCTTTGAAAGCGTCAATGAAAATGAACTGCACACCGGTTGGGCCGGCCATCAATTCATCCTTGTCCGTCATTTTGGAATAATACCAATCCAGCAACGGTGAATCTAATTCCTGCAACGACGGACTTAATGCCGTGGCAACCGGAATCGTCCCGCGCGCCGGATCATGCCAGAGATTCCAGAGCGCATTTTGGTCAAACTGAATATTGTCGCCATCGCTCCACATGACGGATAGGTAAATCTTCCCCGGCACGGCGGTGATGGCTTTTCCGGGAGTTTGCTTGTAAGTCTTGTCAGGGTAACTCGACCAGAAACTGCAATTTGCATACAGGTCACTTGCGACGTAACCAAAACCGAACGGATTCGCGACCTTGTTGGCATCATCGCCTGTGTTGGCATATCCCATCAGTGAAGTGCCAACCCCATAACCTCCGGCCCGGAATATCTTCTCCACCATCCCCCGGTCTCCATTAAAATCCAGCCCGAACGCAAACCCCTTGCTGGCCACTGCATAATCAACCAGCGGGGCTTGATCCCAGACGGCAAAAACGACCTGCTTGTTGCAACCGGGCATCAGGTTGGCAAGTGCCCAGTCATAGGCTTCCATTTTTTGGGGAAACCGGCTTCGGAAATCTTCGACGTTTCCTTGCCAATGAAACTCCGAGATCAAATCGTCCTTTACCGATTCGCTTACCGGAATTCCGCCCTGTTGCGCCGCTGACATAAGCGCCAGGTAACACGTCCAATCTTTGCTTGGATCAAAAATGATCATCCGTTTCACGCGGGCTTGGTATTTTTTGAAAAGCGTTCTCAAACCGGAATTGTTACCGGCCAGTGGTTCCAGCAGCTCAAAAGGCTTGCCGCAATCCTCGAGCTGCTCTATGTGGCGCTCCTTCTCCTTTTCGATGACATAAACCTCCGCGCTCGTTTGATTGACCAGACCTTGCAACGCCCAAACCGATGTCCTGGCCTCCGCGCTGTCATTCCGGCAATCCACCACATAGACCTTCGGTGCCGCCGGCATTTTTGGAAACAACCCGCTCGCCGCCAGGACTGGGCGCAGGCTCAAAACTAGCGCGAGGCAGAGGAGGAGTTTGGATTTCATGGTTTGTTCCAACGCATAAAGTGTACGGGGCGGTTCTCGCTTTTTGCACTTTCACATTTCATACGGTTGTTTTTGATAAGTCCCCGTGGTCACCATGTAAAAGCCCGGCTCAAACAACCAGGGTTTGGGAGCATGCATTTCGCGTTATTTATAAATTACGCCAGGTCAAAACGATCAAGGTTCATCACCTTATTCCAGGCCGCAACAAAGTCGTGGACGAACTTCTTCTCAGCGTCGGAACTTCCATAGACTTCCGCCAGGGCGCGGAGTTGGGAATTCGCACCGAAGACCAGGTCAACCCGCGTGCCGGTCCACTGGAGGGCGCCCGTTTTGCGATCGCGGCCTTCAAACACCTCCGCCGCTTCCGAGACCGGCCGCCACTCCGTGCCCATGTCGAGCAGGTTCACGAAGAAGTCGTTGGTCAGGGTCCCCGGTCGCTGGGTGAAGACACCGTGCTGCGCCCCGCCGAAGTTGGTTTTCAAGACGCGCAGGCCGCCCACCAGCACCGTCATTTCGGGCGCGGTGAGGGTCAATAATTGCGCCCTGTCCACCAGCAGCTCCTCGGCCGAGAAGGTGTATTTGCCCTTGAGGTAATTGCGGAAGCCGTCCGCGATGGGTTCGAGCACGGCGAAAGACGCGGCGTCCGTCTGTTCCTGCGAGGCATCCATGCGTCCCGGCCTAAAGGGAACCGTGACCTCGTGACCGGCATTCTTCGCCGCTTTCTCCACGCCTGCGCAACCGGCCAGAACGATCAGGTCCGCCAGGGAGACCTTTTTGCCGCCGGCCGCTGCGTCGTTGAAAGCGCTCTGGATGCCTTCCAGCGTCTTGAGCACCTTGGCCAGTTGGGCGGGCTGATTGACTTCCCAATCCTTCTGCGGAGTCAGGCGAATGCGGGCACCGTTCGCGCCGCCGCGCTTGTCGGAACCACGGAACGTGGAGGCCGACGCCCAGGCGGTGGAAACCAACTCCGCGACCGACAGCCCGGCAGCCATGATTTTGCCCTTCAGCGCGGCGATTTCCTGCGCCCCAATCAGTGGGTGGTTGACGGCGGGGATGGGATCCTGCCAAATGAGTTCCTCCGCGGGAACCTCCGGCCCGAGATAGCGCGTGCGCGGCCCCATGTCGCGGTGCGTCAGCTTGAACCAAGCCCGGGCGAAGGCGTGGGTGAGCTGATCCGGATGTTCCAGGAACCGGCGCGAGATTTTCTCGTAAGCCGGGTCGAACCGCAGGGAGAGGTCCGTAGTCAGCATGGTCGGCAGGCGCTTCTTCGACGGGTCATGCGCATCCGGAACCGTTGCTTCGGCTCCCTTCGCCACCCACTGGTGCGCGCCAGCCGGGCTTTTCGTCAGTTCCCATTCGTATTTGAACAGGTTTTCCAAGAAATAATTGCTCCACTTTGTCGGCGTTTGCGACCAGGTGACCTCCAAGCCGCTGCCGATCGCGTCGCCGCCTTTTCCAGTGCCAAAGCTGCTTTTCCAGCCGAGGCCCTGCGCTTCCAGGCCGGCCGCTTCCGGAGCCGGCCCCACATGGGACGCCGGGCCGGCGCCATGGGTCTTGCCGAAGGAATGGCCGCCGGCGATGAGCGCCACCGTCTCCTCGTCGTTCATCGCCATGCGGGCGAAGGTTTCGCGGATATCCCGCGCCGCGGCAATCGGGTCCGGTTTGCCATTCGGGCCTTCCGGATTGACGTAAATCAGCCCCATCTGCACGGCGGCCAGCGGATTTTCGAGATTCCGGTCGCCGGAGTAGCGTTTGTCCCCCAGCCAAGTGGTCTCCCGGCCCCAATAAACGTCCTGATCCGGCTCCCAGACGTCCTCGCGGCCGCCGCCGAAACCGAACGTTTTGAAGCCCATCGTTTCCAAGGCGACATTCCCCGCGAGGATCATCAGGTCGGCCCAGGAAATCTTCCGGCCATACTTCTGTTTGATCGGCCAGAGCAGGCGGCGCGCCTTGTCCAGGCTCACGTTGTCCGGCCAACTGTTGAGCGGCGCGAAGCGCTGCTGCCCCCGGCCGCCGCCGCCGCGGCCATCGCCGGTGCGGTAGGTGCCGGCGCTGTGCCACGCCATGCGAATGAACAGACCCCCGTAGTGACCGAAGTCCGCCGGCCACCAGTCCTGCGAGTCGGTCATCAGCGCCGCCAGATCTTTCTTCACCGCCGCCAAGTCAAGACTCTTGAACTCTTTTGCGTAGTTGAAATCTCCGCCCATGGGATTGGACTTGGCGGAATGCTGGTGCAGGAGTTCGAGCTTCAACTGGTTCGGCCACCAGTCGCGGTTCGACGTGCCACCTCCGGCAGCGTGGTGGATGGGGCATTGGGCTTCGGTTGACATATGTTTTCTCCTTGGTTGTATTGATTTCAGGATTCCTGACAATATCTGCCTCTCATTATTCTCTAGGACGGATTAAACCACAAACAGAGTATTGTTGAAATACTTTTTCCCTTCCCTTATCGGAGGAAACGCCGTTGATTTTGGGTCAACCAAACGCTTTCGTTCTCCAGCCGAACGTCAATTTGCACCTTCCCGTCTTCCGCGCCATAGACGAGGAATTGGCCTTGGGGCGGTAAATCTGGTGCATCCTTTACGCACTCAAGTGGTTCCAGCTTCCGAAACCCACGCTCCGGTCAACCTTGGTCAACCTTGGTCAACCCTGAAAGCCAGTCACCACAACCCCCGGGCGCCGGAGCGGTCGAATTCGCTTGTCCGCCCGCCGGAGAGGGCTAGATTGGCGGCAACTCATATTAAAAGGACGAATATGAAAGTTAAAGGTTGCTTGTTCTCGGCGCCGTGGCTGGCGCTGCTCGGTTTTCTCTTGATTCCGGCCCTGCCCGTGTCCGGCGCCGACACCACCGCCTGGAGCGTGGCCGTGCTGGACCGCCTGCTGGCGTCCGCGCCGCCCGGCGGCCTGGTGACCGTCGGCGACATGCGGATTTCCACCTCCTATTTGCAAGGCTGGCGCAACCACCTGGCCGGCGGTCCCCAGCCCAAGCTGGCATTCAGCGGCACGTTCACCGCTTGGCCCGCCGGCAACGTCTATTACGCTTTCAGCAACAACGTCTCCGCCATCAAACAGCAGGCCTGCCTCGATGGCATGGCCGAGTGGGCCATGTTCGCCAACCTGCACTTCATCCCCTACACCAACGAGCCGAATTACGTGCTCATCTACGAGGCGGCCGAGGCGGAGGGCGGCCAGTCGGACGTGGGCATGGTGGGTGGCGAGCAGTACATCCAAATCGGCCCCACGGCGTGGAACCGCCCCACCATCTGCCACGAATTGGGCCACACGCTCGGCCTCGTCCACGAACACCAACGCTCCGACCGTGATCATTACGTGACCATTTTCACCAACAATATCGCCGACGGCGACGAAGGTGATTTCGTGCTGCTCACCGATTCGCAAAACGAGACCACCTATGATTTTCTCTCCATAATGCACTACTCGCGCACCAACTTGTCCGTGAGCCCGCTGCTGGATGTCATCGAACCCCTGCCCTCTTACAGCCAATACCTGAATCTCATGGGGCAACTGAACGACCCGGTGCTGAGCGCCGGCGATCGCGCCGGCATGGCCGCCGTCTATGGCCCCGGCCCGGTCATCACGAACCTCGTCACCAACACCCGGGACTGCGGCCCCGGCAGCCTGCGGGCGGCCCTGTATTACGCCTTTGATCATCCCGGCGCCACGATCACGTTCAACCTGCCCACCACCGATCCCGGTTACAGCAACAGCGTCTTCAACATCCTGCCCACCTACGCCGAACCCGGCCTGTGGAACAATACAACCCTCGACGCCGGCACGCAGCCCACCCGGTCGAATCCCGGCGGCCCGCAGGTATTGCTCAATGGCGCGTTCGCCTGGCCGCTGGACACTTTCCCCAGCGGCCTGCGCTTTCGCGGCACCAACAGCGTTGCCCGCGCTTTCGTGATTAATGATTTTCCCGAATGCGGCGTTTTGTTTGACGGCAGCAATACCGTGGGCAATACCGTCTCCGGCTGCTATCTCGGCACCGACCCCACCGGCGCGCTGGCCATGACCAACGGCATTTGCCCGGTGCAAATCAGCGGCGGCGCCGTTTCCAACCTGGTGGGCGGCACGACCCCCGCCGCGCGCAATGTGATCGGCGGCGGCGCCTTTCAAGGCGTGGCCATTCGCGATGCCGGAACTTATGGCAACGCCGTTCAGGGCAATTACATCGGCCTCAACGCCGCCGGCAACGCCCCCCTGCCGAACGGCTTCGCCGGCATCGAGATTTTTGGCGGCGCGCGGGCCAATGTCATCGGCGGTCTCGCCGCGGGGGCCGGAAACGTCATCTCCGGCAACACGCTGCAAGGCGTGGCCATTGATGGCACGGGCACGTCGGACAATTGGGTTGAGGGCAATTACATCGGGCTCAATCCCGCTGGCACAGCCGCCGTGAGCAATGGCTGGGCCGGGGTGAATCTTTTCAACGGCGCCACCGCGAACCACATCGGCGGCGATCTGCCCGGCGCCGGCAATGTCATTTCCGGCAATGGCGACCAAGGCGTGTTGATCCAAGACGACGGCACCAGCGGCAACTTCGTCCAGGGCAATCTCATCGGTCTCAACGCCGCCGGCAACGCGGCGGTGCCCAACACCTGGTCCGGCGTCGAGATCGCTGACGGGGCGGGGGCCAACCTCGTCGGTGGCTACGGCGGGGCGCGCAATTTCCTTTCCGGCAACGGCAATTACGGCGTCTTTGTGGATTTCAACAACAACGGCAATACGATTCAGGGCAATACGATCGGGCTCGACGCCGCCAATGACACGGTGATCCCGAACGGCGCGGCCGCCGGCTTTGCCGCCGTGGGCCTCTATGTGGCCTGCTCCAACCTGGTGGGCGGCGTCTCGGCCGGCGATGCCAACCTCATCGCCGGCAGCGTCTATGTGGGCGTGCAGGTGGCCTATTCCGCCACCAACAACACCCTCCGCGGCAATTCCATTTTCGGCAACGCCGGCGGGGCGATTGCCATTTACAGCGGCGGCAACAACGGCCTCGCCGCCCCCACCCTTGCCGCGGCCGTCGTCACCACCAACACCGTTGTCTCCGGCACCTACACCGGCACGGCCGGCACGCCATACCTGCTGGATTTTTATTCGGATGCGCCGCCGGTCGCCACCGCCGAAGCCGCCACGTATCTCGGCTCCCTTGCCGTGCTGGGCACCGGCGGGACCGCCGCCTTCAATGCCATCCTCGGAGCCCGTCTGCCGGCCGGCCGCGTCGTCTCCGCCACGGCCACCGACCCGGCGGGCAATACGTCCCAGCTCTCCCCCGGCGTCGCCGCCGCCCTGACCAGCAGCGTCAACGACGGCATACCGGATGTCTGGCGGGCCGCCTATTTCAGCGGCAGCGGCACCACCACCAACAGCCAGTCCGACGCCTTCGCCGACCCCGACCACACCGGCCTGGACAATTACCAGAAATTTCTTGCCGGGCTCAACCCCACCAATCCCGCCAGCGTCTTCAAACTCACCGCCTGCATCCCCATGACCTCCACCAACGCGGTCAGCTTGGAGACGGTTTCCGGCACCGTGTATCGCCTCTCCGTCTGTGATGATTTACCGGCGGACGACTGGGCCATTCTCGCCGACCAGGTCATCGGCACCGGCACCAATCTCTTCTTCGCGGACCCCGCCGCGCCTGCTTCCCCCAAACGTTTCTATCGCGCCCAAGTCTTGTGGTGATGCCGGCCGCCCCGCTCAACCGCCCGGCCACACGCCCGATGCCTTGAACGAACTCCCCGCCGGCGGCGAGGGCGCGGACGATTTGCCAACGTGCAGCAGACAGAAGCAGAAACCGCGGGCTGCCAATGGCTGGACAGATCGAATGCCGTTGCGCGCAAACCCGCGAACCTCAGGAAACGCTCAGGCCGGTCCCGCTTCCGCGGGCCACTCGAGCCGCACGCCGTCCCGGCGCAGTAGCTTTTGAAAATCCTCCAGGAGCGCCTGCCGGTTGCGCACGGCGCGGGGCTCCTTCCCCTGCGCCACGCAGAACGCCGCCAGGGATCCGGCCGCCTCGCCGACATTCCACTCAATCGGGTGCAGGCGATAACACCCATTCGTGAGATGCGTCACGCCCAGGTTCTTGCCGCCCGGCAGCAGGTTCTCCATGCGCCGGGGAATGAGTGCGCCCAACGGGATTTGGAATGGCAGGGTGCTGCCGAATTGTGAATGGTCGCCCGTGGTGGTGATATGCAAATCCATCCGGTAACTGCCGATGCCCACGGAGTCCGGAAAGGGCGTCGCGCGCACGGCTTCCGGCTTCAAACCCGTTTCCGCCATGCGCAGGGCTGTGCTGACATGCTGTTCCAGCACGGTGAACTCCGCCTTGATGCGCCGCCCCTCGCGGATGTAAGGATATTTGGCCAGGCCGTCCGCCGTGTCCACCACGTCCGGCCGCAAGCGCAATCCCTTCCAGCCCGTGCCGCCGTCCGGCCGCGGCGCCTCGGTTTGCAGCCAGTAAACCACGGACAGGCTCAATTGCCTGGCCCGATCCAGGTGCTTTTTGACGTCCGCCTCGCCGGCGTCACAGATCACGCCGAACGAATAGTCGTTTTGCGGCCAGTTCACGACCGTAAGATCTCCGCGATAAAATCCGGGCGCGAACAGGTCCCGGTCGGCAATCCGGCGGTAAGTCCAGAACCCCTTCCGCTCGGCGGGATCAAAACCGTTTTTCTTCGAGTCGGCCTCCTCGAAATTCAACAGGTGATACGTCTTCTGCGCGGACGTCGTCAGTTTGAAATCGCGCCAATAGCTGTAGTCCCGGGGCCGGTCAATCGTGAAGTCGTCGCCGGCAAGATAGTCCAGGGCAAAGCAAAACGTGAACCCTTGCAGATTGGCGGGCTCGGCGTGGTCCTTCGCGTGCGGCTCGCCGGTATCCGATTGGGCTTCGGCGCCCAGCGCATATTCCGTCTGCGTCAAGGGCAGCAAGTCCCCCTGCTCCGTGGCGTCCACAAAATACGGGGCCCGCAGGACAACTTCCGCGCCGGCGTCCCGATCGAGCACGGCCACGGCCTCCACGCGGTCGGCGTGGACCGAGGCGGAGACGGCCTTGTGCCGCAACAGGATCCGGACCTGGCGGTTGCCGAGGTAGGGCGCCAGCATTTCATACAGCGCCGCCAACGCCACGCGCGGTTCGCAGCCGATGCGCGAAACCCAGCAGGAGCCGGGATTCAAATATTTTTCCGCCCGCGCCGTTTCGGTGAGCGGATAATTGCGCCGGTAATACTCGCGGATCCCCGTCCGAAACTGCTGATAGCTCCGCGTGCCACCGAAGGTTTCGATCCATCTGTTTTCATCCGGCGGCACGGCTTGTTGGGTGATCTGGCCGCCGATCCAGTCGGTTTCCTCCGTGAGGATGACACACAAACCGTTCCGCGCGGCCGCCAGGGCCGCCGCGCAGCCGCCCAGGCCGCCACCGATGACCACGAGGTCCGCGGCCAGCTCCCCCGACCACGGCAGCCGCGTTTGGACACCGGCCGGATTCGCGCCTTGGGCCGCCGGGCTGAGGCGCGCCGCCAGGATCACCGGCACAGCCAGGCCCACGGTTTTGAGAAAATCGCGCCGGTCAAAAGAGGGTCGTTTTTTCATTATTCAAGTTCGCCAGAAAATCTTCTTCCGGGTCAAAAAGCTGACCGTGACGGCCATCAGCAGGGTGATCAAAACGCCCCGCCAGAATCCGCGCCACGGAGAGGTGGCAAAATCAGCGAGCAACCCGCTGACGCCCGTCAAGGCCAGCACCGGGGTGATGAAGTTGTTGATGCCCGCATACGCGATCATTGGATTCTGGCCGTTGTCCATCAACAGCCGGAGCAGGCGCTTTTGCCGAAACACGTCAATCACGATGGAAAACCCAATATACACGCAAATGGCCAGGCCCGACGTGATGAAATAATAGCTCAAGGTGGGATGCGATTTCTTGATGCCGCCTTCATACGGCTCGAACACCAGTCCGAGGACCAGCCAGTAAATCGCCCAGCAAAAAAGCTTTTGATAGAGCTTTTCAATGTCATTCAGCGGCTTTTGCAGCAGCTTCCACCCGCAGCCGCAGAGGGCAAAAGTGACGAGCGCCGTTCCCGTGACCCACCGCGCCTTGAGGCCGCAGAGCAGCACGAGCACAAAGCCGCCCATGAGCGCGCCCAGGCAAACGTAGCGGCGCAACGGCCACGCCGGGACCGGTTGGCGCTGGTGCGCCGGCTCGGCCGATCGGAGCCATTGCAGGATGAGGTCGCCCGCGATGGTGCCGGGAATCACGATGCAGAGGTATTGGAGATAGTAGAACTGGTAAATCCAAGGCAGCGGCGAAAAGGTCCAGAGATCGCGCACCCAGCCGTCCACCGGCTGCGGCAGGTTGGAGAGCCGGATGGCCAGCAGGATTCCGAGCAGTCCCAGGCGCGGCAACAGCGCCCGCCGGGTGACCATCCAAATGAGCGAGCCAAACACCGCCATGTTGGCCAGCACCACGATGATGATGTCGCTCCGTCCGGGCCGAAAGCCGGACCCGTCGGGATATCGCGCCAGGGCAAAAAATGCGATGGCCGCCAGCCAGCCCGCCGCCCGGATGGAAATTTTCACGGCCTGGGGCCACGCGCCCGGCAGCCGCGTCAGGATCGGAAAGCAAATAAGGAAGCCCAGCAGTGCGGCCAGCCAGGTCCAGGCGGTGGGATGATCGCTCATCGCCGAGGGCCGGATGGCCATCACGAACAGCGCAAAGAAACCAAGAAGAAGTCCGCGCTCCACGACGAATGCCGGCAGTTTCCACGGCGGCAGGTGATTATCCATCCGCCGGGCGAGCGCCAGCGGAAACGCCGCGCCCATGGCAAACAGGAAGAAGGGAAAGACCAGGTCCACCCACGAGATGCCCGCCAGCGTGCCATCCCAGGCGAAGTGCGGCGGCGGCTCCTGCGCATGGTACATCCAACCCGGCAGGGCGTTATGGTCGAAGGGCAACTGCCCCGACAGCAGCATGGCAAGAATGGCCAGTCCGCGCAACGCGTCAAGCGCGCACGCGCGGGAGGGGACGGTTGCGCTGGAACTTTTGCTGGTCACATTTCCCAAACCCGCGGCGGCCCGGGCTCAGACCTTGCCGAAATTTCGCAGGGCCGTGAAAGTGCGTTGCACAGCCTGCAGCGGCTGCCGGCTGCTTTCGTGTTCCACCACGTACCACCGCGTGCCCCCGGCGGTCTCGCAGTAGGCAAAAATCGCCGGCCAGTCAATTTTGTCCTCGCCGATAACCGCTTCCGGCCCGGCGCCGTTGGGCTTGATATGGATGCTGCGGGTCCGGCCGGGAAACCGCTTCAACTCGGTGAGCGGGTCGGCGCCACCATCGCAAGCGTTGCTGGTGTCCAACTGCAGAATGACATCGGCGGTGGTGTTTTCCCCAAAGATCTCCCAGGGCCGTCCGCCGTCCACGTCGTGAAAGTCGTGGTAGTGGGAGTGATAACCGATGGACAAACCGAGCGGCTGCAATTGCGCGGCCAACTCGTTGAACAACTTCGCCTTCTCGAGCCACGCCTGCCGCGTCGCGCCGGTCATGTCCGGCACGATGATAAATTTGTTGCCGATGGTCTGGTTGAATTCAATCGTGGCCGCAAGCTTGCCCGCCTGCACCATCTCGAAGGGCGTGTGCGAGCCGCAGGCGACCAGCCCGTTATCATCGAGCATTTTCTTGATGGCGCCGGCGGAACGGTTCCAATAGCCGGCAAATTCCACCCCCGCGTATCCCATCTGGCCGAGGGCGGCCAGCGTCCCGGGAAAATCCTTCCGGCAATCCTCGCGCACCGAATACAACTGGACGCCCACGGGAATCTTCTTCGTGGCGCCCGCACCCGGACGATTCGAGGCACAGCCGGCCAGCCCGAGCGCGGCACCGGCGGCGCCCAGGGCGGAAAGCTGGATGAATTGACGCCGGTCAAGCATTCTGTTTTTTTTCATCTTGGATTTATTTTTAACCGCGGCGCATGTACGGCAGATGCCAGGGCTTGCGATATTTCACACTGACAAGCTTGTCGGCCTCGTGATCGCCGACGACTTTTTCGGCGTCGCCGTCCCACACAATTTTATGGCCGGTACGATACGCGATGTTGCCCAGATGGGCGAGCGTGGAAACGCGATGGCCGATTTCCAGGTTCAGCACCGGCTGCTGGCGCGACTTCACGCAATCGAGGAAATTCCGCACGTGCGGCGTCCGCGGGTCGCCGCTGGCGCGATGGCGTTGCGATGGAATATTGGCCTTCTTGGGCTCGGTGACCAGCTCCCAGCCCGTGTCGTTGAGGATGATGTTGCCTTCCGTGCCGTGCCACTCCACGCCCCACGGCCGGTTGTTGAGCCCATTGTTCAGCCCGGCACGGTGCTCCCAGATCATTTGGTACGTTGGAAAATCATAGACCGTCACCTGCGAATCCGGCGTTTCGGAGTCGTCATCAAAAATGAATTTGCCGCCGCAGGAGGAGACCGACTTCGGGGCATCCGCCGGCATGCCCATTTCCACCATGTTGAGCAGGTGCACGCCCCAGTCGGTCATCAAGCCGCCGGCGTAATCCCAGAACCAACGGAAATTGAACAGGAACCGGTTTTGGTTGAAGGCGCGTTCCGGCGCCGGCCCGAGCCAGAATTCATAATCCACGCCCGGCGGGACGCTGCTGTCCGGCACGTGACCGATGCTCGGCAGCCAGTCGAGAAACGCCCAGGCCCGGGCGAGACTCACCTTGCCCAGCTTGCCGGAGCGGATGATTTCGGCGGCCTCGATGATATGCGGCGCGCTGCGCCACTGCGATCCCATCTGTACGATCCGGTTGTGGCGCTGGGCGGCGGTCACCATGGCGCGGCCCTCGTCAATGGTTTTGGCGAGCGGCTTCTCCGTATAGATATCCTTGCCCGCCTGCGCCGCCATGACCATCGGCAGCGCGTGCCAATGGTCGGGGGTGGCAATCAGGACGATGTCAATATCCGCCCGGTCGAGGACGCGGCGGAAATCCTTCACCGTGTCCGGCTGCTTGCCGCGCTTGTCCTGGCAGATCGCCACCACCTTGGCCAACTGCGCGTCATCCACGTCGCAGGCCGCCACGCAATCCACTTCCGGGTTCAGAAAGAAACATTTCAAGTCACCCTGCCCCATGCCGCCACAGCCAATGATGCCCAGACGGATTTTGTCATTTGCACCCGGTTCGCCGGCGCGGGCGGTGCGGATGAAGGGCCCCCCCACGGCCCCCAGCGCGAGCGAGGCCAGCGCGCTTCGGCCGATGAACTTTCGACGACTGATGTTTTCCATGATGTTAAAAGGGCTCCCGCCGCCCGGGAAAGTGTCGGCGGCGGGATGCGTTAAATATAGCCTATTGGCTGATGACGCGATAAAACCGCGTGGTGTTGCCGGCGGTGCTGTCGGAATAAGACGCCGTGGCCTCCACGGCCGTTACCGGCGATCCCAAGTTTATCCACGCGGGATCCTGCAAACCGGTCTTATATTGTACCTGATAAGCGTGTCCGTCAAAGGTGTTGTTCCAAGCAAGGACCGTGTTGCCGGGCGCATAGGTCACCTGGGTGAGCTTCACCGCCGGAGCGTCCGGACGGCTGTACGTGAAAGCGACCACCCCGTTGTTCACATCCAATCCGAAGCCCCAGCCGCCCTTCAGGGCGACCACCGAGTTTTCCTGGCTGTTGACGTTTTGCGATGGGAAAAAGTCCTGTTCAAACAGCGCCGGTGCGTTGGAATTGCCGCTCAACAAATATAATTGAACGTCGTGTGGCGTATCGTCATAACAGACGCCGCCCAGGATGTTGTTGGTGACATCCACGCCCAAACCGGTCAGGTCATTCGGCACCTGGCTCCCGGCCACGTAGTTTTGCAGCACGGCCCCCGCGTTGGCAGTTGTGTCGAAGGAAACCCGGCGCAGGTTGTAGTAGTGCCCGCCCTTCGCATAAAAGGTGTTGTTGGTGCCAAAGGCGATGCCCAGGCCGGAGAAGCCCAGCGGCACTCCGCCCGATACGGCGATGACCGCGGGGGTGAAGTTGATGCCGTCAGCCGTGGTAAACAGCGCCACATTCGTGCCGTTATAGGAACCAAACAGGATCTGCGTGTCCGGCCCCGAACCGCGCACCGCCATGGTGTCGCCCCAGCGGTCCCCGCTGGGATCGAGCGTGTTCAGATCGGAACCACCGGACGCCCCGCCGTAGGCGTAATTCGGAGTGTAACTCCCGGGCGAGTAACTAATGATCGAGAAGGCCGTGCCGTCCAGACTGAGATTCGCGGAATAAAGCGTGCCGTCATCAGCCACGCCGATTTGATCAATGGTCCAGTTGTTGGCCCCGCCGTTCGGCAACCCGGCCGTGTTCAAATCGCCGACGTATTGGCCGTTCGTACCGTTGTAGAGGTGGATGTAATTGTGGTCCGCAATGAACAGATTGCTGGTGGTCAAATCAAAGGCCAGGCCGCGCGTCTCAAACCCGGAAGTAGTCAGATAGGGGCCGTTAACGGAGGAGTTTGTGCCCGCCGAGATATTCCACACCGGGGTCACCCGCGGATTGGTGACGGGCAGCACGAGGGTGAGCAGCGCCGGCGGGGTGCTGGTGACGGCGCCGGCGATATTGTGGACGATCACGTCATAATAGCCCGTCTGGCTCATCATCGGGTTCGTGATCGTATAAGCGCTTCCGGTCGCACCCGGAATATTCGTCGCGTCAAGCTGCCATTGATAATAGAGCGGCAGCGAACCGATGGCGCCGACGGAGAAGGTGACGGACGGCGCCGTGGTATAAGCGGTGACACTGGCCGGGGGCGTCTGAATGGAGGGCGCGGTGGTCGCGGGCAAGCCATAAGTCAAAGCCACAATGCCGTTGTTGACATCCAAAGCGTAGAGGCGCGGATACTTGACGACGATGGCCGCATTGTCATTGCCATTGGGGTTGTCCGTGGCAAAAAAGCCCTGGTCGAACAGCACCGGCGCGTCCGCCGTGCCCGTGAGCTGGAACAATTGAACGTCGTTGGGATTGTCGTTCGGCTGGACGCTGGCCAAGATATTGTTGGTGAAATCCACCCCCAGGCCGATGAGGGCCGAGCCGATCTGGCCCGGCGCCGGGTAGTCAAACACCACGGTTCCGGTTGCCGCCACGGGGTCGAAGGCAATTTGGTACAAATCGCCGCCTGCGCTCTTGGCCCAGAAAGTATTGCCCGCGCCAAAACTGATGCCATAACCGGCAAAGCCGGCGGGCACGCCACTGACGGCGATCAACGTGGAGGAGTAGGTCAGCCCGGCACCGTCATTCGGCAGCAACAACACCACGTTGGTTCCGCCGGGGGCGGCCGCGCGCGAGGCGAGCAATATCTGCGTGTTGGGCCCGGCACCGCGCACCGCCATGGTATCGCCCCAGCGTTCAGCGCCGGCATTGCCGTTGCCGGGGTCGCCGGTGAACGCATGGGTGGCGGTCACACTGTTGCTGGGAGCCGTCCAGCGGTACAAATTGAACGTGCCGCCGCCGGAAACCACGTTGCCCGCGTACACCGTCCCGTCATCGGCAATGCCCACCTGGTCACAACCACCATACAGGCCGCCAAAGCTGACGCCGGTCAGGCTGAGGGTCTCAATGTTGGTGCCGTTGTTTGCGTTGAGCACATACAACGCCGACGCGGTGCCCACCACCACCCTTTGCGAATGCGGGTCATAGGCGATGCCGCGTTCATTGTTATCGCTCGCGGACAGCCAGGAAAAACCCGTCTGGCCCGGCGCCACGCGCCACAGCGTGCTGACGGCGGCATTGGTCACCGCGCTCAAGCTCGTGACCTGGGCGACGGCACTCGTGGCAGAACCCAGGGGATTGGACACAACCACTTGGAAATAGTTGGTTATCAAGGCGGTTATGCTCAGGGTGTTGGAGGTCTGCCCCGGCAGGTTGGTAAAGGTGCCGGTAACACTGTTACTCTCCTGCCATTGGTACGTCAGCGGGCAGAATCCCAAGGCGGAAACACTCAGCGTGTACGGCGGGTAAAACGTATGCGAACCGGGCTGGCTGGAGATCGTGGGCGGCTGCGCCGGAACCGAAATGATTTCCGAGCAACGCACGCCATTGTTGCAGTCGAGGGAAAAAATGTATTGCGAATAGCCGGCCCCGCCCAAGGCCACGGCCCCGGCGAGGTTTCCATTGCTGGCCAAGTGTGGATAGTTAGTTGTGGCCTGAAGCAAGGCACATCCCTGGCTGCCCACCACGGGGTCGTCGTACAGGGCGACCTGGCCGTTCGCGCTGCCACCGCCGGCATTTTGGGGACTCGCCACGGCAAAGAGTCCGCCTGGTCCGCTGTTTTTGTAATCAATAAAGGCGGTGGTGCTCAAAACGCTCGGCAAGGGATAGGAGCCGATTTGGGTGGCGGGAATCGGGCCCGCCCCCAGCGAGGCGATATTGGCCGGGAATTGGATGAGGGAAAGATTGTTGCCGGTCCCGCCGCTGGTGCGAATGAGGAAGGTGTTGTTGGTATAGAACGTGACGCCGCAAATGCCGCTGCTGCCCCCGGGACTGAACCCGCTAATATTGAGAATGTGGTTTGTGAAATTGATGCCGTCGCTCGTGGTGAACAGAATAAAGTTGGTTGAAATCACCGGCGAACTGGTAGCCACCCCCATCACAATCATCGTTCCCGTCCCGGAGCCAGTCACGTCCATCGTATCGCCCACGCGTTGTCCGGGGGTGGAAGTGATGGTGTAGAGCGTGGCGGTATTCGAGATGGCATTTCCGGAATAGGCGGCTGTGGCCAGAGCCTGCCAATTCGCCCAACGGTAAATCCGGGTGACGCTGGTGGGCGTACTGGGGCTGACCAGGTTGGCTGAGTAAATGGCGCCATCCCCTGCCACCTTGACTTGGTTGAGCAAAAACGTGCCACCGCTGACGACGGTCTTATCCAGCAGGCCCACGTAGTTGCCCGTGCCGGCATCCAAAACCTCAATATCCGGCGCGGGCGTGCCGCCGGCCTTGGCGGCCACAAAGACCTGGTTGGAATTAACATCGTAAGCCAGGCTGCGGTTGTTATCGCCGTTGACCACGATGTTATTTGCCGCGACGTAATTTGTCTGCACGTACCATACGTTCGTCAACGAATAGACGTAATAACTTTGGGCGTGGCTCTGCCAGGCTCCTCCCGCCGAGAGCAGGGCTGCGGCCACAAAGGTGGTCCAATGAGTGGTCGGCAGGAAAATGCACTTAAGACAATTCCATACACCGCCGAATTGCAAGGGTCTGGTTTTCATTTATAGGTTTAGAATGGCTTTGGGGGTTTGAGGTCACTGACCGGGCAAAGAGCTAATAGCGGCGCGCTCACGGATAGTTGATAATCGGGAAAGTTGCCTGCAAGCGCGGCAAATCCTGATCGGATTGGGAACTCGGCGCATCAAAGCCGGAGCCGGGGACGGACCCCGAGCTGTCCGGAATCGCGTTTCCCTGGGCGATGTACGGGGATCTCCATTTCCAATATTCCGAGTGGCTGTCGGCAAAGCTGAGCAGGCCACCATTGCTATGCCGGCTCGTGGGCAGCTTGTAATATTCATAGGTGCCGGGGTTAAAGCTCGGGAATTCGTTGTTATCAATGCTGTTGGCAGAAACATCCACAAAGACCGAGGCGGCGCACGGATTCGGGTTCTGGATGCCGGTCAATTTGAAAAAGCTGCCGTTGTTCGGCGTGCTGTCGGCGTTGTCGTTGATCCAGTTCATGCCCACGCTAATCGAATAGCTCCGGTCCCGGGGAATGGCCGGGGAGGATGCGTCGAGCGAGTTGTCGAGGGGACAGTGGTAGATGACCGGATTGCCGTTATAGCTGAAGAGCTGGCCGTAGCGGATGGCCCAGGCATCGGTCATCGCTTGCGAACTTATTTCCTTGCGGGCGCTGCCGTTCCACTGGCCAACCCCCAATTTGCTGCCCTGCGTAACCCAGGCGTCCGCGCCGGCGTCTGTGTTGCCATTGCTATGGTTATTGACCAACCGATCGTTTGCGTCGTTCGCGTACATAGTCCAGGCGAGCGTCAATTGCTTGGTGTCATTCAGGCACTGGGTGGTCTTTGCCCGGGTTTTGGCGGCCGCCAGCGCCGGCAAGAGCATGGCGGCGAGGATCGCAATGATGGCGATGACGACAAGCAGTTCAATCAGCGTGAAGGCCCGGCTCCGAGCTTCGCGTTTTATCCGGTTCCGTCTGTTTTGGGCAAACCAGTCTTTCATTCTGCTCCTTAATGTTTTCTCTGATGCGCCCAACAGGTGTCCACACCGGTTTTCTGGTTTGGATTGATTGGCTTCATCAGTTCGTTTGGCGTTCGGTCAACGATCTCCAACCGTCGAAATTGATTATTCCCGGGCCTTGAATTTTGCACAGGAGAAAGATGTCGCTTTTTTTGTAAAAATGTAACAACCCCGGCCTCAAAAAAATTTCACCGCGCCCGCGCGGAAGAGGTTGGCGACCCGACTAAGCAACCGGTAATTTGCAGAGAAATAAAATAACATGCGGCAACAAAAAATCAAACGCGCGTGGGTGGCGGGAATACTTCTTTTTGCCGGCATGGCCGGCCAGGCTGCGTCCCCGAACGACGCCTGGCGCGGCGTGCATCTCTGGCTCGACAATGATGCCGATGCCCGGACCCTGGCGGCCACCCTGCCGAAGCTGGCGGCGGCGGGTGCCAACACCGTCGTGCTGGAGGTCAATTACAGTTTCGAGTTTCAATCCCATCCCGAGCTGCGCAACCCCCAGTTCGTCCGGCGCACCACGGCACACGCGCTGGCGGGGGCGGCGCGGAAATGCGGGATCCGCCTCATCCCGGAATTCAACTGCCTGGGACACCAGACTTTTGGCCGCAAAATTTCGCCGCTGTTGCGGGTGCATCCGGAATTCAATGAGACGCCCTCGGCGTCCCTGGCGGACACGAATATTTATTGTCTGGAATGGTGTCCGCGCGCGCCGGGTTTGAACGAAATTGTTTTTTCGCTCATTGACGACCTTGCCGCGGGGTTTGAATCGGATGCGTTTCATGTGGGCATGGACGAGGTTTATCTGGTCGGCGCCGGGGAATGTCCGCGCTGTCACGGCACCAATCCCGCGCAATTGTTCGCCGCGCAGGTCAACGCCCTGCACGCGCATATCGTCGGCGAGAAAAAGCTCCAGATGCTGATGTGGGCCGACCGCGTGATCGGGCCGGAGTTCCAGGGCTGTTGCCGGTTTGACAATCCGCACAACAACCTGAGCGGGGCCCTGGACCTGATTCCGCGCGACATCGTGATGTGCGACTGGCATTACGAATGGAAGAGGGACTATCCCTCCATCGGACTGCTGGCCGGGAAGGGATTTCGCGTGTGGCCCGCGGGGTTTTTGCCATTGCAGGCGGCGTCCCGGTTGAGTGATTTTGCACTGGCGCACCGGCCGGAGGTGGTGGGCTATCTGGCGACGACGTGGAATGAAACCGACATGGCGCATGCCCCGGACTGGCCGCCAATCCGGGACATTCTGCCGCGCTGGCGCGGGGCGGAAAAATGAGCGAATCTATCTGGCCGCCTCCGCCACGGGCGTCTTGGGCGGATGGAAGAACGCCACCAGCACCACCGCCGCCACAATGCCGCAAACCATCGGCACGAGGAAGAGCGCGTGATAGTTGGTGACGCCATCGTGGGCGAAGGTTTTTTGGCCGAGGATGGGGCAGATGGTATTGGCCAGCAAGGGGCCGACGCCCAGGATCATGACATTGAACAATCCCTGCGCACTGGCCCGCGCGTCCTTGGGAAAGAAGGCATCGGCAAAAATGTAAACGGTGGCGAAGAAGAAGGCATACGAAATGCCATGCAAAATCTGGACGGCGACAATGGCCCACGGGTATTGCGGGAAGTAGGCATAGACGGCGAAACGGGCGACATGGCCGAGAATGCCGATGATCATGGTGGCCCGCCAGCCCAACCGTTTGAGCGTGGCGCCCAGGACAAACATCGTGAGCATTTCCATGATCTGGCCGACGCTCATCACGGGCATGACCCAGTTGCCCGCAATGCCCACCCCGCCCTCCGCCACCGGCGTGCTGAGGAAGCCGCCCGTCCAGTTGAAATAACAATTGTGGACGAAGGCATCCACCAGCGTCACCAGCCACAGGACGAGCACAAACGGGTGGCCCAACAACTTGATTGCTTCGAGCCAGGCGAGTTTCTCCGCCGCCCCCTCGCTGGTTTTTTTCGGCGGGGTGTGCGGCAGGCAGAAGCTGAAAGCGGCCAGGGCCAGCGAGGCAACGCCGGCCAGGGCAAAAGTCCATACGGTGGCGGACCGAAGCCGGTCACCGGTCAGCCCGGAACCGAGCACCACACTGAGCCAGTTGACGAGCCCATGCGGATCCACCTGGTGGACCTTCTCCCAGTCCACGAAGATGAACGTGAACGGCCACGCGGCGAGCACCCAGCCAAGCGTGCCCCCCAAACGCACCAGCCCGAATTCCTTCTGCGAATCCTTCAGGTGGGCGAAGGTGATGGAATTGACAATGGAAAGTGTGGGCACAAACAGCAGGCAATGCACCAGCATCAGGCCAAAGAAGGGCCAGAAAGCCTTGGTGAAGACCAGTCCGAGCATGGCCAGTCCGCCGATGCCGTGGCTGAAAGCGAGGAATTTTTCGGCGGCAAAATTGCGGTCGCAAAACTGGTTGCTGAAAAACATGCCCACGATGGCGGCGATGGGAAAAGCGTTCAAGATGCAGGCCTGTTCCACCGGCGAAAAGCCGAGGCTCGGCAGATAGCTGAAGATCAGCGGCAGCCAGGCTCCCCAGATAAAAAACTCAAGGAGCATCATTACGAACAGTTTTGAACGGTTATTCATAGTTGCGGATTACAGCCCGACCACCGCGCCCGTGCGCACGGATTTTTCCTCAGCCGCGCAGATTTCCAGCGCCGTCAAGCCATCCTGAGGCGTCACCACCGACGGCTTGAGGCCGCGCACCACGGAGTTTACAAAACAGGCAATCTCTTCCCGGTAGCCATCGGAATTTTTCAGTTTGATGGCCCGCGGCGGTTGGTTGATTTCGTGCAACTGTAAAGCATCCGCTCCGCGGGATAAATCAAAATCAATCGTCGCGCGCTCGCAGTTCGCCGTGAAGCCCATGTTGAATCCGTCCGGCAGCAGCCAGCTTCCCACGGCGTGCACCACCGGTCCGCGCGGGTAGAAATACTGGGTGACGATGTGATCCACGCTGCCGGTGGGGCCCAAGACGCCGGAGGAAGAGACGGCCGCCGGCCGGCCGAACAGAAAATTCACAAAATCCGTGTCGTGGATGTGCAGATCGAGCAGCGCGCCGCCAAGATGCGTGCCGGCGCGGCTCCACGCGGGCCGGGCGGTCACCCGCCGCAAGTCCATGGCCAGCACCCGGCCGAATCTGCCGTCGGTGACGACGTCCTTGAGCCAGCTCCAGCCGGGCCAGAACCGCATGCACATGGCCGGCATCAGGAATTTTTTCGAGCGACCGGCCACCTGCACGATTCTTCGCGCCGCGGCGAGATCTGGCGCGAGCGGCTTCTCACACAGCACGTGTTTGCCGGCCTTCAGCGCGGCGACGGCCTGCGCAGCGTGCAATCCGGTGGGGGTGCAGATGTCCACCAACCCGACTTCCGGATCGGCAATCAAATCGGCGAATTCGCGATAGACTTTTACGCGCGGGCCGAGCCGGATGTCTCCGGCGTGATTGAGATTGCCGCTGACGGCGCGCAGGAGGCCGTTGACCGGCCCGCGCACGGCATCGCACACCGCGACGACCCGGGCGTGACGGATGGTTTGGTAGATGCGCAGGTGCGTGGTGCCCATGAACCCGAGGCCCGCGACCCCAACGTTGACGTGCTTGGCCGGCATGATGGAATTTCAGAAGTAGGTGCGCTCCATGACCCGGCGCGCGAGGCAAATGTCGGCGATGCGATTGTCGCCGTATTCGCGTTCGATGGCTAGATTCACATTAAACACCACGTGCTTGAAAGTGGAGAAAAAGGCGCGCCAATCCATGTCGCCCGTGCCCACCGGGACCTCCCTTCCCCAAGTGCCGGGAGTTTGAGCGCGCGTGGCGTCCTTGACATGGACCTGCCGCACCCAGGGGGCCAGGGTGTGCAAGGCCTTCACCGGATCCCCCTTGTCGTACATGATCATGTTGGCCGGGTCGAAATTGACGCCAATGTTTGGGTGATTCAGTTTGTGCAACAGGGCGGCCAATTCCGGCGCGGTCTCCTGCCCGGTTTCCAGCCCGAGCAGGATGTTTTGCACCATGAAAATGTCCGCGACGGTGTCCAACCGCTGGAGCATCTTGGCAAACGTCGGGTGCGAATCGTCCGGCGGCAGAAAGCCGGCGTGCAACGTGACCAGCTTCAGGCCCAGTTTTTTGGCAATGGTGGCGCAGGCCGTGATGTTCTTGACGTTCTGCTTCCAAGTGGCGTCCGGAGCGATGCCGCCCGTGAGGCGGATCGAGTCCAGAGTGCTATAATCCTCGCCAATGGAGCCCACCATCCCGGAAACGATAGAGAGGCCCTGCTCCCGGAACAACTTTTCGGTTCCGCCCCAGACCTTGGGCGACGCCCGCAAGGGATCCAGAGCCAGTTGCACCCGGCTGATGCCGGTTTCCCGGAGTTTTTGGACGAGGTCTTCGGGACTCGCCGGCTGCAGGGACCAACTGCAAACGGCGAGCCGATCGAGAATATACATGGACGTCATGGGACAAGGAAAGGGAACGCGCGCCGGGGGTGGCGGTTAAAATCAGTTTTTCGCGGCGGCGCGCCGGTGGTTTTGCACATCGTCGAATTCAATTTGCGGCGGCGAAACTAGCGGCGCATCCGCCGGGCGCACAGGCCAAAGTTGTCGCTTTTCTTGTAGAATTGTAACATCCGTTGCCGGGCGATGGGAGGCGGCGATTCATTCCCAGGTGCGGTAGGGAAACCCGTTCTTCTCCATGAAATTTCCACAGCGCGGGCAGCGGCCGGGATCATTCCACGGCTCCACGGGGTGCTTGGACTCCACCGGGCAGGCCAGTCGTTCGCTGTCATACCAGACGAGCGGCGCGAGCGGTTTCGCCGGCGGGTTCAGGGAGCTTTGCCGCAAAACGACGGGCGGGATTTCGGGCCGGTAAAACCCGGGGAATTTGACCAGCTTCGCCGCATCCGCCCGGCGGCGCTGCCGGACAAACACATCGTACAGTTCCCGGCAATCCCGGCAGATGATCGTCTGGATGACGCAATGCAGGCCGCCATCGGGTCCGCCCGAGATTTTGGCGCGGTATTGGCAGTACGAACATTCAAAGACATAGGTTTTGCCCACGGACTTGAGATACCGCGCCCCGGCCGGAAACTCAACGGCAAATCCGCGGCTGACAGGCGGCGGCAATCCTGCAATGCTACAGCATGATGAATGAGATTCCCGCCGCCAGCGAGGTGCCGCACCAACGCCGCCACCGTTACGGCGGAAAAAACCCCCGGCGGTTCGAGGACAAGTACAAGGAGCGCCGGGGCGACGCGGAGACGCTGGCGAAGGTGCTGGCGTCCGGCAAAACGCCGGCGGGGACCCACCGCCCCATCATGGTGGCGGAGATACTCCAGGTACTGGCGCCCCAACCCGGAGACGTGGCGGTGGACTGCACGCTGGGCTTTGGCGGTCATGCGCAGGAACTCCTGGCCAGGATTTTGCCGGCCGGAAGATTGATTGGAGTGGACGCCGACGGCGTGGAGCTGCCGAAGACGGAGGCGCGGCTGCGGGCGCTGGGGTTTGGCGAGACGGTGTTCACGGCGCAACGCAGCAACTTCGCCGGGCTGCCGCAGATCTTGGCGGCGCAGGGGCTGACGGGCGCCGATTTGATTCTGGCCGACTTGGGCGTGTCTTCGATGCAGATTGACGACCCGGCGCGCGGTTTTTCCGTAAAATTTGACGGGCCGCTGGACATGCGGATGAATCCGCAGCGCGGGCAGCCGGCCGCGGCCCTGCTGCAAAAGAGCAACGCGGACACCCTGGCGAAAATGCTCGAAGATTTTGCCGATGAACCGAACGCGGGGCCGCTGGGCGCCGCGCTGGCCGGCAAAAACCTCGCTTCCACGCGGCAACTGGCGTCGGCCATTCACGCCGCGCTGCCGCGGTTGCCGCAGGCGGCGCAGGCGCTCACGGTGCGGCGGGTGTTCCAAGCGCTGCGCATCGCGGTGAACGACGAGCTGTCCGCGTTGGACACGTTTTTGCGGATCCTGCCGCAGTGTTTGAACCCGGGCGGGCGGGTGGCGATCCTCACGTTTCATTCCGGCGAAGACCGCCGGGTGAAAAAGGCCTTCGAAGCCGGTTACCGCGGCGGAAGTTATGCGGACATCGCCCGGGAAGTGACGCGCCCGACGCCGGCGGAACAGCACTCCAATCTGCGGTCCGCGCCGGCCAAACTGCGCTGGGCCGTGCGCGCGGCCGCCTGAAGCTCAGCGGAGTTCCGCCAGGGCATCGCCCACGGCGGCGGAGATTTTCCGGGGACCGTCGCCGCGCAGGCGCACATCCACCTCTTCCAGGCGCCGGATGAGATCCAGAACGTCCTTTCGCGCATAGGGTCCGCCGGCCGCGTCACAAAAGTGCGTGCGGCAGGCGATGGGGCGGTCGGCGTAGATGAGGCAACGGCCGGTGGCGCGGTTCAGCAGCGGGCAAATCCCGCCGGCGGTCTCCGGCAGCTCCTTGCGGCCGGTGGCGCGGAAGGCGCGGGCGGCGACCATCGCCTCGCCCTTGGTGAGGTACGGGATGAGGCCGGTGAGTTGCAGTTGACAGCATTCCGCACAGGCAACGCAATGGCGTGCGACGGGCCGCCGGGCAAGATCGGCATAGACGGCGCGGACTTCGGCCAGCAATTCTGGAGGAGATTTCGGGGGCATTAATGGGGGTCCACGGAAATGCCCAGGACATTGGCAACGGCCCGCTCGTGGCCGTCCGTGGGCTGGTTTAGAAGTTGCATGGTTCCAGTGGTGTCGCGCAGGGCCATCACGGAACTGCCGCCGCCATCCAGGTTCAGCGCGTCCCGGCAACCGAGCCGCACCATTTCCGCGGCCAATTCGTCATAACTCATGCCGGCGGCGATGCCCGGCTTGCGCCCGTCCACCACCACAAGGGTCAGCCAATGACCGCTGGCATCCAGGCCCACGCCGGTACGGGGATGGCGCACGAGGTTGGTATGGGTGACGATCTGCCCGTCCCGCACCAGCAGAATATTGCCGCTGACCACCTCCCAATCGCCGGGGGCGGGTTGTTGCAGCAGCTCGATGCTTACGGCGTGGTTCGTATGCACAACGAGGCAGGGCCGGGGCTCGGCGCTGACGGACCAAGTTCGGCCGTCCGTCATGGCAGGGCCGATGGCGGACGCCCATTGCGCGGAGTGATAATGCGAGTTGGTGCCTTCGGCGTCATGGAGGCCCCGGGCGGCAAAAAAGTCGCCGTTGATGACCAAATCGAATTTTTCGCGCGCGGCAATTTTCGTCGGCTCGAGCAGGGTGGTTTCCCATTGGCCGGCGCCGTCGGGAGCGGGGCCGCCGGGGGCCACGCGCAAGTGCAGCCGGGGATTGGTCAAATCAACCTGGGCAACGAAGAGGCGTTCCGGCGGGTTGGTGCGCATCTCGGAAGACAGGAGGATGCCGGCAAGCGGCTGGAGGGCGGAGGTCTCCGCGGCCGCGAGCTGCACGAGGACGGAGAGCGCGAGGGCGACGGCCAAAGTTGCGGGGCAATATTTTGAGGGTTTCACAAGCTGGCGGCGGCGGGGCTCAATGTTTCAAGGAGCGAAGGTAGGCCACGATGGCCTGGGCATCCTCCGGGTTGAAGCGGAACTGCGGCATGGGCATCATGGCGGGTTTGCCGGCCGCGTTGGTGCCGGTTTCCAGAAATTTCACGGCGGCGGCATCGGTGTAGCCGGGGAGGCCGGCGATGGGCGGGGCGATGGCGGCAAAGGGCATGGGCTCATCCGGCTTGAAATGGATGAGTTCGCCTTCCAGCCAGTGGGCGCGATCGAACCGCCCCTGGTCGTCCCGCGGCGAATGGCATTCGCCACACAGGCTGACGCACTCGACGAGGTAGCGGCCGCGCTCGATTTGCGCGGCGGCCGGCGGGGCATTGGTCTCGGCCGCCGCGACGAACGAGGCGGCAGCGAGCCACAGGATGACGACATGCCATTTCACGGCTGCTGATTTAGCGGTTTGCGAAAGTCGGGACAAGCGGAAAGAGAGAAATGGATGAATTTCAGAAGACTTCGGCGCGCCGGCGGCTGCCCTGCGAAGCCATTGCGGCCGGGGCATTAAGCGAGGGAGAAAGTCACTTAAACGCGGGCGAATCCCTCCGGGGCGGGTTCGGCACGGGCGGCGATGGTGCGGGAGAGAAGCTCCATGACAAACAACTCGCGCAGGTCGGCTTCGGGCATGGTTTCGAGGAGGTGGCGCACGGAGCCAGGCGGGACCTTGGACAGAAGCCGGAAGGGACAATGGGCGTGGGTGCAACCGCAGGGACAGTTGCCGGTGAGCTGGAGCGAGAGGCTGCGCAACTCGGCGACGGTTTCCTGGCCGCTGGCGAGCGGCAACAACTCACCGCGGACGCTCCGGGCGCGGGCGCGGTGGGTGAGTTCCTGCCAACTGATTTTCATGCAAAACTTCGGTTGGGCCGGGCATGACAACACCGGCGCGGACGGAATCAATCGTCGCGCGCCGGTGTTTCCCCTTCTACGTCTGCCCCTTAACCCCTTTCGCCTCCCGGGTTGCCTGGCTTCTGCCATGCAAAGATCAAGGCTGCGGAAATTCACCAGGCGTTTCGCAAAACGCGAGTGCCAGATCGGTCAGACGGACCTCCGCCAAGACTTCAGCGGCCACGCTGGCGTCGCAAGTGGCCAAGAGCAAATGCCAAGTGGCTTTGAGCTCGGATTCGGCCTCCAGCCAGTAATGCACATCGCGCCCCGGCGGACAACCATCCCGCTGCCAATTCAGATAGGCCACTTGCGCAATCTCCGCCCAACCAAAGGGGGGCAGGCCGTTCAACAGGGCGTGAGAGGCGGCGGTAGTGGAACGTTCGCCCACTGGCAGGGCGAAACTGTCCCCGATCCGCTGCTGCGTTATTGGCCGCTGCGTGGCATTTGAGACAACCAATTGCATACCCATATCTTAACAGGGATCGCGAGCGGGGGAATCGTGGCGGTACCCGATTCTGGCATGGCAAATTCCACCATGCCAACGGCTCAAGCTGGCTGGTTATGGAACCACTCGACGGCGTGCTGGATGAGCTCCGGGGCGGTGCTTACGTGCAACTTATTCTTAATATGAGCACGATGATTTTCAACGGTGCTGACGCTGAGGTGCAATTCGGCGGCGATCTGGCGGGTGCCATGGCCCCGGCCCAGCAGACAATACACTTCAAGTTCGCGGTCGCTGAGCTGGGCGACGTCCGGGGCCAGCGGCGCGGAAGCGGGCTTGACGGCCCGGCGCAGGATTTTGTCCTCCATCGCCTTGCTTAAATGGATCTCCCCGGCAAGGACGTTGCGGATGGCGGCCAGGATGGCTTCGGTGGGCTCCTGTTTCATCAGGTAGCCGCGGGCGCCCGCGCGCAAGGCCCGCTCGGCATAGAGGGATTCTTCGCAGGTCGAGAGGGCGAGCATGCGGAGGCGCGGGTGGCGCGCGGCAAGGTCCTTGATCAGTTCCAGACCGTCGGCGCCGCCGGCGAGGGAGATATCCACCATCACGAGGTCGGGGGCGAGGGTGGCGACGTCGGTGAGGGCCCGCGCGGCGCTGCCGGCCTGGCCGCAGACTTCCAAGTCCGGTTCATAGTGGATGAGGTGGGCGAGGCCGGCCCGCGTGATGGGGTGATCATCCACCAGAAATATCCGATGTTTGCGGGGCTTTGGCGGGGGCTGCGGGGTATCGGTCATGTTTTCTTTTCCAGTTTTCGGAAGAGCTCGCAGGAGACGGCGGTGCCGCCGCGGTTGCGCCGCTGGATTTTCAGGCGGCCGCCGATGAGGCGGGCGCGGGTGTGCATGTTGTCCAAGCCGGCCCCGCGTTTGCCGCGGACGAGCCGGATGCCGGTCCCGTCATCGGAGACGGTGAGGACGAGGCGGCGGCCGATGGCGACGAGGGTGATGATGATGTTTTTTGCGCGGGCGTGCTTGAGCGCGTTTTGCACCGCTTCCTGGGCGATGCGGTAAAGGTGGCAGGCCAGGTGATGGTCGGAAATCCTCACCGGCCGGGGGCAGCGGCAGACGCAACGGAGACCATGGATACCGCCAACGGTGTCGGCCAGTTTTTGCAGGGCGGCGCCGAGTCCAGCGGGGGTGACTTTGACGGGGCTGAGTCCGTGGGCGAGGTCGCGCGTCTGCTGGATGGCCTGGTTGAGGAGCTTCTCGATCGCGTTGGCCTCGGCCCGGGCGGCGGGCAGGCGGCGTTCGGTGATTTTCCGGAGGCAGCCGCTACGCAATTTGGCGCCGACGAGCAACTGGCAGACGCCGTCGTGCAAATCGCGGCTGATGCGTTCCTGCTCGCACTCGGCGGACTTGAGTAATTCCCCCACAAGGCGCTGGCGTTCGGCGCGCAGGCGCAGAGTGCCGAGACCGAATGCCAAATCATCGGCCAGGTCCATGAACAGAAGCTGGTCCGCGGGGTTGAAGGCATCGGGCTCGGCGGCACAGATGGACAGGGCGCCAAGGCATTGGTCCTGCAGTTTGAGCGGGAGGGCGATGGCGGACCCAAAACCGTACCGGCTGGCGAAACGGCGCCAGGGAGCGAATTCGGAAGCAATGTGGGTGTTCCGGCAGATGCAGCATTTGCCGGTGCGGATGGCGGTGCCGACGGGGCCGCGGCCGCTCAACTTCGCGGCCCAGGAGATGTCGGCCTCCGTGAGAAGTTCCAAGTCAAAGCCGGTGAAGGCAACGGGGCGCAGGATTTTGTGCGAGTTTTGATCCAAGAGGGCCACCCAAGCGACGCGGCCGCCGCTGCGGACGATGACCTGGCAGATGCGCTCAAGCAAGGCGAGCTCGGTATCGGCGCGCAGCATGGCTTCGTGACAATCGCGGATGACCTGGAGGGTGCGGTTGGCGCGGTAGAGTTTCCACTCGCTTCTCCGGGCGGCCTGCTCCACGAGCTTGCGCTGGGTGATGTCGTGGCCGATGCCCACGAGGCCGGCGACGGCGCCCCGGGCGTCGTGGAAAGGCGCCATGTGGGTGACCATGGTGCGGCTTTGGCCGTCCGGGAAGCGCATGGTATCTTCGCAAGCGAGGACGGATTTTCCGGCCAGCACCCTGGCTTCGGTGGCTTGGCAACGGGCGGCGATGCGGGGGAGCATGAAGTCGGCATCGGTGTGGCCGAGGATTTGCGCGGCCGGGCGGCCATAGCTGTTGGCGAAGGGCTCGTTGACCAGGAGAAAGCGCCCCTCCTTGTCCTTCACGAAAATCAAATCGGGCAGCAGGTTCATGAGCGTCAGGAGGAGCTGGCGTTCATGGCGGAGGGCTTCAGCGGCCTCCTGGCGGCGGGCGACTTCGGCGGAGATTTCGCGGAGGACGAGCACGGCACCGGCGATTTTTCCGCGCGCGCCCAGCAGGGGATCCACGGTGCAATTGAACCAGCGGCTGGCCAGCGACAGCTCGCCGGACTCGCGGCAGAGGCTCTGACAAACCGTGGGAAACGGGCAGTCGAGGACGGGCCCGGCGGCGCCATGAACCACCTCCCAGCAGTGGCGGCCGATGATGTTTTCGCCAAAGAGCTCCTGGGCGGCGCGGTTGCACTCTTGAATGCGGCACTCGGCATCCATGACCCACATGGGTTCGGCCAAGGCGTCGAAGGCGAGGTGCCATGCGTCGGCGGCGGGAACCGGTTCGGGGGCGAGTTGTGACGGGGGCAGCTCCAACGGAGACGTGGTTTTACCAATCTGCGTTTGGTGCATCCCTGCTCCGCACGAGTCAGATTCTTGACCATTCATAACTTGCCAAACCGAGCACCACCTATAGCGCGACAGTAGTCCACGGCGAGCGTTGTGGCAAGTCATTCGCGGCCGCGTGGCGCTTAACCGGTTCCATAAGTCCAGGCAACGCCGGCAGTGGAGGAACCGGGGGTGAAAGAATGAACACCGTCGGGTTGTTAGCCGCTAACGGGAAATGCACTTGGGGGGCCTCGACGTTTTCAGTGGAATTCGAGGTCCCGGCGAAGCGCCACGCCGCTTTCGTGCGGGCACCGGTCCTCAGCAATCGGCAGTTGACTCCGCCCGGCCCGCGCCCAGTCGCCGCGCCTTATCCTTTGGAGCCTCTATTCCACCGATCACAGCGAAGAACCGCGGAAAAGCCGGGAATCCTCCGATAATGAGCCCAAACCAAGGCCGGACCATCACCTATTTCGGTGATGTGGCCATCCCCAATTCTCGGTATAGGCAGATTCAGGTTTGTTGGCTATTCTGAAGACAGTAGCCCGGCTGACAAAAAACAAACCGTGGCGAGCTATATATATCATCATGAAAAAACAACCATTCAGAACCGGGACCGCATTGGTATTTATCGCAGCTTCGCTGCCTTTGCTTGTTCAAACTGCATCCGCCCAAGTTACCCTTTTCTCGGATAACTTCAACGGGATTACTGGCCAGTCAGGTTACCCCGCCACCGCCGCTACCGGTGCCAATTATGAACTGGGCATCCCGGGGCGCATCGGCGGTACTCTGTCCCTGCCCGCCGGAGCGGCCTACATCAATGGGTTTTACACTGATGGAAACGAGCAATTGGGCAATCCCAACACGTTGCCCGGGGATAATCTTGACAATGGCGTGGTGGGAGACAATTTGCTGCTGGCTAATCAGGCCTCAGTTTGGATCAATAATGATTTTTCCACCATCAATGGCCCCCTTTCCCTCTCCTTTAACGGGTTGGTTGATTCCGGAGATCCGACGGACTGGCTCGCTGTTTTGATTGGTAATTCGAGTCAAACCCCGTGGGTTCTCAACACCAGTTCCGCGATCCTTTTCCGTGCGAATGGCGGCACGCAATATTTCGTCAATGGTGCCGGCACGGACGGCGCCACAGGTGCTGCACCGGGTGCCAATGTGTGGCAAAGTTACCAACTCGTTCTTTCGGACGCGGCGGGCACCGGTTCAGCCTTCGATGGTAACGGCAGCTTGCTCACCTACTATGCGAATGGAATCAAGTTGGGCAGCGCCTCGATTGGCCAACTGACTGCGGGCCAAGGATATCTCGGATTCGATTCCCCCGGTCAAATTGTTGGCATTGACGACATCTTAGTCCAACAAATCCCGGAACCGGGCACCTGCGCGTTGCTGGGCGGCGGTCTGGCTCTGTCCCTGATCGGTCTTCGCCGCAAACCGGTTTCTGGTAATTAGGTTTTCCTGATGATTTTCAAGACGGCCCGCTTCGGCGGGCCGTTTTTTTTATTAGCAGCCGTTCCGGCTTGTTTCCGCCGCCGCTTCGCGACCATCAAGGCCCGCCGGGCGGCGCTTTATCGGTGAGGGCCCGGAAGACGGTGGCGGCCACCAGGCGGGCGCCGGCGGCGTTTGGATGAACCGTGTCGGGGAACAGCCCGGACTTGTCGCTCAACGGCGTGTAGAGGTCAATGACGGTGGCACCCGTATCGCGGGCGACCTCGCGCACCAGCGGCGTAACTTCCTCCCGGATGGTGGTGTCATTGATTCCCCAGCGGCCGGGATAGGCGGGCAACGGAATGCACACGTAGATTTTCACGGACGGGCCGGCCGCCTGGAAGGACGCGATCACGTCCTTGTAATTGGCGACAAAATCGTCCTTGTACTGCCAGTTATTAACGACGTTGGTGTCCTGATCGGTGGGATGCTTGGTGTCATTGGCCCCGAGGCTGACGATCAAGATATCGGGCTTGAATTCCAGGGCTTGGCGGTAAACTTTCTGGTCCGAATAAGGGACATTGCCTTTCTTGAGCATGGTCGCGCCGCTGATGCCGAAATTCTGCACATCCCAACCGGCGCCCAGCCAGCGTCCGAGCACGGCCGGCCAGTTGTTGTGCTCGCGGTCAGCCACGCCGGAGCCATAGACAATGCTGTCGCCGATGCAGGCCACGCGGGTGACCTTGGGGGCAGGCGGGTCGGCCCGGAGGGTGGCGCCGCCGAGGAGGCTGAGCGCGAGCAGCAGGCGGACGAGGGCGTGGCGGCGGGACAGCAGGGGCGGGCGGTATTTCATGCGGTGGGCGGATTGGGTTTAAGGTCGGATTCGGGTTTTCCGGAACGGTATTGCAACACACGGACTTTTTCCAGGGTGACGAGGCCGCCGCCGATCATTTTATCGAGCGTGGGGAGGAAGGCGTTGATGTTTTCGTCGCTGTCCACGATTTCGATAACGAGCGGGAGGTCCATGGAGAGGCGGAGGATTTTGGCGGTATGGAGGCGGCTGGCCTTGCCGAAGCCCATGGGGCCGCGGAGGACGGTGGCGCCGGCGAGGTGGGCGGCGCGGGCGGCGAGGACGATGGCCTCGTAGAG
Organism: uncultured Bifidobacteriaceae bacterium; assembly: GCA_964532525.1. Taxonomy (GTDB): domain Bacteria; phylum Verrucomicrobiota; class Verrucomicrobiia; order Limisphaerales; family UBA11358; genus UBA11358. Next base: position 84,952 of record CAZHIM010000008.1, read on the forward strand.
GGGCTTGTGTTCCCAGCGGTCGCTTTCGCCGATGAAGATGCGCAACAGGACGGCTTCGTAGGGAATTTGCATAAGACTGTTTACCACGAATGAGCGCGGAAGGATACGGGGTTAAAGCGGGGATTTATCCGCGCGGCGGCGCGGCAGCACTTGGTGATGAGAATTCCCGGAAAGCGTTCGCGCATCGCCCCCCTGAACCAGGATGGATACAGCGCGAGCACATTGCAGATTCGCGGAAACGAATTCTCCCTCTCCCCGGGGGAGAGGGCCGGGGTAAGGGTGAGCGTTAAACCATTTAGCACAAGGTGCTTCCAGTACTTCAAAGCTCTAAATTTGGAACGAGGGTTCATGGTGTGGCGGGTCATCGGGTGGAACTGGAGCCGAGCAGCCAGCCCAGCCAGACGGCCAGGAGGCAGAGGCACACAGACAGGAGGATGTTGCCGCCGGCGTAGAGCCATTCGCGGTCACGCAGGAGGTGCAGGGTTTGGAGGCTGAAGGAGGAAAAGGTGGTGTAACCGCCGCAGACGCCGATCATGAAGAACTGGGTGACGAACTGGCGGGTGGCTGAATCGAGGCGTCCTTCGGGACTCGCGATGGCGCCGATGAGACCGATGATGAAAGAGCCGCCGATGTTGATGGTGAGCGTGCCCCAGGGAAACGTGGCGCCGACTTTGTCGGAAACGATGCCATTGATCCAGAAGCGGCTGACGCTGCCGAGCGCGCCGCCGAGGGCGACCCAGAGATAGGCTAAATTCATAAGGCTCTTGCGAATGCTGCTCTATTCGTAGGAGTCATCAGCGCTGAAACGGTCAGGCGGTTTTCCCAGGCGGACGGCAAACTCCATTGCCGGGCAAATATTTAGCCAGCGCGCGCGGCAATGCAACTGAAAAGCAAAGGCGCGGAAAAAGCCGTTGGGGGCGCCCGGGCCCGCATTAATCCTCAAATTCACTTCCGGTTAAAAATGCGGGAACCGCAATGCGTGTCTTGACTCCCCGCGCCTGGTTTCTATGATTCCTGTTCTGACAATTGCGGTTCACCATTAATTTAACTATGACAAAAATTCAAAACATCCAGGCGCGCGAAGTACTGGACTCGCGCGGGAATCCAACCGTTGAAGTTGATGTGACGCTGGAATGCGGCGCGGCGGGCCGCGCGGCCGTACCCAGTGGCGCCAGCACGGGCGAAAACGAGGCGATTGAGCTGCGCGACGGCGACAAGAAGCGCTTTCTCGGCAAGGGCGTGACGAAGGCCGTGGCCAACGCGAACACCAAGATCAAGGCCGCGCTGCTCGGTGTGGACGCGCTTGACCAGTTGACGGTGGACGCGACGATGCTGAAACTCGACGGCACGGAAACGAAGTCGAAGCTGGGCGCGAACGCGATCCTGGCGGTGTCGCTGGCGAACGCCAAGGCGGCGGCGGCGGCGGTGGGCCAGCCGCTCTTCAAGTACCTGGGCGGACCCAACGCGAAAGTGCTGCCGGTGCCGATGGCCAACGTCATCAACGGCGGCGCGCATTCGGACGCCCCGATTGATTTCCAGGAATTCATGATCCAGCCGCACGGTTTCGACACCTACAGCGAGGCCCTGCGGGCGATCGTCGAGACGTTTCACGCGCTGAAGGGCGTGCTGAAGAAGCGCGGACTTTCGACGGCGGTGGGCGATGAAGGCGGCTTTGCGCCGAAGCTGGACAGCGTGGAAGACGCGATTGAGGCCATTTTGGAAGCCATCAAGAACGCGGGCTACAAGGCGGGCAAGCAGATCAACCTCGCGCTCGACACGGCCAGCTCGGAGTTTTACAACGGCAACGGCACGTACACGTTCAAGAAATCGTCGGGCAAGACGGTTTCGGGCGCGGAACTGGTGGACTACTACGCGAAGCTGGCGGCGAAGTACCCGATTGTCTCCCTCGAGGACGGCTGCGCCGAAGGCGACTGGAAACATTGGAAGCTGCTCACCGACAAGCTGGGCAACAAGCTCCAACTCGTGGGCGACGACTTGTTTGTGACCAACGTAAAGTTCCTGCAAAAGGGCATTGATACGGGCACGGCGAACTCGATCCTGGTGAAAGTGAACCAAATCGGCACCCTGACCGAGACGCTGGACGCGGTGCGGCTGGCGCAATTCCACGCCTACACGGCGGTGCTCTCGCATCGCTCGGGCGAGACCGAGGACGCGACGATTGCGGACATCGCGGTGGCGACCAACTGCGGCCAGATCAAGACCGGTTCGCTGAGCCGCACGGACCGCATGGCGAAGTACAACCAACTGCTGCGGATCGAGGAATTGCTGGGCAAGAACGCGGTTTATGCCGGCCTGTCCGCGCTGAAGAAGAGCAAGTAAGCCGAAAAATTGTGAAGTTTCAGAACCGGAGGCCGGGAAACCGGCTTCCGGTTTTTTTTATGGGAAAGATTTCAATAGCCCTGCCGGAGGAGCCACCAGACGGCGAGCATGATGGCGACGCAGACGAGGGACATCCAAAAGGCGGGCAGGAAAATGGAGGCGGCGGTCATGGCGGCGCCGGCGGCCAGCGGCAGGGCGGCTTTTTGCCGCCAGCCATAAATGAAATAACCGGAGGCCACCGCACCCCAAACCAGCGAGGCCCACAGGAAATGTTCGTTGGTGAGGTCCACCGGGCCAATCTGCCTTAATTCGTGCGACTTGCCACGGCAAAACTGTGTGGTAAAGTCCGGCTATGCGCCGCTTCTTCCGACCCAACATCAAGCGACATGGCCGCATCGCCCGGGGCGTGATTGGCTCCCTCTGCCTCATCGCCGGGATCATCATCGTGGACTACGTTTTGTGGCTGGGACTCGTTTTTGTGGCGGCGGGCCTGTTCGCGATTGGTGAGGCGTTGAGCGGTTGGTGCGTGGCGCGCGCGTGCGGGGTGAAGACCAAAGTATGACCCCGCGAAAGCTATTGTTTCCGCCGCAGCAGATCAATGAGCGCCGCAACGGCTTGGTCTGAGGCTTCAAAGGCCTGGTCGCCGCTCTGATTCACACAGACCAGAATGGCGAAATTCTTTTTGGGCGCCACCCAAACATTGACGAAGTTCTTCGTGTTGTCGCCGCCATGGTTCAAAACTTTTCCACCGCCCCAAGAGCGTGAGAGCACCAGCCAGCCAAGCGCATAATCCCCGCCGAACGGCTGCGTCTGCAATCGCTCATACGATTCCGGTTCGAGCAAGGCGGGTTCGCCGCGCGCGCCGCGCAGCTGGTCCTGCACAAACCGGGCCCAATCCTGAATCGTGCAATGAATGCGGCCGGCGGGTCCCATGACCGGCGGATTATCCACGGCCGGCCCATTTTCGCCGACCGGCGCGCCGTCTTGCGTGTGCGGCCAGGGCTGGTCAATTTTCCCGGGCGTGCCCGTGCCGCCGAAGCCGGCGGAGTTCATCTGCAACGGCTGGAACACTTCCTCGGCGATGACTTTTTCCCACGCCTTGCCGGTGGTCTTTTCCACGATGGCCCCCGCGATGATATAGCCGAGGTTGGAATAGGAATAGGTGCTGCCCGGCTTGGACTCGGGCTTTTTCGCCAGTTCCGCCTGCACGGCGCGGAGACGCAATTGCGGCGCATCATCGCCGGCGTAGTCTCCCAGGTCCAGGTTTGCCGGCAACCCCGCGTGATGCGAGAGCAACTGGAGCAGTGTGACTTGGCGGAAATCCGGGTTCATGCGCGGCGCAAATTCGGGGAACACCTCCCCGAGCGTGCTGTCCCAGCGCAATTGCCCGCGTTCGACCAGTCGCGCAATCAATGTGCTCGTCATGATCTTGCCGTCCGAGCCCAAATGCCAGAGATCGTCCAGCCCCACGGGAATCTCCGTGCCGCGCTTGCGCACGCCCACGGCGCCGACGTATTGGATGCCCGTATCGGTCACGACAGCGGCGGCCATGGCTGGCATATTGAATTTCTGCCGGATGGGCAGGAGCAACTGCGTGACATTTGTATCGCCAACCACGGGACAAAATGCCGCAGCCGGGCCATCGTTCGTGGCTCCCTTTTGGTTCATGATCCACGCCACCGTGAACAATAGCACAACGCAAAGACAGAACATCACGGCGCCGCCAGCGAGTGCGCCAAGGAAAAAGGATTTTAGGTCCAACCTCACTTTCGGGAAGTATGGCCCAGGCGCCTGCCGGTTCAAGAAAAAGCCCCGAACAACGCCCGCATCTCCTCATCCACCATCGCCGGGTCGGCGAGCGTGTTGGCAATTTCATCGCGCAATAGCTGGCGATAGCGTTTACGCAGGCGGTGCACGGCCACGCGGACGGCGGTTTCCTCCATGCCAAGGGCGGCGGCGACTTCGCGGTAGGCGGGGTCGGCCGGGCCGGCCATGAGAAAACGCCTCAATTGTTCAAACAGCTTCGCCTTGCCCTCGGTCACGGATTCGGCCTGCAAGCGCCCGATGACCTTGCCCAGCAACGCCACGGCCCACTCGCGGTCGAAGGCCTGGTCGGGCGTGGGCTCGGACGTGGCGGCCACCTGGAATTGGGTGTCGGCGGTCTGCCAGTCCAGCGACAGGGCGGGGATGCCGCCGCCGCGCTTGCCGGCGCGGGCCTTGTCCCATTCATTGGCGAGGAAATGCTTGAGCGAGGCCAGGAGGAAGGCGCGGAACTTGCCGCGTTCACCGTCCAGGCGGGCGAAGGAATTTTTCTCCAGCAGCCGGGCAAAGAAGGCCTGCGTTAGATCCTCCGCGTCCTCCTTGGTTTGCCCGCGCCGGCGGACGTAGGCGTAGAGCGGAAACCAGTAGGTGCGGCAAAGCTCCTCCAGCGCGCGGCCGGCCTCGGGCGAGCGCGGTTGGCCGGCGGCGAGCACCACGGTCCAATGCGTCGTGGCAAAGATATCGCCCGGCGCGCTGGTGGCTTGGCTGGAATTTTCGGAGGTCAATTCGCGTTATTGATCCTTAACCTTGAAAGTAAACAGATACGGGACGGCGGGATGCCCCTGGGGGTCTTGGAAACCGTGGAATTTCCCGCTGTTGATCCACCAACCATAGGTTTTGCCGGCTTCCAGTTTCACTTTCATGACGCAGGTTTTATGGTCGGCATCATAATGCGGTTTGCCGATGGATTCGGGGCCGGAATTCTCCCACGCCGTGGCCCAACTCCAGGACTGGTCGGCCATGGGCTTGCTGAAGGTGATTTTTACGTCGAATTCGCCGGGCGCCACATCTTTGCTGCCGGCTTCGGGCACGGTTTTGACGACCACGGGCGCGAAGTTGTCAATGTCCTGGGCGCGACCGGCCTGCGGGGCCAGCCAGCAGAACGCGCCGAGGGTGAGTGTGACTATGAGGATTTTGGTTTTCATTTGATTTGATGCTGAATGATCAGAGTATTTCATCAGGGTGAGTTTAGTTCAAGCCGGAGCTGGTTCTGCCGCTGGAATCGTTCCGGCCCAGGCGGCCGCTCATGCTGCCGTCGCCGCCATCGCGGATCGTCATGAACCGCTTTTCGTCAGGCGCGGGAATTTCCCGCCGGAACAATTTGTATTGCTCCGCCTTGGGATCAAGGCGGGTCACGGCGGGAGGCGCAAACGTGTTGTCCGGCAGCGGCTGGTTCAAATGATCGAAGTCGAAAGCATATATTTGACAGCCGTAGGTCGAACTGTGAATGAGTTGGACCGGCAGGCAGGTGGCGGCATCGATCCACCATTCCGAACAATCGGCGGAGGTGCGGTCATATTGTTCATGGGCTTGAAAGACGGTCCAACTTTGCAGGCGATGACAGGTGCGGCCGGCCAGTTGCGCCTGTCCGGCATAGCTGAGCTTGTCTTCGGCAATGACCGTGTCCACCGGGCGCGACGCCAAAGCGAAGGGATCCGCGATGCTGACATTGAGGTCAGCCATAAACTTCACCGGGCAGGTCTGAAGGCTTTGGCCCTCGTTGCCGTCGGAGAACAGCCAGCAGTTCGTGCCATCATTTCCCAAAACAAAGGCCTTCGTGTCCATGATGTCCGAGATGTCGCCGAGGGCCTGGTTGGTGCCCTGCCATTTGAAGATGGCTTGATTGACGCGGAGGCTGGTCGAGGCCGGCCCGCCGTTCAGTAATTTCCATTGGACGGTTTCCACGCCGGAGGTCAACCGCTGGCGGGCGTCTTTCATCGCGGTGAGCAATTGTTTGAGCTGCGGATTTTGGGCCGCGGCGGCAATGGCCTGGGTTTGCTCGGGAGAATAATCATTGGTGCCCACCTCGCGGCGGACCACCACGGGGTCGGCGGGCACACCCGCGGCGCTGTAAAAACCAGTCAGGGTGAGCTTCACCGGATTGTCCGGCGGCAGCACCACAGGAACCGTGAATCGCCTGGCGGCGGCATCATAACGAAACTGGCCGATGACGCCGGGCACATCGAGAAACGGGCTTTTCTCCAAGTACGGGAAGCCCTCATCCGGTGGCCGCATGGGCTGGTCAAAGGTCAATTGCAGCATCGTCAGCACGGGCAGCGGGCCCGCAGCAGAAGGAGAGATTTCCACCAGCTTGGGTTTGGGGGCGTCCGATTTGGCAACAACCGGCCGGGTGCTGAACTGCCAATGAAATTCGCTCGCGGCCGGGCCGGCCACGCTGCGGAAGCCGCCACGATTGAAGACATTCAGGCAGAGATCGTTCGTCTGGCCGGGCAACAGCCGCACCGGAATGACAAATTCATTTTTGTCTGCTTCGTAGCGGGCATCACCGCCGGAAGAGAACCCGCCGCTTCGCCATTGCAATTCCATGCTGCCGGGCCGCATGGGCTGGTTGAAACGGATGCGGATGTCCTGCTGGCAATCGAGATTGGTGGCGCCGTCGGGCGGGAAAACAGAAACCACGCCCGGGCGGTTGGTGTCGGCTTCGGCGGCCCCGGCCGGCTTCGGCGGCGTGTTGGTTGATTGCGTTGGGGGCGTGAGTGACTCCTGCTTGGACGCTTCATGCGCCAAAAACGACTCCGGCGTGACCGGTTCGATGGAAATCAGCTTAAGGTTGGGGTTGCGCTCCACGGCCGCCCTGAATGCATCTGGCGTGTCCGTGAGAAAGGAACCGACGAGCTTGCCGTCCTGGTTGACGGTCCGGAAGAAGCTGGCTCCGCCCAGACTGCCGGGGGCCGAGTGCAGTTGGCAGTGGTCGTCGAACTCGTCGAGCAATTCCTTGGCGGTGATGGGCGAGAAGCCGCCGGCGGGCTCGAACTTCGCCAGATACGCGCCCTTGGCCAATTCGCCCAGCCAGTGTTCGGCCCCGGCGGCGTTTGTGGCGATGTCGTGTGCCCCGTGGGCATAGCCGTCCCACAAATTGAACTTGGCCCAGTAATTGCCGGCCTGGGCTTGTTTCAGTTGGTGCTCCAAATACGACGGCGCCTTGCCTTTGGTGGTAAAGGCCAGCAGATAAGGCACCGCCGAATGCCCCTCGGTGTCTTGGAAGCCGTGGAATCGTTCCGAGTTCAGCCAATAGCCATAGGTGGTGCCCGGCTCCAATGTGACTTTCATCACGCAGGTTTGGTGGTCGGCGTCGTACTTGGGCTTTCCCAGAGCTTCAGGGTTGGAATCATCCCAGACCGTACACCAGCTCCACGAGCCATCGCTCATCTGCTTGCTAAAGGTGACTTTGATCTCGCATTCGCCGGGGCGCACATCGCGGCTGCCGGCTTCGGGCACGGTTTTCACCACGACCGGGGGGACGGCGTTCGGGGTGATTTTGGGGGAGGATGATTTTTGCTGATTGAACGCCGCGACATACTCCGCCGTTTCCGCCTGGGTATCCACCATGAAAAAACGATGGGCGCCACCCTTGGTATCCACATAGACCGTGACATCCTTTGGCTCGGGAATCATGGCATTCATGCCGGCGTGCCAACTGGAGCGGAACTTGGCGTTGACCACGCTTTGAATTTGCGAAATGAGATTGGTGTCGCCGTCCGCGAAAACCGTCTCCGGCGGAAACAGCCGGTTGATTTGGGCCGGATGGAATCGCAGCCAGACGTTGGCGACAGGTTCGCCGTGATCGGCCACCGGACTGGTCAGGGTGCCCTGCCCTCGGGGAAGCAACACGGCCCAGACGGCGCCATCCGCACAATGGCCCACGCCCAAGTCGGCCGAATTGATTTCGACTTTAAGTTTGTCCCCCACCTGCAACACGAATTTTGCAACGCGGAAAATATCTTCCTGATTGAAGTCCCATGCTCTGGCGTGGTCCGGTTGCGGATCGCCGGCGGACAATTGGGTGGGATACCGTGCCAGCAAATCCACGGCGGATGCGGGCATTACCAGCAGCGATGCCGCCGCCGCCACAACGCGGCAGGCAATTGTGAGTTTGGTTCTCATTTAATGCTCCTTTTGATTAATCGGTTCTGGTCTGGAACGTCAGCAAATACGGCACCGCCGGCTGTCCGGCTTGGTCGCGAAAATTCTTGAATTTTTCGCTGTTCAACCACCAGCCGTAGGATTTCCCCGCCGCCAGCCGCACCTTCACTACGCAGGTGCGATGGTCATCCAGATAATGTGGCGCGCCGACGGATTCCGGCGTGGAATCTTCCCAGGCGGTGGACCACGACCAAGAGCCGTCGCTCATGGGCTTGCTGAAGCGGACGCGGATTTCCACCTCGCCGGGCGCGACATCCTGCGCGCCGGAAACGGGAAAGGTTTCCACGACGACGGGGGGTTGTTCGGCCAGCAGGAGATACGCATCATTTTCGGATTCTGGCGCAGGTTTTTGTTTCTGGATTTTTTCCCGGGCATCACTGACGGCGGATTTCAGCCGCGCATCATCGAGAACCGCCACCGCCTGATCGCGGATTTTTTCCGCCTCGTCCTGATGCCCGGTGGCGACCAGAATTTCGGTCAATTGACGCACCTGGCTGATAAAATTGTTGTCCGCGAATTTGGGCGGTTCGGGAATTGAAAAAGGCGCCCCTGAAAACGCGGAATTTGTGCCGGCCAGCGCCTGCAGCCTCTGCCGTTGCTCCTGCCGCATTTTAGCCGTGTGATCTTCCCATTGTTTCATGCGCTCCCACGATTTTTGCATGTTCTCGAAACTTGCCTGGACCTCGCCGATGTAGCCAAGGCACAAGTCATACTCACCCTTTTGCACGAGCAGCCCTTCGACCACGAGAAAGCATTGTCTGGCCAGTGGCTTGTCCGCCTGCTGAATGGTTTTGAACAAGGCCAGCGTCGCTTCGCCATCATCCAAATACTGATTGATCCCGGCAACTTCCTGGAACAAATCGGCATAACCCCTGCCCTCGGAAAACTCGCGCACGTCGCGGTCGCGAATTTCAACCAACGCCTGCTTCGCCTTCGGATAGCGTCGGCCCAACTCTATCCAGCCGGAAAGCGCAAACGACAGGCGAACGCCCCGCTGGCTGGCGTCGTTTCTCGAATGGTCGAAATACCAGAGATAACGTTGCAATGCCTCCTCGTAGCTGCCCGCCGCCCTGAGGCTGTCCGCGGAGTCGAGAATTTTTTGCAGGTCCGGCTGCTCGCCGGGCGCCGGCGTGGGCGACCAGGTTTCTGCAACCAGCTCATTCGTCGCCTGGGCTGGCGGGGTGGTCTTTGCCGGCAGATTTGCGCTGGCAGACGGATAGTCTCCCACGAGATGGTACGGGACGACGGCGCCCTCCTTCATATTTGGGTTTGGACTTACCATCACGGTCTCTCCCGGAGCCAGACCCTCGGTGATTTCCACCAAGCCGTCGTCAACCACGCCCTGGGTAACCAGACGTTTGCTGGCGTGGCCGGCGGGATCCAAGACGATGACGCTCGAACCACTTGCCGCAACTTGCAGCGCCGTGGAGGGAATGAGCGTGACACCGTGCTTCGTCTCCAGTTGCAAACGGACGTTCACAAACTGGTTCGGATAGAGCAGGACATCCGCACGGGGCTGCACGCTGGCCCGGCACTTGAGCGTGCCAGACTGCGGGTCAATCTCATTGTCCACTCCCACCAGAACGCCCGTGCCCAGCAGCTTTCCCTCCCGGCCGGAAACCTCGACGCCCAGCTTTTTGCCCGCATCCAAGCTCTTGACCACCGGTTGAACGTCATCTTGGACGATAGAGAAGAACACGGTGGCCGGGCTCCCCTCGCGGACCGGAGGTGAGGACGTGGAATTGTTTGGCGGCGCGACGGCCCCGAGGGCTTGGATGCGAACTTCAATATCTCCCCGATAGGCCTGGGCGGCTTCGACCGGCACCACCGCCGCCGAGGTGCCACCTTGGCTGTTGCCACTGGAAAGGCCGCCGCCTTGAACTGCCGGTGGCGGCTCAAGAATCGCGCGCAGACCATCGCTGAGATTCCCGGATTTGGCCGCCGCGAGCATCTTTTGGGCGGTCTCGTCGCCCTGACCGGAGTCCACGATTTTCTGAGCCCATGTTTCCGCCTGGGCGAATTTGCCTTGGAGCAGATACAGCCGCGCGAGACCGAACCAGGCGGCGGGAGCGCCGGGCGCGGCTTGGAGCAAATATTTTTCGGCCTCGGGGAATTTGCGTTCGAAAAGATAAATCTGGCCCAGACCGTTGAGGGCGCCCGGCAAATTGGTTTGGATGGCGATGGCGCGGTCGAATGAGTCTTCCGCCCCGGCCCGATTGCCCGAATTGAACTGCGACCAGCCCAGACCGTTCCAGGCGTCGGCATCTTGCGGGGCCAATCCAACGGCCTGTCGGAACTTGATTTCGGCTTCCGCATATTTGCCGGATTGCCACAGTTGCCAGCCCTGTTCGGTCCCCTGTTGCGCGGCGAGCTGCTGTGAATGTTGCCGGGCTTTGACAAAATTCGGAATCGCGATGGCCGCCAGCAGACCGATGATGGCAATGATGACGGGAATTGAAATGAAAGCAAAGACAGCAACGGCAAACCACCGCCAGAAATGGTCGGGCTTCCGCATTGGCGGCGAGGTGGAGGGCCCTTTTGATTTTTTCGCCATTCGCCAGATGCCGTAGATGATGACGGTGATGACGATCAGCGGGATTAAACCCAAAACGATCAATGGCGCGATGCCCCAAAGCAGGTTCATGACCACCGGGTTCGGCGCGCTGTTGGAAATTCCGGGCGAATGCGTCAACTGGTTCAGTTCGTCCGGCGTCAGCCACGCGTTGTGCACTACAAACGGGACCAAGTCCCGGGTTGGCTTGCCGTTCTTGTCCAGCCGATAAAACGTGCCCGTGATTTCCTCCAGCGGCAGCGCTTGCTGGTTCACCGCAATCGTGGCGCCGGCAATCTGGTTCAAGGCGAACTTGTCCAGAAACTCGGTCTGCGTCAATAACGTGGCCGGGGCCAAATGATGACCGGTTAAGGCGAACACGGCTGCTATGGCTCCAATAATGGCCAGCAAGGTTATTGCCACGATGGTCTTGCGCCAGACACGTGGTTTAACTGTTTTCTGCGTTCCGCTTTCCACATTTCCCGGTTGAGATTCGCCACTGCCGGGCTGGGGCGTTGCCACGATGGTTTCTACCATCGTTTTTACGTCGCTGGCTTGCTGATAGCGCAGTTCCGGTTTCTTCTCCAGTGCCCGGAGCACCACTTCGTCCAGCCGCACATCAATTTGCACCTTGGAAGACGGCGGCTCGATTTTCTTGCCCGGCAGCTCGCCGGTGAGCATCTGGTAAAACACCACGCCGAGGGCATAAATGTCGGCGCGATGATCCACGGCGTCGGGATGTTCCTTCTGCTCGGGGGCCATGTACGGGGGCGTGCCCATGATTTTGCCGGACTCGGTGAGCAGGGGCGCGGGAGCGGCGCCCGGGGTGGCCGGCGCGGGTTCCCCACCCTGCCCCGCCATGATTTTGGCCAGGCCGAAATCCGCCACTTTCACGCGGCCGCGGCGGTCGAGCAAAATGTTCTCGGGCTTGATGTCCCGATGGACGATGCCCTGGTCGTGGGCGAATTGCAGGGCGTCGCAAATCTGGGGCACGATGGCGAGGGCCTCGCGCGGCGAAACGCGGCCGCCGTGGAGAAGCTGGCGCAGATTCACGCCGTCCACGAATTCCATGAAGAAATAGAACAGGCCGTCGGCGCGGCCGAAATCGTAGATGGTGACGATGCCGGGGTGATTGAGGCGGGCCAGCGCGCGGGCTTCGCGGGCAAAGCGCTCGGCGAAGGCGGGATCATCGCCGATGCCGGGCGGGAGGATTTTGAGGGCCACGAAGCGGTCGAGTTGCCGCTGGCGCGCCTTGTACACGGCGCCCATGCCGCCCTTGCCGATGAGCTCGAGAATTTCGAGCTGGGGGAATTTGGCGGAGAGTTCGGCGACGGTGGGGGGATTGAAGGCCGGCTGCTTTGGCTCCGAAACGGTATCCGCGGCCGCGCCGGCCCGGAGCAGGCAGGCCGGGCAGAGCCCCGCTAACGCGCCGGCCGGAAGCGGCGTGCCGCATTGCGGACATTTCGCAGGCATTGGTGGTTCCATTTTTACCGTGTTCATACCCACTTCAGAAGCAAAACCCGCCGGCTGTTACCGGAAAAATTAGAAAATCGCGCCGCGCCCGCAGGGCCGGAGCGGCCATTAAGCCCGGATATTTCATACCCAATCCGGTAGCGCAGGTTTGTCCGCGCCCGCCAAAGCGGCTATGAAATATCCTGGTTAGAGCATTCCCATCAAGCTCTAGCGGAAACGGAAGCCGCCCTGGAAGATGACTTCCGCGGCCACGACCACGAGAAAGATCGTTCCCACCAGGGCGTTCAGGCGGAAGAACGCGAGGTTGATCCAGTTCAAGCTGCGCCGGCGCGCGATCCAATGTTCCATCACCAGGCAGACGACGATGAGGAGCCAGCCGACGATGTAGGCCACGCGAAAGCGGCAGAGGAGTCCGAACGCCAGCAGCAGCGCGCACATGAGCATGTGCGCGAGGAAGGCGGCGGAAAGCGCGTTTTTGGGGCCCCAGGCCACGACCAGCGAGTGCAAGCCGTGCGACTTGTCGAATTCGTAATCTTGCAGCGCGTAAATGATGTCGAAGCCGACGAGCCAGAGGACGACGGCGAACGCGAGCATGATGGGCGCCAGCCCCGCGTTCAGCGAGTCCAGCCAGAGCAAGGCGGAGGGGGCGGAGAGGAAGAAGTCGGGCGGCGGCGGTTGGAGGCCGAGGTGGCCTTTCACCGCCAGCCAGGCGCCGATGGGCGCCAGCGCCAGGGCGAGGCCCAGGAAGACATGCGTGTAATCAGTGAACCGCTTGGTGAGCGAATAGAAGCAGACCACCGCCAGCGCCACGGGTGAGAGATGAAAACAAACCGGGTTGAGGCCCCAACTGGCGGCAATCAGGCCCGCGCCGGAGAGGACGCACAGGGTGATTGCGCTCGCCAGAGAGATCGCCCCCGCCGGCAGGTGGCGATTCTGGGTGCGCGGATTCAGCGCGTCAAATTTGCGGTCCACGATGCGGTTGAAGGCCATGGCGCAGGTGCGGGCGCAGACCATTGCCGCCAGGATGAGCCCAAAGATTTTCCAGCCCGGCCAGCCGCGGTGGTCGCGGGCGGCCACCAGCATCGCCGCCAGCGCGAACGGCAGCGCGAAGACGGTGTGCGAAAACCGCACGAAGGAAGCCCATTTTTGGAACAAGGAAAGAGGATGGAGAATCGAGGATGGCAAAGATGTATTCATTGCGCGTTTCGGCAAAAGTCATCGGCTTTGGCGATCATGTTGGCGATCATGCCGCCGATGGACTGCCAAGCTAAATCGAATTTCTGGTGCTGAAGTGGTGAGACATAGCCGCAATCCAGCGCGTCATCCAACCAAGATTGGGTTTCCGCGGCTTCGCCGATGGCGTCAGTCAGCTTGCTGACAAAGGAGGCGGAATAACGACGGTGTCCCCACGCTTCCGCAATCATGGATTTGACAGCGCGCGACGAACGACGGATCTGATCGGTCATGGAAAACTTCTCCTCATTCGGAAAGGTCTTGGTCACCTCAAAGATCCGGTGGGCTTCGTCTCGGGCCTGTTGATAAGCCCTCAATTCGCGAAAACTTCTGATAAGTGCCATATGATTTCAGTGTTATCGGTCGGCAACGACCATCTGCCATCTTCCATCCTCGATCCTCCATCCTCATTCCTCCGCCGCCCAGCGGGGCGCCAGTTGATTGGCAATGCCCAGGTGATCCAGCACGCGGGACACAACGGTGTCCGCGATTTGCCGGATGGTTTTGGCGCCGGAATAAAAGCTGGGGTTGGCCGGCAGGATGGTCGCGCCGGCCAGCAGGAGCAATTCCATGTTTTTGACGTGCACCAGGCTCAAGGGCGTTTCGCGCGGCACGAGGATGAGCTTGCGCTTTTCCTTGAGCACCACGTCGGCGGCGCGGAGGAGCAGATCCTCGCTGTAGCCGTGCGCAATGCGGCCCAGCGTGCCCATGGTGCAGGGAATGATCACCATGGCATCCGGCGGATTGGAGCCGCTGGCGAAGGGAGCGTTCATGCTCTTCACGTTGTGCGCCTGGACGCCGGCGGGAAGCTGAAGACCTTCGGGCAATTCGAGCGCAATGACCTGCTGCGCATAATTGCTCAACACGACATGGATTTCATGTTCGCGCGGATTCAAATTATCGAGCAGCCGTTGCGCGTAGATGGCACCGGTGGCTCCCGTGATGGCAACGAGGATCTTCAACAACGAAAATAATGGCGGCCCCGGGAGCGCGCAGCAAGCACAAGTGCGGGCATCCTTTTGCACCGCCGCACGAACGGTAATTGCTTGAGTCCGCCTCCCCATTCCGCACAATTGGCGGGTGTCCAAATTTGCAGTGGTAGTTTTTTGCGGCGGGCTCGCCCTGCTGGCGGGCTGTGCGACTTCCAATGAGTCGCCGCCGGCCGATTGGTCGGAGACCAACCAGGTGCTCCAGGCGGAAACCCGTTTCACGCCAGTGCCGGCGGCGGTGCTGACAAATCTGCCGCCCGTGGTGAAAAGCAACCTGCCGGTCGCGATCAAAACCAACGTCCCAGCCGCCGGGCCGACGAATCCGGCGCCCGTGGCCCTCAAGACCAACGCGCTGGCGCTCGCCAGAACCAACCCGCCGACCCCCGTCAAAACAAACGCGCCCGCCGGCAACACCAATCCGCCGCCGGCGCTCAGCGCGCCCCGGCCGGTCGTGGCGCCGGTCTATACCTGGACCTCGTTGCAGCGTTGGACCGCGGAGCAAAAGATCAGTCCGCCACGGCTGCTCGCCAAGTCGCCCCTGGTGACGTACGCGATCACTTCGCCCAAGGGCGTGCTGGTGCTGGCCATCGGCAGCCGCGAAGTGACGTGGAACGGCGTGACGGTGTACCTGGGTTTTGCGCCGGAGGTCATTGACGGCGAGGTCTGCGTGCACGCGCTGGATCTGCAAAAGAGCTTCGCGCCGCTGCTATGCGAGGCGCCGGCGATGTACGGCACCAATCGCGTGATCGTGATTGATCCCGGCCACGGGGGCATAAACGCGGGGACCATCAGCGTGGTGGACCGCCGGCCGGAAAAGGAATTCACGCTCGATTGGGCGCGGCGCCTCCAGCCGCTGCTGGAACAGGAGGGCTGGCACGTGTACCTCACCCGCACGGACGACGTGGACGTGGCGCTCTCCAACCGGGTGAACGTGGCGGAAAGCCGGCACGCCGACCTGTTCTTGAGCCTGCATTTCAATTCGCTGGCGCCGGACCAAAGACCGGTGGGGCTGGCCACCTTTTGCCTGACGCCGGTGGGCCTGCCGTCCAACATCACGCGGGGCTATCCGGACATCCTGTTCCAGAGTTTCCCGAACAACGGCTTCGACGCGCAAAACGTGCAACTGGCCGAAGAGCTGCAGCGGTCGCTGTTGCACGCCACCGGGCTGGAGGACCGCGGCGTCAACCGCGCGCGATTCATCGGCGTGTTGCGGGGGCAACGCCGGCCGTCGGTGCTGATCGAGGCGGGCTTTTTGTCCAATCCGCGCGAGGCCAGGCGCATCGCCAATCCGGATTTCCGGCAAAAGCTGGCGGAGGCCGTGGCAGAGGCACTGAAGTGAGGGCGGCTGGGGGGCGCATGACGTTTTTCAGGAAAGTTCTGGAAAGCGCTTTTTTTATGGCTTT
>CAZHIM010000009.1:0-98941 GCA_964532525.1 uncultured Bifidobacteriaceae bacterium
GTCGCCAGTCCCCAATCATGTCCAATAAACTGTCCCTCAAAGAAATCTGTTTCAACGCCGGGTCATCGCCGCCGCCGCCGCGAGTCCTACCGGGACGGCTGAAGTCCACCCCCCTCAAATACCATTCGTCGTATCGGCTCGACGTTTGTAATGGGTCAAGGGAATTGTCGCGGAGCGACACCGGACATTAGCCAGCTACGAAGTGGCTGGTTTGGTTTGGATCGTAAATTGACTCGTCCCGAAGGGACGGAGGGAACGGCCGCCCGCCGCAAAAAGACCCCGGCCTTCGGGGTTTCAACTCATCGCCACGGCTCTGCTGGAAACGTCCTAATGCCAATAAAATCCGATGAAAACAGGTCCAGACTATTAGTTTGACCCCTTTACGGTTCAAAAACGCTTACAGGGAAGTTTGGGACATTTCTGGCGGGGTTTTGTCAACTAATGGTTGGCAATCTATTAACGCCTTGTAAAGCGCTGCACTCGCCCTCAATGCTGCGCCCGCATCCAATTCATAACCGAGCCATTCCCACACGTCACCGCCATCCGAAGTCGAGACTTCCAAGCTTTTTCGGCTGATATTCTTGTCTTTGCCATTGTCCATAGCGTAGTCGTTTATGTGTTCGGCAACATCGCGCATCTTTTTGAGGTTTGGCAAAGCATCATCAAACGTTTTGAGCGAAACTTGTATTTGCTCGCTAATCGTTGTCACCTTGGAAGCGAGTTCCGCCGCTCTCCGTAGTCGCGTAAGCGCTACGACAAGAAAATGGAAATCGCTCCATTGCCGAAAAATAAACTCCGCATCTTCCGGCTCTTTGGAATTGAGGCGACGACGCTGCAAATCAATAGTCCAGAGAGCTATGTTTGCCAATCGTTTCGCCCGCTCGTAGGTTGCTGCATTGTCTGGCTTCATACTCACGATAATTTTCTTCCAAACATCGGTATTTTTGAAAGCATCGTCCGGCAACACGAACCAAACTGGATAGCCCCGCGATACTGGCATTCCCTTGCACAACACTTTACCACTTTCCTTGTCAGCATCATCCCACTCTCTTTCCGATACATTCCACCGCATCGCAATTCGCGGCACAGCATCCCAATCCAATTTTACCACGGAGAATGGATTAGGGCCCGTTCCCCCATCAAAAATGACACGAATGTTGCTAACGCAGTCTTGCGGGCTGGTCACGTCGATTGGCAGTGTGTATCGGTATGGCATAAGGTTTTCGTATTTGACTCAAAACCACGCTACCAACACAACGCAAAAACACCAATCAAATGGATGAATTGCCCCGTTCGGCATCCAATTGCGCTTTCACGATTTTACCTCTAGGCGTTGCAAAAAATTCCTGCTGGCGTTTATGCTCCGCAATCATGTCCTCCAAGTCCTTTTTGTCCTTCGCGTAAAGATATTGATGAGCTTGGCGAGCCATAATGATATTGAATTCCAAAACTTCACGGTCACTACCACCCAATAAAGTTTTACGCTGTAGCCTTATCCCCGGTTTGTCCGGCGCATCATGTGATTCGGTTGCGAGAATAAAAATGTCAGGTGTTAACGGAAAATAATGCGCCCGTTCAAGAAATCTTCGGCCATGTATAAGCCCTTTGGCCTTTGGAAATCTAATAGCCAATGGGTTGTCAGTCGTCACGAATTTGCTGGATACTTTTGAAATGAAAACTGTCCAATGCTGAAAATAAAAGAGATTCGCAAAGTCATTGATGTTTTCCAGATTTTGCAGGTGATACCTGTTGTCAGGCTTTATTTCAATTTTGTTGTTCGCCATCATCTCCTGAAGTTTTTGCCGCAACTCTGGCGATATGGTCACACCTTTTTTCTTTTCGTATTCGTCAAAAAGCCTATCAGGCCGAATGCTGTATTCAGTTTGAATCATCCACTCGGTTGCCTCTTTCTCAATCCGGTGGATTTGCTCCCGCATTTCCCGCCCCCGAATCCAAAGCATACTCATTAAGAGAGCAACCGTCCATTTGTCCAGTGGTTCTATTTGTTGATTGTTGAGGACTTTTTCAATGATTGAATCCAAATTGTTGCCGATAAAATCTTCTCTTTTTTGGAACCACTCCTCGACTCGCTGACTTGTTTCGTCCTGTATCCCCGTTTCGATTCCGTAAAAAAACTCGGCACTGCAAATCCTCTTTGTGCCCCTTGCTCTTTCGCACGTCATTGAATCTCGGTCTAAAACTTCAACAAGATCTTTCTGGTTGGTAAACCTGCGAAGATAGAACTGCGGAACGAAATGTTGGTTTTTCGTCATTAAATTACCTGATTCTTCCAAGCGAAAGGATAGCACAATAGGACACAAAGGGGATACAAAATTTAGCCGCCAAATTGCCGCACAAATCAATCAAAAATTCACCAAGGGGTCAAACTAGAGTCCCGATTCTGCTTGGACCGGGTCAGGCCATAGTTCGGTTCGTTTTCTTGGAATGATTTTTTGGTTTTTGGTTTCCGTGTCGGCTTGGTCCGGATTCATGTTGTGTTCTTCGTGTCCTTCGTGCCTTCGTGTGAGCGAAAATTCGTGTCAAAACCTCTTCCCCTATCCTGTTAATCCTGTTCATCTTGTCCATGTGCTTTGGCCCTTCCCCTCTGCGAAAATTCGCGCCAATTCCCGAAATTCGCGTCAAAATTTTCCTATCCCTCAACACCTTACGCCTTTCCCGTTAGCCGCTAACTTTGCGGTTCCCCAAACCCTGCTAATATCGCCTTGGCTGGGAAATCGCCCCCGCCACGATGAGCCAGCACGACTCAATAGACTTTGGCAACCGACCGCCAACCGGATCGGCTACCCTTCCGCGTCGAGGCGAACTGGCGTTCGCCTCCATTTTTGGAAAATTGCCAAGCAGTGCGATTGGATCTGCCGCCAGCGCTACAAATTCCCCTGTATCATGTCCTTCCGCACTCTCTTGGACGCCCTCAAATCCCCGCCGAAATCGGCTTACTTTTACGTTACCGTTGTCAAACCACCATTTCCCTCAAGCCGTTGAAATTCATACACATCGTTTAAATGGCTCCAACCTAATCAAACCTAATCAAACCAAAAAAACTTTCTGGCCGGGGCCAAGGCCACCATCCCGGCCGGCGTGCCGCCACCGCAGCTCCTATTTGGAGAATCGGGGGAAGATTTGGTTTGTGGGGACGAGCCGTCCCCACCCCGATCGTCCTGATGGTCGCTTACCAGTGGCCGAACCGGTCCGCGGGAAGTTTCGCGTCCTCGGGGAAAACGAGATAGACCGTGTGATGAGATTGCGCCCACGCGTGGAGGACGTTTTCCCGACGGTAAATGCGGCGCACCGATTCGCCGCGGTTCGGATGCGTGGCCGGATCATTGATGACCAGATCGCCGGTCTTGGTGAAGCCAATGCACACCACCAGGTGGCCGTCCAGGTCCGGCGGGCGGCCCGGCTCCAGTTGGTCCCAGCGGGTGGAAAGAATGACGGGGATGCCCGCGGCAATCCAGTCTTCCACTTCCGAAAGGTTGTCGAAGCGGGTGACGTAACTTTGCATGCCGCTGAAACTGCCGGCGAAAGCGGTGTTGAACGGCCAGTTGCCGGTGCCGGCAAAGTCCTGGTCATAGACCGCGGCCGCAGTCTGCGGCACGGTGAGATTCAGTTCCGGGCGGTTCAACGCCAGCGCCCAGCGGGCCAGGACCATCGAAAGCGAAGTGGGGCTGCACCAGCCCGCTCCGCCCGGATAGCCATGCTGGGACCGCTCCGGCGTCGAGATGATTTTGCCCCAAGCGGCGCGATTGGGCGGGCCGTCGGTCGTGGGCGCCTTGGTATTGGTGAAGGAGATGCCGAGCAGCTTGAGCGTGGGCATGGCATCGTTGGTGCCGCCCAGCGTGACCCGGAGTTGCACGGCGTCCGCGAGCCGGGGCAACACCAGGGTGTCCGTGTTCACCGTGCCATCGCCATCCCGCTGGCCACGCACGCTGGTGCGCGGGAAGATGACGCCATCCGTGGACCAGCGGCCAAGCGTGTAAAATTTCGTCCGCTTGCCGGCGGCGATGCCGCAGGCCTCGACGTCCAGGAAGGTGCCGGCCGGGGCGTTCGCGTTCCAGGAGACAATGACTTGGTTCCAAGGGATGGGGGAGGGGATCGGCGGCGAAAGGAGCACGGTGGCGCCGGCGTCATTCCGGGTGCGCGCGAACTGGGAGAAGTCAATGATCTTGGTGAAATGGCTGAATTGGTTCCGTCCGGAAACGACGGTGGTTTTGCAACCGGACAACACCAACGCGACCAGCAACAGGGACAGGGCGGACAAGCGGGCGCGTCCTGGTCCGGTGGTTCGCGACGGACATCGGTCCTGTCCACTAACCTCCGTTCGAGTTTTCAAGCATTGAAATACTGGAAACATTGGGTACTAAATGGTTTAACGCTTACCCTCACCATGAACCCGGAAACATTCAACATTCGACATTCAATTTCCAACCCTGAACGACGGCGGCAGCGCGAGCCGCTTCGATATTGGGCGTTGAATGTTGAAGGTTGAATGTTTCTTTTGCGCTTCATGGGCACCGCCATAGCCTCACGCCGGCTGGTAATTCAGCCACGGACCGAGCCAGCGTTCCATTTCCGAGACGGGTTGGCCCTTGCGTTTGGCCAAATCCTCAAGCTGGTCCTTGCCGAGTTTGCCAACGGCGAAATATTTCGCTTCCGGATGGGCGAAATAGAGCCCGCTGACACTCGCGCCGGGATACATGGCGAAGCTTTCGGTCAGTTTGATGCCGGTGTGCGGCTCCGCGTCGAGCAGGTCCCAAAGAATCGCCTTTTCCGTATGGTCGGGACAGGCCGGATAACCCGCCGCCGGGCGGATGCCGCGATATTTTTCGGCGATCAAATCGTCCGTCGTCAATTTCTCGGTTTTGCCAAAGCCCCATTCTTTGCGGACCCGCTGGTGGAGATATTCCGCAAACGCTTCGGCCAGCCGGTCGGCGAGCGCTTGGGCCATGATGGCGCTGTAGTCATCGTGTTTGGCCTTGAACCCGCGCACGATTTCGTCCAAGCCGATGCCGGCTGTCACGGCAAAGGCGCCGAGATAATCGCCGGCGCCGTCCGCCTGCGTGCGGGGCGTGGACGCCTTGGGCGCGATGAAATCGGCCAGGCACCAGTTGGGCGTGCCGTCACCCTTGTCCATTTGCTGGCGGAGGAAATGAAACGTGGTCCGCAGATGTTTGCGGGCGCCGTTGGTGTAGATTTGCACGTCGTCGCCGACGGCATTGGCGGGGAAAAAGCCATAGGCGCCGCGCAACTCAAGTTGTTTGTGGGTGACGATCTGCGCCAAGAGTGTTTGCGCCTCGGCGAAGAGCTTGCTGGCCGCTTCGCCGTGCTTTTCATGCTGGAGAATCTTGGGGTACACCCCGCGCAATTCCCAAGTGTGGAAGAACGGCGTCCAGTCAATGAAAGGCACGACTTCCTCCAGGGACACCGCGAAGGCGCCGGCATGGCCGTGCGGCGAGCCGCAAGCGCATTTGCCGGGATTGAAATTGCCCGACGACAACGTGCGGATGCCGGTGAACTCCGGTTTGGGCAGGTCGGCGTAGCTCAATTTCGGCGCATTGGCCCGGGCGGCCGCGAGCGGGAGAAGCTTTACAATGTGCTGGGAGTGGGAGGCGCGGAGCTTTTCGTATTCTTCGCGATGCTGTTTTACAAACGCCGCCTTACTGGTGGCGCTGAGCAAATGGGTGGCCACGGGAACGGCGCGGCTGGCATCGAGCACGTGGATGACCGGCTGGCTGTAGTGGGGCGCAATCTTGATGGCGGTGTGCGCCTTGCTGGTGGTGGCGCCGCCAATCAGCAGGGGGAGGCGGCAACCGGTGCGTTCGAGCTCGCGGGCGACGTGCATCATCTCGTCGAGGGACGGCGTGATGAGTCCGCTCAGGCCGATCAGATCGGCGTTTTCCTTTTTGGCCGTTTCCAGGATTTTTTCACATGGCACCATGACGCCGAGGTCAATGACCTCATAATTATTGCAGGCCAGGACGACGCCAACGATGTTTTTGCCGATGTCATGCACATCACCTTTGACGGTGGCCAGGACGATTTTTCCCTGGGTTCTAACGGCCTCTCCGCGGGCGGCCATCGCGGCCTTCTCGGCCTCCATGAACGGCTGGAGGTAGGCGACGGATTTTTTCATGACGCGGGCCGACTTGACGACCTGCGGCAGAAACATCTTGCCAGTGCCAAAGAGATCGCCGACGACGCTCATGCCGGCCATGAGGGGACCTTCGATGACCGCGAGCGGTTTGCCGTATTTCGCGCGGGCTTCTTCGGTGTCGGCCTCAATGAAAGCGTCTATGCCCCTGACGAGCGCGTGGGACAGGCGCTCCTCCACCGTGCCTTTGCGCCAGGCGGCCTCGACGGCGTCCGTGGCGGCGGCGGCTGCCGGGCTGGAAGCGGACTTCAGTTTTTCGCCAAAGCTGACCAAGCGCTCCGTGGCGTCCGGGCGGCGATTGAGCAACACGTCTTCCACGAGCCCCTTCAGCTCCGGTTCAATCTCCTCATAGACCGCCAGCATGCCCGCGTTGACGATGCCCATGTCCATCCCGGCGCGGATGGCGTGAAAGAGAAAGGCGCTGTGCATCGCTTCGCGGACGCGGTTGTTGCCGCGGAAACCAAACGACACATTGGAGACGCCGCCGCTCACCTTGGCATGGGGCAGGTTTTGCTTGATCCAGCGCGTGGCGGCCAGGTAGTCCACCGTGTAGTTGTTGTGTTCTTCGATGCCGGTGCCAACCGTGAGTATATTGGGGTCGAAAATGATGTCTTCCGGCGGGAAATTCAACTCATCCACCAGAATGCGATAGGCCCGTTCACAGACGCGGATTTTGTCCGCATAGCTGGCGGCCTGGCCATTTTCGTCGAAAGCCATCACCACCACGGCAGCGCCGTATTGCAAAACTTTCGCGGCGTGTTCGCGGAATTTGGCCTCGCCTTCCTTGAGGGAAATGGAATTGACGATGCCCTTGCCCTGCAGGCATTTCAGGCCGGCTTCAATGACCTCCCATTTGGAGGAGTCCACCATGAACGGCACCTTGGCCACTTCGGGTTCGCTCCCCAGCAGTTGCAAAAAACGGGACATGGCCGCGACGCCGTCAATCATCCCCTCGTCCATGCAGATGTCTATGACGTTCGCGCCGTTTTCGACTTGTTGACGCGCCACGGCCACCGCTTCCTCGTATTTGTTTTCCTTGATGAGCTTGGCGAATTTCGGCGACCCGGCCACGTTCGTGCGCTCGCCGATCATGATAAAGGTGCCGGGTTGCTGTGTGAACGGCTGGGAGCCCGAAAGCCGGAGGGGCAGGGGAGACGGCACGGGAGCGCCCGGGGCCGCGGGAATGGCGGAAATCGTGGTGCGGCCCTTTCGCGCTGCGGCGAACTCGCGAGGATGTTTCCCATGCAACGCCTTTGCGATGGCGGCGATGTGTTCGGGCGTGTTGCCGCAGCAGCCGCCTGCAATGTTGATCAGGCCGCTGGCGGCGAATTCGCCGAGCAGCCGGCCCATGTCCTCGGGCTGCAGGTCGAAACCCGTCGGCGACAGCGGATTCGGCAGGCCGGCGTTCGGGTAACAGGAAATGGCGGTG
Source organism: uncultured Bifidobacteriaceae bacterium (assembly GCA_964532525.1). GTDB lineage: Bacteria > Verrucomicrobiota > Verrucomicrobiia > Limisphaerales > UBA11358 > UBA11358. The sequence goes on from CAZHIM010000009.1 coordinate 7,599, forward strand.
TCGGATTTCTGGGCGAGTTCCGCCAGGAACGGCCGCATCAAGTCCGGACCGAGGGAACAATTCAACCCGATGGCGAGCGGCTTGACATGCTTGGTGGCGTTCCAGAAGGCTTCAATCGTTTGCGCCGAAATCATGGTCTCGCCCCCGCGTCCCACGGCGGCGGAAATGATGATCGGCAGGGTTTTTTTCTCCTGCGCAAACACCTCCTGGATGGCCACGAGCGCGGCCTTGGCGTTGAGGGAATCGAAAATGGTCTCCACCAGCAGAACATCCACGCCGCCGGCGATCAAGGCGCGAACCTGCCTGGTATAGGCCGCCTTGACTTGGTCAAACGTGCAAACCCGAAAACCGGCATCGTCGGCATCGGGGGAATTGGACAGCGACACCGTCAGCGGTCCGATGGATCCGGCGACGAAGCGCGGCCGCCCGGTGGCATTGGCGATCCGGTCGGCCCATTCGCGGCATTGCCGGGAGGATTGTTCGTTGATATCCCCGGCGAGCTGATTGAGAAACGGGTTTTCAATGACCGTTTGGTAAAACGCCGGATCCTTCCGGCCGCCGCGCTCGCGCGGGTCGTCCACGAAAAATTCGCTCTGCCCGATGCTCGTGGCGGAAAAGGTGTTGGTTTCAATGAGGTCGGCCCCGGCTTCCAAAAAGCGCCGGTGGATGTCACCAATGGTCTTCGCATTCGTGAGCGAATACAGGTCGCCGTTGTTCTTCAGGTCCTTCTTTGCGTCCTTGAACCGTTCGCCGCGCACCTCCGCCTCGCCGAGTCCGTAGGTGCGAATGGTCGTGCCCATCGCGCCGTCAATGATGACGATGCGTTCGCGGAGCGCCTGACGAAGAAGTTCGGCATTGTTCGACATGGCGAGGAACTTATCCAAACGCCGCCGGAAATCAACTAAAAAATCAACATATCATGATATGTTGATGTGATGTGTTTCCATTGCCCCATCACATCGCGCAGGGCCTTAACCACGTAAACAGACCGCGCCTTGGTAGCCTGCCGGCAGGAGGAGATCGAAGCAGACCAAACGAGGGTCCGGGCTGCTCTCGCCGGCGGCGGCAATTCCGCGCCCCGACGTTTTGAGGCGCGCCTCCAGCCGGGTCCAGGCCCGGAAGAATGCCGTGAGCCTTGCTTCTGGCTGGAGCCGGGACCAGTCCTGATATTCCGTGGCCGGGAAGACTTGGGCGGCAATCGCCTCGCAGTCCGCTTGCGGTTGGACTTTTTCGATATCCACGCCGACTTCGTATAGCTGATGGAAGGCGAGAACCACCAAGTCTCCCGAATGGGACTCATTGAAATGCAACCCGGAGGCAGCGGCGTGACTGGCCACGCAGGGCTTGCCGAACGGACCGTAGTTAAATTCCACACGTTCCGGCGGCACATTCAAATGAGCCCCCACGAGGATTCGCAGCAAGCCGCGTGCGGCGAGAAAACGCTGCCGATCGTCGGCCAATTGAAGGCGTTGCCATCGGGCGTGTTCCTCCGGCGATAAAAGCGCCGCCAAGTGAGATTGCGCGGCGGGATCCTGCGCCAATCCGGCGAGCCAGACGACGGGAACGTCCGGCGGGCAATCTTGCAGCCAACGGTTGCCGGGCCGGGGGCCGCTCCAGGACCAGTGTTTGGGTGCCAATTTCATTACGGGCGCATCCTTGATAACCGGGCGGCACGACAAAGGCGATGATTTAAGATCGGTTGCCCGGAAATCAAGCAACGGCCCTGAGTGAGGGTGCCACCCTCGCCCGCGCCGATATCACGCGTGTTGATGCAGATTCGGCCTCGGATTTCGGCCGGTATTTCATGGCGAAACCGCCGGCATCCTGGGTAAACTGAATTGTTGAACAGCGCGGGTTGTGTGGTCCTGGTGGCCGCACAACGGCCTTTCGGTATTGTGACAAAACCAAGCGAAACAAATCCATCTCCACCTGCCGGTGATTTTGACCGGCTCCTGCGGGCGATCATAGAACGTTCGGTTAGATACCGCGCCGCTGCCGTGCTGGTGGCGGCGCTGATTGTCATTTTCGGCATCTGGTCCGCCGCCCGGTTATCCCTGGATGTCACCCCGGACATCAGCAATGTGCAAGTGCAAGTGCTCACGCCGGTGCCCGATCTCTCACCAGAGGAGATTGAGACTTCCGTCACCCGGCCCATTGAGCTCGAAATGTTTGGCCTGCCGGGTTTGGAGGAGGTGCGCTCGCTGACGCGTTTTGGCATTTCGCAAGTCTGCCTGATTTTTGCCGACGGCACCGACCTCTATCGGGCGCGCCAGATGGTGGCCGAAAGGCTGACCCACGCCGCGGACAAGCTGCCTCACGGCATGTCGCCCAAGCTGGCGCCCCCGAGTTCGGGGCTCGGCGAAGTGTTCACCTATGCGCTTGCATTCAGGACCAACCGTGTTTCCGGCGCCAATTACGGTGAAGCGGGATTGCGGCGGCTCAAGCTCATGCAAGAGTTTGTGGTCAAGCCCTGCCTGAAAGCCGTCAAAGGCGTGGCCGAAGTCAATACGACCGGCGGGTGCGACCAGCAAATGGTGGTGGAAGTGGATCCGCTCAAGCTGCCGGCCATCGGCATGGATCTGAATGACATTGCCACGCTGGTGGAGCGGGATGTGGCGGTTGGTGGCGGCGCGCTGGTGGAACGGAATGGCAACCAATTCATCATCCGTTCCCGCTCGCGGGCGCAGACCAGCAACCAACTGGCCAATGTTTGCATCAAGCTGCCATGGGTGTTGCGCGCCCAGCCATTGAGCACCGTGGCCAGCATCAATCTCGGATCCGGCATCCGCCTGGGGGCGGCCACGTTGAACGGTCAGGAGGCCGTGCTGGGCACCGCCATGATGCTGACGCGGGAGAATGCGCGCGAAGTGGCGCGATCGTTTCGGGCCGCGCTGGCCGAGGCCCAGAGCCGGTTGCCGGCGGACATGGAATTGCGTCCGCTTTACGACCGGGCCGAGTTGGTGGATGGCGTGATTGCCACGGTGGCACATAACCTGACCCTGGCGGCCGGCTTGGTGCTGGCGGTGCTGATTCTCTTCCTGCGCAGTTGGCGCGCCGCGCTCATTGTCGCGGGCGTCTTGTTTCTTTCCTTTGCCCTGGGCTTGGGCGGCATGGCCACCTGCGGCATCATGGGAAGCCTCTTGACGCTCGGCGCGATTGATTTTGGCGTGGTCGTGGATGACGCGATCGTGATGGTGGAAAATGTGTCCCGCCGGCTCGGCCCGGTTTCCGCCAGCGGTGCGCCGGCGGACGAAGCAAGCCGCCTGAAAACCATCGTGGACGCCTGTTGTCAGGTGCGCAAACCCATGCTCGTGGGCATGCTGGTCATTATCGGAGCCTATGTGCCGATTCTGACGCTGGGCGGCGTGGAAGGCCGCATGTTCCGGCCCTTGGCGCAATTCGTGATGCTGTTGTTGGGAAGTTCGCTTTTGCTCACTCTCACCCTGGTTCCAGCGCTCTGTGCCGGGTGTCTCAACGCCGTCGGCACGCTCGAAGAGCCGCGGTTCCTCACCACCCTGCGTTCGGCGTATGCCCGAATCTTCCACGCTGGCCACCGCTGGCGGTCGGCTATCGTGGCGCTGGCGCTCGTTCTGGCCGCCGGGGCGATCTTTTTATTCACGCGCTTGGGCGCAAACTTCCTGCCCTATCTGGATGAAGGCTGGCTGGTCGTGGAAGTCCAACGCGATCCGGCCATCAGCCTCGGAAAATCGGTGGACCTGGAATGCCGGACCGAACGGGCCATTCTGGCGGGCGTGCCCGAAGTCAAGGATTTGTACGCCCGCATCGGCATGTCTGAAGTCGCCACGGATCCCCAAGGCGCAAACCAGAATGACATTTATATCAACTTTCATCCCCGATCGTCATGGCGCAAGGTCAACGGCCACGTCATTTCCAAGGCCGAACTGGCAGAGATCATCAAATCGGCGATTGATCGCGGCGTGCCCGGTCAGGATCTCGAACTCAACCAGCCCATCGCCGTCCGCTTCGACGAGTTGTTGGAGGGCGTGCGGACCGACTTGGCCATCAAATTGTTCGGGCCTGATTATGATCAGTTGGACGCGCTGGCCGGCCGGATTGCCGGAATCGTGAAACAGCTTCCCCACGCCGGGGAAGTGGTGGTGGACCAGCCCGGCCGCACCGCCATGCAGGAATTCATCCCGGATCCCATTCCCTCGGTCCGGTTCATGATTGCCGGCGACGTGATGAACAACGCGGCGTCCATTGGCTTGGCCGGCCGTGAGGTGGGGCGCATTGACGAGGGCGATGTTTTCTACCCCGTCGTTGTGCGCGTCGCCGAATCTTCACGGACGAATCCGGCCACGCTGGCGGCTTTGCCGGTGCGCAGCGCCGACAGTTCCTATGTGGCCACCCTGGCCGACGTGGGCAACTGGACCAACCGCGACTCAAGCGTCAGCACCATCACCCGCGAACAAGCCCGTCGCCGCGAGGCCATCCTGGTCACGGTGGACAGCGCGGATGCGGTGGGATTTGTCGCGCAGGCGCGCGCGGCGGTGGAACACGGGGTCAAATTGCCGACGGGCTATCGCCTCGAGTTTGGCGGCGCCTACAAAAGCTGGGAATCCGGCAGCCGGCGGCTGTTGCTGGCCGGCGGGGTCTTTTTCTTGATCAGCGTGGCGTTGATTTTCGCCGCGCTGAAGCATTGGCGGCAGACGGCCCTGGTGACGTTCGGCATTCCCTTCGCGCTGGTTGGCGGCGTCTATGGCCTGTGGCTGCGCGGCTTGCCGCTGACGATGCCCTCGGCCGTCGGCTTCGTGGCCTTGGGCGGTTTGAGCATTCTTAACGGCATGGTCCTGATGACCTGTTTCAATGAACTGCGCGCACAAGGCGTGGCGGCCGGCGAAGCGGCGTTGCGGAGCGCGCAAACGCGGCTGCGCCCGGTATTGATGACGGCCTTGGTGGCCGGCGTCGGTTTCGTGCCGATGGCGCTTTCAACGGGCCCGGGTGCCGAACTGCAACGGCCGTTCGCCACCGTCGTGATTTTTGGCATCCTCACGTCCACCGCGCTGACGTTGCTGATCGTCCCACTTTTGCTGGCCGGGCGGAACGGCGGGGCAGGGGGGCGCGAAGCGGAATCCGGCCCGGCTTGCCGGGGCGTTTCCGGGCGGTTATCGGGGCGAACAAATTATTAATCTTCGGGGTTGAAACGCCGTGACAAAAGTGTAACATGAGCGCTCCGATGGTTCGGGGCGTAGCGTAGCCCGGCTAGCGCGCTTGCTTGGGGTGCAAGAGGTCGGGAGTTCGAATCTCCCCGCCCCGACCATTTTCTAAAGGAAATTCAGCACGTTGATGATGATCTATCCGTATTCTGTCATGCGGACAGATGAAAGCACATGTCTTGACCGGCGTTGAGGGTGCTCAGATTATCCCTAACGGCGACGATGCCTCGGAGGTTAAGGAGATCAAAAGGAACGGAATTTCTGTCCGTATCCGCCCCACAATCAAGGATGGAACAACCCGCTTTGTGCTGGATTATCGCGTAAATGGACGGCGCAAGCTGGTTTGGCGCTCCAGCATGGCCGCCGCCCGTAAAGCCGCCAATGCGGCCATTGACAAGATCTCGGAGGGCCAGGTCGAAGTGCTGAACCTCAAATCCGCAGACGCTTATGCATACACCCGAGCCCGAGCCGCGCTCGACGGACGGGAGGGCGAGACCAAGATAGAAAAAGGGATAGATGAAGTCGTGCGGGAATTTGCCGACGCACACCGCTTGCTCGCTGGGCGCGCGTCCATACTCGAAGTGTCTCGCGACTGGCTGCAACGCCACGCCGTCGAATTGCCACGCATCACCGTTCCTGCTGCCGTTGAGTTGATGAAGCAACAGGCCGAGACGGATGAAAAGTCAAATGACCGGCAGAAACAGATGTATTCATTGTTTTCATCCCCTTTTTCATAATTGGTTCAAGGCGCAACTGTCCGATAAAACGATTGAGCCGTCGGTGAATTGGTATCGATAAATTCACCCACGCCGGTTTCCGGGCCCGTCAACGTTCCGATGTCGGTCCAAGGCCCAACCAAGTTGGTGGCGCGCTGCAGCCGATAGCTGTATCCCGGAGCAAGCGGGAAACTGAAGCTCCAACCCTGTGACACTTTGCCCACGGCAATCGGTGACGGACCGGGAGTCATTGGAACCACTGTGATGGCCAGGTTGCTGAACTTAAAATCCTGGCCATTGCTTGGCGTTGCAGCGCTGTTGTTGACCCGGAAAAATGTCACCCCAGAGATGGCTGCACCAGAAAGCCGGCCGCTGAAACTTTTCCCGGTCGCAAGATCTCTGAACGTGTAGGTGGTGGCGCTGGTCAGCGTGAATTCGAGACGGTCCGACTGACCGTCGTCGTACGCAAATCCCGTCGCCGCGCCACTCCCACCAGCATCGGAGTAATGCGCGTTCAAACCATCGCCGCCTTGATGCCAATAACTGAAAAGTGTGTTTCCGCTGGCGTCCTGAAGATTGAACCCGTTCTGATTGGCTGCGCCGTCCAAGGTGGTCATCTGTAGTTGCACCAGGAATGTGCCGCCGAGGGGCAGCGGCAGGTTGAAGGTGCGTGAAGCGGTGGATGCTGAATCAGCCGTGCCGTTCCAAAGACCAAACAGCGGCGGGCTGTCGCCACTAATGTAACCGCCGCCACCGACCGTGCTCAATACCCAGGGGCCAAAACCGAACCCTTGATTGCCGGTGAATCCAATGGTGGTGGTGTAATTGGTGGCCGAATCTTGAGCGAGCAGGCCATTGGTGTTGCCAATCAGGCAAATCGTTGCCACCTGGCTGAAGGTGCTGGCTGCGGAATTGGACGTCACCACCCAATAATTCCCGCCGTCGCTGGTCGTCACGCTCAGCAATACCAGACTGGTTCCCGTCGCCCCGAGGATCGGATTATTCTCATGATACCACTGGTAAATTATTGGCTGACCATTCGTGGCCATCGCATTCAATTCCACCGCGTTGCCGACGGCGGTGATCAGGTTCGAAGGCTGGAGCGTGAATACCGGAGCGTTCGGCGTCACGGGCGGGATGACCTGCTGGATGACTGCTGCGCTCAAGCACTCCAGAGAGGAACAATCATTCGTAGTGGTCGGACTGGCCCAGGCGTTCCACGTGATATTGAGGTCGGGGCGGCGGGAACTCCACGCGGCGTTCGCATTGGCCGCCATCCAGGAGCTGTAAAGGCCCCAAAGTTGATTGTCCCCGGCAAAATCCGCCAACCCCCGCGCAAACTGGTCTTCCCAAGAGCTGTCGCCTCGCCCGGTATTAGAGAGAACCGCGTTGTTATAGACCACATGGTCGGCGGCCAGGAGCGCGTCCTGGTAAAAATTTGTGGCCCCGGTAAGATTGTGCAGGCAATTGGCTGCGTTGATAAACGCGCCGCTGTTATACACGTTGTCGGAGACCATCACGGTACCGTTGGAATTGATGCCTTCGTAAATCTGGCCATTCGTGGGATTAAAGAGATTGTTGCGCACCCAGGTGTAAATATTCTGGCATTTGGTCAGATAAGTGGATTGTCCCGTGATTTGATACAGCGCGGCGCCGGCAATAATCATGGGATCGTTGCTCAAGGCGCACTTGGCGTCTTTCGTTGCCATATTCTCCCAAATGCCGCCACCCAGCTGGCTGTCCCACCCCCGATTGTAAGCCATATTCCAGGCGTTGGTGGCTTGGTTTAACAAGGCGGTGTTGCCGGTAATCTGATAACCGCGGACGCAGGCGATCGTCATCCAGGCGATGTCATCGTTCCAGGTATCCTGCGACCAGGGATAATTTTCCCGGGCCAAAAAGGTGGTGGTCAGATCGCTGACCAATTGCTGGTTGTCCGTGCTTTTGGTCAGGTCATAGGCATCCTCCGCCACTTGAATTTCCAGGGCCTGCACCCAGGACCCGGCGTAGGCGTTGTTGGTCACACTTTCCTGGTAATAGGTCAGGCCGTTGGTGCGAACCAGGAACGCCGCGTTGTAGGCATTAAACGCCGTTTGAGCGAGCCCGGCTTGGGGGGCAACCGCCACCGTAATCCCCGAACTGATCGAGCCACTGGCGTAGAAGGTCCCGTTGCTGGACACAATTTCAACAATAACCGATGTATTCGTCACTGGATAATTACCTTGTTGGCTGCTCAGTTTCACCAGCACTGAGTTGCCCGTCTGCTGCGCGGTGAAGGTTTGCAGGCTGTAATTCCCCGTTTGGAAGTCCCAGCCATCGCCGGCATCCTGATACAACGTGCCGGAGGCGAAACCATTTGTATCCAGACAAACCATCAGCGTCAGCGGATTTAACATGTTTTGGGTCGTATGCTGCACAATCGGGCCGACCGGAAGGATGGCTCCTCCCCGAATCTCCAAGTGCGCCTGATACTGCCCCGCATCCCCGGGAACCAGGGACAACGGCTGCCAGATGCCTTTTGGCAGGGCCGGGTTTTGCGCCCAGGCAGGAATGACCAGTAGGTTGGAGCCCAGCAAAAAAGCTTGTTGCTCTGCCCGGAGGCTCAAGTCCGCGGGATTCGCAAAAAACACCGGTTGCATGACCGGAATGCCGGTCTGTGTGCTGTTATAAAAAAGAGTGTAAATATAAGGGAGGAGACGATAGCGCCGCTGCAAGGCAATCTGCGCCGCATTTTGCACCGTCGGGCCAAAGGCCCAAGGCTCCTTCTGGTTCGTGCCGGCTTGGGCATGTCCGCGACAGAATGGGAAGAACGCGCCGAAGCCGACCCAATTGCCCCATAAGTCTGGCGTGGCGATTTGTGCGAATCCTCCTAAATCCGGCCCGCTGAAGGGTTGGCCGGACAACCCCAAAGTCAGGGACATGGGAATGGAGACGGTCATGCAATTACTAGTGGACCCGTTGTCCCCAGTCCAGGCAGCGGCATAACGCTGGCCACCCAGAAAATTCGACCGGCTCAAAACGAAGGGACGGCGGTTGGGATTGTTGGCCAATTCACCCTGGTAGGTTGCCTCTGCTTCAAATATGCCATACGCGTTATGATAAAGCATATGAGATGCGGCAGGCAGTCCGCCTCCCGCACGATGCCAGTTGTCATAAGGCATGGTATTCAATGCGCTGAGTGCATTATTACACGACGGCTCGTCCATATCGATCCACAAGCCATCCATTCCGTTGGTCAGGAAATTTTGGCAGAGTCCCGACCACCAGGTTCTGGCGGCCGGCATCGTGAAATCAGGCCACGAAGAATTTCCGGGCGTGGAACCATCCTGATATTGTGAACCTCTGGCGGTTTGCACCCAGATATTGCTGGCGGTTCCCGATTGATAGACGGAGTAGCTCGAATCAACCGCAATCGCGGGATCAAGGATGTTTACCGCATGAAATCCATTGGTGTGAAGCCACGTGGTCAGCGAGGGCATGCTGGGAAAGCCAACCGGATCGATCGTAAAGTCCCGGTTGTTGTTCATGTAGCCGATATCCATCCAAATCGCGTCACAGGGAATTTGATTGGTCAGGAAGCCTTCTGCGACCGCTTGAACCTCCGAGGCGGGTGCATAACTAAAGCGGCATTGGTGATAGCCCAGGGCCCACTCCGGCGGCATGGGCATGGTGCCCGTCAATTGCGCCAAGCCTTGCAGCACGGCTTGCGGAGACGTGCGATCAATGATGAAAATCCGAAATAGAGGCCCCAAGCTTTCAAAAGTGATTAAATTGGTTCCGGTGGTCAGTTCCGCCCGGTATGAGCTGTCAAAAATGACGCCAAAAGCCGTGCCATCCGGTCGCACTCCCAGCACCCAAGGATGCGCCTGATACATCCGGTGCAGGTTGTCCGTGGACCATCCCGCGGTATCCGTAGCCCAGATATCAACACTTTGGCCATTGCGCAGCAACGGACCGTTAACTTCGCCGCCGCCGTAAAGGCTGGTCCCATCCGGAACCAACAACGAAGCGCAGGCGTTGCTGTTGACCAGCGTGAACTGCGGAATAAGGGACCAGTTTTGGGGTAACGATCCGCTCGATATCGGTTCCGAAACCAATGACAGTGATGGCACTTGATTGGAATTATATCCTGCCGGAACGAATTCAGCGATTCCTTGACCAATCATTGTGGCATTGGTGATGGCGATGGACTGAATGCTGCCGGTTGCGGCGGATGCCAGCCCAATGACGTTCGTCCAGGCGGTTCCGACGCGAATCTCGTCAATCGCCACATAATTGCCCCACGCTCCAACACAAAGCCGGTCGAAGGACATGTCGCCCAAGCCGAACTGCGTCACGGTTGGCGTGCCGGGTTCAGTCAGCGAAGTCGGGTTGCGATAGACGCGCACGTTGTCGTTGCCACCGTTGAAATCAATTCGCACCACATACAAATTCACCCCGCCATTGCCCGGACCGAGATCCAAAAAACTGCCGCTGGGCGTGCGGAAATGAACGTCGTTGTCGGACGTGTCATTGCCGATGCCGGCGATCCGGCCCGGATCGCCATAGTCACCACGATGAAATTCAAATTCATAGAACGATGCGGTCATGGCGGGTTGTTCCAGGAAGCTGATGTAAACGGTCTTGCCGGCAGCGCCGATGTCGCCACTGGCATTGAGATACCCATTTTGTCCAAAAAAACCGTTGGTCGAGCAGTCCAACAACCGGCCCACCCGGCTGCCACCGTAACCGCAGAGATGGTTGCCTTGCGAACAGGCATCATAACCGGCCGGTGCGTTGGAATAGCCCAACAAATTGCCCAGATCAAAATACATGGCGTTCCCGGCGACATTTGTCCATGTGCCACCCCAGCCGAAGCCTCCATTCTGACTGGCAACGGCACCGGGAATGTAATTAAAACCCTCATACGCAAGGCCGAATCCATCAAAGGCCACGATCGGAGACGTAATGAGCAGGGTGTCGAACTTGAGGTCCTGGCCGTTACTCGGAGTCGAATTTCCATTGGCGCGGATGAAAGTCACTTGTGCAATAGACCCGCCGGACAGCGTGCCAGTGAAGCTCGCACCGGTGGTATTATCGGTGAACGTATAGGTCGTGGCGGTATTCAAGGTGAACGTCAGGGTGCTGAAGCTGTCGCCGTTATATGTGAATCCGGTGGCCGTGCCACTCCCGCCGGCGTCAACATAGTGTCCGTTGGCCGTATCGCCACCTTGGTGGTAAAAACTAAAAAGCACATTTCCGCCCGCAGTCTGAAGCGTAAATCCATTGGTGTTGCTGGCATTGTCCATGACGTTCACTTCCAATTGCACTGAAAATGATTCGCCCACGGCCAAGGGCGAACTGAAGGTGCGAACGGCGGTGGACGAGGCATCGGCGGTGCTGTTCCACAGGCCAAAGGAATGCGGATGTGCGTTTCCGTCGTTCGAGATATAATCACCACCTCCGCTGGTGCTCAACGCCCAAGCGCCAAAGCCAAATCCCTGATTGCCGCTAAAATTGCCGCTGCTGGTGCTGTAGTTCCAGTAGTTCGTCGCCACATCGTAAGCGTTGGTGGTGACTTGCGCGGAAACGTCATGGGTTGCCAGTGCGAGGGCAATCGGCACGAATCGCCCTAATTTACGGATGGTATGATTTATCACATTTGTCCTTAAGGTTGTTTCTGTTGGGCGTGCGCGCCGACGATTGTGCCTATTTTAAGCATAAATATCTAGGGTGCCACCGTGCGATAGAAAGATTGGTCGGTGAGTGAGTTGGTGTCGATGAATTGACTCCAACCCGTCTGCGGTCCGGTCAAGGTTCCGATGTCCGTCCAAGGGCCGCTGATATTCGCGGCCCTTTGCACGCGATAAATGTGACCCGGAGCGACCGCAAAGCTGATGCTCCATCCCTGAGACTGTGCCGACAGTGCGAGTGCCGATGGACTCGGATTCACAGGCACCACGGTAATGGCCAGGTCGCTGAATTTGAAATCTTGCCCGTTGCTTGGTGTGGTGGAGCCGTTTACCCTGAAAAATATGACTCCCCCGATGGCCGCACCTGAAAGTCTGCCGCTGAAGCTTTTAGCGGTTGTGAGGTCGGCAAACGTATAGTTGGTGGCGCTGTTCAGAGTGAATTTGAAGCTGTCCACCTTGCCGTTATCATACGCAAATCCGGGCGCGATGCCGGTGCCATTCGCATCTGTGCAATGTCCGTTTGAACCATCGGTGCCTTGATGCCAATAGGTAAAAAGCGCATTTCCATTGGCGTCCTCAAGTGAAAAACCGTTCTGGTTGGCGGTCGTATCCAGGGTGTTCATTTGCAGTTGAACGGTGAAGGAACCGCCCATGGGCAAAGGCAAAACGAAGTTGCGGAACGCCGTGGATTCACCATTGGCGGTGTTGTTCCACATGCCAAACAGTGGTGGAACATCCCCGCTGATGTAACTGCCGCCGCCCGCCGTGTTCAAAACCCAAGGGCCAAAACCAAATCCCTCGTTGATTTCGCTGAAACCGATGGCGGCGCTGTAATTCGTGGCCGCATCTTGGGCAAGAAGGGCATTGGTCACGCCATACAAAAGAACTTGCGCCACCCGGCTATACGCGTTGGCGATGGAATTTGACGCGACGACCCAGTAGCTGCCGGCGTCGGCGCCCCCCACGCCGATCAGCACCAGATTCGTGCCCGTCGCACCGGGTACAGGATTGTTTTCATGATACCATTGGTAATTGATCGCCTGGCCATTGGTGGCAAAAGCATTCAAAGTGACCGAATTACCGGCCGCTGTGATCTGATTGAAAGGCTGAACGGTAAAAACTGGAGATCCGATATTGACATCGGCGGGAACGACCTGCATGGCCACCATGGAATTGATGCAATCCCAGGATAACAAGTTGCTTCCGGTCGGAGTTTGTTGGTCCCACTGACACCAGGAAAGATTATCCGAGGTGCGGCGGCGGTTCCAGGCGGCATTGGCGTTGGCTTGCAGCCAGGGCAGATACAGGAACTGGTAGTTTCTGTCCTTCATGAACCTGGCCAGCCAACGGACACCGATGCTGTTGAAGCCTGAGTTGTTGTTGTCCGGACCGTAATCAATCATGATGTTATATCCGCTGGCGTCTGGACTACCCAAGTAGTTCATCGTATAAGTCGTGGCCAGCATGGCGTTGGTCGTATCCCCAAGAAAGTCCGCAGCACCCACAAACGTGCCCTGGTTATAAGTGCTGCTCCAGGTCGAGATCGTGCCGCCAACGGCAATGTTGTCGTAAATGGCACCATTGGTTGGATTGTACAAAACGGCCTTTTCCCAATTGTAAAGGTTTTGCGCCTTGATCAGATAAGTAGAATCGCCTGACGTTTGATAAAGGAGACAGGCAACAATGGCGGCAGGCCCGTTGACGCAGGCGTTTTTTTGCGCCTTGGCCGTGCTCCAATAAAGTCCGCCACCGAAAAGAGTGTCCCAGCCCCGGGCGTACACCAAATCGAAGTTTGTTTTCGCGATATTGAAAAAAGCGTTGGAACTGGTATTTTGGTAGCCGCGCAGATACGCGATGCAAGCCCACATAATATCGTCGTTGTAATCATTCCAGGACCAGTTGGTGCCGTTGTCGGAGCTGAACCCGTTGATCAATTGCGTAAGATTTGTTTGATCGGCCGGGTTTCCCGTGCGCTCGTAGGCGTCAATGGCACCTTCAATCATTTCGGCTTGGCACCAGAAACCGCTCACGCCACCGGTCTGGTTGTTTTTATAGTGCGCCTTGCCGCCAGAAAAAGAAGAATAATAGGAGGCGTTAAAGGCGCTTAACATGGTGGTTGCGTTGGTATCGGTAAATGCCCGGGCGGGGTGACTGCCCATTAAAACCAGCGCAATAAAAACCAGCAGGCCAGCCGCCGGGCGAGGGGTTTTGCGGAGGATGCAACACATAAAAAACATACCACAGTTCTGCTCAAGGCGTAGCCGTGCGATAAAAGAACTGGCCGACGGGTGAGTTCGTATCGGTGAATGAAAATTGGTCAAATTGCGCGAAAACCTTCCCGAGGTTGGCCCAAGGGCCGTTAATTTGGGTGGCGCGCTGAACCCGATACGTCAAGCAGGGAGTGGCCCCAAAGCTTAAATTCCATGTCTGCGCAGCCGGTTCCAAGCTGGCCGGAAGATTCGTGGGGGCATAGATAACCAGGCCGTTGAACTTGAAATCCTGGCCGTTGCTTGGCGTGGAAGCTCCATTGGCTCTGACGAACCCGACTTGGGAAATGGGCGCGCCAGATAATGTGCCGCTAAAACTGTTCGTGGTGGCAAGGTCGGTGAACGTGTAGGTGGTGGCACTGTTCAATTTAAATTGGAAGCTGTCCAACCGGCCGTTATCATAAGCAAAGCCGGGCGCGGCATGGGTGCCGGTGGCATCGGCATAATGTCCATTGGCCGAGTCGCCGCCCTGATGGTAATAGCTAAAAAGCACATTTCCACCCGCGTCCAGAAGTTGAAACGCATTGGTGTAGCTTGGGTTGTCCAAGGTGTTCATCTGGAGTTGTACCAGGCATGCTTGGCCGGAGGCAAGCGGTGAGTCGAGCGGGCGGACGCCGGTTGATTTTCCGTTGGCGGCGCTGTTCCAAAGGCCAAAGAGCGCCGGATTATCACCGCTGATGTAATCGCCACCGCCGGTGGTGCTTAAGGTCCAGGAGCCATAGCCAAAGCCTTCATTGCCCGTGAAACCAGGTACGAAATAATTTGTGGCGAAGTCTTCAGCGACCAAGCCGTTGAGCGGATCGAGGCCAAACGCCAGCGCCTGTCCCCATTTATGACCGTCAACTGGCAAAAAGCCGTTCATCAGGATAAAGCCGCCGGTAATTCCCAGTGTCTGCCGCCAATTAAGCATGGAAGCTGTGATAGTGGGACAATCTGATGAATCGACCCACAAGCCGGGATAGACCTTGAAGCCGCCGAAAGCGCTGTTCCAAGAGCCCACATTATTGATATTGCCCGCCCCACCCGAGTAGCACTGGAGATAAATGGCATCCACGTTGGTTCCCAACTGTGATTTGACGCTTACCCAGTAGCTCTGGGCGGTGTAAGGACACAGTGTCACCTTCATTCCCAAACTGGCAATCAAGTTGCCAAATGCCACGGCGGAAGAGACGTCATAGGTCTGTTCGTCGTCGTATTGGATGGCGTCCACGCCGGTTGCGTTTTTGAGTGCCTGAAAGTTCTCGTAAAGGATGCTACTGGCCCCGATTCCGTTGGCCGCGATTAAGTTTTTAATATTCGTGAAGGAAGGATCGCCCCAGCCGCCGATCACCAATTCGATTCGGTTTATAGCAGGTCTTAATCCCGCCAACTCCGCCCCCCAGTTTTGGTCGCCAACATAACTGCCGTTTTGGGCCACCAACGTGCCATTATAATATACATCTCCATTAGTATTGACTGTCATCACAAATAAAAGTAAGGCATTGAAGCCCGACGCCTTAAGCGCAGCCGCATTGGTAATTGGCGGGTAGAAGTCGTTCCCTAGGTAAACTCCTTTGACGGCTGCATTGGCAGACGACGGGGCTGGAATCATGAAAAACAAGGCCCCAAAAACGACAATAGTGATGAGGCTGTGCAGTTGATTAAGGGGTTTAGGGACTTTCATTCATGTTCTTCATTTTAATTCGAAACACGAACCAGAAAGAGACTTTGTAACGCAAGCTATTGCCAGCCGCCGGAAGCAGGTGTTGTGCTGATTTGCAGCAGGTAGTGAAGATCATTGAGGCTCGCCTGGTCGGTCAATGGCAAGCCGCCGCTGCCAAGAAGCGATGCCGCTTTGATGGCCTTGGCGGAATTGAAGCCCATCCACTTGTGCAATTCCGCGTGGCCGTCCGCAAACGATATGCCCGACGATCCACCGTGATAGGTGGCCGGGGTATCGTTCAACTGGAGCGCATTTGCCAGGGGTGACACTGCCACATTGGCAAAAAAACCGTCATTTATGGTGTTTTGATCCTCATCAATGCAAATAAAGAGGGATTCCGGATGCAGTATTTGCGAGGTTTTCATATAGGTCTGAAACGTCCCTCCGCTTTGGGTGGCCCGGCTGGTCCAACCAACATAACAATTCATTGAAATGCCACGCACCATGTTCAGTTGGTTCCCCGGACACTTGAATAGCCCCAAGGTTTTTACAAACGGGAACAACAACTCGTTCTGAATTTTGGCTGCATTAATTGCGTCGGCCGCGCTTTGCATATTGCCAGCCACCCAGGCATTGGCCGGGTTCGGAGGCACCGGCCAGTTGCCCTGGTTGGCGCCATCACCCGGATTCAAAACCACCCGATTGTTGTAGTCGTTGGCGTATATGGTCCACGCCATCGCAAATTGCCTGCTGTTGCTCATGCACTGTATGCCTTGGGCTTTCGCCTTCGCCCTCGCCAACGCGGGAAGCAGCAAGGCGGCCAATATGGCGATAATCGCGATGACGACCAGCAGTTCAATCAAGGTGAAACCGCGGAAACATTTTTTGTTAAAAAGACGGAATGACATAATTATTTTCATACGCAAACACGCCATCATTGGCTGCTCTGATAATGGACTCGTCTAAATCTAGCGGGTTTTGGCCCTCCCTCAATAGTCCGAGAAGACTACGCCGCGGCCGGTTGCAAGATCGCCTGAACCCAATAGTCCGCTCGGACTATTGTAAAGCATTCGCCCGGCAGTATGCTAATTAAGTTTCCACAATAAACCTAAACAAACTATGCCAACCGCATTTATGAAATATCAATTACGTACCAAACTGATCTTTGGGACCTTGGGAATTATATCCGGTATGGTCGCAACGAACTTCGCTGCGGCGCAATCTACCACGACCGCCCTGGATACGGCAGCAAATTATAGCGGCGGTTTTAGCACCGGCATGAATGGCGGCTACGGTTTTGGAGCCTGGACTTTGAACACCCCGGGGGGCGGGAATTACGTCGGGGGCGGCCTCTTTGGGTTGTGGAATAACGCATATGGCGCGGGCACTGGATCGTACGCCAATCGCCCGTTTGGTTCAGTTTTGTCCCCGGGGCAGACCTTTTCCATCTCGGTTCAAACCGGTACTTTGAACGGCTCCGCTGAGCAGGCTGGATTTAACCTTGAAGATGCGTCCGGAAACGTGCTTTTTAGTTACTGGCAGCAAGGTGGCAATTACTTGGATGGAGATTTTTCGGATGCAAATGGTGCTGGAACCGCCACCGGATTTGCCTATGATTTCAGCCAACTGGATACAATTGCGTTTACGCTGAACAGCGCCACCAGCTATACGCTCACCGATCTTGCCACCGATGCGAGTTTTAGTGGCACGCTTTCTGGATCGGCCATTGATCAAGTTCAGATCTTCAGGCAGAATCTCGCCGGTGATCCCAATCTGGGTGGCGGCGGCGGAACGGACTATCGCTTTAACAATCTGGAAATCACCACCGTTCCCGAGCCGTCCGTCCTCGCTTTGGCGGGAATGAGCGGCCTGGGGATCCTTTTTATCGCCCGGCGGCGGCTGGCGTCGAGGTGACTTTGAAATGTGATCCAGCATCACAGACAACCGATTATCAGTGATTATCTCAATTATGAAAAATAAATTTACGGCAAGCATCTGCGAAATTACCGGCTTGGCGGTTTTCTTGTTCGCCGCCGGCAATGTGTCCGCGCAAAACACGAACGCCTATGACGTGGCTGCCAACTATGCAAGCTTCTCAGGCAACCAAGGATTCGGCTATGGGCCCTGGGCGTTGAGCACTCCCGGTGGCGGCAGTTATATCGCAAACGATGCGGGCACGCATCCCCATTCCTTTGGTTTGTGGAACAACACGGCAAATAGTGCGTCAACCGCTGTTCGGCCTTTTGACAGTGCTCTGCCGGTCGGCGGAACGTTTTCGCTTGATTTTCGTCTGGAGAATTTGCAAGACACTTCCGAAACAAATGGCTTTACCCTTCAGGACGCCTCGGGCAACGCCGTGTTTAGCTTCTTCCATATGGGCGGGGATAACGCCAACGGATGGTACACCGATGCGTCGGGAACCGGCGTGGCGACCGGCTTCTCGTATAACTTTGACTCATTCACGCACCTGCGGTTTGTCTTGAACACGGCCACGACCTACACGTTGATAGATGATACCACAACGAACAGCTTCAGTGGCACGCTATCGGGAGCGTCAATCACCCAAATAACATTCTTCAGAGGCAACGGAAGTTCAACGCCGCCCAACGGCCAGGACTTCAAGTTTGACACCTTGATGATTACATCGCCCACGCCTGTCCCGCCAGTGTTCATCACGCAACCGGCCAATGCTTGGGGCTTTGTGAGCAACACGATCACTCTTGGGGCCATTGCTTCCAGCAGTGAAGCGATCAATTACCAATGGTATTTCAATAATGCCAAGATAAACGGCGCCAGCGCCACGAACTTGGTGCTGGCCAATGTGGGGTTCCTCAATGCGGGCAATTATTTTGCCACTGCGTCAAATTCCCTGGGGACCGCCACAAGTTCCGTGGCCATCGTCACCATCTTGCCGTTTGGCTACACCAATGGCTTTGACGTGGCGGGCAGTTATTCGGGGGGTATTGGCGGAAATCAGGGTTTTGGGTTTGAACCGTGGAGCCTGGGCACCATCGGCGGCGGTGATTACATCAGCGGTGACACGCCCCAGTTGTTCGGAATCTGGAACAATACTGGCGCCGACGCGACGACCGCAGTGCGTCCTTTCAATGCGCCCTTCGTGAACGGGACTTTTTTAGTACAACTGCAAAACGCCAATCCCTTGGACTCCGGAAATACCAATGCCCTTGAGCTTCAGGATGCGAACGGCAACGTGCTGTTTAGCTTTTTCCACTCCGATACCAACGACGCATGGTATACTGACGCCGGCGGGACCAGTCCGGCACCCGGCTTCGTCTTTGATCTGGGCGTAACGCACTTTTTCGCTTTTGCGCTCAATAGTTCCACGAGTTACACTTTTTACGATCTGACCACCGGCCGCAAATTTAGCGGCACTCTGTCCGGAGCGCCGATTGCCCAGGTGGCTTTTCTGAGGGGGAATGATGTTAACACTCCGAGCAACGGCGGCGAGGACTTTAAGTTTAACGCCCTGACCCTGGTGACGCTGGCGGGAAACCCGCCAGCATTCGTTGTGCAACCTCAACCCAACGGAGGTCTGGTGGGCAGCACCATCACCCTGGGTGCTGACGTCACCAGCAGCACCGGAGCTGCAACTTACCAATGGTATTTTGGGAATACCCCCATCACGGGAGCCACCAGCACGAATATTGTAATAGCGGATGCGGCTTTAACCAATAGTGGAAGTTATACATTGGTGGCCGCAAATTTGTTTGGATCCACTACGAGTGCCGTGGCGGTGGTTACGGTGTATGTGGAAAACAACCGGCTCATTGCCTATGAAGGTTTTAATTATCCAGGCGGTCCTGCCATAATCGATAATGTCTCCCAAGACGGAGGCCTGGGCTGGAGTGGGGCATGGACCAATGTTTCAGCCAGCGAAAGTTACATCACGGGTGGCAGTCTGGTTGGGGGGGTGAATGCCCCTCCCGGTTACGATTCCTTGTCGCAAGGCAACTCTTACTTCAACTATGGGAATAGCCGGGCCGGCCGGTGGCTGGACTGCACCACCAACAGCGTTTTCGCGGCCCGCGGCTATCTTGACGGCAACGGAAATATTGGCGCCCCCGGCAAGACCCTCTATGTCAGCTTCCTCCAACAACCGGAGGTGCCAAACGCGTTCTATGAATGCGAATTCCATCGTTCTGACCTCAATGATCCCGGCCGTATCGCCGGTGTCGGAAACGACACGGCGACGACGGATGTCTATTTCCGGAGTCCCAATGGCACGTTCACGGACATGGGCGCCGGCGATTCATCGGCGGGCTCGACCGGCAATCTGGCCGTCGATTTTTATGTCGTGCGAATCGACTTCCAACCGGGCCATGCTGACAATGTCTTTGTGTATCGTAATCCAACCTCGCTGACGGAGCCCGCCACCGCAACCTTGGCGCTGACGAACGTGGGAAATATGTCCTTCAACGGCTTCAGTCTCGGCACTTTCGACGATAATGAACTGGCCGTCGATGAGATCCGCATGGGGGCGACTTGGTCAGACGTGCTCGGGCTGCCAGGGGCCAACAACATGATACGCCCGATCCGGCAGGGAGGAAACTGGACCATTCAGTTTGCCGGCAATCCGACATTTGCGTACCGGGTTCAGCGTGCGCCCAGCGTTACCGGACCGTGGACCGACGTTGGCACCGCCACCCCGGCAGAGAGTGGAATCGGCACTGTCACTGACCCAAATCCGCTGACGGGACAGGCGTTTTACCGGACCGTAACGCCTTAAAACAAAAAAACGCAGCACTTGCAAGCCGCTGGTACGCCATCAAAGTCGTGCCAGCGGCTTCTTGGTCAGCCTCCCGGGCATTTCACGCCGAATCCAACCGGCGCCGCCGGTTGATTCATTTGCGCCCGGTTTCGGAAGGCGGGGTCCGGCGCTCCAGATATTTATTGATTGCCTCGACGCGGCAACGGACTTGCAGCTTTTCGTAAATCTTTCGCAGGTGCGCCCGAACGGTATCTTTGGAAATACGCAACTGTTCACCAATTTCTTTGTTGATCAAGCCGCGAGAGAGCAACTGCAGCACCTCTTCTTCGCGCAGGCTCAATTTTTCGGCATCCGGAGCTTGACTCGTGTTTTCATGAAACGCCTCCACCACCATGCGCGCGATTTCTCCGCTCATGGGTGAGCCGCCGTTGCGGACTTCGGCAATGGCGTCCAAGATGTCCTCCGGACTCGAACGTTTGAGCAGGTAACCACAGGCACCCGCCTTCAATGATTGGAACAGCGCTTTGGGATCACGGAACACCGTGAGCATGATGATCTGCAAGGCTGGCAGATCGTGCTTCAGTCTTGCGGTACAGGCGATGCCCGATTCGCCCGGCAGATTGATGTCCATGAGCACCACATCCGGACGAAGACGGGGAATTTCCACCAGCGCGGCCTTTGCATCTGGACAAGTACAGACGCAGCGATAACCGGGAGCGCTGTCAATCAGATGGCACACCGATCGGCAAATATGAACGTCATCTTCGACAATGCCGACCGTTGTCAGTTTGGAACTCAATTGACTTTCTCTGGGCTTCGTATGCTGCATAAAACAATGGCTCCAGCAACTTTGACATCATTCTGGAATGCCATGGCTTAATTCTCCAGAAAAATCAGGAGCACTTCCAGATGTATTTTACGTACTTGGCTGCAGTCCGGGCAATAGTCTCATCAGCCTATTGGATGGAGGACGGGGGAACGCTTACACTGGCTGACAAAGAATCGCTTTCGTTCCAGTGACCGGTTATTTGCCATTTGAAACACATGAATAGTCCTTTGATTAAGCCCGGCTCACCGATGCACGGCTCTGGTTGTCAAATAATAAAGCCGCAAGCCGCCCGCTTTTCATTCCGGGCGTTGGCGCTGATTTTTTGCGCGGTTTTGTGTGGCGCGGGCAATGTGCAGGCACAGAAAAATGTCAGACGAATTAACGACGGATTGCTCATCCAGTTCAAGGCCGCACGGGTGGAGCTGGCGGTGGCCACGCCGGAAGCCCTGCGTTTGAGTGTCATTTACAACCAACATGAACCGATTGACAGTTCATTTTTAGTTCCCGCCGGCGACCGCCAAGCCGTGACTTGGCGTGACGTCAAACGCAACGGCTGGGTGGGGATCAAAGGCAAGATGGGCACCTTGATGATAAACCCTGAAAATGGCGAATGGCTGCTTCAGGGTGCCAACGGTCAAGTGATTATTCCCGCACATGCAATCGGTGACTTAAATCAACCCGTTGCCGCCACCAACCCACAAGTCGAGATCGTGCTAGGGTGGGACAGAAACGCTC
This sequence comes from uncultured Bifidobacteriaceae bacterium, assembly GCA_964532525.1. Taxonomy (GTDB): domain Bacteria; phylum Verrucomicrobiota; class Verrucomicrobiia; order Limisphaerales; family UBA11358; genus UBA11358. Next base: position 29,366 of record CAZHIM010000009.1, read on the forward strand.
CCATGGAGGCCTATGGTTGTGGCAATGACGTCGGTAGTTTGCAGCATACGGAGGTGAAAGCCGGCGTTGGCGACGGACAGGCGACGATTCCTTATTATTGGTCAAAGGCTGGATACGCCGCATTGGCGGTGACTGAGGACGACAATCATCCGGCCAGTTGGCGGGGCTCGACGAATGGAGACCATGTGACGTGGACTTTTCCCGGCAGGCAGGCAGACTTATATCTCATGCCGGCGGCATCGCTTAAGGATGCGGCCGCCGCTTATTCCCGCCTCACCGGGGCCGCTCCAGTTCCGCCGCTCTGGACGTTTGGTTATCTGCAAAGCCGCTGGGGTTGGACCAATCGCACCGATGTCGAGGACGCCTTGAAGCGTTTTCAAGACCTTAAGATCCCGGTGGACGCGTTTATTTTTGATTTTGAGTGGTATGCAGGCAAACCTGATTATGAATTGCCTGACGCAGGGGAACCCGGATTTGCGGACTTTGGCTGGAATACAAATTTGTTTCCCGATTTGGTTCAAGAGATAAAGAAGTTTCGGGCTCAAGACGTCAAGTTTGTCGGTATTCGCAAGCCGCGTTTGGGGGACGATGAGTTGTTGCATATGGTTCGATTAAAAGGATGGGACCTCAAATCTCATTGCGCTGACAAAGTTCCGGCGCGCGACCTGGACTTTGCAAATCCGAATTTTCGGGAATGGTATATTGAACAGTCCGCCGCCTTGCTCCGCGACGGAGTGGCCGGGTGGTGGAATGATGAAGGCGAAGCGACCTACACCACCTATTTCTACTGGATCTTGGCTGAACGACACGCCCTGAATCGTTGCCGTCCGAATGAGCGCTTGTGGACTTTGAACCGCGCCTTCTCGCCGGGAGCTCAACGCCTTGGTGCGGCGGCGTGGACTGGCGACATTGTTTCCTCATGGGAAGTGCTGGCAGGTACACCGGCCAATCTCCTGAACTGGAGCCTGGCTGGAATGCCCTATGCGGCATGTGATATCGGCGGTTTTTTTGGCAACCCCTCCCCTGAGTTGATGTGTCGCTGGATGGCAGCTGGCGTCTTTTTTCCCATCATGCGCACCCATTCCGAAGTTCATTACCAACCGCATTTGCCCTGGCTGTATGGCGACGATGCCCTGGCTGCCATGCGCAAGATGATTGACCTCCGGTATCGCTTGATTCCGTATTATTACAGCCTGGCGCACGAAACCTATGCCACGGGCATCCCCTTGATGCGTCCGCTGGTGATGGAGTTCCCCAACGATCCCAAGGTCGCGAACCTGTCCGATGAATGGCTTATGGGCGACTCGCTTTTGGCGGCTCCAATTCTACAAAAAGGCGGAAAACGTTCCGTTTATCTGCCGTCCGGCGACTGGTATGTTTTTGGCACCAACCAAATGGTCCAAGGCGGTTGCCGCATCCAAGTTATGGCGGCGTTGGACGAAATTCCGGTTTATGTCCGCACGGGAACCATCCTGCCCCTTGGTCCTGCCATTCTGCATACGTCTCAGCTTCCCGGCGGGCCGCTCGAATTGCAGGTTTATCCCGGCCAAGATGCGATCTTTACGCTGGTGGAGGACGATGGCGAAAGCCAGGACTATCAGCAAGGGACAACCCGCCGCACGACGTTCCACTGGGACGATACGAAGAAGCAGTTGAGCTGGAAGCGGGAGGGAGATTATTCCGGCAAGAATATTTTTCAGGAAATGCACGTCACCGTGCTATCCTCCAAAGCCGGAGCCCAAGCCGAATGCGCGCTGAGTCCTTCCGGCGCAGTTACGCCGCAAGCGAATGACCATGCCTCGATAAGCCGTTTTTAACAGAAGTTTAAACAGTGAAAACCACCTCAGAATTGTTGCGCGCGGCCTGGTCATTGAATTTTAAGGTTCTCGGAGCCGCGCTGGTCATCGCTCTTCCACCGGTTTCGCCGGCATTGGATTTCGGATCATCGCACATTTACCAAGACCGCACGGCGCCGATCGAGTCGCGCGTGAACGATTTGTTCACCAATTTAACCCAGGACGAGAAAATCAGTTTATTGAGCGGCACCGGGTTCACCACGCAGCCGATTTCCCGCCTGGGCTTGCCAGCTCTGGCCATGGCCGATGCCGGCCAGGGTGTGCGCGGCGGTCAGGACAGTACTTTGGGTCCGGCCACGGCTTTTCCGGCGGGCGTTTCCATGGCTTCCACCTGGGACACCAATTTGCTTTGGAAGCTCGGCGCAGCCATTGGCCAAGAAGCACGCAATAAAGGCTCTGGCGTGCAGATGCTGCTCGGTCCAGGCGTGAATATTCAGCGTTCGCCATTGGGGGGACGCAACGGAGAATACTTTAGCGAGGATCCCTATCTTGCGGCACGTCTCGCTGTGAATTACGTCCAGGGCATGCAAAGTTCCGGCTGTGCCGCCTGTGTGAAACATTACGCCGCCTACAACCAGGAAACGGCACGTTACACCATCAATGTTGATATAAAGGAGCGCGCCTTGCGTGAAATTTACCTGCCCGCCTTTGAAGCCGTCGTGAAGGAAGGCCAAGTGTGGGCAGTGATGTCGTCCTACAACCAAATTAACGGCTACAAGGCAACTGCCAACAAGTATCTGATGGTTGATGTGTTGAAGAAAGGCTGGGGTTTCGACGGCGTGCTGCTTTCCGATTGGGGCGGCGTCCAGGATACCGTCGGACCGCTCAACGCGGGCAACGATTTGGAAATGCCCGGGCAGGAATACATGACCCGCGACCGGGTGGTTACCGCCTTAAAGAATCGCCAGGTGTCGCAGGCCTCCATTGATGACAGCGTCCGGCGGATTTTGCGCACGATTATCCGGGTCGGTTTGCTGGACCAGCCACCCCGGCCTGATCCCGCGCATTTGAATTCGCCGGAACATCAGCGGCTGTGTTTGGCTGCCGCGACCGAAAGCATTGTGCTGCTGAAAAATGCAAACGGTGTCTTGCCTCTGGATGATCGGGAAATCCATTCGGTGGCATGCATTGGCGCCGCAGCGGCGAATTGGGAAATTGGCGCGGCTGGCAGTCCTGAGGTGACGCCGTTCTATTCTGTCAGCGCCTTGGCGGGCATCCAGAAGCGGGCGGGCGAAGTTATTGAGGTCAATTATTCGACGGGCGGCCGGACCGGCGCGCCGATTCCCCAAAGCGCCTTGCAATTTGCCGGCCAAGCCGGGCTGCATGCGGAATACTACGCAAATCGAAATCTCGAAGGCGCGCCGGTCTTGGTCCGCATGGATCGGCAAATCCAATTTGACTGGAGCGACGCCTCGCCGGGTGCTGGACTGTCCCGGTCGGACTATAGTGTCCGTTGGACTGGCGCGCTGGCCGCACCGGCTTCCGGACGATACCAATTGATTCTGACGACAGACGATGGCGGCCGCCTGTATCTTGATGATAAATTGCTCATTGATCATTGGGTGGACAGCGCAGCCACGCCAATTATCACCGAGGTCGCCCTCGAGGCGGGCAAGATCCACCAACTGCGCGTTGAATATTTTCAGCATGGCGGACAAGCCGTGGCCCGGCTCGATTGGGCGCGGCTGGGTGCTGGCCCGTATGCCGACGCGGTGGCAGCGGCCAAAAAATCTGACATCGCGCTGGTCTTTGTTTCAACCAGAGGAACTGAAGGGGAATCGTCGGACCGGCCATCCATGTCGTTACCGCAAGATCAGGACGAGTTGATTCGAGCCGTGGCCGCTGCCAACCAAAAGACAATTGTCGTGCTCAACAATGGCACGCCGGTCTTGATGCCCTGGCTGAACCAGGTCGCCGGTGTGGTTGAGGTCTGGTTTCCCGGACAGGAGGGCGGCAACGCCTTGGCGGCCATTCTTTTTGGCGATCGCAATCCATCGGGGAAACTGCCGACCACTTTTGGTGCGCGCCGCGAGGATTATCCGGACTTTGGCAATTTTCCCGGGGACAGTGGCCACGTCCATTATGCGGAAGACATTTATGTCGGGTATCGTCATTTTGACCGGGCCGGGATTACGCCGGCGTTTCCCTTTGGCCACGGGCTTTCCTACACGACTTTCGAGTATTCGAATTTGAAACTCTCAACATCCTCTTTGGCCACGAACCAAACCGTCGCGGTGACTCTGGATGTGAGGAACACCGGCCGCCGTGCCGGCGCGGAGGTCGTCCAACTTTATCTCCATGATCCGAACCCAACAGTTGACAAACCGGTGCGTGAGTTGAAAGGGTTCCAACGCGTCGAATTGTTGCCCAACCAGACTAGGCGCGTTTCGTTCGAATTGCAGCCCCGGGCGCTGGCCTATTGCGACGTGGCGGGAAAGCAATGGAAAGCAGATGCGGGCGCCTATGAATTGCAAGCAGGGGCTTCTTCGCGTGACATTCGTTTGAAAAAATCGTTGCGCCTGACCGCAACGTACACTGAGCCGATTCCGTTTCTGGCAGAGCAAACGTCGCCCTGTCCGGCCCCCGGTGACCTGGCCGCATTTCATCCCACGACCAGTTCTTCGGCGGATGCGGACACTGAATACGGTTCGCAAGCCGCCAAGGCCACGGATGGCAATAATAGCACTTATTGGCGGTCGCAGAATTCCGACGCCCAATGGCTTGCCGTGGATTTGGGTGAGGTAAAATCCATTGAATGCGTTCGATTAACCTGGGCGACGGACCGGTTCGCGGACAGCTTTGCCAGCGCCTATGCGATACAAGTCAGCGCTGACGGCCAATCCTGGACGGATGTTTTCAGCACCGGCGACGGACATGGCGGGATTGAAACGAACCGTTTTCCTGCGGTTTCCACCCGCTGGGTGCGTTTGGCCTGCGCAAAACGGGCGGCCCATGAAGAATACAAACTCGTCAGTTTTGAAGTTTTCGCGCCAGCCAGGTAGGTTGGAACGCAAAGAAGCATTGTCTGCCGGTGGCAATGGGGCGAATATGTGAGCGCCTTGATGCGATTTGAGATAATTGCCATGTCCAGCTTAATGAACCGCCATCTTTGTGAAACAGCCAGAATGGGCTGTTTTGTTTGCCAGTTGGCCGGCTTCGTTCTGCTGTTGTTGTTCCCGGCGAGTGTCAGTGCTGATGCCGTGAAAGGACTGTATGTGGGCAGCGATTTCTACGCTCCCAGTGCCGCCATCCAAAGTGCGGCCCGCGTTTCCGGCTTCAACCGGCTGTTTCTGTCATTTCTGCGTGTTGATGTCGAGGGGAACATTACCTACAACAACACACCCGTTGTCCAAAACGGAATCTATGTTGGCGATCCGGCGTGGGGAATGAAACTGGCGGCGTTGAAAACCCAGCCGACGAATGTCAAACGCATTGAACTGACCGTAGGTGGGGGCCAGGAAGATGCATCTTTTTCCAACATCAAGAACTTGATCGCCGCACAAGGGACGGCCCCGAACAGCATATTGAACAAAGGCTTTCTGGCGCTGAGGAAGGCAACGGGCGTGGACGCCATTCAATTGGCTGATGAGAAAACCTACGATGTCCCGTCCGCTGTGGCCTTTGGCAACATGGTCGCCGGATTGGGCCTGAAAATCGCGTTACGCCCAACCACCAACCGAGATTTCTGGGTTGCGGTCAAATCGCAGCTAGGGACGCACGTGGATGCCATTTATCTCCAATGCTATGCGGACGGCGCCGACAACGACCCCGATACTTGGAACAGGGCTTTTGGGGATTTGAAAGTTTATCCCGGTCTGTGGGGCAACACTGACACGCCTGACTCCGCCCTGATGAAAATGCGGAATTGGCAACAGACTCTCGGGATCACTGGCGGTTACATGTGGCTCAATGGGTTCATGCCCGGCGATGCCTTGAAATGGTCGGGGGCGTTGTCGTATGGGTTAGACTCGATTTCCTGTCTGCGGGTCATCAACAAAAACAGTGGCAAATCCCTGAATCTGGTCGGTGGCGGCACCACCAACGCTTCTGCCATCAGGCAATCGCGCTATGACGTCGGGAACGATCAGCGATGGATGTTATTGCCAACCGAGACGGGCGATCACTTGAAAATCATTTCTGGAGTCAGTGGCGAATGCGCCAGTATTGCCTACAGCTCCAGCCTGGCCGGCGCACAACTTTGGACTTGGGATTACAACAGCGATCCCAGTCAGCAGTTTGATCTGGTGGATGCGGGCAACGGCTGGTTTAAGCTTAAAAACGTGCGTAGCGGGCTGGTGTTGGAAGTGGCCGGCGGCAGTATGGACGACGAGGCCGTGGTGCAACAGAACATTGATACCGGCGCGGCCAACCAGCAGTGGAGGTTCTATCCTTACGAAAACGCGTTGCTGGCGTCTGAGGATTTTGATTATCCCGTGGGCGATCTCAGTGGTCAAAATGGCGGTGCGGGTTGGAATGGCGGTTGGTCGGATATATTTAATCCGGGCACGCGAGTGCTGGCAGGCAGCCTCAACAGTGGGGACACCGCTCCCGGCGGATACGCCGCACGGTCGGCGGGAAATTGGGCTTTTATTCCCAATAGCAGAAGGGTCGGCCGTTATCTGGATTGTTCGGTCAGTGGAAATTTCGGCGTGTACGGCTACCTGGATTCCAATGGGCGTATTGGCGCCGATGGGAAGACGGTTTACCTCAGCTTTCTGGAGCAACCAGCCAAAACCACCTTGTTCTACGAATTTGAACTGAATCGGGGAACTGAGCGCATTGCGGGGATTGGCAATGATACGCCGACGGACGACGTCAACTTGCGGGCCCCGGCCGGAGTGTTCACCCGTATCGGCCCGGGCGACACCAACGTGAATTTCTACGTGCTGCGGATTGATTTCAAATCCGGCGCCGACGATGTGCGGGTCTATCGCAATCCCACCTCCGACATTGAACCGGCCCAGCCCACCTTGACGAAACTCGGTGCAGCCGACCTGTCGTTTAATCGCATTTCCTTGGCTGCCTTTGCCAACGAGAATACAGCCAAGTTTGGCCAAATACGCATCGCCAGTTCGTGGCGGGATGCCGTTGCCCTCCAGCCAGAACTCGCCATCCAGCCCGGCAGCAACATCGTTTCGAGCGACGGTTTCCGGCAAATAAAAATTTCCGCCCAGGTTCTCCATGGCCATGGGCAAAGCTATTATCTGCTGGATGGAGAGACCGGGATCCGTGTCTTGCTGGATCGTCCGACAGATTTATTGCCCGGCGATGTCGTGGCGGTTACCGGGTTGGTTGAGCACAAGAATGAATTTGTGGATATCATCGAGGCGACCGCAAGCAAGCGGGGCCATTTGCCCTTGCCGCCACCCCGGCCGATCCTTCAAAATGCCACCGACGCATTTCCTTGGGTGTCGGTTGAGGGAACACTGGTGAATCTCAGGGATGAGGGATCGAAACGAACCCTGGAAATGCAAATCGGTTTGAAACGATTTGCAGCCGAACTCCAATCAGACCTTCTTTCCCAAGTGGACTGGCCCATTGGCAGCCGTTTGAAAATCACCGGCATTTATCTGCGGCCTGTTGACGATCAAAACCCACCAGAAAATGAAAATTCCTTTAAGATCCTCCTGAACGCGCCGTCCGCCGTCCAAATCATCGCGCGGCCGCCATGGTGGACAATGAAACACGCGTTGGTCATTGTCGGCTTGCTGGTGGTCGGGTTGGCCATGACCTTTATCTGGATCAGCCTGCTTCATCGGCAAGTTGAACACCGCACACTCCAATGGAAAAATGAAATCAGCAAACGCGAGAAAATCGAACAGGAGCGAATCATTGTGGAGGAGCGCGCCCGCATCTCCAGGGATTTGCACGACGACTTTGGCAGCAAATTGACCCAGATCAGCATGCTGGCTTGGTGGCCGGAGGAAAGCGCCGAATCCGAGAGAGTCGAAGACCGTCTGCGTTTGATTGGCGAGAAGTCCCGGCAGATGATTTCCGCGCTAGATGAGGTGGTGTGGATGATGAATCCCAAGAGTGAAACCCTTTCATCGTTTTCGGCCTACCTTGCTGGCTATGTCGAGGAATTTTTATCCAAGACTGACATCACCTGCCGGGTGGAAGTTCCTGGATCCTACCCGGAGAAAATCATCACGTCTGAGATGCGCAACAATTTGTTCTTGTCCACGAAAGAAGCCATCAATAACGCCGTGCGTCACGGCAAACCCAGTCAAATACTGCTGAAGTTCGCCGCTTCAGACAATGTCTTCACTATTTATGTTCATGACAACGGGGGCGGATTTGACCCGAAGGAGGTTTCTCATGGCAATGGTTTGGCCAATCTCCAGCAGCGAATACGCAAATTCGGGGGAACCTGTCAAATTCAATCTACTCGTCAAGGCGGAACGGTTGTGACACTACAACTGCCTTTACCTTAAACGCTGGAAAAGCAATTGGGTTTGTGTGGAGATTACATTGCCGAACAATGCCGCCAGCGACAACACCTTGGCCGCAGTAAAAGTATTTTGAATCGCTTTGCCGACATTCACGCCGCGACTGTTGATGGCCGTCAACAGAACGATGACCAGAATACTGCAATGGTCCAAGGCCAGGTCTCCAATCTCATTCCGGCGCCATGGTCGGCGTCAGGCTGAAGCTGAAGTTGCCCACGGCCACTTCAGACGGCTGGCCCACCGGGGTCACGATCTGGGTCATATAGAAATCATGAATCTTGCCCTGGCCGTCCTTGGATTCCACCGCCACCGTGAGTTGCACGTTATGATGGTCAACCAGCTTGGGCGAAAGCACGCAGTCCTTCCCAAGCCCCAGGGGGACACACGTGTCGAAGTCGTTGGTGAGCGTGAGGGTGCCCAAATCGCGGGACAACAGGTTGGTATTGGTGCGGGCGCTTTTGGCGGCGGGCGGTTGGGAGTGCAGCCTCACGGAAAACAGCTTATGGCAGCCGGTCACCAGCAACGCGGCCAGCACCAGGGCGACAACTGAGATTCTTCCCATGGGTTTCCCAAAGCAAGTATCGAGCCGTTTGGGTGGAATGCGGAGGAACCGGGAACACCGTCATGGCGGCGGCCAAATCCGATGACTTCATCCGCCTCACGGGCGCACGCGTTTGGGTAAATAATTGTGCGGCAATCAATAACACCGGCCTCTGCCGAAGGCCTGGAAAACTCGCAGCCGCAATCCCGCCAACAGCGGAGCGGAAGGTCAATCAAACCAGACTGTCGGGCGCTCGCCGCAGTGTCTAAAAAATCGTAGTTTCGTCCAGATTCCAGCCTCAATCGGCATGGTCGAACACCAGCAGGGTGCGGCCGTCTTTGAGCCGCAGACGGATGCCGTCGGTGCTGCCGGTCAGGAACTTGTCTTCGCCGTTGATATTCACATGCAACGTGTAGTTGGTGCCCTCGCGGGTCCAATCGCCTTTCCCGTCCTGAAGCTGAAAGGACAGTGGGTTCTGCTGGGTGGGGGTGACGAACTTGGGGAAGTTCTTGATGAACACCTGATTATCACCGGTCAGCAGCAGGGTCGCCTGGTTGTAGGCGGGGGTCCAGAGGGCGCGCACTCTGCGCATTTCGTTGGCGCCGATCTTGGGTTGCTCCTGGCGGAACCAGGCCAGCGTCACGCCGGTGTTGAATTCCCAGTCGCCGATGATGGGCTCGGCGCTGTATTTGGGGGATGTGCCGGTGTTCAGATAATTCGTGAGATCATCGAGATTCGTTTCCACGGCGTCTGCCAGCCCTTGGGCCAGTTCCCGGTTGGCCAGGAAGGCCACCACGCCCGGGTCGTTGTAGATTTCATTCAGCGGCGTGCCGGCAGTCGGGGCATTGGTGAGCGTGGGGTCAGTCACCAGCGATTGCAGGTCGTCGCGATGCCACACCGAGGCGAGTCCGGGATAGTCCACGAAGCGGCCGCCGAGCTGCGGGTTCTGCATGAGCAAGCCCGAGAGGTCGGCCAGGTGGTAATATCGGGGCGACAGCGTGCCCACGGCGCTGGCGGTTTTCGAGAAGCCCGACGATTGCAGGCTTTCGCCCAAGCTGTTGATCAGGCGGATGCTGACGGGCGGAATGGCAGTGGCGGAGGCCGTCTGGGTGGTCCAATAAGCCAGGTTGAAGACGAAGAAGCTGACGAGGACGAAATACGCCGCGCCGTTCAGGATGCCGACGCAGATGCCCAGGCGGATGTTGAGCCGTTCCCACAGTGCCAGGCGCAGGTCGTCGGCGCGGTACTTGTAATAATGCTCCACGCGATGGTGCACGTAGTTCGCCGCGATTTTCCACGGAATGATCGCCAAAATGAAGCCCAGCACCGGCGCCACCGCCCAGGCCGTGATGGGATTGGCCAGGCCGACGTGCGGCAGCAGCGGATGAAACAGCCGGCCCAGCGGCACGGCCAGCAGGGCGGCGAAAATGATGCCCACCGAGGAAAACGCCGCGCGAATGGCCCCCTGACGCCAGCCCGCCAGCGCCACCGCCGCGATCAACAGAACTGCCAATAGCCAAATGGTCATGACGTCATTAAAAATCATCCGGCCAAAAATGCACGATCAAAATGCCGGTCGGAGCCGGGCGAGCGGGCAGGGGGCAGGGAACGCAGCAGGCCGGGCGGAGCCTGCCCGGGAGGGTGGGGAGGGCTCCAAAAATTTTTTAGGGTTGACGAGGGTTGACGATGTGAGGTTTTGCTGGGGTTTTCGCAAATTTTGCCGATCGAATTTGAGGGTTTTTCAGGGGGTGGCGGGGTGGATTGGGCGGATGTGGCGGCCGCCGGGGCAAAGCCTTTCTGGAGGTTACCGGGGAGGGGATGGGCGGGCGGGTTCATGTTTTTTTTTATCTGAGCAAGGCGAATGAATGCCGGGTGTGGAATTCATTGGGGCGCAGGGTGATTTGTTCGTTTTTTGGAGAGCGGGGGCACGTCCGAGCTTGAAACTGGGCGACATGTCGCCCAATTCGAAAGCGGTGACATGTCCTGCACCTTACGCGTATGTTGGAACTCAGAGGCGCGACCGCTTCGGCAATCCCAAAGGGATTCGGGGGGAAACCGTGCCAATCGGTCGTCGATTGATTGGTTCGAGGCAAATGCGTGTACGGTGCAGGAAATATCACCGCAATCCGAGACCTGACGCACGCGGCTGTGATTTGGCCGCTTGTGCGGCGGCGAGCGCCGGGCGGGATCACCCGGTCGGCGGCAAACGTTATGGCGTGATCGGCGTTTATCATGGTCCGATGGCATCACCGGGCGGCCGAATATAGAACAAATGCGTATTTATGTCGAGCCATATATACAATATAGTGCTATTTAAATACCATAAAGACTTAATTCCTGGCCATGCGGAAGCGATCTGGTCATGGGGTGGCAGTGCAGTTTGATGTCCGGTCGGGTGTCACGGCTGATTACTTAAAGACCTGAAAGCGCCAAAGAACTGGACATGGCGCGTTGCCAAGGGAAACACGTCGCCACGATTGCCGCAAAACTAAAAAAGTGATTGCCTTTTCTCCAACCCGCAACAACTCTTGAACGTGATGGAAATGCACTTTTCACACAACTGCGAATTGTCGAAAAAGAGTCATCAGGCGTGCCCGCATTGTGCTGATGGCTGGGATTCAGATTTGGCCCGTCGCAAACGGGTATTGCAGCTTTTGGCGCTGATCGAGCATCCGACGGCGCTGCCACGGGACGCGGCATTGCGCATCGCCCAAGAACTCCTGGCATGGAGCGCGCAAGCAGATTCCAACTGCCAAGATGAGCCTGTGGTTGAACCTGTGGTCGCGGCGGAAACCCGGCTGGCGGCGGTGGCTTGACAAAAGGCCTATGACTACCGACCCGTTCATCACGCCGGCCCTGCCCGAACCATCCGGCGATCTGCTCGCCAAGCTCGAAGGCATTTATCGAGACATTCATGCCAATCCAGAACTGTCCATGCAAGAGCATCGCACGGCGGGCATCGCCGCGGCGTGGTTGCGGGGGCAGGGATACGATGTGACGGAGCGCGTTGGCGGCACGGGCGTGGTCGGATTGCTGCGCAACGGCGAGGGGCCGGTGGTGCTGCTGCGCGCCGATATGGACGCGCTGCCGATCAAGGAAAGCACCGGCCTGGCCTACGCGAGCAGCAAGACCGGAACCGACCGCTTCGGTCAGGCGACAGCGATTGCCCACGCCTGTGGGCACGACATGCATGTCGCCTGGCTGATGGGGGCGACGCGCATTCTGGCCGAGAATCGGACGCGGTGGCGCGGAACGGTGATGGCCGTGTTCCAGCCGGGCGAAGAAACCGGCCAGGGCGCCCGCGCGATGATCGAGGACGGCATGGTCAAGCGCTTCCCCAAGCCGGACGTCACCTTGGGCCAGCATGTAATGCCGCTGGCGGCGGGGCAGATCGGCTGGCGCATTGGAACGATATTATCGGCCGGTGATAGCTGGGAGGTGACGCTGTATGGCCGGGGTGCGCACGGCTCGATGCCGCAAAAGAGTATTGACCCGGTGGTGATGGCGGCGTCGGCGGTGATGCGTTTGCAGACCGTGGTGTCGCGGGAAGTGGCGATGACCGACTCCGCAGTCGTCACGGTTGGCACCATGAGTGCCGGCATGAATGAAAACATCATTCCCGACCGGGCGTTGCTGCGCCTGAACATTCGCACCTTCAAAGAGGAAGTGCGCAAACGGGTGCTCGCGGCGGTCAAGCGTATTCTGGTGGCGGAAGCGGAAGCGTCGGGCGCGCCCGAGCCGCCGGAATTCTCGGTTCTCAGCGAGTTTCCGCTGACTCGCAACGATGACGCTGCCACTCGAAAAGTGGTGGACGCTCTTCAACATCGGTTTGGCGCTGACCGGGTGACAGAGATTTCTCCGGCCACGGCGAGCGAGGATTTTGGGCTGTTTGGCACGGTTTGGGGTGTGCCGTCCGTTTTCTGGGTCATCGGCGGCATTGATCCCGCCACTTACGCCAAAGCCCAAAAGGCGGGCAAGGTGGACGAGTTGCCAGCCAATCATGCCCCCAATTTTGCTCCGGTGCTTGACCCCACTTTGAAAACCGGCGTCGAAGCGATGCTGGCCGCAGCCGGCGCTTGGATCTGCGCGCCGGTCACGAGCGCAGTTTGATTGATTGTGGCGGACCGGGCGGGCAACTTTAGTCTCAATTATGCATAGCACTTTCGTGCAAGACATGATCGTTGTCCTCGACTGGGTGGGAACGTTCGCCTTCGCGTTGAGCGGCGGGCTGCTGGGCGTTCAGAAACGGTTCGATTTGTTCGGCGTTCTCTTTCTGTCGTTCGTGGTGGCAGTCGTTGGCGGCATGTTGCGCGACGTTCTGATCGGCGCAGTCCCGCCCGTCGCCATCACCGAGATTCATTATTTTGCCATCTCGATGGTCGGTGGCTTGATCACCTTCTATTGGTATCCCAAAGTAGAATCGCGCCAACGCCAAATACTGCTGCTCGACGCGGTTGGGCTGGGTTTGTTTGCCGTCATCGGCGCACAGAAGGCGATAGACCATGGCATTAATCCATTGATGGCGGCGATCCTGGGCATGATGACCGGAATCGGCGGCGGGATGGCCCGTGACGTTCTCGCCGGAGATGTCCCGTTCGTTCTGCGAGCCGATCTTTACGCGATCGCGGCGCTGGCTGGCGGGGCGATTGTATCGGTTGGGCCCATCATGGGTGTGAAACCAACCTATCCAATGCTGTTGGGCGCCGCCGTCTGCATCTTCCTTCGGCTGATGGCGATTTATTACCATTGGCGCGCACCTCTTCCCCGCCGGCGTGACGACGAGCCCCACCAGGTAACATGAGCGAGACCACGTCATTATCCGCCGGCCCGGCAAAGTTTCACGGCAACGACAATCTGCCCGGCGGCATTATATTCGGCGTCGCAAGCTTCCGGCTGTTCGCAAAAATCACGCTGAACATCGCGGCGTGGGCAAAGAACTTGGCCTCGATGCGGGCATGATGGACATCGCGGTGGCGATGACCGCCTGGCCGCCGGGATATTCTATTTACTTGTGAAGGTGGTGATGCAAGCTTATGGTATGTTCAAATTCACGCAAATAGCATGAAAGCGCGGCGGCTATTTTTCAAAACCAAAAACAATATCTGACTCACCAACAAGAAAGGACCTGTATGCGAATCAAAATAATGTTCGGTCAAATCGCCGCCGCCTTGCTGCTCCTTCCCGTCGCGCACGCGGCGGACACCTACGATATCGACCCCGTTCACACTTGGGTCGGCTTTAACGTCCGTCACTTCTTCACCAAGGTGCCGGGCTGCTTCACCAAAGTAAAAGGCTCCATCGTCGTGGACCGCGACAATCTTGAAAACAGCACCGTTGAAACCGTCATCGAGGTGTCGAGCATTGACACGCGCGTCAAAATGCGCGACGACGATTTGCGCGCCAACTTTTTTGAGGTGACGAAGTACCCGTTGATGACCTTCAAGAGCAAAGCATGGAAAAAGACCGGTGACGACACCTACGACGTGACCGGCGATCTCAAGATGAAAGACGTAACGAAGGAAGTTGTGCTCAAGGTTAAATCGCTGGGTTTTGGGCCTGGCATGAAGGGCGCGCCAATTTCCGGCTGGGAGGCCACGACGACGCTGGACCGCCGCGATTTCGGCGTCTCAGCCGATCAGGACTCGGTGGCCACCCAGGTGGAGGTGGTGATCAATGTTGAGGCCGACTTGAGAAAGCCCGCCCCAGAGAAGCCGTAAACACGCAGCCAACGGAGCCAATCATGAAACACAAGAAATCCGGCGCCAAGATCGAAGTCACCAAGAACGGCCCTTATCTCGTTAGCGGAGACTTGCCGTTGAGCGAACAGGCTATTGTCACCAACGCCGGGGGTGAATCTCTCGATTATCGCGAAGGGAAGAAATATCCCGCCCAAAAGCAATATGCGCTTTGCCGCTGCGGCCAGTCGGCCAACAAACCCTTTTGCGATGGCACGCACGCGAAGATTCAGTTCGACGGCACCGAGACGGCCAGCCATGAGCCTTATCTGAAGCAAGCGGAGACGATTGAAGGGCCGACGATGGTGCTCACCGACCAGGAAAACCTGTGCGCCTTCGCCCGCTTTTGTGATCCCAAAGGGAGAATCTGGAATCTGGTCAAACAGACGGACGATCCCGAAGCCCGGCGGCTGACGGAATATGAGGCCGCTCATTGTCCCGCCGGCAGGTTGGTGGTGTGGGATCGGACAACCGGCAAGCCCATCGAACCGGCATTTGAACCTTCGCTTGGGCTTATCGAGGACACCGACAAAAAGGTCGGCGGCCCAATTTGGGTGCGCGGAGGCATCCCGGTGATTTCCGCCGCCGGAAAAACTTATGAGATTCGGAACCGGATGACGCTGTGCCGATGCGGCCGATCAGATAACAAACCATTTTGCAACGGGGCCCATGCCGCCTGAAACACTGGCCATGAAAGACCCGAAGTCAAAGACGATCCATCCGGAAGTTCGCATCGGCCATATCCATTTGAAAGTGGCTGACCTTGATCGGGCGCTGGGGTTTTATCGCGATGTGCTCGGCTTTGAAGTCACCCAGCGGTACGGCCGGCAGGCGGCGTTCCTTTCCGCCGGCGGTTACCATCATCACATCGGGCTGAACACTTGGGAAAGTCAGGGTGGTTCTCCGCCGCCGCCCGGTGCGACCGGTCTTTATCACGTGGCCCTTGTCTATCCGACCCGCGCCGAGTTGGCCGACGCCTTACGCAGATTGGTCAAAGCCGGAATTCAGCTCGATGGAGCAGCGGACCACGGCGTGAGTGAGGCATTGTATCTGCGCGACCCTGACGGGAACGGTGTGGAACTTTATTGGGATCGCCCCAAGGAACAGTGGCCACACACTGCCGATGGCGGGCTGGCGATGGTAAGCGAACCTCTGGACCTGCGAGATCTTCTCAGGGAAGCGCCGGGGTCCACTGTTGACGCTTCAACCTGAATAAACGGATTGTCCATCAAGGGGGCACCAAGGGGGTAAACCAAGCCGGCGGTTCATTCCAATGGATTCACAAAACCTCGGCCGTCATCCGCGGTTTTGGGTGTGCGTCCGCCAATATTTTGCGTATCAGAGTATCTAAAGAAAAGAATTAATAGAAAGAAAATTTACCCTCCGTCGTTTGACGCCATTGAAAACGATGGCTCCGTGGCCAACGAGCTGGTGGCCGTGAATCTTTCGCAACCGACCGATTATAATTACGCCCTCTATCTTGACTGGCAGGGGGCCGCGCCCACCTCGCTCTACGTTGGCGCCGTGCCCGGGCAATATTCCTCGGAATACTATGATGGTGCGCCGGAAATCCGCAGCCTCAACAGCGAAGGCGGTTCCGCCGGCATCACGTTCACGCCTGAGCCCTCCACACTCGCGCTCGCCGGTTTGGGCGGCCTGCTGACCTTCGTCGCGGCCCGCCGCCGTCAGGTCTGTCATTGACCGGCCCAGGCCCGCACGGCCCGCGATTTGCCCGCACCGCCGCGCCGCACAACTTTCGGCGTGGCGGCATATTTTCCCCCACCATTACGCTCCGGAGAGGCGCGGTCCCCGCCGCCTTGGCCAGCCTCAAAATCCCCACTCGCAGGATCCTTTCCAATTTTGAGACAGGCTCTCACATCCTGGGACCACCAAAGGCAGTTAAATTGTATTGAGCCGGCGGGTGAAAGGTGCTCTTCTATGAAGCATAGCCGGAGGGAATGCGAAGATGACGCAGCGGGTCGGCCGCGCGTTGATCCGGGACAGGATTTTGCATTGCCCGGGGTTCCTGTTTCCGTTGGCAGTGCCCGGCCGCAAGCTATTGAATCAGAATAAAGCAGCATCAACCAAGGTCAGATCATGAAAAAAAACCGACTAGCCACGGGCGCCCGGGCACATCTTGACTGTGTTCTTACGCATGACAGAGAGGATGGAGGGACGGGCACCTCACTCCGGCCCTCTCCCCAGCGGCTCCGCAGACTTCGCCGACGCGGAGAGGGAGAAATGCTCCCTGCGTCTCGACAGAGCCTTCCCACTGTTTTTGTTCGCAGGACAAGAACAATGTGCAGGTGCGCCACTGTCGCCCGCGGGCCGTTCTCGGCGCAGGCCGGTTCGTGCCGAGCGGGGTTGTTGGGGGTGCTTTTGTTCATCGGGGGCACACTGCTGGCCGGGGCGGCGGAGTTTCAATGGATCCACAGCCAAACCTCCGCCGTGGCAACCAACCTGCCGCCGCTCCGCCAGAGTCCGCGCTGGAATCGGTTGAATCTGTCCATCAGCCTCCCGCTGCGGGACCGCGAAGGCTTGACGAATTTGCTCCAGCAATTGTACGACCCGGCGAGCACCAATTACCACCGGTTCCTGACCCCGGAGCAATTCAAGGAACGTTTTGGCCCGACCGAACCCGATTACGAGGCGGTGGTGACGTTTGCGCGAACGCACGGACTGGCGGTGACGGCGCGGCATCCCAACCGGACGGTTCTGAGCGTGCGCGCCACGGTGGCCGACGTGGAACGCGCCTTCCACGTGACGATCAGTGAATATCAGCACCCCGTGGAATCGCGGACATTTTTCGCCCCGGACCGCGAGCCGTCCGTGGATCTGGCGACACCGCTGCTGGCGGTGGGTGGCTTGGACAATTATGTCATCCCGCATCCCTGTATGAGGCCAATGGCCTCCAGGCAGGCAGGCGCGAATCTCACGGGATCGGGGCCGAGCGGGGCTTATGTCGGCAAGGATTTCCGCGCGGCGTATGTTCCGGGCGCGCCGGAGACGGGCACGGGTCAAACCGTGGGGTTGCTGGAATTTGATTCCGGTTATTATCAAAACGACATCACGGCCTACGAAACCCTGGCGGGCCTGCCGAACGTGCCGGTGAGCCCGGTGTTGTTGGACGGATACAATGGCGGCGCCGGGGGCGGCAATGACGAAGTGTCGCTGGACATTGAGATGGCCATTTCCATGGCGCCCGGACTGAGCGGAGTGCTCGTGTACGAGGGGTCCACGACCGACGACATTCTGAACCGAATGGCCACGGACGATCTGGCCAAACAAATTGGGGCGTCGTGGACGTATCCGACCGACGCGGGCAGCGAACAAGCCTTTCTGCAAATGGCCGCGCAAGGGCAATCCTTTTTCAACGCTTCGGGCGACAGCGACGCTTATCCGGGAGCGGTGCCGACGCCGGCGGATGATCCCAACATTACGGTGGTGGGCGGCACCACCCTGACCACCACCGGACCGGGCGGTGCCTGGTCGGCGGAGACGGTTTGGAACTGGGGGACCGAATATGACGAAAATGGCATCGGCAGCAGTGGCGGCATCAGCACCCGCAATGCGATTCCGGTGTGGCAGCAGGGCATTAACATGTCCACCAACCAGGGCTCGACCACGATGCGCAACCTGCCGGATGTGGCCATGACGGCCGACAATGTCTATGTGATCTATGGCAACGGCCGGGCGGGCGCCTTTGGCGGCACCAGTTGCGCGACGCCTTTGTGGGCGGCATTTATTTCGCTCGTCAACCAACTGGCACTGACCAATGGCGAGCCGGCGGTGGGCTTCATCAACCCCGCGTTCTATGGCTTGGGCAAAGGCTCGAACGTCCTGAGTTACCCGGCGCTATTCCACGACATCACCACGGGAAACAACGAAAGCTCCAGCAGCCCGAACCGGTTTTCGGCCGTGGCGGGATATGATTTGTGCACCGGTTGGGGCACGCCCATGGGGACCAATTTAATCACGGCGCTGGGCCTGCCGGAGCCGCTGCGGATCGTGCCGTCCGGCAGCGCTGTCTTCACGGGACCGGTGGGCGGGCCATTCACTCCGGCGGCGCAAATTTTCACCCTGATCAATAATGGCAGCAGCTCGTTTAACTGGGCGCTGGGCAGCACGTCGGCCTGGTTCAAGGTTACTCCGACCAGCGGCACGCTGACCGGCAGCGACCCGGGCATGCCGATGCCTGTGGGCGGCACGCCGGTGGCTGTGAGCGTCCTGCCGGTCACCACCAATTTGCCGCCGGGGAGTTATTCCGCCACGATCGGGTTTACGAATTTGGCGGACGGTTTTGTTGAGACCCGGCAGGCGGTGTTGGACGTGGTGACGCCGCCGGTGATTACGGGGCAGCCGACCAACGAAGCGCTGCTCATCGGCATGACAGCGAACTTCAACGTCAGCATCGGCACCAATGCGTTGATGTTTTATCAGTGGCAGAAAAATGGCACCGGTTTGAGCGACGGCGGCAACATCTCCGGTTCGGCCACCAGCCGGCTCGCCA
Source organism: uncultured Bifidobacteriaceae bacterium (assembly GCA_964532525.1). GTDB lineage: Bacteria > Verrucomicrobiota > Verrucomicrobiia > Limisphaerales > UBA11358 > UBA11358. The sequence continues at coordinate 48,457 of CAZHIM010000009.1, forward strand.
TCAGCGGCGTCACCTCGAACGACATTGGCGCCTATTCCGTGAGCCTCAGCAATGCCGCCGGAACGCTCGCCAGTTCGAACGCGTTGCTGACCATTGTGCCCTCGGCGCCGGTCATCGTGGAGCAGCCGACCAACCAGAGCGTGCTGCCTGGTGCGCCCGCCGGGTTCAGCGTGGCCGCCATCGGGAACACGCCTTATTCATACCGCTGGCAGTTCAACGGAACCAATCTGACCAACGGCCTCAACTTCACCGGCGTGACCGGCAGCACCCTGGTGCTCAGCAATGTCTCATCCGCCAGCGCGGGAATCTACTCGGTGATCGTCAGCAACTCGCTGGGCTCGGTTACCAGCACGGGCGCGGACCTGTCTGTCATTTCCGTCACGGCGCCGGGCGTGGCCATGTCCACTCTGTGGTCATTCACCGACGGCACCTCCGGTGAGTTGCTTTACAGTCCCCTCATCCAGGCGAGGGACGGCAATTTATACGGCACGACCATCGAGGGCGGCACGGACGGCGACGGGACGATCTTCCGGCTCACCACCAATGGAGCGCTGACGACATTTTTTTATTTCAATGGCAACAACGGGGCGATTCCCTATGGCGGGTTGTTTCAGGGAAAGGACAACTTGCTCTACGGCACCGCCTTCACCGGCGGGAGCTACGGCGACGGCGTGACGTTTCGGGTTATTCCCGGCGGCAGCTTTTACAGCCTGGCTACGTTCAATGGTGAAAACGGTTCGCTTCCGGTGGGGGGGATGATCCAGGCCAGCGACGGGAATCTCTATGGCACGACACTGGAGGGCGGCTCGTACAATGACGGGACGGTGTTTCGGATGACCACGCAGGGGGGGCTGACTACTTTGGCTGCGTTTAACGGCCTCGACGGCGCCGATCCGTCAGCGGTGCTGGTGCAGGGGGCCGACGGCAATTTGTATGGCACCACCGAGGAGGGGGGGACCAACGGCGCGGGAACGATCTTCAAGATCACGCCGGCGGGGGCGCTCACCACGCTCTATACATTTACCGGCCTGAATGACGGCGCGATTCCAATCGCCGGTCTGGTCCAGGGTGTGGATGGCAATTTTTATGGGGTGACGTATCTCGGCGGGGTGGATGGTTTTGGCACCGTCTTTGAATTGACGCCGTCCGGTGCGTTCACGGTTCTGTATTCATTCACCGGCGGCGCCGACGGGGCGAGCCCATGGGGCGGCTTGATGCAGGCGCGCGATGGCAATTTGTACGGCACCACCACGTCCGGCGGGACTTACGGCTACGGCACCGTGTTTCAGATCGCCCCCGGCGGCTGGTTCAACACGCTGGTCCAGTTCGAGGGTTACAACGGGGCCAGCCCCGGCGCCGCCATGATCCAAGGCGTTGACGGCAACTTGTACGGCACCACCGAAGAGGGCGGCGGCGCCGGTGATGGCACTGTTTACCGCATCGGGATCAACGGGCCGCTGCAAATCACCGGGCAACCGGCAGACCAGTCGGCCTACATCGGAGGCACCGCCACGTTCACGGTGGCCACGACGGGCGGTTCCCCGGTTTATTATCAATGGCAGCAGGACGGCGTGAATCTCACCGACGGCGGCAACATTTCCGGTTCCGCCACCGCCACGCTGCGCATCACGAATGTCGCGGTGGCCGATGCGGCCCTCTATTCGGTGGTGGTCAGCAACGCCTTTGATTCCCTGACCAGCGATTATGCGGATTTGGGAATCGTCTATTCGCCGCCGAACATCACCGGGCAACCGCTTAGCCAGACCCGGGTGGCGGGCACGACCGCCGCGTTTTCGGTGAGCGCGGCCGGGGATCAACCCTTGTCGTATCAGTGGCAGGAAAACGGGGTCAACTTGACCGACGGCGGCAAGATTGCCGGTTCGGCCACGGCTACCTTGACCGTTTCCAGTGTCACCGCGACCAACAGCGGCATTTATTCCGTGATTGTGAGCAACGCCCTGTTCGCGGTGTCCAGCGCCAAGGCCGCGCTGACGGTGGTGCCCGCGACCTCGCCGTCCACCGTCCAGACCGAAATCCACCTGTTTGCAGGCGAGGGCGACGGGGCGTTCCCCTATGCGGGCCTGATTCAAGGCAAGGACGGCAACCTTTATGGGACCGCTGCGGGCGGCGGCGGGGATTTTTTTGGCAACATTTTCCGGCTGAGCCTCTCAGGTTCTTTCAGCACCGTGTATTCCTTCACGGACGCCTTGAACAGCGGCGCGAATCCGTATGCCCGTCTGGTCCAGGGGACCAACGGCAACTTCTACGGCACGGCGGCGGGCGGCGGGACCAACGGCTACGGCGTGGTCTTTAAGATGACCACCGGTCTGGCCGTCAGTTTTCCGTACTCTTTCACCGGTGGGGTGGATGGAGCGGACCCGCAGACCGGACTGACCCAGGGGCCGGACGGCAATTTCTACGGCACTTCGTATGAGGGCGGGGCGAACGCGCTGGGCTGCATTTACAAAATGACCCCGACCGGCGCGCTCGTCCCCATCTATGCTTTCACCGGCGCTGCCGATGGGGAATATCCTTACGCCGATTTGGTTCTCGGCCGCGACGGGAAGCTCTACGGCACCACGTTGGAAGCCGGCCAAGACGGCTACGGCACGGTGTTTAGCGTCACCACCAATGGCGCGCTGACCACGCTGGTTTCGTTTAACTTCGCCAACGGCGCCTATCCCGAGGCCGGACTTATTCAGGGCGGCGACGGCGGTTTCTACGGCACCACCTACGAAGGCGGGTCGGCCGGCGAGGGCACCGTGTTTCGGCTGGCCACCAACGGCCTGCTCACGACGCTCTGCTCCTTCGCGGGCACCAACGGCAGCGGTCCGGCGGCGGATTTGTTGCAGGCCAGTGACGGCAATCTCTATGGCAGTTGCTCCTCCGGCGGTGTGGGCGGGCAGGGGACGGTCTTCCAAGTGACCACCAACGGTACGCTGACGACCCTGATTTGGTTCGACGGGCTCAACGGGGCCGATCCCGCGTCCGGCCTCGTGCAGGTGGGCAATGGCCGTCTCTATGGAACCACGCCTTCTGGCGGCACCGGCTTCAATCCGTCCGCTGGCGGCGGTTATGGCACCCTTTATCAGATTGTCCTGCCGATTTTCACGAACAGTCCCTTCCCGGCGTCCGCGGCCATCGCCTGCCTGCCTTATTCCAACACCATCGTTGGCAAGGCCATCGCTCCGTCCGGCGACTTTCTCACCTATGGCAAAGTCAGCGGCCCGGCTTGGCTCTATGTGGCCACTAACGGCATTCTCTCCGGAACGCCCACGAATTCGGACATCGGCACCAACGTCTTTGTGGTCAGCCTCACCGATACCAACGGTGTGTATGCCACCGCCACCATGAACCTCGTCGTGGTGCCGGACCCGGCGCCTTATTTCCTGGCCAGTCCATTCGCCGAACCTTGGGCGAACTTGGGCGAAGATTATGAAGCCAAGATCGCCACGAACGCCACGGCCCAGTACCTGAGCGCGGGGGACCTCCTCACCTTTGGCAAGGTCAGCGGGCCGGCTTGGCTGAACGTGGGCGCCGATGGCGCCTTGTCCGGCATTCCGGATGGCGTGAACGCGGGCACCAATCTGTTTGTCGTCAGCGTGACCGATCTGGGCGGATCGTCCAACACGGCAACCTTGTTCATCTATGTCAACAGCCCGCCGATGTTTGAGCCGCAGATCTTCTCCGGGCCGCCGGCCATGGCGGGCGCACCGTATGGCGGAACCATCGCCACCAACGCCGTTGACCCGGACCTGGCCGCGGGCGACTCGCTTAGTTTCTTCAAGGTCACCGGCGCCAGCTGGCTCGAAGTGGCCGCCAACGGCACGCTCTCGGGCACGCCCACCAACAGCGACATCGGCACCGAAAGCTTTTTCGTGCTCGTAGTTGATTCGGGTGGCCTGGCCGGGGTGGGGACCCTGTCCATCGTCGTCAATCCCCCCACGGCGCCGCTGTTCTTGAGCAATCCGTTCAACGAACCGCCGGTCGCCGCCGGCCAGCAATACTCCGCCACCATCGCCACGAATGCCACCGACCGGTTCTTTGGCAGTCAGTTGACGTTCTCCAAGGTCAGCGGGCCGGCCTGGCTCAACGTGGGCGCCAACGGCAGCTTGTCCGGCGAGCCCCTGTCCACCAACGCCGGGACGAATTCTTTTGTCGTGAAGGTGCTTAACCCGGGCGGCTTGAGCAGCAATGCCACGCTTGTGGTCAATGTGACCGCCGTGCCCGTGACTTTGAGCGTCACCCCGCAGGGCGGCCAGTTACTGCTCGGCTGGTCTGGCGGCGTTCCGCCGTATCAAGTCCAGGTCAGCTCCAATCTGGCCGTTCCCGGCTGGCTCAATCTCGGGGGCGCCACCAGCGCCACGAATCTCATTTTCGCGCCCGCCAGCGCCGGGGCGTTTTATCGCGTTCAGGGCCAGTAGCCAACAACCGAGGATGGAAGATTGAGGATGGCGAAAGAAATATTCAACGTTCAACGACCGCGCGGGCGACCGGGCGCGACTGCCGGAACATTATTGTTGCAGCCGGTAAAATTGGCTGCCGCCAGCGGCAGGAAGAGTTATTTGCCATTGTCCGTTGGTGAGGAAGGGCAGGTTGGTCACCGGCAGCCAGACGGTCGGCGGCGATAGGTTGGTCGCAGTATAAAGTGTAAGCGGCCCGGCGGTCGCGGGCCAACTCAGCACCGGCGCGTCACCAGATGCCGCGACCGATACCGAAGGCTCGGGATTGACCGGCGAGAAACTGACGAAAACGACATTGGATGCCACGCTATGCCAACTCGCCCAAATCCAATTCGCAGTCTGGACGTTGGACGCGATGCGCACTTCGTCGAGCAAGCCGTCAAAATAGAATACGTTGTTCAGAAACCGGCCCAGGTTCAGATCGCTCGCATTTGCAAAACTGGGATAAACCGCGCCGCCGGAGGGAATGGTATCCACTCCATCCACGTAGAGGTGGGCCACATTGGCGACGGTGTCCACCGTGGCGGTCAGCAAGTGCCAGCGGCCGAAGCTGACCGCGTTCGTCGCGCTGACGCTGGCCGAGCCCGCGCTGCCGTTGCCAGTCTCCAGATGCACACTCTGGTCGGCGGTCTTGTAAGAATTGACAAACAAAGCAAAGCCGTTGGCGGTAGCCCCACCCGCCTTGTTGGCCCAGATCGTCTGGATGTTCGTAGCGTTGGAGGCAAGATTGAACCACGCGGAAAGTGTAAAGGCCGAAGGCAGACTGACGTTTCCCGCGTCCAGATAATTGGTCAGGCCGGAGAACGCCCCGCCTTGCCCGATCATCCCGGTTGCTGGTGCCGGGGCCACGCCGGCGAGCGCTGGATATCGGGCCGCGCTATCCGCGTAGGGCAGGCCTGGCTCTTTCAGGTGCCAGACCAGCAGATGATCCGTGTTCCAGACTGCGCCGTTCGTCATCGCGGGCAGTGGTTGCGCCGCCGCCGGGTTGCCCCAAAACGCCCAGACATACGTGTTGGTGCCGCTCAACTGCGGCACACGCACCCACACCGGCGAGATGCCGTTTGTGTTCCATTGATCGATCTCAAACGGAATCAACGTCAAGCCGCTGGCATCTGTGAAGCGCAAGTCTCCACCGGTCGGGGACGCAAACTGCTGGTATTGAAATCCCGGCAGATTGGTGCTCAAGTTGACCAGAACCGGGAAGTTGGTCAGCGTCCCGGCACCGCTGTAGCACGGAAAAGCCAGCCGCATTCGCCGGGCGTAAGCAGAGGGATTGAATGGCGCGCTCACGCTGAGCACGGCTGGCGCGCTGGTGACGGAACCGAAGCTGTTGCTGACGACCACCTGGTAATTCCCCGCGTCGCTGAACATGACCGGCGAAATGGTCAAGTTACTGCTCAAAACTCCCGTCAGGCGAGCGGAGTTGGTGAGGTCAACACTGTTACACTGCCACTGGTAGCTTAAAGTCGCCGCGCCCGCCGCCCCGACGCTCAAGGTTGCGACGGTACCGGTGGCCACGGATTGGTTGAGCGGTGGCACCGTGATCACGGGCGATTGCGTTGGCGAGGCAAATGCCTCGATGCCGCAAACTTTGGGATTGTCCACGGAGCCGGGCAAAAACGAAACGACGATGTCGCTGCCGGCGTTGGGCACGATGCCCGTGAAATCGCGCACCACGGCTTTATTACTCGTGCCGGCGGCCGCGAAAATGTCGAAGTTGGTGAGGACCGTCTGGCCGTTGATGGCCACGCTGAAGATGCGGGCGCCGACGGATGTCCACTTGGTCTCGGCGAAATGCAGGCGCATCGTATAGCAGGCGGCTCCGGGCAAAGGCAGCGTGTAGTTGAAGCTGCCCCAACGTTCGGACTGGTACACCAGTTGCGGCGCGGCATTGGACGCGCTGGTATCCACCGCATTGGTGGTGCTGCTCGTGCTGCCGGCGCTGTAGTCCAGGTCCGCCGCAAAGCCGCTGTAGTAGGGCGGCCCAAACTGCATGAATCCCGTGGCCGGTCCGCCACAGTTTATCCGCGCCGCGTTGCTCAGCGGCCCGCTGCTGGCTTGTGCCGGGGCGTTGTTGGTAATGGCGATCGCGTTGCCCGAAGCGGCGCTGGGCGACACGGTCACGTTCCAGCCGTCCACCGCCAATAACGGCGCGTCGCCATTCAAATTCGTGGTGGCGGTCGTGATGGTCAGGGCCCGGCTCTCCCCGGGCAGCAGCGATACATAATTGTCACTGTAAAACACCGGCAGCACACGTTGACCGGAACTGGCCTGGCGCAATTGCACATGAGCCATCACCGCTGGCACGGAAGCGCCGTTGGTCAGGCTCAGATTGATCACGCAATTTCCGCCGACCGTCTGCTGGATGGCCTGCGCGCCGACGCTGACCAGCGGCAGTGTGTCCAGCGCCTGGAAATTGTCCTGCACCGTTTCCCGCCAGTAAAAATTGTCGGACAAAAGCTGCCCTTGGGCATTGAGCGCCTTGAGCTTCACAAAGTGCACGGCGGACAACCCGGCTGCGGGAAAGTTGACCAACCCCAGGTCAGTGACGGCGCTGGGCCCGGCGGTCGCTGTGTTGGTCTGACTGTAAGGCATGCTTCCATCCAGGTTGTACACTTGCGCCAGCGCGGTCAAACCGCTCAGTGACTGCGTCGAGTTGTTGACCACCATGAGATGCCATGTGCTCTGGTTGAGCTGCACGTGAATGGGTTCGCAAGCCTTGTGCACGGCAAAGAGCGAGGCGTTTGGTTCGAGGTCATGACTGTAAAGCTGCCATACGAAGCTGGGCTGGGCGGGTTGGCTCATCCAGGTGATGACCCCCGTTACCGGCGCGAAGAGTTCCGCAAACCGGCCTTCGTAGATGGCCCGGAAACATTCATAGTTCATGAGTTGGGACTTGCGCGCAAAATCCGCCAAACTCGAAATCGGTCCGTAGCGGCTGGCCACCAGGCCGGGAAATAGGTTGCCTTGTTGGGCGCCCGAGCAAAAATCATGTTCCGCCCAATCGTCGTTGACGGTCTGCCAATCGTTGGAAGGCATCATCGCCTCGATGGCTTCCAGCGTGGGTACCGAAATCGAGCCGAGCTCGGTCTTGAACGCCGCATCCACCGAATACCAGGACCGCGGCGGTTGCCAATGATACGGCCCCCCGGAGGCCACGCCGGATCCGGCGCTTGAGTTGGCCTGGTACAGCCGGCCCGGGTCCAAGGCCGCCAGCAGGTTCGAATTGCCGGTGGCCACGGCGGCCGGGGCGGGGTTGCCCTCGTTGCGTCCGCACCATAACGCGATGCAGGGATGGTTCCGAAAACGCAGAATTTTCTCCTGCACATTGGCCAGGTACAGCACCGTGTTGGTAGGGTTCGGGCCGTCGCTCGGATTGGGCTGAAAAAACTCGTCCCAGACCATGATTCCATACTGGTCGCACAAATTGTAAAACTCTTCGCTGGTGCTCTGCCCCACCCAATTGCGAATGATGGTGTAGTTGGCCTCCTGATGCATCTGGATCGCGGCGGCCAGATAGTTGGTGGGGATCCGCTTTAGCGCTTCATCCATGCCCCAGTCGCCGCCCTTGGCCACGACCGGGACGCCGTTGACGGATAACGCCAGATTCGCCGAGCCGGCCAGCGTGTAGCTCATCTGGCGAATGCCAAAACTGACGTCCTGGGTGTCCGAAGTCAGTCCTGCCACGGCGAAGCTCAAGACCAGGTTGTGCAGATTTTGCGGCCCATAACCATTGGGCCACCATAGCAGTGGGTTCACCACGTGCAGCGCCGGGGCGTTGCTGGGGCTGAAGGTCAATGTCTGCGCGCTGTTGGCCGCCAGGGTGACGCTTTGCGAAAAGTTATTGGTGCCGTCAACGCTCCCGGTCAATATGCCGCTCTGGGCGACGGCGGTGGCGTTGCTGACCGTCGCTTGCATCGTCAAATCGGCCGAACCGAGGCCCGGCAGCGCCACCTGCGAAGTTACGTAGGGGTTCTGAATGACCACCGGCCCGCTGGCCGAGACTGTTACGTCCTGCCAGATGCCGCTGTCCCGATCGCGAATCGTCGGGATCCAATCCCAGCCCACCGAGCACAAAAACGTCGGTCCATCGGTGCCGGTCGCTCCCCCGTTGGACCCGACGCCGCTGGCGATGGTTTTCTGGTGCGGTGTGCCGGGATTGGGCTCCGGTTGAATCCACACGGCCAGCGCATTGGACCCACCCGGATTCACCGCCGCGGTGATATCATAAGTCCCCCGGGCAAACGCCCCCTGGTTCGTGCCGAGATCCTGCCCGTTCAGCCATGCGACTGCGGTGTAGTTAATGCCCTTGAAATTGAGCCACACGCGCTGGCCCGCGTAGGACGTTGGCACTACGAAGGTGGTCCGATACCAGTAGGACGTCAGACAAAGACTGTCCGGGATATTGTAATTGTTGGTGCCGTAGAGCGGCTCCGGATAAACGCCCGCGTTGACCAAGCTCGTCAGCACGGTGCCGGGCACCGTTGCCGGGTACCAGCCGGAAGGGGCATAGTTCGTTTGCGAAATCACATTGCCCGGGGCGGACACGGCAGCCGCGCTCTGCAATTGCCAGCCGGCCGAGAGGGTGAACGCCGGCTGCGCCTCTCCGCTCCCTGCCGCAACCAGGCACGCGACCAACATACCTGTCATCACGACGATTCGATGAAAGCTCGCGGCAAAGCCAAGTTTGGATCGAAGAGGGCGTGGCGCGCGCGCGGAGGGAACAACTAAAATCTTATTTTGCAAGGTTCTGATCCTCGCAATCAGCGTGAATTCTGTCAAACGGCAATTCCGTCGCCTGGCCAGTTTCTGAGCGTATAGACTGACTCGAAATCAATAAACATGACGTTCGCGGCTTAAATCGTGAATACGTCGCCGGACTTATGCCTGGGAGCACCCAGTCCCGTGGTTGCAAAGGCGGAAAGTGCCGGTATGTTGGCCGCGTGAAAATTTCCGTCATTGTGCCGGCGTTCAACGAAGAGAAACTGCTGGCGGCGTCCTTGGCCGGCATCCAGGCCGCGGCGGAGGCCTTCACGCGCCGTGGTTGGGCGTTTGAGCTGATCGTCTGCGACAACAATTCCACGGACCGCACGGGGGAGATCGCCCGCGGCGCGGGCGCCCGTGTGGTTTTTGAGCCCTTCAACCAAATCGCGCGCGCCCGCAACACCGGCGCCTCCGTCGCCACGGGCGACTGGCTCATTTTCGTGGACGGCGATTCGCATCCGAGCGCCGGGTTGTTTGCGGACGTGGCGGCGCAGATCGAGTCTGGCCGCTGCCTGGGCGGCGGCGCGACCATCCGGCTGGACGAAAAACGACCGGTGATGGGGGTGGTGGCCTGGCTTTGGAATTATGCCAGCCGGGCGGGCCGATGGCTGGCCGGCTCGTTTATTTTCGTGGAGGCGGCCGGCTTCCGGCGGCTCGGGGGCTTCAGCCAGGAGTTGTTCGCTGGCGAGGAATTGGAATTCAGCCAGCGGTTGAAACGGCTGGCGCGAGAAACCGGCCGGCGCGTGGTGATCCTCCACCGGCATCCACTGGTGACGTCCGCGCGCAAAATGCGTCTGTACACGTTTTGGGACCATCTGCGGTTGCTGGCGCGCGTGAGCTGGGATCGGCGCACGTTGACCCGGCGGGAGGAATGCACGATTTGGTACGACGGGCGGCGGTAAAAGCCGCGCCGCCACCGCGGGGCATATTTAGGAATTAGGCCACTTATGGCGGAGACGAGACCCGGTAGAATCGGCTGCGATAATTTGCCCATTGCGGATCGCTGAAACCGACCGAGCCGTTGGTGAGGGTCAGCGATTGGAGCGGCACCCAGACGGCCCGGGCCAGGTTGGTGGACGCTTGCACTACGAAGGGAATGGTTGGGGTGCCGGTGATGCGGAAGCTGAATTTGTCCGCCTGCACGCCATGATTGGTGCCGCCGGCTTGCAGCACCGGGTTCCACGCCAGCGCCGGCACGGCCGGATCGGCCGCATAGGTGTTGCTCCAGCCGGTGGTGCCGGGTAAATAGTAGGCTGTGGGACTATTGCCGTCGGCTGCAAAGAGAAAGTCGCCCGCGGCTGGAGCGCTCCCCAGGAAAAACATGCCGGCCACGCTGCTGGAAGCGAACGCTGCCTGGCCGATGGCGGCCACGGACGCGGGGATGGCGAGATTGGTCAGGCCGGTGCAGCCGTCGAACGCATAGCCACCAATGTTGGTGACCCCCGGCGGCAGGGTGAGGGCCGGCAGGTTGGTGCATTGGGAAAAAGCCAGCGTTCCAATACTGGTCACACTGGCGGGAATGCTGATGTTGGTAAGCGCGACATCGCCCTGAAACTCGTTGTTGCCGAGGTTGGTCACCCCGGCGGGAATCGTGAAGCTTGCCAGCCTTCCGCATCCGGCAAAGGCCAGGTCGCCGATGCTGGCGACCCCCGGCGGCAGGCTGATGCCCGGCAGGTTCGCACAGGACTCGAAGGCGCCGGTGCCCACGCTGGTGATGGGACTGCCCAGGGTGACGTTGGTCAGGCTGGCGTTCCCCTCCAGCAGACCGTCGGCGATGGTGGTGACGCCGGGCGGAGTCGTAAAACTGAACAGGTTGCAGCCCGAGAACGCATAGGTGCCCAGGTTGGTCACGCTGGCCGGAATCGTCACGCTGGTGAGCCCCATGCAGGATTGAAACGCGCCGTTGCCCACGCTGATGAGCCCGCCGGGCAGCACCACGTTGGTCAGGCCCGAACAGCCAATGAAGGCCAGGTCGCCGATGGTGCCGAGGCTGGTCGGAAGCGTCAGGCTGGTCAGGCCAACGCAGCCGTCGAAGGCGTCGTAACCGATGTTCGTCACGCTATTGGGCAGGGTGAGGCTGGTGAGGGTGGCGCAATTCCAGAACGCCTGCCTGCCAATGCTGGTGACGCCGGCGGGGAGGGTCACGGCGGTCACTTCCAAGCCGGTGCCGAAGACCACGTCCACGTTGTTGCTGGTGCCGTTGCCGATGGTGGTGACGGGCACCTCCCCGCCGCCCGGGTCGTACGTGGCCGGAACGGCCACCACGGCATCGGCACCGGAATAGCCGGTGAGCGTGGCGGCGACGGGGATGCCATTGGAATAGGTAACGGAGTAGCTGAATTGTGCCTGGGCCGCGGCGGTCAGGAAGAGCCACGCCACCAGCAGCAGGCTGAGTTGCAGAAGACGAGGTTGAGTTTTCATATTCTGATTATCTTAATTAGGCCATATATTTCTGCCTTTTGCAAAGGGATTTTGATCCTCTGTATGAATCGGCCGGGCGGGGAGGGCCGCCGCGATGGCGGCGGGGCAGGGGAGGGGCGGGAGGTTTTAGCCGTCGCATGGCGACGGCCAAATCAGGCGTGGCCGGCGGCGGCCTTACTTTTTCTTGCCGGCGGCGAAATAATCCAGGTAGCGCAGGAGTTGTTCCTTCATTTCCTTGCGCGGAACTGTGGCGTCAATGAGCCCATGCTCCACCAGAAACTCGGCGGTCTGGAAACCGGGCGGCAGATCGGCGTGGGTGGTGTCCTTGATGACGCGCGGGCCGGCGAAACCGATCATTGCGGCCGGTTCGGCCAGGATCAGGTCGCCCAGCGCCGCATAGCTGGCCATCACGCCGCCGTAGCTGTTGTTGGTCAGGACGCTGATAAATGGCAGGCGCTGCTGCGCGTGGTAGGCCAGGGCGGCGGAGGTTTTGGCCATTTGCATGAGGCTGAAGACGCCTTCCTGCATGCGGGCGCCGCCGCTGGTGGAAATGATCACCACCGGCCAGCCGCCTTCGGTGGCCCGTTCGATGAGGCGCGTCAGTTTTTCCCCCACCACCGAGCCCATGGAGCCGCCCATGAAGCTGAAATCCATCACCCCCAGCGCCACGCGGTGGGGGCCAATTTTGCAGATGCCGGTCACGACGGCGTCCTTGAGCATGGTATTGCGCTGGTCGCGCTCGAGTTTGGCGCGATAGCCGGCAAACCGCAGCATGTCCACACTGGTCAACTGGGCGTCCATTTCCTCGAACGTGCAGGTTTCCACCAGCGAATGGATGCGTTCGCGTGAGCCGATGGGAAAATGATGCTGGCACTTGGGGCAAACCTTGAGGTTTTCGTCCAATTCCTTGTCGAAAATCATCGTGCTGCACGTCGGGCATTTCGTCCACAGCCCCTCGGGAATGTCGCGCTTTTTGCTGCGCGGCTTGGCGATCATCTGCTTGGGCTTGACCGGAAAAGTCGTGGGCGTGAGCTGGATCGGCGGCGGCGTCAAAGCGGGCTCGATCTGCACCACGCCGCCAATTGTCTTCTTCGTGAACGAAGTGGTATCCATGTTGGGATATATTTAGCGTTTTTTTCCGGATTGAACAAGTGCAAACAGCATTACAGGGCGGCGGAAAATTCTTCCGGCGAGACGCCCGCCATTTTCAGCGCACTCCGCAGCGTGCCAGGGACAATTTCCCGGTGCATGGGAAGGACGCAACCCCGCTCGCCTTCGGATGTGATTTTTTTGAGGACGACATGGCTGCCGCGCTAACGGTCAACGAAGAATCCGAGCCGTTCCAAAGCCTTCACCGCCTCCGTGCCGGACACGATGGGCAGTTTAGCCATGGGCTAATTCAAAAGTGTGGATCGCCGCTGGTTTTCTGACGGCTTGCGGGAATGATTCGAGATAAAGTTCGGTGGCCTCTTGCAAGTTGGCAAGCGCTTCCGCCTCGGTCTGGCCTTGGCTGGCTGTGCCGATTTCGGGACACTCGGCCACCAGCAAGTTGATTTCCGAATCGGGATAAATGATGGCCGTCAATTTCATGTCAACAGAGTATCATTTTTTTGCGATGGACGGCAATGGCGCACCGGCGCCCGCCGCGCCGGTCAGAGACCGCGCGCCACCGTCCACACGCAGACCTCGGCCGCGCCGGCCTGGCGCAAGGCGCGCGCGCAATCATTCGTGGTGGCGCCGGTGGTGAAGACGTCGTCCACCAGCACGATCCGCCGGCCCGCCAGCGCCGTGCCGGGCCGCACCGCGAACGCGCTATGCATGTTCGCCGCCCGCTGGTTCCGATTCAGGAGAGTCTGCGTGCCGGTGGCCCGGGTCCGCCGGAGGATGTTTTCCGCGCATGGCAGCCCGATGGCCCGGCTCAACTGGCGTGCCAGCCGGGCCGCCTGGTTGAACCCGCGCTCCCGTTCCTTCACCGGATGCAGCGGCACCGGCACAATGCAATTCCAGACCCCGCCGCGCAAGGCCGGCGCGGCTTCGCGCACCAGCAGGTCGCCGAGGAAGTTTTCGAACCAAACGGCCTGCGCATACTTGAACTGGTGAATCACCTCCAGCACCAAGGTCTTGGCGGTCACAGCCGAACGGGCGGAGGTGAAATGGAACTTCAGCTCGTGGCAATTGGTGCAGACAAACTGGGTGTTGATGTCCCCCGCGAAGGGCAGACCGCAGCGATCGCAGAAGGGCGGCCGGATGAAGCGGACGTGCGACCAGCATTTGGGTCCCACGAAGCCCTCGCGGGCCGTGGCCGGCTCCGCTTTACAAACCTGGCACACGTCGGGATAGAGCAGGGCCAGACCGGTGTTGAACCAGGTGCGCAGCGCCGGTGCAAAATGGTTAGGCATGACGTTGGGTGCAGCGGTTTGAGCCATGCGTTGAGGTCTTCTGATCCGTGGTCATTCTTCGTGTGCGCCCTGGATTGTCAACGCAATTGTGGCCGGCTTCCGCTGGCCCGCTGGCGTGGGATTTTCCAATTGCAATTTATTAATTGCATTTCCCATCGGGAAGCGGGAGATTGATTTTGTCATGAGAGAGCCGCGACGCACTGCGCCAAAGAAGCCCGCCTACCCAAATGAAACGTCCGGCAGCCGGCTGGCCGCCAAAGCACGCAAACTGGCGAACAAGCTCACACCGGAACAGCGCCGGGAACATTTCAACGGGGCAATGACGATGATCTATGGCGGTGCAAAAGAAGCAACTCTCGCTCGACACTAACCTCGTCCTCGATCTCGCCGAAGGCAAAGACTTCGCGCACGAATTCAGCGAGATTTTTCTAAGCAAAGGCTACGCCTTGGTTTTGCCGCCTACGGCGGTGCACGAATTGCATCTGATTTTCACCCACGGTGACAGCCCCGCGGAACGGGAACTGGCGCGGATGGCATTGCCCCACTTGTTGCAATGGGGCATTCGTCCCTTTGACTTGGACTCGACAGCGGAAGCCATTTGCGCGCAATTCGTTCACACCCTGTTCCGGCAGCGCCTGCTACCCGAAGATGAAATGAACGACGGCCTGATTCTGGCCGAAACCTCGCTGGCGAAAATCCCCATGCTGGTGACCTCCGACAAGCATCTGTTGGATATTGACGAGCACGCCTTGCTGCTGACCTTCAACGAAGCTGATCTTGCGCCAGTGCACCCGGTGCATCCGAAAAACTTGCTGCGGGCGCTACGGTAGCCGCCCGGTCAGGTGCGCAGCGCCGGTGTAAAATGGTTTGGCATGACGTTGGGTGCCGCGGTTTGAGCCATGCAGTTGAAATCTTCTGATCCGTGGTCATTCTTCGTGTGCGCCCTGGATTGTCAACGCAATTGTGGCCGGCTCGCCGTTGGCGAACTTGTCTGGCATTAATTTCACATTCCGCTAGAGTCGCCTTATGAAACCCGAAGCAACCCGACAGGCCCGAATTCTCGTTTTGTATCACAGCCAGGGCGGCAACACCAAACAGATGGCGGAACTGGTCGCCGCCGGGGCTGCCGGCGTGTCCGAAACCGACGTGCGCTTGAAGAACACGGTGGAGGCCAAGCCCGAGGACGTCGTCTGGTGCGACGGCATCGCCGCCGGCGCGCCGACCCACCTGGGGGGCATCGCCTGGGAGATGAAACGCTGGTGGGAAGTGGTGGCGCAACCGCTGTGGCCGAAGATCGAGGGAAAAATCGGCTGCGCGTTTTCGTCGTCCGGCGGCGCGGCTGGCGGGGGCGAGCTGACGTGCCTGGCGATGCAGATTGTGCTGATGAATTACGGGCTGCTGGTGTTCGGCGTGCCGGATTACGTGGCGCCGGGCCAGACGCTGCATTATGGCGCGATTTGCGCCGGTCGCCCGCGGAACGACGGCGAGCGGGAGGCGTGCCGCCGGCTCGGGCGCCGGTTGGCGGAATGGACGCAGACCTTGGTCTGCCGGCGCGCCGAATTTGACCCGCGCGGCGCCAGCTACCGCAAGTTCACGGGCGAATGACTGGCCAGCGGCGGCGGTTTCCAGATTAATTCTTTGTCATAATGCATGATTGCAATTGTTCGCCGGGGGGCGTTCAAATAATTTGGCCCGGAAAGGGAACTTAACCAAAATTCACAATCGCAGTTTTTTTATGAAGACACTTTTCCAATCCGCAACGGGATGCCGTGGCTGGTCATCCATGGCTCGTCATTCCTCACTCGCTTTGCTCGCCGGCGCGGGCCTGCTGGCGGAAAACGTGCACGCCCAGACCGACGCGCCGTACAAGGTGCTGGACCAGGTCCAGCTCATGGGCAACGGCGGCATTGATTATGTGTACGCCGACAACGACGGCCGGCGCGTCTATGTGCCGCGCGGCGGTAACACCTTCGTGTTCGACTTGGACAGCCACAAATACGTTGGAGCCATCACCAACGTGGGCGGCCATGGCGTGGCGATTGACACGGCGTCGCACCACGGTTTTGCCAGCGGGCCCAAGATCGGGATGTTTGACACCGAGACGTTACAGAAGCTCAAGGACATCGAAGTGACGGGGCGGCCGGACGGCATCATGCGGGAGTCGTTCACGGGCAAGGTGCTCATTTTCAGCCACCAGTCGCCGAGCATCACGCTGATTGATCCCAAGGATGGCACGGTGACCGGCACGCTGGACGTGGGCGGGGCCATGGAGCAGGCCCAGAGTGACGGGCAGGGAAAGCTTTATGTGGACGTGGAGGATGAGAAAAAGATCGCGGTGGTGGATTTGAAGGAGCTGAAGGTGGTCGCCAAGTACGATCTCGGTGACACGGCCGGCGAACCGGGCGGTCTGGGAATGGACGTGAAAAATCACCTTCTGTTTGCGATGTGCGCCCGGCCCAACGTCTGCGTGGTGGTGAATGCGGACGACGGCAAGGTGCTGGCCACGCTGCCAATCGGCAACGGCACGGACAACGGCGGCTTCAATCCCAACACCGGGGAGGCGTTCAGTTCGCAGCGCGATGGCACGCTCACGATCATCAAGGAAAGCAGCCCTACCAGCTTTGTGGTGGAGCAGACGGTGACGACCAAGCCCGGCTGCAAGACCTGTTCACTGGACGGCAAGAACGATCGGATTGTGTTGATTTGCACCGAGCGGCTGCCCGGCGCGGCCACGCCGGCGCCGGCCACCAACGCCGTCCCTGGCGAGCGCCGCCAGCGCGGCGGTCCGGGCAACCTGGACGTCCTGTGGGTGGGGCGCTGAACCGCGCCACCAATTTCGGGAGCGCGCGGGCGCGGGAGCCCGCGCGCCGGTTTTTGTTCGCCGCCAGCGAGCCGTTGTGCTAGTCTTTTGGCGGATGGCTTTTTTGAGCAACACAACCGAGACCGGGGAGCAAAAATTCGGCCGGTTTTATTTGCGCGAGCTTCTTAATTCTGGCGGCATGTCCGAAATCTGGCTGGCGACGGATGGACGGAACAAGCCCTTTGCCCTCCGGCGGCTCAAGCGGGAGCTGCGCTTCAACTTCACGGCCCGCCGCCGTTTCCTCCGCGGCTGCAAGGTGCTGTCCAAACTCACGGAGAGCGAATATATCGTCGGCTACGTGGAGCATGGCCGGGCGGAGGGCACCTGCTACCTCGTGATGGATTACGTGGAGGCGGAAAACCTCAAGGAACTCTACGCGCGCCAGGATCCCTTGCTGCGGGAGCATGTGGCGCAGATCCTGATTGATTCCGCGACCGCGCTGAGCCACGTGCATGAGAGCGGCTATATGCACCTCGATTTCAAGCCGGAGAACATCCTGGTGACGCGGAATGCGGCAGTGCGGCTGATAGATTTCGACATGGCCCAGCCGATTCCGGAGAAGCCGGTGAAGTTTTCGAAGAATCCCGGCACGCCCGGCTACATGGCGCCGGAACAGTTGAAAGGCCAGCCGATTGACGCCCGGGCGGATATCTTTGCCTACGGCGTCTCCGCCTACGAATTGCTGACCAACCAGAAGCCGTTCCCGGGCGACTCGCCGGGGGAGATTCTGGCGGCGCAAATGCAGGCCAACGGACCCACCCCGCTGCGCGAACACAATCCCGACGTGCCCGTGGCGCTGGAAAAAGTGGTGATGAAATGCCTCGAGCGCGACCCGGACCGGCGGTATCCCTTCAGCGGCGTGATGCTGCGCGACCTGCAAAGCGCGCTTTACGTTTGATCCCCGACCGCCGTGAACGCGGCAAAGGCCGGCGGCGGCGGGGCGGTGAATTGCCGGAGCCGCCCGCGCCATTCGAACTCGATCCGCCCGGCGTGCAGGGCGTGTTGGGGCAGAATCAGCCGGGCCCGTTGTTCCTCCGTCAGGCGCCTTTCCACCAGCGCCAGATACAAGTCCGGGTCGCCCCCGTAAATCTTATCGCCCACAATGGGATGTCCCACGTGCGCCAGGTGGATGCGGATTTGATGCTTGCGTCCGGTGAGCGGGTGCAGGCGCAACAGGGAGAAGGGGGCAGGGTGGCCGTTCACCACGGCCGAGAATCTTTTGAGCACGAAAAATTCGGTCCGGGCCGGCTGGCCGTCGGCCCGCACGCAATCCTTGATCGCCACCGGACTGGCGGTGTCGCGTCCCAGGGGCGCGTCAATGGCGCCGGCATCCGCGGCGACATGGCCGTGGACGACCGCCAGATACTCCTTCCGCACGGCGCGGGTTTCCCAGATGCGGCCCAACTCGCGCGCGGCCGTGGAATGCTTCGCCACGATGACCAGCCCTGACGTTTCGCGATCCAGCCGGTGGACCAGGTGCGGACTCTCCGCTGCGTCGGCGTCCGGGGGCAAATGGATTCGTACGCGGCTGATGAGGCTGGAGTATTCATCGCCCTTGGTGGGATGACAAACGAGGTCCGCCGGTTTGTTCACGACGAGCAGGTCGGCGTCCTCGTGAACGATTTCGAGCCGGCACCGCGTTGCGGAATCCGCATGGCTGCAAGCGGTGCTCAAAACTTCTCGCCGATGTAGGGGGTGTGGTAGCGCAGGTCTTCCTGCTTGACGCCCTTGGCCTTTACGGAATGGGTGATTTGATCAATCTGGGGCCAGGTCAGTTGCAGGGTGCTCTCTTCCGGCCAGTCCTCGCGTTCGCCGCCCATTTCCGTGTTGGACCAGAATACGAGGTTGATTTCGAGTCCGTCGTTCTTTTCCGCGATGCTGAAGGACGAGAGTCTGTCCATCGCCTGCCCGACCTTTTTGCCATTGGCCTTGGCCCAGCGCCAAAGGACTTCGTCGGTGATGTCCAGCGGCAACTCCGGCGCGCGCACGGCGAACAGCCGGGGACGGGTTTCGTGCTCGGGTTGCGTGTAGCCTTTTTCGGCGATGAAGAGGGCGAGATCGTCATGGATGATCTCGCGGGCGCTGAACAGGGAGGGCCAGATGGGAATGACCGTGTCGTTGGTGTCCCGGAATTGGAAGGCGATCCGGGGCGGTTCGGGATCGTCAATGAGTGTGTGGTGCGGGTGTGACACCTCTTCATACCCGTTGCCCAGCTTGGACACGGTTTTGTGCGTTTGGCAGCCGGCCGCGCCCAGGCCGAGCAGGGCCAGCCCGAGGCCGGCGACAATAAAGTTTGGCAATCTTTTCATGGTCAAAACATCCCCGCCGGGCAGCCGACGGATTCAATCTCATGGTGTTGGCAAAACCGCTGGCGGTCAAGCTCCCCGGGCGGGGCCCCCGCCGGTCGGCGCTTGAGAACCTTGGGGAAAGATTGAATTGTCGTTGGACAAAATTGGGGACCGCGAATAGTATTCTAAACTCTAGCGTTGGAATGAATTTAACGTGCAGCACGTAAGGTGTAATGCGTACCCGGAGGCCAGCAACTGGGCAGGCGTGGAGGTTTGTCGTTCGCGACGAGGCGGGCCATTTTCGCCGGCTGATCTGGCCGCCGGCGGCAGGGTTGGTTTCCATTGTCTTTTCCCCCTGCGTTATGATGTTTGATTTCGCCCGTTTTTTCCCCCGCGTCTGGCGCCTGGGCCGGTGCCTGGCGGTCGCGCTGGCCTGTCTCGCCGGCGGTGCCGGCCGCCTCCAGGCTTCGCAATCGGTGGTGCTCACCTGGAATCCCAGCCCCACCCCCGGGCTGATCGGGTACAACGTGTATTTCGGGACGCAGAGCGGGGTGTACTTCGATTCGATCATGTTTACCAACGTGACCAGCGTCACCATTCCCGGCTTGGAGGATGGGCAGACGTATTATTTTGTGGTGACGGCGGTGGACGGCAGTTACAGCGAAAGCCCCGTCTCCAATGAGGCGGTTTACAACGTCCCGGCCCCGACCTCGATCGTCCTGCAAGTGCAGGGAACCACCGCCGCGTCCGAGGCCGTGGCTGTGTCCTGGACGCCCAGCCCGGACGCGGATGCCTTCGGATACGAGGTGGCCTACGGCACGGAAGCGGGCGGCTATACGAATTCGGCCACGTTTTATGGCGTGACCAATGGCATCATTTCCGGCCTGGACGGCGGCGAGACGTATGATTTTGTGGTGTCGCCCATAGATTCGTTTGGCGTGGAAGCGGTGGCTTCCACCGCGGTCGCCTATACCGTGCCCGCCCCGGCGCCCATCGTGCTCCGGGCCCGGCCGGCCGCGGATTCGCCCGGCGTGGAGCTGAGCTGGAACGACCTCCCCAATGAAGGCATCATGGGCTACGATGTTTATTACGGCACGCAGAGCGGCGTGTACACGGACACCCTCGATTACAGCGCCATTTCGAACATCGTGGTCGAGGGGTTGGATGGCGGGCAGACCTATTACTTCAGGGTCGCCTCGTTGGATTTCTATGGGAATGAAAGCTTTTTTTCAAATGAAGCGGCGTGTGTAGCCGCCTTCCCCGTGCCGTTGGGACTGCAGGTGGCGGAAAGCTCCCAGGCTTTCGGCGCCGTGGAAGCCTCTTGGACGGCCAGCCCCGACACCAATGTGTTTGGCTACGCCATCTATTACGGAACCGAGAGCGGTGTCTTCGACGACTACGACGCCTTTTATGGCGTGACCAACGGGCTGATTACCGGGCTGGATCCGGGCGTGACTTATTATTTTTCCGTGGCGCCGATTGACGCCTATGGGCTTGAGGAGGTTGCGTCGCCATCCGTCTCCTGTGCGGTTCCGGCGGCGCAGCCCATCGCGCTGAGGGCGCAGGGGGTTGCCAATCCGGCCGGCGTGGAGCTCACCTGGAACGCCATCACCAATGCCGGACTCGCCGGCTACTATGTCTATTACGGCACGCAAAGCGGCGTCTATGATGAGACCGTTTACAGCGGGGCCACCGACGCGCTGATCCAGGGCTTGGACGCCGGCCAGACGTATTATTTTGCGATCGCGGCCGTGGACAATTTCGGCGACCTGAGCCTGTTCTCCAACGAGGCGGCGGTCGTGGCCCCGGCGCCGCCCGCAATGATCCTGCAACTGCATGCCTACACGGATGCCGCGGGCCAACCCTATTTGCTGGAGATCAACACCCCGACCGCCGTGTACGGCTATTGGGAAATAGACATCTCAACCGACCTCCAAAACTGGGCCCCGTACACCGCCGGCTACGGGGCCGGCACGGGGGACGGCGATGACGTGGATGTGTGGGTGGACATGGATGCCTCGCAGCCGCAAATGTTCTTCCGCGCGTGGAACGACTGATTTTCGCGCCGGGTGGCGCCGCAAACCGGCCGGGCGCCGTCACTGGTTGATGAATATCATTAGTATGCCTTAAATTGTTAATGCCGGATTTTGCCATTTTCATACCACAATTTGTCATTTGGTGGATGATTCATTGACTCCCACCGCCCCTCTGGTACTTTTGCCATCTCGTATTTACCGCAAAAATTTAACCACAGCACAGTGAATTTTATGGCTAAAGAAAAATTCGTATATCTATTCGGAAACAAAAAAGCTGACGGCGACGGCTCCATGAAGCCGCTGCTCGGCGGCAAAGGCGCCAATCTCGCGGAGATGGGCCGCATCGGTCTTCCCGTGCCCCCCGGCTTTACCATCACCACCGAGGTCTGCACCTATTATTACAACAACAAGAAGTCCTACCCCAAGATCCTCGACGGGCAGGTCAAGGAGGGCGTGACCCACATCGAAAAGATCATCGGCACCAAGTTTGGTGACAAGGCGGCGATGCCGCTCCTCGTCTCCGTCCGCTCCGGCGCCCGGGATTCGATGCCCGGCATGATGGACACCATCTTGAACCTCGGTCTCAATGACCAAACCGTGCTGGCGCTCGTGGCCGCCACCAAGAATGAGCGTTTCGCGTGGGATTGTTATCGCCGCTTCGTGCAGATGTACGGCGACGTCGTCCTCGGCGTCCAAAAAGCCGCCAACGAAGACCATGAACCCTTTGAACGGGTCATCCATGGTCTGAAGGACGAGCGCTATCATGCGGACATTGAGGACACCAAGCTCAACGTGGCCGACCTGAAGGAGCTGGTGAAGCGGTTCAAGGCGCTGATCCTGGAGCGCACCGGCAAGGAATTTCCGCAGGACACCTGGAAACAGCTTTGGGGCGCCATCGGCGCCGTGTTCGGATCGTGGATGAACGACCGCGCCGTGGTCTATCGCCGCAAATACGGCATCCCCACCGAATGGGGAACTGCGGTGAGTGTCCAAGCCATGGTGTACGGCAACACCGGCGACACCTCCGGTTCCGGCGTGGCGTTTACGCGCAATCCGGCCAACGGCAACAAGGAGTTCTACGGTGAATTCCTCATCAACGCCCAGGGTGAAGACGTGGTCGCCGGCGTCCGCACGCCCGAGCCCGTCGCCCAGCTGGCCAAGGAAATGCCCGCCGCCTACAAGGAGCTGGACAACATCCGCAACACGCTCGAGAAACATTTCAAGGACGTCCAGGACTTTGAATTCACCATCCAGGACGGCAAGGTTTACATGCTTCAGACGCGCAACGGCAAGCGCACCGCCGCCGCCGCGCTGAAGATCTCCATGGACCTCGTGAAGGAGAAACTCATTGATGCCGAGACAGCGGTCCTCCGCAATCCGCCGGATCAAATGGACCAGCTTCTGGCCCCCATTTTCGACCTCAACGAGGTCAAAAAGGCCAAGCGCATCGCCAGCGGCCTGCCCGCTGGCCCCGGCGCCGCCTGTGGCAAGTTTTACTTGAACGCCGACCGCGCCGTCGCGGCCGCCGATAAGGGCGAAAAGGTCTTGCTGGTCCGCATCGAAACCTCGCCTGAAGACCTCCGCGGCATGATCGCGGCGGAAGGCATTCTCACCGCGCGTGGCGGTGTCAGCTCGCACGCGGCCCTCGTGGCCCGCCAGATGGGCAAGGTCTGCGTTTGCGGCGCCGCCGGGCTGGATATTGATTACGCCAAGAAGACGCTGAGCGTCAATGGCACCACCCTCAATGAGGGCGATTACATCTCGATTGACGGCACCTTGGGCGCCGTTTACGCCGGCCAGATCAAGTCGGCTCCGTCCGAAATCATCGCCGGCCTCCTGAACGATGACAAGGCGGCGCAGGCCACCGAGAAGTTCAAGAACTACAGCCAGCTCATGAAGTGGTGCTCGCAGTTCACCCGGTTGCAGGTCCGCACCAACGCCGACACGCCCGAGCAGGCCGCCAATGCGGTCGCGTTCGGCGCCAGCGGCATCGGCCTGACCCGCACCGAGCACATGTTCTTCGAGGGCAACCGGATTGACGCCATGCGCGAGATGATTCTCGCCGACAATCTGCCGGCCCGCGAAGCCGCGCTCGCCAAGCTCCTGCCGTATCAGCGCGATGACTTCTACGGCATCTTCAAGGCCCTCGGGGGTCTCCCGGCCACGATCCGGTTCCTCGATCCGCCGCTGCACGAGTTCCTGCCCCACGCCAAGGAGCAGCAGCTCGACTTGGCCAAGAAGCTCAACATTCCGGTGGAGAAAATCATGTTCCGCGTGCAGGAACTGCACGAGTTCAACCCCATGCTCGGTTTCCGCGGCTGCCGCCTCGGCATCAAGTATCCCGAAATCACCCGCATGCAATCGCGCGCCGTCTTCGAGGCCGCCGCCAAGTGCATCCAGGAAAAGATCAAGTGCCAGCCGGAAATCATGATCCCGCTCGTGGGCTTCAAGAAGGAGCTCGATCTCCAGGTGGCCATCGTTCACGAGGTGGCCAAGCAGGTCCAGGAAGAGCAGAAGGTCAAGCTCAGCTACCATGTCGGCACCATGATCGAAGTGCCCCGCGGCGCCCTGACGGCGGATGAGATCGCCCAGACGGCCGAGTTCTTCAGCTTCGGCACCAACGACCTCACCCAGACCTGCCTGGGCATGAGCCGCGACGACTCCGGCTCGTTCCTCGGCGCCTACACGGAAAACGAGATCATCAAGAAGAACCCGTTTGCCTCCATTGACCAGACTGGCGTGGGCCAGCTCATCAAGATCGCGGCGGCCAAGGGCAACCAGACCCGCCCTGGCATCAAGCTGGGCATTTGCGGCGAACACGGCGGCGACCCGGATTCCGTGAAGTTCTGCCATCGCGCCGGCCTCACCTACGTGAGCTGCTCGCCCTACCGCGTGCCCGTCGCGCGCCTCGCGGCGGCCCAGGCGGCCATTGAGGAAAAGCGCGCCGCGAAGACGGCGGCCAAGCCCGCCAAGGCGGCGAAGGCGGCCAAGCCCGCGAAGAAGAAGTAATTCCGGTGGCTGTGCCCGGAAGGGCTCAGCCAAGGAATCAATCACCCAGCCGCTCCGGCCGTCCGGAGCGGCTTTTTTTATGTGCACCCGGCAGCATAGCGGCTTGGCGCTTTGCTTCCCGCCGCACTCTCCATGACGCCCCGCGCAGTTCCGACGCGTTCCGCAAGTCCTTTCGCGTCATGGAGTGCGCCGGCAGAGCGTAGCGGCGACGGCGCTTTCGTCCGCACGCGCGAGCCGCGAGCTTTCGAGGACCTTCGCCCGCACGAAAGCGGCGTGGCGCTTCAGCTTCCCGCCGCAGTCCATGACGCCCCGCGCAATTCCGCCGCGCCGCCGCTGCTCCCCATTGCCGGGATGGATTGGTGGCAGGCCTGGGCGGGGCGGGGTTGGGGGCGAGGATTGAGGATCGACGGGATGAGAATTTCGTCCGCGTTGCGGGTGGCCGGCTGGCCTGGGAGGGGCGGGCGGGCGACGAAAAAAATTTTAGGGTTTACGAAGGTTGACGATGTGGGGTTTTGCTGGGGTTTTCGCAGATTTTGGCGAAGGAAATCGCGGTTTTTTTGGGGCGTGCAGCGGGAAATGCCAAAGGCTGAAAGATGTAGGCTGAAAAGGACAAAAACTCGTAGCGCAGACTTCCAAGTCTGCTGTATCGCGGGTTTCCAACCCGCGGGCCACCTCTATTTCCAACACCCGCGAGCTGGCGACGGTCTGCCGATTTGGAAATCGGCGATACGGACTTGATGTTCCTTAAAACTGTCATGTACCCGCAGACCATTTTTTAGCCTTCAGCCTTTAGAATTTAGCCTTTTCCCCCGTGCGGTTTCCCAGCCAGAACGATTTTAGCAGGGTCGCAGGATTCACAAAGTTAGCCGCTAACGGGAACGACGTAAGGTGTTGATGGATAGGGAAATTTAGCTTCGAGATTCGGCGGCACAGAGCTAATTGGAGCTTAGCCCGACTATCGTAACTAGAAGGGACGGGACGCGAAAATGCCTGTAAGGAAGCAACTTTTGCCGAAAATCGTCCCAAACTATGGCTCCTTTGATTTTTTTGGTTTGATTAGGTTTGATTAGGTCGGAGCCATTTGAACGATGTGTTTGAATTTCAACGGCTTGGGAAAATGCTGACTTTGACAACGATAACGTGAAAGTAAGCCGATTTCGGCAGGGATTTGGGATGTCCCAGAATCGGTGGGAAGGGCATGACTGCTTGGCAATATTGGAAAGATGGAGGCGAACACCAGTTCGCCTCTACGGGGAAGGGCAGCCGATCCGGGCGACGGTCGGTTGCCAATCTCTGTTGAGTCGTGATGGCTCATCGTGGCGGGGGCGGTTTCCCAGCCAGGGCGAGTTTAGCAGGGTCTGCGGATTCACAAAGTTAGCCGCTAACGGGAAAGGCGTAAGGTGTTGATGAAAAGGAAAATTTAGCTTCGAAATTCGGCGGCGCAGACCTAAATGGGGCTTAGCCCGACTGTCGCAGCCGGAAGGAACAAGACGTGAAAACGCCTGAAAGGAAGCAACTTGTGCCAAAAGGCGGCCCAAACTATGGGTAACCCATCGCTTTTAGTTCCAAGAAAAACGAGGGCGCGAGCGATGAGGACCTTGCCAGCCGTTTCGTTGATGACCCGCTTTTTTCGTGCAAATCTATGGGATGACACCTTTCTGAACGCGCCTTCTTGATTTCCGCACCCACAGGCGGAATTGACGCTGAGAGATTTCCGGCGCACACTTCGCTTCCACACGCAGAATAGTCGCAATGCCTACATTCGCCGAATATTTGGAAAAGTGGCTCAAGCAGTCCACAGCACAGGGTTTAACTAATCCACTGGTCAAAATGCCAGTAAAGCGGTTTCGGCTTTTGCAGCCGGATGAGTTTGGATCTCTCGCCAATGGCGGCACGTTGATAATCGGCACGATGTCCGATCCAATTGCTCGCAATCTTCACAAAAATTATCAGACCCGAATTCGTGAGCGTGGCGAGCGCTGTGCCTTCGTTTGTTCAGGCTCGGTTGAAATGATTGTTGCGGGCGGGACGGATGGAAAACAACGCAAACAACTTTTTCCTGTTTGCCTCAAACGCACTTCGCTTCAGACCAGTGGTGATAACATCAAAGCAGTCGTTGCTGAAGACGAGGCTTGGCAATTCAATCCAGTGTTACAGGCACATCTTCAGGGAATGGCGATTGCGATTCCCGACTCCGTGATGGATAACCCGGTTCAAGCAACGAATTGGATCCGAGCGCAATTAGGAAATCGTGCATCGCAAGTGACAAGCGATAGCTACGTCGGGCTTTTCAGCAGTCAGCAAATGGTTGTCCAGAATCGTTTGACTGAGCCGTCTCTCCGACAGGCACTCGCCAAAAATCCGGTTGTTCAAGCGAAAGTTTCCGGGAACAAAATCGAAGCGATTGATCTCGGGGAAATCAGCGACGACGGATTGGAGGAACTTGGGCTGGCATTGCCCTGCGATGACAGCCAATTGCGAGTCGTTCAACTCTCACATAACGGACATTGCCTGCAAGTTGAAGGACCTCCCGGCACTGGCAAATCACAGACCATAGCGAACATTATCAGCAACGCTCTTTATCATGGGCGAAACGTGTTGCTCGTGTGCGACAAAAAAGCTGCCATTGTCCAAGTTGAAGAACGCTTATCGGATATTGGCCTTAAACCGGCAATGCTGAACCTTCACGATGAAGATTTGGACAAGCGGGAATTTCTGAAACAGGCAACGAGCAAATTCCAAATCGTAGGTAATGGGCGTGTTTACCCGCTAACTCAATTGCAGGACGCGCGAAAGACACTCAATGAACGTGTGAAGTTCGGGCGCGCTATCGCTCATCCGTCATTGCAGGTCACGAAACGCGAAGCGTTGGCGGGTATGATTCAATTGCGGAAAGAATTGAAAAATGTTCCGAACGTTCCAATTTCAAATTGGCAGTCACTTTCCAAAGAGCGGCTCACCAAGCTGCTTGGCTGCCTCGGCGAATGGCCTGACCTTGCCTCTGTATTGACGGACAACAAAAATGTCTGGAATAAAGTTTGCGTAGAGAATTTTGATAACAATCCAAACGCCACAAATGAATTGCAAACGCTGGTGCCGAGAATCTTGGCGCAGGTTGAATCGCTTCATGTTGTAAGAGAATGGGCGGCATCCGTGGGAATTGAACTTGCGCTTAACGCTGATGCTCAGGTGGCGGATATTCTCGCGCTGGTCACGACGGTTTTGGACAAGCCAGCCTGTCATCCAAAATTGATTGGAAACAATCAAGTCAGCTTGAAGGATCTGGAATACTTAAATTCACAGTGGCAACGCCGTGATGAAATTATTGCCGCCCGCCATCCTGTCCCGCTTGACGAAATTTATGCGGCAGATGCAAAACGCGAGGCGGAACTGTTGCTTGCTGCTGAAAGCGCCGAGTCGTGGCAAGATTTATCGAGACGGGTATACAATCACGCTGACCGGCACAGTGAAATTGAAGCCGGCCAAAAAAACTATCGTCGGCTTTGTGATCAAATCGGCTTGGTTTATTCGCCACTCATTAAAACCCGTCGCGCGCAACTGCAAGCCGTCTTGTCCATAGCGTCTCTAGGAACAACAATTCCGCGCAAATGGTGGAAACAAGACACAACGCCGGTTCTCTCGGTGGCCGGATGGAAGGCACACTTTCAAGCGTGTGCTACGCACGCCAAAGATTCCCCGTTACCTCTGCACTTCGTCGCGCTGGAGAGCGTAGCGAAAACGCATTGGGGACACATTGAGGCAAAGGCAGAACATGGTTTTAATCTTGTTAGCTATTGCCTGCATTTTGTCAATGACCGCAAATGCAAATATGCACTCCGGCAGGTTTTCCCAGCCATACCCACGCACGGATTCAAACAGTGGCATGAAGTTACGCTTCACGCCGTCGCGACATTCCGCACCGTGGGTTCGCTACGGACAGCCGCAGAAACGCACGTTATTCTGAAACAATTGACTTCAGCGTATCTTGCGGTTGCGCATGAGAAGTTTGATCACGCTGAAAGCTATCTTTCCCGCGAAGAAGTCCAGTCACTGGAAAAAGTTGCCGCCCTTGTTGAGCAGGTGCGTGAACGCAACGATTTGTTCGAGGTGGACAATGTCCATTGGCAGACATTTTGGGAATCGGTCAACGCGAATATTCTTGCCAGTGTGCAATCCGTGCTTACGGAACTGGACACGCTGGCTTTGCCAGACGGCCAGCAATCGGACGACTTGGAAGAAGCCGCGAAATTCTATGCCGCCTCAAAACAGCGCATCCAAAAATTCCTTCAAAACTATGAAAAGTTAGAGGGCTCGCGGACTAATTCCGTCCTAGCTGCATTTGCCGCGCAAAAAGAGTTTGCCGACTGCCAAGAACAACTCGCACCGTTGCCAAAGTACTTAGAGCTTTTGCCAAACAATCAGTCATCACCAGATTGGGAATGGTTGCACGAAATCATTGCATGGCGGGATTCGTTTGAGTGCCTGCGCGGCCAGCAGAAACTGGACATTGACAGTCTGCTTTGGTTGAAGCTGCGGGATCGTTTGCAAAGCCATCAAACCGAAATGAAGCGTGACCGACTGGAATTGGAAAGTCTTTTTGAGGACTGCACTGCGAATCTCTGTGATTATGATTCGCTCACGGCTCTGGTTGCGGAAGTTTTGGGTGAGCTGCCCCGGCGTTCGTTGTGGCTGGAAAAGAAGCGCTGGCAGGCAAAGATTTCGGCGTTCCCTGAAATCAAGGCACTTTGGAAGAGAATTCTCGACAGCACAGTAAAGCCACAGCAAGCGCAGCGGTTGTTTTGTTTTAATTTGTTGCGATTGTGCGATCCGATTGCAAGGCCTCACGGATTTGAGTTTAAGCAAACGCTCAAAGCGTTCGCAGAACAGGATGAAAAGCTTGCATCGTGGGTCATTGACCACATGAAAGCCAATCTGCGCGAAAAAATGGATATTGCTGCGAATGAGGCGGCGCACAGTGAATCTGCGCTCCGGCGGTTGTCTGGTATGCAACGGATTCGGGGCACGGTGCGTGAATTGGCTAACGCACATTTGGATTACCTTCTCGCGGCGAAACCTTGCTGGCTGATGAGTCCCACTTCCTTAGCTAACCTCATTGACTCGAAGGTTTTTGAGGAATATGGCGTCCCATTTGACCTAGTAATTTTCGACGAAGCGTCACAAATCCGCGTGCTGGATGGTTTGTTGTCCATGTCCTTTGGCAAACAGGTCATCATCGTTGGTGACAAAAACCAGCTCCCGCCGACAGATTTCTTTGCGGGCTTCGCCACTCCCGAAGCAGAGGCGGAAGATTTTGGGGTCAGTGAAAGTTTACTGGAAGAATTTGTCGGCGTATTTGAGGAAGACAAAACGCAAGTGATGTTAATGTCTCATTATCGGAGCGAAACGCCCGACCTTATTCGATTTTCAAACGACTGGTTTTATGGCGGCAAGCTGGAAATGTATCCACCAGCACACGTCACCGGCATCGGTCGCCGGTTGCATTACATACCCAATGCAATTTATTCTGAATCCGGGCAGCGGAATAATCCTGCAGAAGCTAAAGAGGTCGTCAAGCTCATTGAACTTCATATCCGGGAGCATCCTGAAAAATCCCTCGGTGTCGTCACCATGAACATTTCACAGATGGACCTTATTGACGAACTCCTGTTTGATGCTCCTGAGAGAATCCGCACCTTTTGCTGTGACGAATCAAAATTCTTTCTGAGGAATCTGGAAACCGTGCAAGGCGATGAAATGGATCGAATCATTTTGAGCCTGACCTACGGGAAAAATGCTGCGGGGCAATTTAATGCATCCGTCCTTGGCCCGTTGAACAAAAGCGGGGGCGAGCGTCGTCTGAATGTCGCCATCACTCGCTCGCGCAACGGCATGACAATAGTCACCTCGTTGAAAGTTGCCGACCTTTTGGCAACAAGCGCACAAAGCCGGGGCTTTAACTGCCTGAAAGATTTTCTTACCGAATTGGAAAATTCAAACCAAGCTCGCACGTTCGGAATCGGCAGTAGAAAATTCGAGCGGAGAAACGACGGCGTTTCCAACATTGTCCATTGTGAGTCGCCATTTGAGGAACAGGTCGTTGAATTTTTGGAGAACGAAGGATACGAGATCGAATGCCAATACGGTGCTGGCCAATTCCGGCTCGACATCGTTATCAAAGAGCGTGGTAAAAATCTTCTCGCTATCGAATGCGATGGCGCAGCCTACCACAGTTCTCTTGTCGCACGAACTCGTGACCGCGCAAGGCAACGAGTTTTGGAAAAACTCGGCTGGCGGATTCACCGCGTTTGGAGCACAAACTGGTGGAATTTTGAACAACAAGAAAAGGATGGTATTATTGCCGCCATCAATGGTGTTCGTGGCTAAGTGAACGAATTTGCGGCAGACAGACTTTAAGGGTCTGTTCTCGCGAGCTTCCCGCCCCTGCCCGCACGAAAGTGGCGGGCAAGGGGTCAAGGCAAAGTGTCAGGCCGTAGTGGACAAGGGGGCAGGCCTTAGTTTAAGTAAAGGGGTCAACCCATAGATTGGTTTGTTTTTCATCGGCATCGGTCTTGGGGTCAATTGAACTGGACGTTTTCATCCATTGATGAAGCAGAACATTGGCACCCTTGGAGATTCCCAAACGGGAAGGGAGCCTGGGTTCGGTTCGTTTTCTTGGCATGATTATTTTGGCTTTTGGTTTCCGCGTCGGCTCCGCCCGGTTTCCCGTGCGCTGGCATCCAGGTGCGGGGGGCAGTTCTGACTTTTCGCACACTGACCTTTCATCGAGCTTTCTGTCGCGGGAATCAGGGACCAACCGCCCGGCAACTCCGGTTGCCCGCTCTGCGTCGTGATGGTAGAGCAGACGGGCCTTCACGCCAGCGTATTCTGTCGTTTTTGCCGCAAAACAAGGGCGGATTCCTCTCCCTTTCCGCGGGCAAAACCTGTCGTAAGCCCCTCCGTCCCCACCTTTTCCGTCGCGTTGGCCCCACTCCAAAAATTCGCGAGAATTGGCGCAATTCGCGTCACGCCTTGTCTTTAAATGCAATTCCAGACCCCCCGCCCCGCCGCTGCCCTCCGTAGCTTTAGCGAAGGAGGGTTAGCGGCTAACCAAAAATCGTAAAAAAATCGCATTTCGCGTTAGCGGCTAACCTTGAATCATGAAAATTACGAAACGAACCCAAAGCAATTCCTGCGGATCTTACTCAAATGCAATGGCTTCGTTCAATTTGGATGGTTTTTTTGCCCGCGAAACGAACCCAAAACTTCCGGCTCCCCTGGCCCGGACGCCCGGATTTCGTCCGCCGCCCCTGCAATGGACTGCGGCTGTGTCCGGCGCGGCGCCGGATCAGCCGCAGCACGTCGGGTCCTCCAGCCGTGTTGAGTATTTCGGACACGGTCATTCCTGCGAAGCTGCTGCGGCTGGTCTGCGACACAGCCGCGGTCCGGGGGCGGGTCCAGCAATGGAGCGCCACTCCGCTTTCGTGCGGGCAACGGTTTTCAAAAGCTCGCGGCTCATGTGTGCGTGCAAAAGCGCCGTCGCCGCTGGCGCTTTGCCGGCGCAGTCCATGACGCGAACGGGCTTGCCGGGCGCATCGCAATTGCGTGGGGCGTCATGGAGTGCGGCGAGATGTCGCCGCTTTGGAACTGGGCGACATGTCGCCCAGTTTTAAAGCGCGGACATGTCCGCGCACTTCAAAAAAATGGGGTCGCGAGCCGGCTTCGGAACCCGCCGGTCACGGGTGCCCGACGCTCCGCACCAGCGGTTCGTGAAATGGCTGGTTGTTTAGATACAGGTCGAGAAGCTGCCGGCCGATCGCCGCCGTTCGGGCATCCCCCGCGTCGGTCGCCAGCTTCACCGTGGTGCGGCCGATGGCTACCGCGTCCGGAAACCGTCCCGCTTCGGCATAGGCGGCCGCCAGCGTGCCGGTCAGTTTGGCCTGCTTGAAATTTGTCAGCGTACACGCCCGTTCGGCGTACCGCACGGCTTCCGGCCCGTTCCGTTCCTGGCCATCGCCAAACGTCGCCAGCAGCCACGCCAAGTTGTTCAAGGCTTCGAGATTGTCGGGATCCGCCCGCAGGACGGCACGGTATTGCGCGATGGCGTCGTGGCCGTCGCCGGTTTGATGGTCAAGTCCCGCCAGGCTCAGGCGGGTTTGCGTGTCGGGTTTGTACGCCAGCCCCGCCCGGTAATGAATGATCGCCTCCGCGGTGCGGCCCTCGCGGCTGAGCAGTTCGGCGAACCGTTTGTGCGCATTGTCGTCCGTGGGCTGGATGGCCAGCGCCGCGCGGTAATCCGCCTCTGCCTCCGCCAGTCGCCCGTCGAGCGCGAGCATGTGGCCGAGGTTGGTGAGCGTTCGCGGATCCGTTGGCGCGAGCCGGTACGCGGTCTCAAATTCGTCTTGGGCCGCCGCCAGTTCGTGGCGCCGCGCCAAAATCACCCCCAGGTCATTGCGGCAAAATGCGTCGTCCGGGTTTTTGGCCAGGGAATCCCGCATCAGCTTCTCTTCGCCCGTAAACACGGAGCTTCGTTCAAAGGCCAGCACCGACACGCCCAGCAACAGCGCCGCCGCCACGGGTGGAAACAGATTCCGGTTGAGCCATCCGCCCAAGGCCGCCGCCACCAGCGCCACCGGCGCCAGCAGCGGCAAGTATTGCAAGTGATCGGAGACCTGCCAGGTGGCCTGGAATTGCGAATCAAAAAATCCCAGCGCCGGGAACAGCAGGATGACGAAGCAGCCCAGCCCAAACAGCAGATGGCGTCCCCAGCTTCGCCGGTACCGCCAGCAAACCGCCGCCACTGCGCAGAGGATCAGCGGCGGCAGATAGGTGGTGAACGCGCCCGGGTCCGGCTTCCAGTGCGGATAAACCAGGTAGAGGTGGAACGGCAGCAGGGCCTTGGTGAGGTAAAATCCCAGCACGTGCCCGGCCACCGCCAGGCGCTCCGGGAGGCTTTGGGGCGCCAGCGTGACGCCGGCGGAAAACATCGCCTGATGCCTTTGAAACCACACGGACATCAGACCAAACCCCGCCGCCAGCGCAAAAAAAGGCGCCGTGTGCAGCCAGTCTTTGCGCCCGATCCGCCCGCGCCGCCAGGCCGCGCACGCCAGCAAGACCACCGGCAGCATGACTGTCGAGGTCTTGGCCAGGAGCGCCGCCACGAAGGCCAGCAGCGCCGCCACGTACCACCCGGTGGCCCGCCTGCGCGCCGCCGGCCCACCGCCGGAAGCCTGGTCCGGATACAATGCCAGTGCTTCGTAGTGCAGATACGCCAGGAAACCCAGCAGAAAGAAGGGCAGGGACAGCGTGTTCTTGATTTCCGCAATTCGTGCCACGGAATTCACGCAGACGGGATGCACCGCGTACAACGCCGCCGCCAGCCACGCCCCGGGAACCCGCAGTTTCGCCAGCACGCGCCAGAAGAGTAGCGCACTCGCGCCGTGCAGCAGCAGATTGACGGCATGGTACCACCCCGGTGAATGCCCCCAGGCCAGGTATTGCAGCCAGAGGCCCAGCGTTGAAAGGGTGAAATCCGTCTGAAACCACAGGTTGAATGGCGTCAGTTCGCCGGTCACCAGCGGGTTGTCCGTCTCAATCAACCGCCAGTCGTCCAGCAAAAAGTTTCCCGGCAAAATCGGCCGGTAAACCGCCAGCACGAGCGCAAAGAGAAGCGCCACGCCCGCGACCAGCCTCCAGCCGCGGACAGGGGAGGCGATGCGCCCGCAAAAGCCGGTCCAGCCGCGTGCCGGCACCGCCGGGGTGGGGGAGTCGTTGGGGTGGTTGTTCGGGCTCACTTTGGCGGCGCCATACAATACTCGGCGCGAAAACAACGCAAGTGAATAAAGCAAACGCTTCCGTCCGGGGCGCCTCACCGTGAACCCAGAAAACATTCAACATTCAACTTCCAACCCTGAACGAAGGCGGCAGCGCGAGCTCCTTCGATATTGGGCGTTGAATGTTTCTTTTGCGGTTCGAAGGTTCAATGCACAAACTTATTCGGGAAAGAGTTCTTAAATGACACCTAATCTTGTCTTGAAAAATCTTCATGGTCCCTTACAATCGCAGCATGAGCATGCTGTCCGTCGAGCGTCTCACGAAATCCTTCGGCGCCATTCGCGCGGTGGAGACGGTCAGCTTCGAGGTCCGGCCCGGCGAAATTTACGGTCTGCTCGGCCCCAACGGCGCCGGCAAAACCACCACCATCTCCATGATCTCCGGCCTGCTCAAGCCCGACGCCGGCGAGGTCTCCGTGGCCGGCACGCCGTTTTGGTCCGATCCGCAAAAGGCCAAGCGCATCATGGGCGTGGTGCCGCAGGAACTCGCGATTTACGAGGAGTTGACCGGGCGCGAAAACCTGGAATTCTGGGGCCGCATGGCCGGCTTGAGCGCCGGCGACGCCCGGGCCCGCACCGCGGAATTGCTCGCGGCCCTCACCCTCACCGACCGCGCGGAGGACGCCGTGAAGACCTATTCCGGCGGCATGAAACGCCGCATCAATCTCGGCTGCGCGCTCCTGCACCATCCGCAATTGCTCCTGCTGGACGAGCCCACCGTGGGCATTGATCCGCAGGCGCGCCTGAACATCCTCGAATTCATCCGCAATCTCCGCGCCGCCGGCACCGCCATTCTCTACACGACCCATTATCTGGAAGAAGCGGAAACGCTTTGCCAGCGCATCGGCATCATTGACCACGGACGGCTGCTCGCCGAAGGCACGCTGGCCGAATTGCAGGACCGTCTCGGCGGCGACCGGTTGTTCGCGCTGGAGGCGGATTTCAAGAATGCTTCGCCCGACACTTGGGCCGGGTTTCGCGAGCGTTTTCGCGTGATTCAAAAATCGGAAAAGCAACTGGTCGTCGCCGCCATCGGCGTGCGCGACCCGGCTGATTGCCTGAAAGAACTGCTTGGCCTGCCCGTGCACGTGGAAAATGTCACGCTGAAACGTCCGAGCTTGAACGACGTCTTTTTGCAGCTCACCGGCCGCGAATTGCGGGAATGAAAGCCGGCGCGAAACCATGCTTCGCATCCTGCTCGCCAAAGACCTGCGCCGCGCCTGGCGCAATCCGCTGCCGTGGCTGATCAACCTCATTGTGCCGCTGGCGATGACCGCGCTGCTCGGTCTGGTGTTCGGCGGCAGCTCCGAAGGCGGCGCGCTGGGCCGCATCCGCTTCGCCGTGGTGGATGAGGACCAGTCGGTGTTGAGCGATTTTTTGCGCGGCGCGGTGAACCAGGGCCAGGGCGCCAAGTATCTCGATCCGGTATTCATGGAGCGCGCCGACGCGCTGAAGCTGGTCAATGCCAACAAAATCAGCGCGGTGCTCATCATTGAGACCAACTTCATGCGCAATTATTTCACCGGCCGCGAGCCGGTGAGCCTGGAATTGATCAAAAACCCCGCGGAGGCGATCAATCCCGCCATGCTGGAAGAATTGCTGGGCGCCGTGGTGACGGCTTTGAATGAGGTTTCCCGCAATTTCCATTCCGCCTTCCCGGACTGGCAGCCGGTATTCGAAGGCAAGGCAGATTATCACCGGGTGTCCATCCTGATAGATCAGGCCGGCGACAAATTGAAATCGGTCAAGCAATTCATCAACCCGCCGCTCGTCGGCTACGAAAAAGAGGAGCCCGCCGACGCAACGAACAATGCCGTGGGCGGCCACCCGGCGGCCAGTTCGGCCGGCGGCAACCGGCAATCGGATATGACCGGTCTGTTCAGCTATCTGCTGCTCGGCATGTCCGGCATGTTTCTGCTGTTTCTCGGGCAGAACGGCATGACCGACCTGCATCGCGAATTGCGCAAGCGCACATTCGAGCGCTACCAGACGATGCACCAGCAGCTCTGGCCGTTCATCCTCGGCAAGATCGTGTTCGCCGTGGTGATGCTGCTCATTTGCAGCGCCGTGATGCTCGGCGGCGGCGGGCTGGTGTTTCAAATTCACTGGCAAAATCCGCTGGCGCTGGCCGCCTTGGTCGCGGGCTACAGTTGTTTTGTCGCCGCGCTGTTTGCCGTGTTGGTGGCGCTCGTGCCGGACGAACGGCGCGCGGGGGTGCTGAACAACATCGCCGCCATGGCGCTGGGTCTGGTCGGCGGCTGCGCGTTTCCGCCGAGTCAACTGCCGGAATTTTTGCGCGACCATATTACACCGCTGATGCCGACCTACTGGTTCGCCAACACCGCGCGGAACCTGCAATCGGGCGGCGGCGACGGTCCGTGGGGCTTCGTCCTGCTCAAGCTGGTGCTGTGCGCCGTGTTTTTGACGGTCTTGGCCGCCTGGCTCTTCCGCCGGAAATTCAAGACCGGTTTGCGGGGCTGAAAGCAGGGGGTAACGGCGGATGTGCGCGGGGCGTGAGACAAAATCCAGGACGAAACTGAAAAGGCCTTAAAAACGAGGGTCGTTTATTTAGAAAACACATATACAAGCTGAGGCCGGACCGCGGCTGTGCTGAAAGCCGGCCGCAGCGAGGTTCGCAATTCAATGGCCCGCGCCACCCGGCAGGTTTTCTGGCTGGCCACCTTGCTGCGGCTGGT
Source organism: uncultured Bifidobacteriaceae bacterium (assembly GCA_964532525.1). GTDB lineage: Bacteria > Verrucomicrobiota > Verrucomicrobiia > Limisphaerales > UBA11358 > UBA11358. The sequence continues at coordinate 85,223 of CAZHIM010000009.1, forward strand.
CTTCGACACAGCCGCGGTCCGCCACATTGGGATATGCTCAGCCATTCCAGCATTGGACACTCGAGAAGGATTTTGTCCCACACCCGTAATCCCCGGATAAAGATGGATTATGCTTGAATCGCGGGTGAGGCGGAGGTCTAATTTTTAACAGTCAGATCAAATTTATGAAAGCAAACCGCATTTGCCTGCTTCTGGTCTTCTGTCTGTGCTCGTTTCTCTTTCGGGCCACGGCCACGGTGTATTACGTGAGCGCGGCCAATTCGACCCCGGCGGCACCGTTTACCTCGTGGGCGACCGCGGCCACCAACATTGAGGACGCCATCAACTTCACAACGCCCGGCGACACGGTGCTGGTGACGAACGGCGTGTATGCTTACGGTGGCTTGGCGATGGAAGGCAACCTGACCAACCGGGTGGCGCTGACCAATGCGATTACCGTGCAAAGCGTGAACGGACCGCGGGTGACCACCATTCTTGGCGCGGGGGCAACCAACGGAAGCGCGGCGGTCCGCTGCGCGTGGCTGACCAATGGCGCCACGCTGGCGGGATTCACCTTGACCGCCGGGGCGACCCAGAACAGCGGCGACTCGGTGGGCTTGGAGAGTGGCGGCGGCGTTTGGTGCGCATCGTCCAATGCCTTCGTGGAAAACTGTGTGGTCGTTTCGAACACGGCGTACGCTTATGGGAGCGGTGTGTATCGGGGCTCGCTTTCCGCCAGCCTGATCATCAGCAATGCGACGGCCGGAACGGGCGGCGCGGCTTACGGAACTGTGCTGAATGATTGCACCATCGTCAGCAATGCCAATTATGGCGTGTTCAGTCCCTTGGCCATGACCAACTGCATCATCTATTTCAACGGCCCCGCCAATAGTTATGGTGTCAGCGGTTCGGCGTATTCCCACTGCTGCACCACCCCGGCTCTGGCTGGCGTGGCGAATATCACCAGTGCCCCTCAATTGCTCGCGGATGGCGCTCACTTGGCCACCAACTCGCCCTGTATTGGGGCCGGCGTCGGCGTTCCGAATGGAACCGATATCTTTGGCAACGCGTGGTCCAATCCCCCGTCCATCGGTTGCGCGGAATGGTCTCCGGCTCCGGCCGTCCTCATGGCGCCCGCGACCCAATTCCCGTTGACGGGCGGGGTGGCCATTGGCGTGGCTGTGGGGGGCCAACCGCCTTTCACGTGCTGGTGGACCAAGGACGGGGCGCCCGTCCAAGCGGATGGAAATCACAGCGCTGTCGCCACCACGACTTTGCTTATCAACAATTTTGCCTTGAGCGATGCCGGTGGATATCAGGTGGTGGTGAGCAACTTCGCCGGCATGGCCACCAGCGTCATCGCGCAAGTTTCAGCCCATTGCGTGGCCCGGGGCGGCGCGGCGCTGCCGCCGTACTCCGGTTGGACTTCCGCCGCCACGAATATCCAGGACGCGATCAACATTGCCGCGGCCGGCGACGTCATCCTGGTCACCAACGGCCTGTATGCGTTTGGCGGCGTGGTGATGGATAGAATTCAGTCCAACCGGGTGGCCCTGACCCAAGCTCTGATGGTCCAAAGTGTCAACGGCCCGTGGGTGACGACCATTCAGGGCGGGAATCGAACGAACGGCGCTCCGGCGACGCGGTGCGCGTGGCTGACGAATGGCGCGGCATTGGTGGGCTTCACCCTTGAAGGCGTGAACATCTCGAATGGCAACGAGAACGGCGGAGGGGTCTGGTGCGCCGGCTCGAACGCGATGGTGGCCAATTGTATCATTTGCTCCAACTTCACCGAGGGCGAAGGTGGTGGCGCTTATTCTGGAACCTTGAGAAACTGCGCTGTTTTTGGCAACTGGGGCGACAACGGCGGCGGCGGAACTGCTTACAGTGTTCTCAATAACTGCACTGTGATCGGTAATATCTCCGAAGTGGGCGGCGGGATTTTCTACTCGCCGGGGCTTACCAACTGCATCGTTTATTACAATTCCAGCCCTAACGGATCTAACATCTACGCCTCAGGTCCGGCATCCTATTGCTGTACGTATCCACTGCCCTCCGTCGGAGTCGGCAACATCACCAATCCGCCGCAGCTATTCGTGGATAGCGTGCATCTTTTTGCCAGTTCGCCCTGCGTCGGAGCCGGCACCAATCTCGGCGCCAGCACAGACATTGACGGCCAGCCTTGGAACCAGCCGCCCGCGATCGGCTGCAGTGAGGCGCCAATCGCTCCGGTGGCGGGCACCCCGGTCATCCAATTCGGCAACAGTCCTGGGGGAATCGTGATCAGCGCCGCCATCACCGGGGCCGGCCAATTAAGCTATTGGTGGATCGAGAATGGAATTCCCGTGCCGGGCAGCGGCCCATTCACCGCCAGTCAAACCGCCATTCTCACGGAAACAGCCCTGACGTACGCCGACGCGGGCGCGTATCAGTTGGTGGTGAGCAACTCGTTCGGCGTGGTGACCAGCGCGGTGGCCCAAGTGGTGATGCATTGCGTGGCTTTGGACAGTACCAACCCGGTGTCGCCGTATCTGACTTGGGGCACCGCGGCCACGAACATTCAGACTGCCATTGCGGCCGCGGCGGCGGGCGACATTGTGTTGGTGACGAACGGGGTCTATGCCACGGGCGGCATTTCGATGGACGGCGTCATCACCAACCGGGTTACGGTGAACAAGGCAATTCTGGTGCAAAGCGTCAACGGCGCCAGCACCACCGTGATCCAAGGTGCGTGGGATACCGCTTCGATCAATGGCCCCGGGGCCATTCGCTGTGTGTGGATGACCAATAATGCGATGTTGAGCGGGTTTACGGTGCTGGGCGGAGCGACCCGTGCCGTGGCCAGCGTCAGCGCCGGGTCCGGAGGCGGAATCATCGGCACAGCCACGTCGCTGGCGGCAAACTGCGTCATCCTGGGTAATTCAGCCGCCACATACGGCGGCGGGGCCTTCGGGCTGAAATTGATTGATTGCGTGCTGGCGACCAATAGCGTCGTGGGCAATCCGGGCACCGGCACCGGCGGCGCCGCGTACAATTGCGGCCTCAAAAATTGTTCTATTTCCGCAAACTTCGCCTTGTCTGCGGGCGGTGGGACCGCTTACGGGAGCCTGACAAACTGTGCGGTTACGGGAAATTCAGCGGGCACGGAAGCCGGCGGGGTTTATTACGGCTCCCTCGTTAATTGCACGGTCACACGAAACAACTCATTGAGCACCACTTACGATTACAGTGGTGGCGCAGCGTGGGCCAGCTTCGTCAATTCAATCGTCTATGACAACGGGGAGGCGAATTCCTCCGGTGTGAACACCAACTATTACGAATGCACGTTTACTTACTCCTGCTCAGCTCCGCAACCGGCCGGCGCGGGCAATATCGGTGCCGATCCGCAGTTCATCGCCGACGGCATTCATCTCTCGCCAACCTCGCCTTGTATCGGCGCGGGCAACGAGTCCGTGGTTTCGGGAACCGACATAGACGGCCAGTCCTGGAACAATCCCCCGTCCATGGGCTGCGACGAATGGCAGCCGCAGCCGGTGATCGCCACCCAGCCAGCTTTCCAAGTTGGCGTGCCACTGCATGGGCTCACGGGCGGCGTACTGGCGGCGGGCGCCACGCCAGCGTACCTCTGGACCGTGAACGGAGTCGCCATTCAAGCTGATGGGCATTATAGCAACTCGAGCACCACCAACTTCGCCATCAACGACTTTGGCCCGGCGGACGCGGGTGCCTACCAAGTGGTGGTGACCAACGCTTACGGAGCCGTTACCAGCGCCATCGTGCAAGTGGTGATCCACGCCGTGAACGCCGCGGGTGCAAATCCCGTTCCGCCATTCTCCACCTGGGCCACGGCAGCCACGAACATTCAAGATGCCGTAAACGTTTCGGCCGGCGGGGATATCGTGCTGGTGACCAATGGCCTTTATGCGAATGGCGGGCTGGTGGTGGCGGGAACATTGACGAACCGGGTGGCGCTGACGCAGCCCATCATGGTGACGAGTGTTAATGGCTACGCGGTGACCACCATTCAGGGCGCCTGGGATCCGACGAGCACGAACGGTCCGGAGGCAGTGAGATGTGCGTATATTACGAATGGAGCGGTATTGAATGGCTTTACCCTGTGCAATGGCGCCACGCTCGCGGGCAATTTTGCGGGGGGGCCGTCGGACAGCGGCGGGGGCATTTATTGCCCGTTCGCCTATGGTGAAAGCGGCGCTGGCATGGGCATTTATTGGCTGTCCCTCAATGGTCAAGCTGTCAATTGTGTGCTATCCAACAACAGTGCCATCTACGGAGGGGGCATCGCAAATGGAACCCTCAATAATTCGCTGATCTTTGGAAACCAGGCAGATTATGGTGGCGGCGCTTATTCCTCGACCCTGGTCAATTGCACCGTGGTGAACAATACCGGCCTGCTTCCCAACGAGGGGGCCGGCGTCTTGTTCAGCTCGGGAATTGGGTCGGTTTTGAACAGCATCGTTCTCGCCAACTACGACGCGACGTCATTCTTGCCCGACAATTATCCGCTTTCCACTCGGGGCTTTGCGTATTCCTGTTCCTCGCCACTACCCAGTGGCACAGGCAATGTCAATATCGATCCGCAATTCTTGGATTGGTTTCACCTCGCCGTCACCTCGCCTTGTATCGGCGCCGGCAGCGTTGCCCTTGCGTCCGGCTATGATCTGGATGGCGAGCCGTGGAACAATCCACCCTCCATGGGTTGCGATGAAGTCGTGCCGGCAGATCTGGTTGGCCCCTTGTCGGTCAACATTGCCTCAGCTTGGACGAATTTGCTGGTGAACCGACTAGGAAGTTATTCCGGCATGTTCACGGGCCGCGCCTCCTGGGTGCAATGGGATTTCGGCGATGGGGTGACCGTCAGCAACACCGGCTCGGGAGCCAGTCATGAGTGGACCAATGCCGGCAATTACACCGTTACGTTCACCGCCTACAACAATGACAATCCGCAAGGGGTGGCCACGAACCTGGCCGTCACAGTCGAACCGCTGGCCGTGCCGCAACTGCAATCCCCCGTGCTAACCGCCAACGGAATCCAATTCCAATTCGGCGGCCAAACGAATGCCACCTATACGATTCAATATTCCACCAATCTCGTCCCGCCGGTGGCTTGGCAGAATCTGACAACGATTTACTATAACACGCACGGCACGCTGCAAATCTCGGACGCCGCGGCGACCAATGCCACGCGCTTTTACCGGATTCTGGTCCAGTAATTACGTTCCTCAAAGTGGCTGGCTTTCATTTACTGGCGACGGGTTTTCACCGCTTTTGAGTGGCGACGGGCTTTCACCGCTTTTGAGACGGATTAAGACGATTTCGGATTTTGTGCCGACCCGCATGGGCACGCCCCAAGTTCCCGCGCCGCTGCTCGTGTAAACCAGCAGTTTGCCGAAACGATTCAATCCGCCGTTGAACCGCCCATGGACGCGGGCGGCCATCCACGTCCACGGCCAGATCTGTCCGCCGTGCGTGTGGCCGGAAAGCTGCAAGGAAATGCCCGCCTCCTCGGCGATAGCCAGGCTCGACGGCTCGTGCGCGAGCAGGATGCTGGCGCGGCCCCCATCCAGTTCCGCCTGGCGTAACAGCGCGCGAAATTGTCGCGGATCGGCGGTTTCGCGGTCATGCACGCCCACGATTTGCAATCCGTCAACGTCGACTTTTTCGTTATTCAAAACGCGCACGCCGGTGCGCTGCACGGCGCGGATGAATTTCGCGCGGTCGGTGAATTCCTCGTGATTGCCGGTGACATAATAGACTCCAGCCGGGGCGGACAGGTGTTTCCACGGTGCGACCAGCGCATCGGGATTGGCTTCCGTTCCGTCAAACAAATCGCCGCTGATGAAGACGGCGTCGGGGTGCAAACTCTCAAGCTGGGCCACCACGCGCCGGGCGAAGCGGGCGCCCCGGACATTGCCCAAATGCAGGTCGGTCACGAGCGCGACAGTGCGACTCTGCCAAGCTGCGGGCAGGTTTGGCAGGTTCACGGTGGCACGCGTGACGCGCAGCCGGTTCGCGTTCACCAGACCGTAAATGCTGGCGAACAGGGCCGCGCCAAAAAATGCTTCCGCGATGGCCTTCGGCTCAGAATGAAGGGGCAGGAGCGTGGCTGCCGCCGAAACCATCCAGGTCGCGCAAGCTGCGAAAAAACTGAAATTCAGGACGCCCATCCAGATTGCGGAAATCCGATACGCCAGCCGCAGTCCGAAGTGGGAGTGGCGCAGTCCCAAAAGCGTCGTGGCGACGAACGTCAAGGTCAGCCCCGGGAAAATGATTTGCCACGCCGGCACAGCGGTCAACCCCCAGAAATGATTCCACGTCGCACCGACAAACCAATTGGCCGCGAGCAAAATGGAAAGGAGCACGGTCACGAAAATGATGATCCGCGAGCGTGAGACGCGGTGAGCGCGGGAAACGGAATCCACGTCCTCCGCCTTGAACTCCGCCGGGTTTTCAATTTTTGGACCGGGCATGGACATCGGTTTCAAGCGAGGCAAATGTAGCTCATCTTTTGTGCATTCAGACATATTCATAATTCTTTCGATTCGGCGGGTGATAAAGTCATCGGCGGCATCGTTGCCAAGTCTGGACGGCGGCCTTCGCGCAGCATGGCGCAGGCGGCCACGAGGGTGGCGGCAAAGCCCGACGCCGCGCCGGCGCCGAGCGCCCAGCGCGGTCCGCAATGATCGGCCAGCCAGCCGGTGATCGGCGCGCCGATGGTCATGCCCCCCAGTGTGAGGCCGGCGCCCAGCGCCACCACTCGCCCACGCATGGCCGGTTCGGTCGAGAGCTGCGACAGGCTGTTCGTGGTGCTGATAAAGGTCAGGGCGGCCAGGCCGATGACGACCAGCGCCGCCGCGAAAAACCAGCAGCTCGGCGCGATGGCGGCCAGGGAGCAACCGATCCCGAGAACGCCGGCGCCAACCAGTAACAATCCGAACCGGGGCTTGTCCAGGCCCGCACTGAACAGGGCGCCCGCCACCGTCCCGATGGCCATGACCGACGACAGCAGGCCGTATAACCGGGCGTCGGCATGGAAAACGCCGACCGCCATGGTCGAGATGAAAATCGGGAAGTTGAATCCAAAGGCCCCGATCAAGAACAGCATGACCAGGATCGCCTTGAGGTCCGCGCGCGCCCGCACATAACGCAACCCCTCGGCGAAGCTGCCCTTGGCGCAGTGGGCCCGCGCATTTGGATGCAGCTCGGAGACGCGCAGGAACGCCAGCGAGATCAGCACCGCGACGAAGGAGGCGCCGTTGATCAAAAAGGCCCAACCGGTGCTCGTCGCGGCGATGACCACGCCGGAGACGGCCGGACCGACCATCCGCGCGGCGTTGAACGAGGTGGAATTGAGCGATACCGCATTGTGCAGGCCTTCATCCCCCACCAATTCCGCGACGAAGGTTTGACGCACCGGCACGTCGAACGCCGCCACACTGCCGAACAAGAAGGCGAAGACGTAAACGTTCCAGAGCTGGACGACGCCCGTGACGGTGAGGATTCCCAGCGCCAAGGCGAGACCGCCCATCGCTGCCTGCGTGGCGAACAGGAGCTTGCGCTGGTTGAAATGGTCGGCGGCATAGCCCGTCCAGGGCAGAAACAGGAGCTGCGGCCAGAATTGCAGCGCCGTGACCCAGCCGAGGGCCGAAGCGTCGTGATGGGTGAGTTGGGTGAACACCAGCCAGTCCTGCGCTGTCCGCTGCACCCAGGTGCCTACGTTGGAGACGAAGGCGCCGATGGCCCACACTCGATAGTTGAAATCCCGCAGGGATCGGAAGACGCCCGCAAACGGGGTCTTCATTCGCGCCCTGGCCGGTTGCCGCCATTGAACCGACCGAACCCCCACGCACTGACCAGCGCAATCAACAGTACGCCCGCACCAAATGCCGCCACGTCGCCCGTATCCTTCAATCTGAAATCACCGACGCGGCAGACGAGCACATAGCCCACGACGAGATTCAAAAAGCCCCAGAGCACATTGACCGTTGACGAAGAGAGTCCCTGTCCCGGCGGCTTGGCGAAGGGGCTCTGATGCGCCCGGCCCATCATGCCGGCGACAAAATGGGGGATGGCGTTTGCCAGGAAGACGCCGCCCCATAAATAGGCCAGCAAATCAAGCCATGGGTGTTCAGCGATATTCATAATTCTTTCCGTTTGATTGGTGGGGGACTATTCCCCGCGTAGGTGTGTGTCTAGTCAGTCATTATTCCGTCAAAAAAAATCAGGCGACCACGCGCCAGAGGGCAGCGAATCCGACTTTGCAGTGCTTTTTCGCGTTGGATGGATCGCGGATCATGAAATCCATCGTCGCTTCCGCCAGGGAGATCATGATTTCCGAGGCGAACGCCTTGGGTGCGTTGCGCAGGGGGCCGTTGGCGCGAATGCGTTCCAGCAACTCGCCGACGGCTGCCATTTTTTTGTGTGCCGTGGCGCGGTTCGTCGGCGTGATCTCGTCGGAAACGACGAGCTGCGTCAGGGCGCGTCGCTTCTCCGGATGGGCCACGGCCCAGGCCATCCAATTTGACCAGATGTGGAATACCTGCTCGCGAAGCTCAGTCCCGGCCGGATGCCCCGCCAGGGCGGCGGACGCGCTTTCGGCTTTCAGTTCCAGAAAAAGTTGATTGAACAAGTCAGTTTTCGTCTCGAAGTAGGTGAATAGCGAACCGTTGGCCACGCCGGCCTCCTGGGCGATCAGTGCCGTCGGCGCGCCCAGCCCGTGCGTGACGATCACGTGGGTTGCCGCCGCCATGATCGCGTTCCGCTTGTCTTCGCTTTTGGGCCTGGCCATGGCGGGAACATACTAAAGAGTGAGCAGACAGTCAATTATAAACGGAAAGGCAAAGCAATGCTTAAGAAAGCCATAAAGCCATGGAAAACAAATTGTTTTCCCGACCAGAGCAAGCATACTCTCGAAATGAGATTCCGGTCTCACCACAACTGCGAAAAATAACATGATGCAATCCCTGCGCCTATCCCTCGGTTCGGCCCTGCTGTGCCTGGGTCTCACCGCGTTCACCGCCCCGGCCGACTCGTTGGAAACCGGCTTTCTCAACCCGCCGGAGTCCGCCCGGCCGCACACTTGGTGGCAGTGGATGAATGGCAACCTCAGCCAGCCAGGCATCACCGCCGACCTGCAGGAAATGAAAAATATCGGCCTCGGCGGCGCGACGGTGGTGAATCTGGACTGCGGCATCCCGCGCGGCAACGTGCCGTTCATGAGCCCCGAGTGGCGGGCGGATTTCCGTTTTGCCATGCAGGAGGCCAACCGGCTCGACTTCAAACTCTCCGTGGAAAACTGCGCCGGCTGGTCCAGCAGCGGCGGCCCGTGGAACACCGTGACCAACGCCATGCAGCGCCTCACTTCGAGCGAAACCAACTGCCAAGGTCCCGCCGTCTTCGATGCCCTTTTGCCGCAACCGCCGGTCACGCGCGGATTTTATCGCGACATCGCCGTGCTCGCCTTCAAGGCGCCCGCCGTCCGGGCAGAGCCGGGGGGCGGAGCGCCGGCGGGGACGCTGGAAATCAAACATGCCGTTTACGGAGCGGACGGCGGCGGTTCGGCGGACGTGACGGCCAAGGTCCTTTCCCTGGTGCACAGCGGGCGAAAGTCGCTGGTTGCCAGCAACGATCAATTGGGCGGCGATCCGGCCTCCGGGTCGGTCAAACAATTGCACGTCGAATACACGCTGGCGGGAATACCCGGCACGGTGACGGTGGCGGAAAATGACACGCTCCTGTTCCCCGTCAACGCCAGTAACCTAGCCCTGGCTCCCCGCGCGCTTCAAGGCTCCACGGACCACACGTTTGTCAACGCGCCGCCCGCCCTTGGTGACAATGAGGCCGCCATTCCCAGCGACGGCATTGTGGACCTATCGGGCCACCTTGCCGCTGACGGCCGGTTCCGCTGGCATGTTCCGGTGGGCAATTGGATCATCCTGCGCCTCGGCTACACGCCTATCGGGATGGAAAATCATCCCGCGCCAAAGGAAGGCACGGGGCTGGAATGCGACAAGCTGAGCAAAGCCGCGCTCGACGCGCATTGGGCGGGCTTCATGCAGAAGGTGCTCGACGACGTCGGGCCGCTGGCCGGCCAAACGCTCACCAGTTCGTTCATTGACAGCTACGAGGTCGGCAATCAGGACTGGACGGAAAGGTTCCGCGCCGAGTTCAAGCAACGGCGCGGGTATGATCCGGTGAAATTCCTGCCGACCTTCACCGGGCGCATCGTGGACAATGAGGCGATGACGCGGCGTTTTCTCTGGGACATGCGCCGGACGGTCGCCGATTTGTTCGCCGAGAATTACTACGGCCATTTTGCCGAGCTGTGCCGCCGGCACGGTTTGGCGAGCGATGTGGAACCGTACACCGGGCCGTATGAATCGTTGCAATGCGGCCAGCCGGAGGACACGGTCATGGGCGAATTTTGGACCGGCAGCCAGGGCGATCAATCTGTGAAACTGGCCGCGTCCGTGGCGCACATTTATGGCAAGAACATCGTGGGGACGGAGTCGTTCACCGCGGGGGGAGATAACGGGGGCTGGCAAAACGACCCGTATGCGCTCAAGACGCTCGGCGATCTGATGTTTTGCCAGGGCGTCAACCGCTTCTATTTCCACCGCTACGCCATGCAGCCGTGGACCAACCGCTGGCCGGGCATGACGATGGGCGAATTCGGGTTTAACTTCGAGCGCACCCTGACTTGGTGGCAACAGGGCAAGGGATGGATTGACTACCTCTCGCGCTGCGAATTTTTGCTGCAACAGGGCAGCGCGGTGGCGGACGCCGCGTATTTTGACGGCGAGAGCGCCCCGGTGGAAATGCCGAAGGCCAACCCGGCGTTGCCTCCGGGCTATGACTATGATGCCGTGGACGCCGATGTGCTGCTGCACGGCGCCACGGTGAAAAATGGCCGGCTGACCCTGGCGAGCGGCGCCAACTACGCCATGCTCATCCTGCCGGCCGGGAAGGCGAACCTGACGCCGCCCGTATTGCAATGCCTTCGCAAACTGGTGCGCGCGGGCGCCACAGTGATTGGGCCGCGTCCGCAACATTCACCGAGCCTCGCTGATTATCCCCAATGCGATGTGCAGATTGAAAGACTGGCCGCCGAACTTTGGGGCAAATGCGACGGCTCCAACATCCAGGAAAACGCCGTCGGCAAAGGCCAAATCATCTGGGGCAAGTCCCTGGCCGACGTCTTCGCGACGCAAAACCTGGAGCCGGATTTTGCATTTGCCGGCACGGCCGGCGCGTCCCAATTGACCTATGCCCATCGCGTCGCCGGCGCGGCTGACATTTATTTCGTGTCCAATCAACGGCGGCAATTTGCTTCCGCCGACTGCACGTTCCGCGTTCGTGGCAAAGTGCCCGAACTCTGGCATCCCGATACCGGAGTGATCGAGCCTGTGCCGGTTTGGAGCGAGGAAAACGGGCGCACCAAAGTGCCGTTGAACCTTGACCCCGCCGGTTCGGTGTTCGTCATTTTCCGGCACGCCGCGGACGCCGCGGATCATGTCGTGGCCGCGCGCGGCGACTTTTGCGCCAACCCCTCCGCCGCCCCGAAGCTGGAAATTCAACGCGCCGTTTACGCGGCCGTGGATGGCACGAACCAAGTGGACGTCACCGGGAAACTTTCCGAACTGGTGCGCGCGGGCCAACTGCTGGTGCAGGCCAACAACGACACCTTCGGCGGCGACTTCGCGTCGGGTCACCCAAAAGAACTTCGGGTGGACTACACCTACAACGGCCAACCCAGCCATGCGACCGTGCCTGAAAATGAGGTGCTCCCGCTGCAGGGGGCGTCAGCCATCGGCCAAGCGCCGCAATGGGACACGTTCACTGCCGCGGACGGCTCGCCGGCGGTGAAGGCGTGGGGCAATGGCCAGGTGGAACTGTCCATGGCGGACGGAAAGACTTTGCACGCGGGCGCGGCGGACTTGCCGGTTCCACAGACCGTCACCGGCGCCTGGAATTTGAGTTTTCCGCCCAACTGGGGCGCGCCGGTATCGGTCACGCTGAACCCATTGATCTCCTGGACCGACCACACGAACGCCGGGGTTCGGTATTTCTCCGGCACGGCCACTTACGAAAAGGATATGGATATTTCCGCCGATCGTTTGAAAGCCGGCGCCGAACTTTGGCTGGACTTGGGTGCGGTGAACAATTTCGCCGACGTTTCCGTGAACGGCCAGGATTTTGGCGTGTTATGGAAGCCGCCCTTCCGCGTGAATATTACCGCCGCCGCGAAACCGGGCGTGAACCATCTTGTCGTCAAGGTGACCAACCTCTGGCCCAACCGGCTGATCGGCGACGAACAGTTGCCGGCGGACTGCGAGTGGGATGGCGACCAGCTCAAGGCGTGGCCGCAATGGCTGCTGGACGGCCAACCGAGCCCAACCGGCAGACTCACCTTCACAACCTGGCATCATTGGAAGAAAGACTCGTCGCTGCTGGTGTCGGGCCTGCTCGGCCCGGTGACGCTGCGCACGGCGGAAATCATTCCGGCGAAATGACGTGAAACGCATCCTCGACATCGGCCACACGGACCTGCGGCTCTTTTTCAAGCACAAGAGCGCGTATGTCTGGCTCTTTGTCGTGCCGCTGGCGTTTGTCTATTTCATGGGCTTCGCGGTCCGGGGCTCTGGCAAGCCACACAACCGCACGCCGCCGGTGCTCGTGGAAAATGCCGACACCAATTTCCTCAGCCGCATCTTGCTCGACGAGTTGACGGCGCAAGACATGTGGCTGCTCGACCCCACCAATCGCGAAACCGCCGCGCGCGTCATTCGCATTCCCGCCGATTTCACGGCCAAGGTCCAGCGGCTCGAACCCACCAAGGTCCAGTTCCTCAAGCGCGGCGATTCCGGCGAGGCCGACACCATGCTTATTGAGGCCCGGCTCGTTCGCACCCTCATCGCGATGAACGGCCATCTCCTGGAGGCCGCCCTGCAGACCAATTACACCGGAACTTTCACCGAAGCGCAACTTCGAGGAATCATGGCCCAAACCAATCCCGTGAGCCTGAAGGCGAAATTTGCGGGCCGCAAACCCACGCCCAGCGGCTTCAATTTTTCGCTCCCGGGCAACTTGGTGATGTATGTCATGATGAACTTGCTGATCTTCGGCGGCGCCACCGTGGCGGCCGAGCGGCGCAACGGTGTCATCAAGCGCCTCATGGTGTATCCCATAACGCGGTTCGAACTGGTCATGGGAAAAATCTACGGTCTCATGCTGCTGGGCGTCGCGCAGATCCTATTTTTTCTAGCCATTGGAAAACTTCTGTTTCACGTCAACCTCGGCGCGAATCTTCCCGCCGTGGCGCTGACGCTGCTCATCTTCGCGTGGGTGGCCGGCTCGCTGGGCGTGCTGGTGGGGTCATTGACCGTGGCCGAGGATCGCGTGGTCGGCATTGGCATACTCGCCAGCCTGCTGATGGCGGCCGTGGGCGGCTGCTGGTGGCCGCTGGAATTCAGTCCGCCTGCGCTCAAGGTGGCCGCCCTTTGCACCCCCAACGGTTGGGCCATGCAGGCGCTGCACCAGCTCATCAGTTTCGGCAGCGGTTTCGATGCCATCGTCCTGCCGCTGGGCGTCCTGATCGCCTTCGGCGCGGCGGCCAATTTGCTGGCCGCCCGGTTCTTCCGAAGCTGAGGCGCCGGTTTACTCCTTTTGGGTGTGTGACGGCTAAGTAACCCAAAGCAAGAAACCAATGGAGGCGGTTGCTTT
>CAZHIM010000010.1:0-97553 GCA_964532525.1 uncultured Bifidobacteriaceae bacterium
CTGAGCGCCATCTCAACTTCTCGCCCAAATCCTTCTTTATGCGATATGACCAATCCAACCGCGCTGCCTTTTCCGGGCCGCCCCAACCCTCTGCAAGCCCGACCAACTCTGCGGCGTAAACCTGCGCCTGCAGGTCGGAAACGTCAAACGCCTGGAGTATTAGTCCCTGAACGCGACGAACCAGAGGTGTTATCGGGAATAGCTCCCGCGACTTGGGCGGCGTCATTTTCATGGGTATTATCAATCGTGGCTCCCGAACTCACTCGACTAAAAACCGCTGCCGTGATGCAGGTAACACCGGAGATAAGTGCTCCAACCAAAGTAAGCCCTGACAAAAATCGCAACCATCCCGGCGTATAGTCTGGGAAAAACATAAATCCGACCAAATCGAGAATGAATACGATCATGCAGCAACTGCAAACAATTCCGGCTCGGCCGGAAAGCCGGTGGTAATGTTCTGCTTTGGATGGGGTCATATATTCGCGTGGTGCGCAAACCCAAACAGTGGTTGAACCGCGCCAACGGCGGTCGGCGACCCTGTATGCCAGGCCATCATGTTGCCACAACCTTCCATAAATCTCGTCCGGTCGCCCAGTCGCTTAACCACTGCTCAAAGCTCGACGATTCTGGAACACAGGAAACATACGGTTCATCGCGAAAAATTTGTAGTGCTGGCGTCGAACAGTCAATACAAGAACGAATGGCGCAACCCCCAATCAACAACGGGAAGCAATCGCTCCCGCCAAGACCAACTAGAATTTTCCGGGTCGCCGGCTCGGAAAATCTCGTAAAGTTCGACGACTGACTCGCCTGCAAAATCACCTGCGGGCACAGGCTTGATGAGTCCGAGAAAACCGTAACCTGGTCCAAAGCCACCGTCTCCAACGCAAGTATAAAGCTCACGCAACAACTCCGGCAATTGGAAACCCAACCGACGCTCTGCTTCCGCGATCTCCGCCTCGGAGACGACGTGCAACTTCCTAACTCCTACGTGCTGCATGACTCTCTGGACAATGGGAAGCATGGTATGCCTTGTGATCTAGCATCGAAAGAGCCATCGGCAATCCCCTTGCAGGGGATCAGGCGACGTGCCACGAATAACATCATGCATGGGCAGAACTTTTGAATCACCTAAAACCATATAGCTTATGGAAACTCATTTTCAAGTTTCCAGCAAGAATTAGATTTCTGCAAGGCTTCGACCTGCGGTTCGGCGAACGGGAAAGTGGAGCGCAGGCGGAGAGACGCAGGAACGCAGCCGGAGCGAAACGACCGTCGGCGAACGGCAGGTGGAAGCACATTGATCTTTCGATGCCACACAACGCCGCTCGTGACGAGCGCGCTTTTTTGCGGAACGGAACCGGCGCGGTCGTAGGGGACAGGGCCGACCGCCAGCCGGTGAAGTGAAGCAAAAATGCGCGTTGGTCACGGCGAGAGGCTGGCCTGCCATTCACTTGAGGATGTTTGGCAGCTTGTTCGCGGCCTGCCGCAAGGTGTCGGTGGGAATGTGAGTGTATTGTTTGGACACGGTGGGCGAATCGTGGCCGATGAACTCCCGCGTTATGGCGTCCGATATGCCAGCAGCTTTGAGCAGGGTGGTGGCGGTGTGCCGCAACGAGTGAAAGCTGATTTCATTTTGTTCGCGCGAAGCATCGCGGCCTTTGCCGGTGCTGTGGTGACTTCGCTTTTCGGCGAGTCCGGCGTCAACCAGCAATTTATGAAACTGGTTGCTCAAGTTTCCAGCGCGGCCTTGCCGCTGCACCGTGGCGTGCGCATTCGGAAAAAGCGGCGCGTCGGGCGAATCATTGGCGGGCAACTTTTTAACGTAGTCAAGCAACGGCGCGGAGAGCGGCAGAAGCTGCCGTCTGCCGGTCTTGCCGCTGGTCAGGCGAATTTCTTCCTGGGTGAGATTAAGATTCTTCCGCGTGAGCGTGGCGATGTCGCCCAGCCGCTGGCCGGTGTAAAGACCAAAGAGAATCATGCCACGCCATTCTTCATCCGCCAGTTCCATGAGCCGTTTTAGTTCGGGCAGCGTGAACGGGCGGCGTTCAAAATCTTTCCGGTGCCTCAAGGTGGTCACGCGCTCGGCGGGATTGTCGTCCATCAATCCTTCACGGCGGGCGGCGGCGAAGGCAGAGCGGAGAACCTTCAGCATCAGATTGGCCGACCCTACAGAAAGACGCTTCGCGGCAGCGTCACGGAAATCCGCAACATCCGTCGGCGTCATTTTCTTGATGTCAGCGTTGCCTTTGTGCTCGATATGTTCGAGGAATTGCTTTACGACACCTTCGTAGCGTTCGTGCGTGTTCTCGTCAGCCTCAAGCGATTTGCGGTCGAGCCATGCCTTCAAAAAGGCGCGCGTGGACGAATTGGGCAGCACTTCAGCATTGGCCAGCGCGTAAATATCTGCGATAACTCTCCGCGCCCGCGATTCGATGAAGCGACCGGCACCCGCTTCGCGGGCGGCATCCTCGTATTTGAGGGCGAGGCCCAAAGCCTTGCGCTTGTCGGGTGTGCCGGTGCTGCGTTGCGTGCGACGGCCATCGGGCAGCGTGTAGCACGCGAACCAGAACGGCGAACGGTCTTTTTTGCGGAGTGATGCCATAATGTGCCTTTCGGTTAATTTTAGTGGCAACAATAGTGGCAACATCCACTGGTGTCAAGCGTGTTTTAATATGCTTATTTACTTGGAAACAGTTAAATGTATAGCGGGGAATCGTATCGTGGGTTCGAATCCCCCTCTCTCCGCCATTTTTAAGTGGTTTAAATACAACGACTTACACAAGCGCAAATCAGGCTTGTGCCCGAATTGTGCCCAACAGGGGGTAGAAGTGGGCCTGAAATCGAATCTGAAAGTAAGCACGTGAGGCCAACTTTTCACCAGGTCCGGCGGTCAAAAACTTCCTATTTTAGGCTTCTTCGCCAGAAGATTCACCACGACTTTTCGAACCAAATCCGGATCCTCAACGGTGTGCATGGCGAATTGATAAATCGCGTGTAAATTGGGCCACTAACGAAAGCTATTTTCGCGCTATTGCTGCATCTGATGGTGACGGTGGCGACGCTGCTTGGGCCTGGCGGGAGCAAGGCGGTTATCGCCCAAAATCTGCTCCTTAAACAGCAACTGCCGCTGCTCCAGCGCCGCCGCAAGCGGGCACCCAACCTCTGTGCCAGCCAGCCGTTGCTGCTGGGGTTTTGGTCATTGTTTCTGAACCCGCGGCGGTTGTTGCATAGTGCCATCGTCGTCAAGCCTTCCACCTTGCTCCGCTGTCATGCGGCGCTCAAGGCGTGCCAATACCGGTGGCTGTATTCGCGGTCCCGCCAGCGCAAGCCAGGTCCACAGGGGCCGTCAATCGAATTAACCAGGGCGATCGTCAAACTAAAACAACGCAACCCACGCTTTGGTTGTCCGCGAATCGCCCAGTAGTTGGCGAACACTTTTGAGACGCAACTCAACAAAGACGTGGTCCGGCGGGTACTGGCCGCGCATTACCGGCCCGTGGGCGGTGCTGGTCCGTCCTAGATCATGATCCGCTGTTTCGGTTTCAACAGTGGCAGGCGAACTTATCCCCCCGGCTGAACTACTCAAACGCCTTCCCCTCAAGCCGGCGATGGACGCCCTTTTTGATTTTTAGAGCCACCGTCTTGCCGCCGTATTTCACGGAGCACGGTTCGCCCGTCCTGGACCAGATCGTGGCCGAAACCAATTTGCCGTCCTGCCAGGCTAGGTTCACCACGAACCCGCCGCGGGCGCACAAGCCCGTCACGCTCCCGTTTCGCCAGGCATCCGGCAGCGCCGGCAACAGGTGGATGGATCCGTCCTGGCTTTGCAACAGCATTTCGGCGATGGCCGCGGTGGTGCCGAAATTCCCGTCAATTTGGAACGGCGGGCAGGCGTCAAACAGGTTCGGGTACACGCCGCCGCCCGCGTCGTAGCGGATCTCCTGACCGGTGGCCGGTTGCAGCGCCTCGCGCACCAGCCGCCACGCGTGATTGCCGTCCTCCAACCGCGCCCACAGCGCCGCTTTGTAGGCCAGCGACCACCCCACGCCGTCGTCGCCGCGCACTTCCAGCGATTTGCGCGCCGCCCGCGCCAGCGCGGGCGTGCCCTCGACGGTGATTTCGTCGCCCGGATACAGCCCCCATAAATGCGAGACGTGGCGATGATGCAGGTCCGGCTCGGGGTGCTCCTCCGGCCATTCCATGATCCGGCCGTCCGACCCGATGGGCGTCGGCGCCAGCCGCGCGCGCTTGGCGGTCAATTCCCCGCGAAATTCCTCGTCCACCCCCAGAATCTGCGACGCCTCAATGCACGCGCCGAACAGATATCGCAACATCTGGTCATGCACCGTCGTGCCCAGCGAAATCGCCACGTCATGCCCGTCGGCCGTCAGAAAATGGTTCTCCGGCGAATTGGCCGGCGCCACCACCAGCCAGTGATGCTTCGGCTCCTCGATCAGCAGGTCCGCGTAAAACTGCGCCGCGCCCTTCAGCACCGGGTATTCCCGCTTGAGAAATTCGCGGTCGTGCGTGAAGAGCCAGTGATCCCACAAATGCTGGCACAGCCACGCCGACCCGCCCGTCGTCGCCCCCCACGACGCCGATTCGCCCGGCGACGTGAAGCCCCACGGATTGGCAATCACGTGCGCCACCCAGCCCCGCGCCGCGTAATAGGACTTCGCCGTCCTGGCCCCGGGCTCCTGCAGCGAGCCGATGAGCGCAAACAGCGGTTGCGTCAGGTCGGATAGATTCCCCACTTCGGCCGGCCAGTAATTCATTTGCACATTCACGTCCAAATGCCAGTCCCCCGTCCACGGCGTGTGGATTTCCTCCGCCCAGATGCCCTGCAAATTCGGCGGAAAACCACCCGGCCGCGACGACGAAATCAGCAGGTAGCGCCCGAAATTGAAATACAGCGCGGCCAGGCCCGGGTCGCCGCCGAGTCGGCTGGCCAGCGCCACGCGTTCCGGCGTGGGCAGCCCCGCGTTTTCCGGGCTCGCCGGTTCCAGGTGCAGCGCCGCGCGCTGAAAATATTTCGTGTAGTCCGCCACGTGTGCCGCGAGCAGCGCGCCAAACGATTTCTTCGCCGCGCGGTTCAAGTCGTCCAACGAGGCCGCCTGCGGATCATCCGTCTGGCGCCCGGCGAACCCGTGATAATCCGTCGCCGCGGAAATGAGCAGTTCGATTTCGTCGGCCCGGCTCACATGCAGAATGTTGCCCGTCACACACACCGCCCCCCCCTTGCTCACCGCACGCACGCGCACGGCGTATTTCAATCCCTTGCCGTCGGTCCCGTTGTCGAGCTGGCCGGACATGAGTAGTGCGTCTTGCCCGGCGGCGATCGTTTCAAAGCGCTCCGGCCGGTCCAGGCTCAGATCAAAGGAAAGCTCCCCGGGCTGGCTGGCCGTCAGCCGCAGCACTATCACCTGGTCTGGATAACTGGAAAACATTTCCCGGGTGAAGGTCACGTCCCCGCGCGTGAATTGCATCCGCGCCACGGCGTCATTGAGGTTCAATTCCCGCCGGTAATGGGCCACCGGCGCGTTCGTCTCGGTGCGAAACACCAGGTGCAGATTGCCCAGCACCTGGTAGCAGCCATATTGGCCGCCGCCGGAGCCCGGGCCGCGGCAGGTGAAATTCGCATTCACGAGCGCCTCCGCTTCCGCATTCTTCCCCGCCAGCAGCCGGCGCCGGATTTCCGGCAGCGACTGGTAGGCGTCCGGCCGGTCGGCGTCCTGCCGCGAGCCGGACCAAACATAGCTCTCATTGAGCACGATGCGTTCTTCGTCCACGCCCCCGAACATCATCGCCCCGAGCCGGCCGTTGCCCAGCGGCAGCGACTCCGTGAAATCCTTCCCCGGCGCCGCGAACCAGATCACCGTTTCCGGCGTGGCCGGCTTGAACTCCGCGCCCAGGCCCAAGGCCTGGCTCAAGATCAGCGCCGCGCCAAGAAGTCCCAGAAACCAAATTCTCTTTGCCATAAATAGATTACCGGTCCAATCGCAGGATGAACCCGCCGCGGGCGGGAAGGGAGTGTTGCCAAGCCGCCGATTTTTCCAACGGAGCCGCGGCCACCTGCATGATTGCATTCGTGCCTTCCACCACCGCCAGCCGCCGGGAAAACTTCGCGAAGCCGGACAAATCCACCGTCACCGGCTGGGGCTGGTCCGAGCCGCTGATGCCCGCAATGTACCAACTCGCCCCCGCGCGCCGCGCAAACACCGCCAGTGTGCCCGGGTCGGCCGCCAGGCAGCGCGTCTCGTCCCAGCGGGCCGGCGCATCCCGGAAGATTTTCAGCGCCGCCGGCGGAAGCGATTCAAAGAATTCCGGCTGGTCCGCGTAGTGCACGATGCCGGAAGTGAAGATCAACGCCGCCGCGAGCTGATGCGCCGCCGTGGTGGTACGCGCGAAGCGCTTGGGCGAACAGGCCACCGGCGTCAGGTCCATCGGCCCCACCGCATTGCGCGTGAACGGCAGCACCGTGTCCAGTTCCGCCGCCTTTTCCGTGTAACGCGATTCGTAGATATACGATTCCGAGCCGAGCACGGCTTCGCAGGAGATGAAATTCGGCCAGGTCCGCTGCCAGCCGCGCGGAATCGTGCACCCGTGCAAATTCACCAGCATCCGGCGCGCGGCCGCCTCGCGCATCAAGGCCTGCTGCGCCGCCATCGCCTCCTGCCGGTCCGAACACCAAAAATCCACCTTCACGCCGCGCACGCCCGCGTCCGCCATCTCCGCCAGCTTCCGCTCGCGGGCAGCCGGGTCATAAAAATCGGCCGCGTAATTCCAAGCCAGCGGAATCACCCCCGCCGCCAGCGCGTGCTGTGCGATGGGCTTCAGCCCCTGATTCCACCACCCGGCATCGAACAGCGTGTATTCCCAGCCCATCTTGACGGCAAAGTCGGTGAACTCGTCGAACCGCTTGGTCGTCGCGGGCTCGCCCTCATACGACCACCAGGCCCACGAGGCCCGGCCCGGCCGGATCCACGAAGTGTCGGCAATCCGCGACGGCAGCGCCAAATCCGTCACCAACTTTTCCGTCGCGATGTCACCGGCTGTCGCGCTCATGATCACCACCCGCCACGGCATCGTCCAAGGCAGCGTGAAGCGCGGCTCCGGCCCAAACTGGTTCGTGTAGCCGCGCGTGGTCTCATCCGCCAGCGGAAATGCGATGTGATACACGCCGCCCGCCGAATCCGGCGCCAGGTGGCACGCGCAATACGACTCGTCGGTTCCCGATTCCGTCAGCAGCACCCAGGCGCCGGAATTGGCCACCTGGAACAAGGCGGGAAAGGCCCAGCCCCGCGCCTTTTGCCGCGAGTCCGGCGGCGCCTCGCCCGGCCGGACGTGAAAATAGAAGTCCTCGTAAGCCGGCGTGTAGGGCCCGGCCGCATGATATGGCTGGAGCCACCCGCGGGCGTCCGGTGGCAGCGCAAAACTCGTCAGCTCGGATTCCACCACGCGCACCGCGCCGTTGGTGCCGGGAAAACGATAGCGAAACGCCACGCCCTCGTCGCTGGCCACCAGGTCCACGGCCAGCGGATTGCCCTGCGCATTGTGGAACCAGAGCGTGCGGAAATTCAAAACGTCGTTCACCCGCGGCTGCGGGCCGGCGAACAATTCGTATTTCTCGCGCTGCCGTTTCACCTTCTCGGCACGGTCAAAAACCAGTCCGCGCGAAAAATCCCCGTCGTCGCGTTGCAGCCCGAGCGCCGCCGGACGCAGCACCGGTTTGCCGGCCCGGAAAACTTCATACGTCAAATTGCCGGCGTCGAGCGCCACGCTGATTTCACAAATCCCTCCCGGCGCCTTCAGTGACCGCGCCGTGGCCTCCGCCGCCGCCGCGGACAGACCCGCCGCCGTGCCCAACCAGCACGCCAGCGCCAGGCCAAGCCCGGCGCATCTTGAACCACTCCACGTCGGACCTCGTCGAGACGCTGGGCGCGTTTCTCCCTCTCCGCGTTTTGCGGAGTCGGCGAAGCAAAATGGGGAGAGGGCCGGGGTGAGGTGTTTCGTCTTATTCTTTGGCTCCTGCCAACATACTGCCCCTGCGGCGTTCCGGCCAAGGCCGCGAATCGTTTTGAATATTGAGAGCATTGGATAACAGTAGATTCCTCATGAAGACAAATCAACGCGCCGCCGTGCTGGTCACCACCGGGCCCAGCTCAATCACACTGGCCTCCACCGCGTGGGCACACGACGGCGTCACGCCTTCCGCCATCAATTCCGCCCCCGTCAGGCTTTGTCCCGCTTGCGCCAGCGGCGCGCGCCCGGGGGCCGGGTTCAATTCGCGGATGGTGTAGCGCCGCTCCGGGTCCAGCCCCTGCGGATGCACCGGCGTGTCCGGGCCGTCCTTCAATTGAAACGCAAACACCACCGCCCGGCTCCGGTCCGGCGTGACAAAATCCAGCGCGCCCCGGAAGTTCGCGTGCGGATCTTCCAGCCGGTACAGGTCGCCCAATTGCGTCACATCCCGGATTTCCTTGTAGGCCTGGATGGCGCCGGTGCAAATCGCCTTGTCCTGCGCCGGCAGCTTCGTCAGGTCCAGATCCATCCCAAAGCGCGCGCTCATGGCCACGCTGCACGCAAAATGCATCGGCCGGTTGCCCCAGTGCGTCACGTGGCTGGCCAGCGCCATCACCGGGAAGAAATACGAATAATCCCATTGCATCGGCACCCGCAGCGTCGGGTCCGTGTTGTCGCTCGGCCAGAACTCGTGGAAATATTTCAGGGCGCCGTAATCCGCCCGCCCGCCCCCGCCCGAACAGAGCATCAGCTCCGTGTTCGGAAACGTCCGCGCGGTCTTGTCCATCAGCGCGTACAGCGCCTCCACGTAGTCCACCCACAGCTCCGACTGCCCCGCCGGACCGAGATACGTTGACCCCGGCTGCGTGAGATAGCGGTTGCAATCCCATTTGGCGTACGAAATGCCGGGCACGCCCAAAATACCCCGGATCACGCCCCATTCGTATTCCTGCACCGCCGGCCGCGTCAGGTCGAGCACCAACTGGTGCCGCTGCAAGTCCAGGTTTCGCTTCGGCTGCCGGATCGCCCAGTCCGGATGCCGGTCAAACAGCTCGCTCTGCGGATTCACCATCTCCGGCTCCATCCAGATGCCGAAGCGCAGGCCGCGTTTCACCGCCGCCGCCGCCAGCGGTTCCAGCCCGTTGGGCAGCCGCTTCCGATTGGGCTGCCAGTCGCCCAGCCCCGCCCGGTCGTTCACCCGCGGGTATTTGTTCCCGAACCAACCGTCGTCCAGCAGGAACAATTCCGTGCCGATTTCCTTGGCCGGCTCATACAGGCCCGCGATGCGGTCGAAATCGAAATCAAACCCCGTCGCCTCCCAGTTGTTCAGCAGCACCTGCCGCGGCGTGTGGCCGTCGCGCACGCCAAAGTCCCGCGCCCACCGGTGAAATTTCCGGCTCATGTCGCCCAACCCGTTCGTGCTCCAGACCCACAGCATCGTCGGCGTCACAAATTCCGCCCCCGCCGGCAACGTCCGCGCCGACGCAAACGGATTGATGCCGCACAGGGCGCGCACCCCCGCGCCGTTGTCGTCAAATTCGCACTCGAAGCTGCCCGACCACGCCAGCGAACCCGCCAGCACCGTCCCGTTGGTTTCCCCCGCCTTCCCCCCCAGCGACAGGATGAACGATGGATTGTTAAACTGCGACGCCCGCACCCCCAGCTTCGAATCCAGCACCTTCGTGCCCGGCGTCACCAGCTCCGTGATCGGCGACAACATCTCCTTGGCCCAGTCGCCGAAAAAGTGCGTCAGATACACGTCTCCCGCCAGCAGCAGCGACGACGACTCCACTCGTTGCAGCGTCACCGCCCCGGGTTCCGCGTGGCGGATCTCCGTCCATTGCTCGATCACGTCCTCGTCGCGATGCGTCCTGAAGCACAGCGCCACGTTGAAGGGATAAGCCGGGTCGTGCAGCCCGATGCGGGTCACCGTGATGTCCGCCGTCTCGTTGGTTTGCGTCACCCCGCTGAACACCAGTGTCGTGGACGTGTTGCCATCGGCATGTACCACCTGCAAGGCCGGTTCCCAGACGTATCCGTCCCCGGCCTGCGGATAAAACTCGTCATCGCGCACCAGCTTGGCTGGCGCGGCAGCCCGGCTCACCGGCTGCTGGTAAATCCGCCCGTCTTCCCCGACCTGCAACGCCACCGCCAGACTCAGCGTGGCCAGTGTGATCGTTTCGTGCGGGGCCAGCGTCACCGGCCCCCCCGCGCCGTCCTTCATCTCAATCCGCGCGTCCGCCCAGTCGGCATGATCGTCGCTTTCCCCGTCATCGCCATCCGTCACCCGCAATTCCAGCGTCTTCACGCCCTCCAGGTCCACCGCCGCCGGCTTGGCCGCCTGGCCGCCGGTCATCAATCCGCTCGCCCAAAGCACCCTCCCATCGCCCAGCACCAAAAACTCCACGCTGCCCCGCCCGCCGGCGCTGTCATCCACCCCCACCTGCGCGACAAATTGCCGTCCCTTGCCGCCCAGCCCCAGGCGAAATTCACTGCGCGCGTGCGTGCCCACGCCGTCCGCATATTTCCGCCCCGCAATGCTCAGCGGATGCCCCGCCACACCCAACCCCGCCTTCGCCTCGCTCCAGCCGGTGGTCATTTGCTTCAGATCCAGCGAGGAAAGCGGGACCGTCTCGGCCCGCAACCCGGTGGCCAGCCCGGCGGCAATCATCAGTGCCGCCAATGTCATACGTGCGAATTTCATGATAATAAACCTGCTCCCCAACCCTACCGTTTTAGCGCCGCGCTGATTTCATCGGCCACCTGCGCCGCCTGCAAGCCGATGCCCTGATCGTTGAAATGAACATTGTCGCTGTGAAATTCCGGATGCCCCGCAGCGATCGCATAGAGGTCGTCCACCGGGATTCCCTGCGCCCGCACCAGCTTCCACACCGCCGCGTTGCGCGCCTGGATTCGTGCGTCCGTGGCCGCGTCCGGCGCGGGATTGGCCGGCGACTCCTTCAGCGGCGTCGTGTTCGCCCAGATGAGCCGGGCCCCCGGCGCGCCCTGCCGGATCGTCTTCAGAAACCCCGGAAACGCCGCCGCGTATTCCGCCTCGCTGTGCTGCCACCCGTGCATCCCGTTGTTGAAATGGATCACGTCGAACTTCATCGCGCCCAGCACCATTTCAATCTGCTGCCGCAGCACCGGGTCCGAAATGAACGCCGAGCTGGACAGCCGCGCCACAAACGCCCGCCCCGCCAGCCGCTTTTCCACCTCCGGATAATACGCGCGCGTGATCGAGTCGCCAATCAGCAGCACCCGCGGCAAATTCGTTTCATTGGCGTGCGAAATCCAAATGTCGCACCACTCGATGGATTCCCGCGAAGCAGCCGCGGCCATCCCCGGGCTCGTCTCGTCCGCCCAGGCGGGGGCCAAAAGCACGCTGGCGAGAAACGTAAGAGAGATTACCAACCTGGTCGGGCGCATAAAATATTCATCAATGGGGCTGTAGGGTATAAAAACGCTGGTTCACACCGGGCGACATCACGTTCGTGACCTGAAAATTGCCGCTGGCGTCATAGAGGTTGCTGGCCATGGGGGTCCAGTTGGCGATCGGCGTGGTCAAGTTGGTGCTCGTCAACACCTCGTAACTGCCACCGGCGGTCCCGCCGCTGCCGCTGAAGATCAGGCTGCCGCCCGCGGTGACCGTGCTGTTAATCACCGGCGCGGACGCCGCCCCGGTAATATCGCGAACCTGCAAAAGATTAACTTGGGGCAGGTTATCGGAAGGCGCTCCGTTCAAGGTAATCGTCTCCAGGCCGGAAATGGCCGCCACAAAGGTGCCAATAATATACTGCCCAGGCTCATAATTGATCGTGCCAGACGTGCTGGTGCCGACGCTGAGGGTTTCCGTCCGGCTCGCGTCATTCCCATTCACCCAGAATTCAACCAAGTAGGTATGCCCCGGGGTCATGCCACCCAAGTTGATAGCGCAGGCGGGACCAGGGTATTCATATCCTCCACATGCCAAAAGAGCGTTGTAGTTGGCGTTCGCCGTGCCCGGATTGGGGAAGGACTCGTACCCGGCATTAAATCCGGTCTCGCTAAAACCAGGCAGATCGGAGTAGCCCTGAAAACTCACTCCGTTAACCGGCAAGGTGTTTGCGTTGCCATCATAGGGTGCCCATGAACCGAAATACGTTCCCTGCGTGCTCACGTCGGAGGCTCCGGAAATGGCCCGGGGCGCTTGCCAGGTTATATTTTCGGCGGCCAATTGAAACAACATGGCCTGTTTGGCATTCAAACTCACACTAAATGAGCCAGTGACCGTGGCCGTGGTTCCATTCCATAAATTCACCAAGTTGTAAGTTCCCGCAGGCAGACCAGCGCGGCTTAAAGTCACCGTTTCGTTCGTGGCCCCGGCGGTATAGTTGAAAACCGCAATGGACCAGATCGCGCCGTTCTGCCGGACAAAAATATTGGCGGGACTGGTGCCGGTATTGCCCTCGGTGGGAGTGAAGGTTTGGCCGGAGCGCGCCACCGCGTCAATCGCCGCGTTCGTCAAACACATTTGCGCCGCTTGCTGGCCGTTGGTGGAAGTCAAATCGTCCCCGTCGAGAAAGCTTCCGGTCACCGCGCCGCTGATCAGCCGGCTTTGGTTTTCATTCGTGGTGGCGCCATACCCGTTAAATACCATGAGATCCGGGTCGTTGAACTGATACAACCCGTCCAGCCACCAGCCATACGACACCGAATTCATGGTGTACGCGATATTGCCAATCAGGGACGCCTGTGCGTCGCAGGCAATCCGCCGGCTATGGCCGTATTGATAGGGAAAGAGCGGGGCGATGGATTCGCTGATGAACAGGCGGCCATTGAACTGATTGAGCACATATTGCATTCCTTGATTGTAGGCCTGAATCCCGGTGGTCACATTCGTGTCATAGTGGACCCCTTCAAAAGCCCCGTGCGATAAAAAGTCCAGTTTGACATAATCAAAGCCCCAGTTGGTGAATAGGTTCACTTCGTAAGCGATGCTCTGCCGCGTGCCCGGATGCGTCGGATCCAAGGCATACGCGCCGTCGGCTGACAACGGGTTTCCGTTCGTATCGCGCAAAATCACGTCGCTGTACGTGTAATTGGGGGCTCCGTTGACCGCCCAGGTTTCATTGGTGATCGCTCCCAGAAAAACACAAAATGGCCCCCAGTAAATTCCCGCCTTCTGACCATGGGCATGGCAATGAGTGACGAAATCTTTCAACTGCGCGGGACTCAAATTATTCCAATAAGAATCGAGATTGATATAAACCGTGCCATTATTTATGAAATTGTCGCCCATCAGATTGACGTAAATGTAATCCGAAACGGCAATGGCGTCGGCATAACTGATGTTCTGCGCAATGACGCCCCAACTGTTCCAGCCGAAGGGCACGCCATTCGTCCAAGCCAGCCGGGGGGCAAAGTTCGTATTTTCGGCGGCAAAGTTCTGCATCGTCACCCGCCAATCGGCGCCAAAACCCACAAACATGATCGGCGATGAAACAGTGTTTCCCCTGACATAGCCATGGGGCACCCCATTAGCCGCGTCCGCCGGCGTCGTGGCGCCACCGTAGGCATTCATGGCCATCAATTTATTGTTCGCGCCAACAAAAAACACCCCGGTCTTCCAGGTGTCATGCGTGACCGAGCCGACCACCAGTCCATTGCGGGAGGTATTGTCATAAAACGCGCCCACTTCATAACTGGTGCCAGAGCTGTTCATCGGCATCGCGTTGTAACTGACGAACCCGTCATTGTCGAAAGGCACCTCGAGTGCGCGGTTGTCATTGGTGATGCCAATGTTTACCCAGCCGGTCGAATCCACCACCACCGGTCCCATCCAGTTCACGCTCAAATTGGTGCCGGCAACGCCAACCTGGACGAGAAAGCTGTCGGTCTGGTCGAGGGTGAAATACTGGTTCATGACCGGCAAGCCCGCGCCAGTTCCGGTGACCACCACCTGGTTACTGCCCATCACGGCATAACTCCAACTGCTGTAGCTGGTGCCTTTGATATACCCGGTGTTGAGCGTAACCCCACTGTAGAAGTTCGATATTTTTAGCAAGTTGTCCCAGTAAAAATTCGCGTCGCCGGCATTCAAATGATATTCCACCCGCACATTGCCGTTGGACATTACCAGCGTATTGCCGTTCTGCTGAAAAGCGGGTGCAGCGTCAGCCGAAGGCGACCCCAGCCACGCCAGCCAGATGGCCGCCGCCCACCACATTATTTGCTTCCGCTTTTTGCTCATACACGGTTACCAACGGGCCGCCGGCTCAATTAAACAAGCCAGCGGCCCGTTTGGTTTCCTTGGAATGTCTGTTGATTTTATTCGTTCACGCCCTGCGCCCTACGTTCATCACTTGATGCGATAGAATGTCTGCGGTGTATTGGCATTTACGGCGTTGGTCACACTGAAGTTGCCCGATCCGTCAAATGCATTCGTCTGCACCGGAACCCAATTCGCCGTGGCCAAATTGGTGTTGGCATACACCACATAATTGGCATTGGCCGAACCACCCGTGCCACTGAAGATCAACTTGCCGGAAGTGTACTGGACATTCTTAATCGCCGGGCTCGATCCGGCAATGACGTTCAACGAACCATTTGCGGTGAGTTGCGATGTGTCCCAAGCCAGTCCCGGTCCCGGGATGCTGGGGCTGATGGTGAATGTGCCGCTCAAGGCGGGGGCGCTGAACAGTTGGAAACTGTTGCCCACCACCAGCGGCGACCCGCTGACATTGGCCACGGTGAGGGTGCCGCCGTAGTTGATCCGGGTGGCGCTGATGATTTCGTCGCTCACGCCCGAGCCGTCCAACTTCATGACCGTGTTGCCGCCGAGCGTGATGTTATTGCTGGCCTCCAAGGTGCCCGTGACGCTCGAGCCTTCAGTCATGTTCAAGATGATGTTGGTGCCGCCCGGAGCAATGGTGGCGCCCGCTGACACGACCAATTTGCCGTTGACGGTGCCGTTGCCGCCGAGTGTCTGGCCGCTGGCCAGGGTCAAGGTGTCGTCCGGGCGGCCGCTCACATCCAATGAAACATTGCCGGGTGTTCCACCGCCAAAGAAGATCGGGGTGCTGTCAGCAATGGAACCATTGCCGCTCAACGCCAAGGTCAGGCCGCCGCCGATGACCGTCGGTCCCGAGTACGTATTTGCCGCCTCGAGGATCATCTCATGATTATAGGCGTCCCAGACAAAACCGCCGACGCCGCTGATGACATTGGTGAAGAAAAAGTCGGAATCGCCCAACACGAAGTGCGTGTTTCCATTCAACGTGATGGTTCCACCCACGATCTCATTGCCGCCGCTGCCGTAGAAGGAGTTGAACTGCGAGCCATTCTCAAAGGTGAAATTTCCGCTGAAACTGGTGAAGCCGGAGAGAAGCTGAATCTTGCCGCCACTCAGGATATGGAAGTTCTTTGCATATCCGGGATCGCCCGTCCAGAAATCCAACTGGCACCCGGAATCAACCGTGAAGGTGTTGGCCGGGTTGCCAAAGGTCGCCCCCATGCTCTTGATACCCAGGCTGCCGGAGGCCAGTTCAAGGTTACCCACGTTTGTGCCCAGGGTCGTCGTGTTCCATTCACCATAACCGCCACTGGCCCAGTTGACCGTCAGCTTATACGGACCGCTGATCGTCGAGCCGGCAACCAAATCCCACCGCTGCGCGCCGCCGAAGGTCGTGTTGCCAATCAGGGTGATATTGAAGACCTCGTTGGGATCATCGTTGAAGCTGTTGTAAAGTGCGCCTTCATTGGTCACACCCGTGCCCGAAACGCTGACCGGCTGGCCGGTGTTGTACGTGCTGCCGCCGAAATCCAGCGTGGAATTATTCGTGACCCTCAACGAGGAAACACTCTGGAAGGCCGAATTTCCCGCATAGACCACCCCGCCGCCAATCGTAACCGGACCGGTGAAATTTCCCGGGCTCACAATCGTCAGCGTGCTGGCGCCTTCCTTGACCAAGCCGCCGGAACCCGTCAAGCTGCTCGAACCGCCGAAGGTATAATTGTTCACGCTTGAATTCACCGTCACTACGCTCGGTGAGACACTCGTGTTGAGGCTGATGGACGTCGAATTGCCGGGCGTATCGTCAAACAACACGGCGTCGCCGGCATTGAAAACCGTTTGCTGGCTGCTGGCTAGATTGAGCCAGTTGGCGGTGGTATCGGTGTCCCACACCCCGCTGGTGCCACCGTCATTCCAGCGGAGATTGTTTCCGGTGACGACCGTGAGCACCGCCACCGCACTGGTAATCTTCCCGTTGGCGTTGCCGACCACCACGGTATAATTACCGGCGCTGCTCAATTGCAGATTGTTCAAGACAAGAGCAGCGTTGGTCTGTCCGGCGATGGGCACACCACCCTTGTACCATTGATTGGTCGTCGCCAGGGCACTGACAGCTCCCACTGTGAAGGTGATCGAACCATTGACGAAACCGGTTTGCGCCTGCGGTTGGCTGAGAATAATCGGCGCGGCGGTCGCCGGCGATCCACCCAATTCCGCCTGGTAATAATGGGTCAATACTTGGGCCGGTGTCAGGGCGTAATTGTACAGGGCCACCTGGCAAAGGTTGCCTTGAAACAATCTGCCATCGCCATTGAGCGTGCCGTTTCCAATCGCCCACGTGGCCTGCCATTCGATGGCGCCGACCGTGTCCGCAGCCTGGCCAACCAATTGGCCATTCACATACATATTCCAATTTGCTCCATCATAGGTGGAAACGACATACGCCCAATTCGTAGTCTCCTGTCCGCCTTGGGCGTTCCCTCCATTATCGCTGCCATTGTACGTGCCGCCGTAGTAGTTCCCGCCCGTGGCTCTCAACGCGAGTTCATCATAATTATTATCCGCGTCATAACCTTTGGCCAGGATGTCCGCCGGACTGGAGCCTCCCACCGTTGGGCTGGCGGGCTGGACCCAGGCTTCCATCGTTATCGGGCCGCCGAAATCCAGCAGCAACGGGTTGGTCCCGGAGCCCAGATCCACCTCGGCGGTATTAAAACTCGCGGCGTTCGCAAGATAGGGCGACGGGCCGGCCACCAAGTTGCCTGAGGCGCTAATGCCATAGTAATCTCCATCATTGCCGTTGCCGGATAAATCGGTGGCGATGCCGTTGGCGGCATTGGCATCCGTCAAATCCAGCGGCCAATAGCCCAGGGGACCATCGGCAAGCACAGTGCTTTTGTAATTGGTAACCGGCGCCGCCGCCGTGAGATCGCGAACCTGCAAGAGATTGATGATAGGCGAATCACCATTCGCCGACCCGGCCACCGTAATCGTTTCCGTGCCGAAGCCTGCCACATAGGTGCCGATGATGTATTGGCCGGGAGCATCGCCATCATCCAAACTGGCCGACGTGTCGGTTACACCGTTTCCACCGGTGACAGTTTCACTCCGTCCGGGGAATATTCCGCGTCCGTCATTCGCCCATACCTGGACCAGATAGGTGTGCCCCGGTATGTTGCTCCATTTGATTTCGATCGTTCCATTGCCGTTGCCGCAATAAGTGGCCGACTGCAAGAGGCTATTGTAGTTGGCGTTTGCGGTGCCCGGATTATGGAAGCCATTATATCCGTTTTGGTCATTATCGGGAAAGATCACGTTCAGGCCCGGCAGGTCCGAGTTTCCCTGAAAGGTCACGCCGTTAACCGGCAGGGTGTTGGCGCTGCCATCATTGGGCGCCCAGGAACCGAAATAGGTCCCCTGCGTATTCACGTCGGACGCGCCCGAAATATTGACGGGCGTTTGCCAGGTTATAGTGCTGTTTGTCCCGGTAATGTCGCGAATCAACAAAAGATTGACCGTGGGCGAGTCACCGCTGGCCGATCCGGCCACCGTAATCGTTTCCGAGCCGGAACTGTCCGCCACGTAGGTGCCGATGACGTATTGGCCGGGAGCATCGCCAATATCCAACCCGGCGGACGTGTTGGCTCCACCGGTGACGGTTTCACTCCGTCCGGGAAACAGTCCGCGTCCGTCATTCCCCCAAAGCTGGATCAAGTAGGTGTGTCCCGGCACGTCACTCCACGTGACCACTATCGTTCCATTACCGCTGCCGCAATAAGTTGCCGTTTGCAAAAGGTCATTGTAGTTGCCGTTCGGAGTGCCCGGATTATGGAAGCCATTATAGCCACTTTGGTCACCACTGGGAAAGTTGACGTTCATGCCCGGCAGATCCGGGTTTCCCTCAAATTTCACGCCGTTGACCGGCAGGTTGTTGGCGTTCCCATCATAGGGCGCCCACGAACCGAAATAGGTTCCGAGCGTGCTTACGTCGGAAGCTCCAGTAATGTTCTGGGGCGCTTGCCAGGTTACATTTTCATTCTGCGCCTGCACGATGGCGGCGAACAGACTGAAAACGACTGTACACAGTATGCTTTTTTTCATGACTGATTGTTCTTGTTGTGGGTTGGGGTTGGGACCGAATATTCGAGGTCGAATACTCGACACCGGCTAGGGATTGTTTGGCGCGACACAGTGCTGGATAAGCCATTCCGCGTCAGGGCTGGTCAGCCCGTTGGGGGCGGTAAGTCGGCTGGAAGCCGCCTGCTGATAATCGTATAGGGTGGAACCAGCCATGAGTGAGGCTTGTCCGCAGGCAATGACATTTGGATCCAGCCATTTTCTCGGTTCGGCATGCCCGTCGGCAAAAGCAAAAGTGCCGATATTGCCATGATAAACGGCAAATACGTCTGTAAACTGAAAAGAGATTGGCGGGAGCGGGCCATTCACGCTCATCGCAAATGTTGCCTCATTATATCCCCGCGTGTCGGCTTGCTCCGCGAAACTGATGCAGTCGGAAGTCCTCTTTATTTGCGTTATTTTTGAAAAACTTTGCCCCCAGCCTGCATAAGCCTCCACATTTTCCGTGACTGCATAACTGTCGTAAGCCCAGCCGACACTAGAACCGGTGCCGATTGGCAGATTGATGCGCACATCACCGGGGCAGTGATACACTCCCACACTCGGAGCATATTGAAAGAGCACATTGTTCGTCTTCAGGCTGGTCTGAACATCCAGCAAGGCCGACGCCTGCGATGTCCAATCCGCGGGGGCCCCGCCTTCCAATCCCCAAAAACCATCCGCGTCGTTACCCGAAGGCGGGGTGAAATTGATCAGATTTTGGTTGTTGTCATTCGCATACATCAAAAGCGCCAACCCCATCTGCTTCTGGTTGCTCAGACACGTTGATTCCGTCGCTTTCAGTTTGGCCCGGGCCAGAACGGGAAGCAGCATGGCCGCAAGAATCGCAATGATGGCGATGACCACCAACAGCTCGATCAACGTGAAACCACGACACGCCGCCGGGGCGGGGAGATTCTTGGTCATGGTTTTAGACTCACACAAAGCTTTCATCTTAGGAATGGATAAATCGCCGGTTCGTATGGATAATTGACTGTTCGCCCGCAATTCGTCAGTTCACCCCCGCCGGCCCCGGACTGATAAGTCGTCCCGGTTTCGCGGCAAGCCATGCCAAGAAGCAGCTGGTGCGGTGATTCATGTGTAATTTCCTCATACACTAGCATGAATTCAAGCCTTTCCAAGGCACTTTTTGGTAAATGTAATGACTTTTTTCGTCACCGCGCCAAAAACCCCGCCAGCCCGGCGGGCCAAAAAAGATCCGGCCCGCCTGCCGGGGGCATCACTTTCTGGGGGAACGTCCTTGAAAGACTAAGTCGCGAGCCTCAACCTATCACCGGCGGAATGTAAGATAGTCCGTTGGGCAGCCGGTCCCGCACCGTCTGCAACAGCGCCCGCGCCCGAAACTCCGAGGGCGTCTGGCCCACGCGTTTCTTGAAAATCCGGCTGAGATATTCAGAGTACTCCAGCCCCACTTTCTCCGCAATCACCGGCAGCGGAAAATCCGTCTCCGCCAGCAGTTGCTTCGCCCGGTTCAGCCGCACCCGCAAGATCTCGTCCTTGGGCGAACAGTTCATCAGCGCGATGAACCGCCGGTCCAGCGTGCTCCGCGACATCGGCACCGCCCGCAGCACGTCACTCACGTCAATGCCTTCGCACGCATGCTCCCGGATGAACCGCGTCACCGCCGCAATCTGCCGGTCCTCCACCGCCAGCACCTCCGTGGACTTCCGCGTGATCACCGCCTTGGGCCGGATGAAAATCTGCTCCGCCGGCGCCTTTTCCCCCCGCATCATCCGCGCCAGCAGCGCCGCCGTTTCATAGCCGATCCGCTCCGTGTCCGGCACCACGCTGGACAGCGGCGGGTCCGACAGCGTGCACAGCACCTCGTCATTGTCCACGCCGATCACCGCCACCTCGTCCGGCACGGCCACGCCCAGCGCGCGGCAGGCGTTCAGCAGTTGCTGTCCGCGCATGTCATTGCACGCCATCACGCCCACCGGCTTGGGCAGCGCCCGGATCCAGTTCGCCACCGGCAGCGCGTCCTTGAGCCCCTCGTTCTCATACCCCGCCGTCTTGGCCCGGCCCACCAACCGCACCTCCTTGAAGATATGGCAGCGCAACCCCAGCTTCTCCACGCTCTCCACAAAACCCGCGCACCGCTCGTCCGAATAATCCGCCCCGTTGAACCCGCAATAACCAAAATGTCGGAATCCCCGCTCCTTGAAATGCTCGCAACACATCTGGCCCGCCGCCGCGTTGTCCGTGAGCAGCGTCGGCATGCCCGCCGTGTCCTTCACCTTGCGCAGGTAAATCACCGGCACCCCCAGCCGCTGCACCAACCCCACCACGTTATTGTTCTCCAGCCGCGTGATCACCCCCTCGCCCTCCCATTTCTTGAACCAGTCCGGCGTCTCGTCGCACAGGCTCAGCTCCTGGTAGAAAATGGACCACGGCTCGTGCTCGCGAATGTATCTTGCCACGCCGGACAGGATCCCCCGCCCGTACGCCCGGGAGGATTCCACCAGCAACGCCACACGGGGACGCGCTGCGCGGATGACAATAGGCTTCATGCCCGCCAAATTAGGCCACCGGCCCGTGCCAGGCAACTGCGTTTGCGCCCCCCCTTGCCCCTGAACCACTCCACGTTGCACGTCATCGAAACGCTGGGAGCGTTTCTCCGCGTTTTGCGGAGTCCGCGGAGCAAAATGGGGAGGGCCGGGGTGGGGTTATCGTCCATCCATCTGCGGTTCGGGGGGACGAGGGCCACGATTCGGCATACAGGAACTCCTGTCCGCCGCTGGCTGGACGTCGCCAATCGCCCACCCGCTCCCCGTTCATCCAAACGGATAGTCAGCGGTTTCGTAACTTCTTGCTGAGATTGTGCTCGCGGCCAATGTTTCCGGGGTTCTGAGCATTTTCGCATTTTCCCGGCAGATTCTTTTTGGTTGACGCCTCTGGCTTTTTTGCCGGCAAGGCCCTGTATATGGCAAGGATATTACTTTTTGACGCAGTGTTTGGCCGTGGGCAAAATTAATAAGTTCCAACTCAAAACCCCGGCCCAGCAACGAGCCGCCAAGGTCGGGGTAAACCACTATCGCCAACAATTGCTGAAGCAGGTGTCCTCACGGTTCAAAATTTTTTATTGCGTCAGTGTCACGGTCCGGCGGAATCGCAGGAGGGCCACGATGAAGAACACCGCGCCGATGCCGGCCACGGCGGCAAAGTCCGGCCACACAACGTCGAAGCCGGCCCCACGATAGAGAATCGCCTGTGCGAACCGGGTAAAGTGCGTCGAGGGGAACGCCTCCATGAACCTCTGCAATCCCTCGGGCATTGACTCCAGCGGCGTATAGCCACCGGAGAGAATAATCATCGGCAACACCACCAGGATAAAGAGCAGTCCAAACTGCGGCATGGATCGCGCAATCGTGGCCAGCAGGATTCCCAGCGAGGTCGCCGACGCCAGATAAAGAACCGTGCCCGCGAGAAACAGCGGGACAGAACCGGCGATGGGCACCCCGAGCAGTTCCTGCACCATCAGCCCCAAACCAAACGCCGCACCGATCAGGATGACGAGACCGTTGGCCCAGATTTTGGCCAGCATGATCTCATACGGATGCAGCGGCATCACCAGCAGATGCTCGACCGTGCCGTGTTCACGTTCTCGAATGAGCGCGCCGCCGGCGATGATCATGGCTAGCATGGTGACGTTGTTGACGAGTTCCATCACGCTGACGAACCATGCGCTCGTCAAGTTGGGATTAAACTTGATGCGCGTGTTCAGTTGCGCCGCCGCCGGCGAAGTCGTATCCGTGCGACGGACAAATTTACTGAGCTCGTCAGACACGATGCCCTGAATATAATGCGCTCCGGCACCGGCCTGAAGCATGGCGGTGGCATCAATGTTCACTTGCAGTTGGGGCTGCCGGCCACGCAGCACATCGCGCTCGAAGTCCGGCGGAATGTCCAGGACGAACGTGTCGCGCCCGGTTTCCATGGCGTCGTCAATCTCGTCCGCAGAAATCTTCCGCGGCTCCCGGAAATAGGGCGCGAGAAACGCCGCTGTCAGCCGCCTGGAAAGCAGGGAGTGATCTTCATCCACAACGGCGATGGTGGCGTTGCGCAACTCGGAACTGGTGCCGGTCGCCGCGCTGTAAATTCCGTAGCTGAACGCGTAAACCACGAGCACCAACAGCACCGGGTCGCGCCGCAAACTGCGCAGTTCCTTGATGCCAAGGCGGAATATGTTTTGCAGGCGCCGCATGGTTTTATTTCTCCTGCTTCCGAAGGAACGCCAGGCTCAGGATCGTGAACACGGGAATGAATGCCGCGAGCGCCGCGAAGCTGGCGGACAGCGTGGTGAACCCGATCGCCTTCGTGAAAGTTCCGACGCTGATGTTCATGAAATAGGTGCTCGGAAAAAGCGTCCCAATGACGGCGGCACTGCCAGTCAACGAGGACGGCGGCGTCAGGAAGCCGGAAAACCGGACGGCCGGCATCACGGTGAGAATGGCCGTGGCGAAGAGCGCCGCGAGCTGCGTTTTGGTGAAGGCGGAAATGAGCAGGCCCATCCCGGTGGTGCCCACCACGTAGAGCAGCGCGCCGATCGTGAGCGGGAGCAACCCGGCCTTCAGCGGCACCTGGAAGAGAAACACCGCCATCACGACCAGCGTAAAGAAGTTGAGCATGCCGATACCGGCATAGGGCATTTGTTTGCCGAAAAGAAATTCCAGCCGCGTGACGGGTGTGGCATACAAGTTGGTGATCGAGCCAAGTTCTTTCTCCCGCACCACCCCCACCGCCATCAGGATCGCCGGGAAAAAAATCAGCAGAATGGCGATGACGCCCGGCACCATCGCGTAGATGCTCTTGAAATCCTGATTGTAGCGGTAGCGGAACTGAATCCCGGCCGGCGCCGTCGTCGTCGGGCCGCCCCTTGGCAGATGGTGGAGATACAACTGATGCAGCCCCTGCACGTATCCGCGCATCGTCTCGCCGCGCGAGGGCATCGCGCCGTCAATCCAGACATTCACTTCCGGGTTGCGCCCGCGCTTGAGATCCTTCGCAAATTCCGGCGGAATTTCCACCGCCACCCGCAATTCGCCGCTGGCCATACGACGATCCAGCTCGTCGTAATCGCGGATGACCGGGCGTTCGCGGAAGTAGCGCGAGCCGGCAAAATTCTCGAGGTAACTGCGGCTCTCGAACGTCTGGTCGCGGTCGAGCGCGCCGTAGGACAGGTGTTCAACATCGAAGGAAATCCCGTAGCCCAGCACGATCATCAGCAGCATCGGGCCGAGCAGGGCGAAGGCAAGGCGGATCGGGTCGCGCCGGATCTCAAGCGTTTCCCGGCTCGCGTAGGCCAGCAGCCGGCGCGGGCTAAACCCACGCGCACGCACCGGCGCGGCGACCGGACGAGCGGCCGCCCCCGGCACGCGCTCCGCAGGCCTGGCTTCCGGCGCCGCATCTTCCAGGTAGGCGATGAAGGTTTCCTCCAGCGTGCTTTTGCCGCGGGCGCGGATGAGCGCGGCCGGCGTGTCGCAGGCGAGCACCTTGCCCGCGTGCATGAGCGAGATCCGGTCGCACCGCTCCGCCTCATTCATGAAATGCGTGGAGATGAAAATGGTGACTCCGCGCTCGCGCGACAGCTTGATGAGCAGTTCCCAGAATTGATCCCGCGCCACGGGATCCACGCCGGATGTCGGCTCGTCGAGGATGAGCATCTCCGGTTCGTGGATCACCGCCACCGCCAGCGAAAGCCGCTGCCGGATGCCGAGCGGCAGGTCCTCCGCGAGGTCGTCCGGGTGATCGCCAAGCCCGAATTCGTCCACCAGCTCCGCGATTCGCGCGGCAATTCTCTCCGCCGGCAAATGAAACAACCGCGCGTGCAGGTCGAGGTTTTGCCGCACCGTCAGTTCGGCGTAGAGCGAGAACGCCTGCGACATGAATCCGACACGCCGCCGGGTTTCGATGTCCTTGGCATCCACCTCGCGGCCGAAGAGCCGGGCCTGGCCCCCGGTGGCCGGCAGCAGTCCGGCCATCATTTTCATTGTCGTCGTCTTGCCGCAACCATTCGAGCCAAGGAACCCGAAAATTTCGCCGCGCTCAATGCGGAAACTCACATGATCCACAGCGGTGAAATCGCCGAATTTCTTGGTGAGTCCCTGCGCTTCGATCGCCGCGTCGCCGCCACTTCGGGCCCCGCGCGGAGGCAGCGTGATCGTGTGATGTCCGCGCCGTTTTTCTTCGGGCAACAGCGCGATGAACGCCGCTTCAAGGCTGCGCGTTCCCGTCTTCGCCTTGATTTCAGCCGCCGTGCCGGTGGCCAACACCTTGCCGGCGTCCATTCCCACCAACCAGTCAAATCCTTGCGCCTCGTCCATGTAAGCCGTGGAGACCAGGACGCTCATGCCGCTCCGGCGGGTGCGGATGCGGTCAATGAGTTGCCAGAACTGCCGGCGCGACAGCGGATCAACACCGGTCGTCGGCTCGTCGAGGATGAGCAGGTCGGGATCATGAATCAGCGCGCAGCAAAGTCCGAGCTTCTGCTTCATGCCCCCAGAAAGCTGGCCGGCGGGCCGGTTCGCGAACGGCGCCAAGCCGGTGCTTTCGAGCAATTCCGCAATGCGCGCCGCCCGTTCGGACTTGGCTTGGCCAAAGAGTCGCCCGAAGAAATCGACATTCTCGAAGACCGAGAGCGTCGCATACAAATTTCGTCCCAGCCCTTGGGGCATGTAGGCGATGCGGGGGCAGACCGCGCGGCGATGCGCGGCGCGCGCCATGTCGCCACCGAGCACTTCCACTTTTCCTTTTTGGATCTTGCGCACGCCGGCAATGATCGCCAGCAGCGTGGATTTGCCAACGCCGTCCGGCCCGAAGAAACCGACCATGCACCCGGACGGCACCGCGAGATCCACGCCTTCCAAGGCCACCGTCTTTCCGTAATGGTGGCTCAACCTGGCCAGATTCGCCACCGGTGCGGCCGGCGCCGCGCCTGTCCGCGGCGAATTCACCGCAACTCCTCCGGTGCCGGCAGCGGCAGGCCGCGTTGCTCCCGCGTTTTCAGCGCTTCGGGCCATGCCGCCGTTGCGTCGAGCTGGACATAACCCATGCCCGGCAGGCCGGTCTTGACACGCGCGGCGTAGTGTTTCAGCAGCTCGGGATCAATTCTCACCTTCACCCGAAACATCAGTTTCTCGCGTTCGGTGCGCGTCTCGACCTCCTTCGGCGTGAACTGCGCGGTCGGCGAAACGAAGGACACCTTCGCCGGAATCGGCAGGCCCGGCAGCGCATCGAGCACAATCCGCGCGTCCGCGCCAATCGCGACTTTTCCCGCCGCGGTGGTGGGCAGGAAAAACGTCATGTAAACATCCGTGATGTCGAGCAGCGTGACGACTTTCCCTCCGGCGGGAATGACTTCTCCGGGCTCGACCAACCGGTATTCAACTCGCCCGCTGCACGGGCTTTTAAGAACCGCATCGGCGAGGTCGGATTTGACCACCTCGATTTTTGCGGTGGCGACCTCGATGGCCGCATCAGCGCTGCTGACCAGAGCCGTTGCCGCCTCCCACGCGGCCTTCGCGGATTGTTCCTGGGTCACATCGGCATCCACTTGCTTCTGCTCGATCACCTTGTCTTGTGCGAGTTGTAATGAACGATCGAGGTTTTGTTTCGCCAGTGTGTGCTCGGTCTCGCGCTGCCTGGCGATGGCCACGGCGACGTTGCGTTGCCCCTCGGATTGGTGTTTTCCAGCCTCCGCCTCGTGGAGTTGCGCCATAAGGACGTCCGCGTCCATCTGTGCGAGCACCTGGCCCGCTTCAACCATGTCGCCCTCCATGACCAACACCGCCGCGACGCGCCCCGGCTGCTTGGCTGCCATGTCCACCTCGGTCGCCTCGATGCGTCCATTGCCGGAGGCAAACCCCGGCGGCAGCTTTTCCGACCGCAAACTTTTCCACAACCCGAAGCCGCTACCCGCCAGCACGACCAAGATTACGGCAACGAGATATTTGGCGCGGTTCGTTGTTTTCATGCATCTATCCTATTTCTTCTCAATCGTCAGGTCGAGAATTCTGCCGGCCGCGTATGCCGAGGGGTTGGGCATTTTGCGGGGCGCAAATATCGGCACACAGCAAGGCGCACCGCCCTGAAAGTGAATGGTTGGCCTGGGCGTATCATTTTCCCCCAACATCTGATATGCTTGCAAGATGGACATTCTTTTGACCGGCTTTTCAGCCGCCCAACTGCGGACGCTTTTCGACCTCTTGATTTCGGCCATGGATGCTGATGGCCATTTGACGACGTTTGAAGACAAGCAGTTGCAGCCGTCGCTGGCAGCCATGGGCTTTACCGAAGAACCGGATCGCCAGCGGGAGTTTGATGCGGCGGTGACCCGGATTAAGCCCAGCATTCAATCTATTTGGAAGGCCAAGGAACTGGCCCTGTCGCTAGCCAGCGCATTCACAGAACGCAGCCAGCAGCAGCAGGTTTTTTCGGCGGTTGAGCAAATCATGACCTTTGACCATCATGTGAGCAATTGGGGAAATACCCTGCTGTCGGTTGGCTCCTACGGCTTGAGCAATACCGTTGACTTGGTCTGCGTCACGCCGCTGTCGTTGACCGCGTCCACCGTGAAGTAATAAGAAATCCCCGTGTTTAACGAATTGATTTGCGCCTCCGTGGCGTCGTAGATCTGGTAATTCTCGAACAACCGGTCGGGCGCCAGGCCGAAGCGAACGATGTAGAATTCCGCCCGCGCGCTCGGCGTCCAGAAAATTCTGGCCTTCCGCCCGTCGCTCGCATTTCGTTGCACCGTCATCTGACTGACCGCGGACGGGGCCCGGGAAAGACCATTCCCAAAGATCCGAAAACCGCTGACCGAAAAGTCGGCGCCCCCCGGACAATGCACGTTCACCAGCCGGACGTAACGCGCCTTGACCGCCTTGGCCAACGGTTCGTAATCGTGGCACGCGTCACGTTGATTGTCGCTGCGATCCAAAATCCGCTCCCATTGGGAACCGTTGCGCGACGCTTCCACATAATATTGATAGGCCTCCCCGCGCAGCTTGCCATGGACCTGCGCCCCCTCATCCGCAAAGTTAATCTGCAGGGCCTCGATCCGGCAAAGCTTTCCCAGATCCACCTTCAGCCACTCCCCCGGCTGGCCGGTTTTGGCGCACCACCAGGTTTGAATATTCTCGTCAAACGCGTTGGCCGCCGGAAAATTGGCCCGCGCCGACGACGCCTCGCCGCTCTTGGCCCGCGACAGCAACATCCACCCTGGTGAATGATTCTCGCCGCCGGCACGCCTCCCGCCCGGCAGAAACTGCGGGTAATCGCCCAGGTAAGTATCGCAGAACATCTGCCCGTCCCTGCAAAAACCCGCGGGAAATACTCCAATCCGCCGCTCAAACATGTGCCGCTTGCTGATCACCATCGTGGACACGTGCCACCACCCGCCCGCCGCGTCTTGAAAGGTGGCGCTATGGCCGGCGCCGGTCGCATAACCGGTCGGTTTGTGTGAAAAGGGACTGTACGGCGCATAAACATACGGCCCCTTCGGCGCATCGCTCACAAACGTGCCATCGGCGTAACTGCGAAATTGAGTTCCGGGCGCGGCGTATTGCAAGTAATACTTCCCGTCGTGTTTTGTCAGCCAGGCGCCTTCCACATAGGGTCGCTCAGAAAGCCCGCCGTTTTCGAGCGTCCCCGCATTGTCATCCCCCCGCACCTCCCAACCCCGGTTTGGCGGATCGCAGTTCAACGCCAGCACCGGATTGCCAACTTCTTTGAAATCATTCGCCGGATCCAATTCCGCCACGCTGATGCCGCCGCCCGAACTGCATCCATAGCAGACATACACCCGCCCGTCGTCATCCTGGAACAGCGCGGGGTCCGCATAGTCCTTCAGCTCGCCGGCCTTGGTCCACACGCCGGCCCGCAGGTCGTCCGCCCGATAAATCGCCTTCGTATTGAAGGCCGTGTAATACATCCGCCCGTTGATCACCGCCGGCGCCGGCGCATAATCCTCAATCGGCAGGTTCTTCCCGTCCACAAACGTCCAGTGGCTGAAATCCGGCGAATGCCAATAGCCCCCGCTCTTCGAAGCAAACAGCCAGTATTCCCGGTCGAAGTACACGATCGCCGGATCGGCCGCTTCGCGCCGCGAGACTCCGTCCAGTTGGAAGCGATAATCCAGGTCCAGCGGATTGCAGAAGGTTGCCGGATGTTCTCCGGCGCCACGCAGCGGCCCGCCCATCATCAAGGCCACCCCAAGCTGAACGCAAAGGGCGGCAGTGGACCAACCATTGTGGCTTGTTGTCATAATTCAAGGCATCGGACGCAGCGCATTGCCGAGCAACCGCCGCGCAATCGCCGGATGAATGGCGAATTTCCCCGGCTCCAAACCGTCTGCCCGTGGCGACTGATATCTTCCCACCGTCCAAGGGCTCACCACGTCGGCTTTTTCAATCACCGTCAGCAATTTCGCGTCGGTCACCGCGTCCCCGCTCAATTCCCGCCAATGGGCCGGCACTCCCACCAGCACCAGGCAATGCCCCGTCGCCATGCGTTCCTCCGACGTCAGTTCGGAAACATCCGGCCATAAATCTATTTTCGCATGGCCGTCATCCATCGCGCCGTTGCCCTTGGTCCAATGCCGCCAATCTTTGAACATCGTGAAATCCAGTCGCTTTCACGTCAGCCAAAATACGGTAGCCCAAGTCCGCCTCCCTCAATATCCCCGAAAGCGGGGAGGCCTCCATTCACTCGCGCCCAAAACAGCGTTCCCAAAAGCGGGTGGAAAGGATCGCCGTCTTTCATGAGCTGGGGG
The DNA here is from genome assembly GCA_964532525.1 of uncultured Bifidobacteriaceae bacterium. Lineage (GTDB taxonomy): Bacteria > Verrucomicrobiota > Verrucomicrobiia > Limisphaerales > UBA11358 > UBA11358. Next base: position 29,208 of record CAZHIM010000010.1, read on the forward strand.
CGGGGCGCAGGCACCGGCTCACACTCGTTTCTTTGGCCCGCTCGAGACGGCTTCCCTGATTCGCCACCGGACCCCGCTGGAGGCAATTCCCCTTGAGAAATCGGACCTATGGGGTTGCCGGACCAATTTCAAACTGCTGCGGCGCGGCGTAACCACGCTTGTAGGTGAACTCGATTCGCCCGGTTTTATCCGCCCGCAGGGAGGCGGTGACCTTGCCGTTGGCTTTCAGTTTGTATATTGCGTTGGGTCGTAAGTGGGCCGCCACGTGCCGCGTCGTGCCAGGGACTTGCGGTGCCGTTTCCATCCACTGACGTGGCGCGTCGGGATCGTCGGGCCAACTGTTAATTTGAACTGTCAACGGCTGGGCGGCCGACTGCGTAATTGATAGGGCCCAATCCGGGTTTGTGCCCGGAAAATATTCCAGGCCCGTGTCCGTGGCGTTGACCCCAAACGGGTGCGCGGCGCGCAGCGTGCACGCATTGGCCGTGATCGAGCCACCTTCGCCGGCCGGCTCAATCAGATAGAGCCGCCCCCGCAATAAGTAGCGAAGCTTCGTGCCGCTGAGTTCGGCCGTCAGGTGAGGTGCGAGATAAAGCCGGTTGGGTTTGGGCTGAACGCCGTAAATATCGCGATACAGGCCCACGATGGCCATGCAGTTTCCCGCCAGAATGTCATCGCCCTCGCCGCGTTGCGACTGCCTCAGGTAGCGCTGATAAGACAAGCCGTCCTGGTCGTAACGGGCCAGGGTTTTCTTGACGTACTTCAGCGCCAGGGCCGGATCATAAGCGGCGTAAGCGCGCACTCCCACTTCGCCCCAGGACAGAAACAGATCGCCATTTTCGTACTTGGGGAAAGTCGCGCCCGCGCCGCCTTCGTCGGGAGCGTACGGCAGGAAACAAAGCGGCCAGGAGAACAGATGCTCCTTTTGCATCTCCGCTTCCATGCGGTCGAGAATGGCCTTCTGCCGCGCCGGGTCATCGCAAATACCGTAGGCCAGCGCCGTGAAATTCACCGGGGTCACCAAGTTGTCGCCGTGAATGGACCCATCTTGGTCGCGCCAATAGACATACCACTGGTTGGTCGGATTCCAAAAGCCGCCTTCAGAGACCGGCCGGTTGAAACTGGTCTTCAATCGCGCTGCAAAATCACGATAGGCGGCTGCCTGGGCCGGATCGCCCAGCGCCTCCTCCGCGCCGGCCCACAACCCCAACGCGTAGTATAGTTCGGCATTCACCAGCGCGTTTTCGTAGGAGGCCCAGACCACATCAATCCAGTCGCTGGATTTCCCCGCTTTGCGGGAGTCGTTCATCATGGCCACCAGACCGCTGTGGCCGACTTCCCGGCGCACCAGAAAATTCAACGCTTGTTCGCACGCGGTCTTCTGCCCGGCCAGCCATGGCCGGTCTCCCGTCAGATCAAACTGCCCGGCCACATTGATCACATAATCCGGCTGCGAATCCAGCAGCCAGCCCCACTGCGCCTCATAAAAACCCAACTTATCATAGCTGCCGGGCATCGCATCCCCGGCATTATAGGTCCAGCGCGATTTGACCCGTCCGTCCGGGCGGATCGCGTGATCCCGATAATAATCCAGCGCCTTGGAATAATTGGCGATGTAATCCGGATCATCCAAGGCCAGCCCAATCTCCCCGAAGAATTGTTCATGCAGGCAGATGTAGCCGGACCGCCAGCCGTTGCCGCCCACCAAGCGCGTGTCGATCACCCCATACCGCGCCACCGTATTCAGCAACTCGCGAATGCTGCCACCGTCCAATCCCGAAAACGTGCCCCGGTCATAGGCTTGGTTGTAATCCAACGCCTGCAAGGCAAATTCGGCGCTGACTTCACCCGCGCTCACCTGGAACGGGGCCCACAAATCCTGCCGATCCGGCAGAAAACGGTTCAAATCATGCTTGGGTTTCTGCTCCGCATCGCTGACGACGTAATTGAAGGAGAACACGTCCTTCGGCTGATGCGAGAAGCGGACGGTTCCAAATTGGTCCTTGGGCAGGGCGGGAATGATTCGCAGGCAATCGTGCCGCTCACGATTCCAGAACGTCACCGCGCCGGCGTGCGCGCCATAGGTCGCATTCGGCGTTTCCAGATACTTGTTCCAAACCACGCCTCCGTTATCAAGCATGCCCCCGGTCCACGTGGACATATCGCTGAAATCCCATTCCGGGAACGCGGCGTCCTCCAGCGTGGCGGCCGCCGAATATTTCCGCGTGATCCGCCACACAATCCGATCCGCCAGCACCGTGAATTGCCAGGTCTCCCGGACCTCGCTCCCCGGCTGGCCAAAGACAATTCCCGTCACGGTGAGGGTGTCCTGGCTGACAGCCACGCCCGGCGTGGCGATGCCGGTCTTCGTGGTGAACCATTGGCCAGCCACGCAAATGCCGCTGGCCACGCCCGATTCCGCCGCCACCTCACGCCCGCGCACCATGACTTGATCCAAAACGCAGCGTCCATCGTAATTCAACCGCAACGCCAACTGCCCCTGCCCATCCGTTAGCGTCACCAGCTTCCGTTCCGCATCCAGTTGAATCGTCCCCGGTCCGGCCGCCCGAACCGAAGCGCCCCCCGCCAAGCCCACCGCCAGAAACAAAAGCACAATCCACCGAGGAAATTGACTTTCGCGCGCCACAAATGCCCGGCGCTGGCTAGGAATCCACGGCGAATCAAGGTCGTTTTTATAGGAGTTCATACAGATTGGCATTGGCATGCAAATATTTACATTTAACCGCTTCTAAAGGGGGATTGCAACGCACAGAGGCGCTGCCAGTCGTTAGGAATCATTTGATACGTTTTTTTATAATCGGCCAATGAATCCATAAAAACGAACCGCACCAAATGTTGGTAAATGTGCCGGATCCGTAGGTAGAACCGAGCAAATAATAAGTGATAGCATAGATAATCTCTACGACTACGCCACAAATCAGTGCAAGCAGTCCTGTGTTTATGGTGGAGATACGCATGCGGCCTAATTGTCATTGGACTCCGGCGGGATCGTGTATTGAAATCGGCTTTGGGCAGATGGCAGTTTATGCACACTGGTCATAATCAAGGCGGCGATTTGCCAGATCCAGCCGTTGTATTCATTTCCGCGACTCCAGTTGTTTGCGTATTTTTTCCAGCTCGGCGGCGAGAACTTTTTCATCCGGCAGTGCGGTGAGATATTCGCGGACGAGTAGTTTGTTGGGCAGCGCATCGGTGGCGTAGCGCACGAGCACGTCGCTCTTGCCGGAGCATAGGATGACGCCAACTGGCGGGTTTTCCCCGGGTTGTGCCCAGTGTTCTCGCGCGTAGTTCAAATAGAGATGCATCTGTCCGGCATCAGCGTGGGTGAACCGGCCGAGTTTTAGGTCAAAAATAACCAGACAGCGCAGGCGACGGTGGAAGAAGAGCAGATCCACCCGATACCATTCGTCGTCCAAGCGCAGGCGGCGCTGACGACCGATGAAAGCGAAGTCGTTGCCAAGCTCGAGCAAAAACGTCTCCAGGTGATGGACCAGGGCATCCTCAAGATCCGTTTCCGAGTATTCGTCGCGCAGGCCGAGGAATTCGAGCACGAGCGGATGGCGGATTTCTTCGTCGGCGCTGACGGCGTCGGCCGGCTGCGGTTGCGCGCCCTTGGCCAGCACGGCTGCCTTGTTGCGCGAGAGGGCGGTGCGTTCGTAAAACTGACTGTCGATCTGCCTTTGGAGCTGGCGCACGGACCAGCCGCCGCGAAGGGCTTCGGCGTGATAGAACGCGAAGGCTTCGGGTGAGCGGCTGCGGTTGATCAGCAGAACATAATGCGACCACGGCAGCGGGAACGCGCGGGCGAGATCGGAGAGGGCGATGGGCAAAGACTGCCCAGGCGGTGTCTGAAAAATGCCCGACGCTGTCGGGCGAATTGTGGAAGCGGATTCGCCAGACGGTGTCTGGCATTTTTGTTGGGACATCAATTTGCCCGACAGTGTCGGGCAAATGTTTTCCGCCGGTTGGGACAAATAGAATTGCCGGAATCGCTGCAAATTCTGCCGGGAATAGCCGCGCCCGAAACGCGCGGTCAGATCGCCGGCCAGCCGTGCCAGAACTTCCTCGCCATATCCCGCCCGTCTCTCCCCGCGCTGCTCAAATTCCACAATGCGCCGGCCCACTTCCCAATAGGTCGCCGTCATGAACGCATTGACCGTTCGTACGCTGGCGCGACGCGCGGCTTCCAGCAAGTCACTGACGCCACCGACCAGACCGGCGTAGCCGCCGGTGGGGATGAGCGATCCTGCATTGATCTTTTTGACCTGATTGCTCAAGTGCTGAATTCGCATTCATCGTAGGCGAAACCTCACCGGAGGCAAACGCAAAACCCATCAATCCACCCAGTTGGTCATGGCGCTGTAGGCGGAGGTCATTTCGGCCATTTTCACGCCAAAAACTTCCCCGTTTTTTTTTGTCCGGTTTGGCCGCCGGCGGTTACTATTCTCCAGAGTGAACCATCAGACCGATCAACAACTCTTGGATGCCTTCGCCGGCACGCGTTCCGAAGCGGCCTTCACCGAACTCGTGGAGCGGCACGTCAACCTGGTCTATTCCGCCGCCTTGCGCATGGTCTGCGATGCGCATCTGGCCGAGGATGTCACCCAGGGCGTCTTTGTGGCCCTCGCCCAAAACGCCGCCCGGCTCACCCACCGCCCCGTCCTCGCCGGCTGGCTCCATCGCACCGCCCAAAACCTCGCCGCCAATACCGTCCGCTCCGAAGTCCGCCGCCGCGCCCGTGAACAGGAGGCCGCCACCATGCACGAATTGCTCGCCCCCGATCCCGAAGCCTCTTGGGAAGAACTTGCGCCCCATCTTGATGCCGCCCTTGGGGAATTGAATGAAGCCGACCGCGACGCCCTCCTGCTCCGCTACTTCGAGAAGAAATCCGCGCCTGAAATCGCCGCCATCCTCGGCATCAGCCAAGAGGCCGCCCAAAAACGCGTCACTCGCGCCACCGATCGCCTCCGCCAGGACTTCGCCAAGCGCGGCGTGGCCGCCGGCGCCGCCGGCCTCGCCGTCCTCATCTCCGCCAACGCCGTCCAATCCGCCCCCGCCGGCCTGGCCGTCACCATTTCCACCGCCGCGCTTGCTGGCTCGGCGGTATCCAGCTCCGTCATTGTTACTGCAACCAAAATCATCGCCATGACTACCCTCCAAAAAACACTCGTCACCGCCGCCATCGCCATCCTTGCCGGCGCCGGCATCTATGAAGCCCGGCAGGCCGCCCAACTGCGCCGCCAGGTTCAAACCACCGCGGCGTCCGCCGATTTGGCCGCGCAGCTCAGCCAGGTGCAGCACGAACGCGACGACGCCACCAACCGCATCGCCGCCCTCACCGCCGAACTCGCCGCCGCCAAAAAGAATCCCGCCGAAGTCCTCAAGCTCCGCGGCGAAGTCGGCGCCCTCCGCCAGGAGAAAGCCATCGCCGGCAACACCAGCGCCCTCAATAAAATCACCGCCGATCCCGCCACGCGCAAAAGCCTCCGCGAGCAGCAAAAAATCGCCATGTCGGCCATCTACTCCGACCTCGCCAAAAGCCTCAAGCTCTCGCCCGATCAGACCGCCAAATTCAACGACCTCATAGCCGACCACGTCATGAGCAGCGTTGACCTCATCACCCAGGCCCTCCACGACCACCTGGGCCGCGCCGACGTTGACCAGTTGTTCGCCGGCGCGGACGCCACCCTGCAAAACCAATTGCAAGACCTGATCGGCGCGGATGGTCTGGCCCGCTACCAGGATTACACCCAGAATCTCCTCAGCACCCTCACCGCGGCCCAATTCGCCGGCAGCCTCAGCGGCGACCCCGACGCCGTGGCCGAAAAGAAATCCCAGCTCATGCAAGCCATGCAGCAGGCCGCCCAATCCGCGCTCACTTCCGCCGGCCTGCCCGCCAACTACCAGACCATTCCCATGCTCAATTTCGCCAACATCGCCTCGCCCGACGAAGGCGACCAGAGCCTCCAGCTCATGGACTCCATCTATGCGCAGACGGCCGCCCAGGCCAGTGCTTTTCTCTCCGCCGATGAGCTGGGCAAATTCCAGCAATTCCGCACCAACGCCATCACCAGCACTCAGAGCCAATTGCTCATGAACCGCAAACTGATGGCGCCCATTGCCCAATAAAGAACTGCCGCGCGCGGGACGCGGCCCTCAGCGGAACACCATCCGGCACACGATCACCGCCATCACCACGCTCACAAAATCCGCCGTCAGCCCCGCCAGCAGCGCGTGCCGCGTGCGCTTGATCGCCACCGACCCGAAATAAACCGCCAGCACGTAAAACGTCGTCTCCGTGCTGCCATAGATCGTTCCGCCCATCCGCGCAATCAGGCTGTCCGGCCCGCAAGTCTTCACCAGTTCCGTGAAGAATCCCAGCGACGCCGTGCCGCTCAACGGCCGCACCAACACCATCGGCAGCAGGTCCGGGGGAAAGCCGATCAGCCCAAACACCGGCGCCAGCACGCGGCTCAGCCAATCAATCCCCCCCGCCGCGCGAAACATTCCCACCGCCACCAGCATCGCCACCAAATACGGAATGATGCGCACGGCCACGTTGAACCCCTCCTTCGCCCCGTCCACAAATTCGTCATACACCTTCACCCGCCGCACCGCCGCCCACAGGGGAATCGCCGAGAGCAGGAACGGAATCGCCAGCAAGGAAACCGCGCCCAGGAGCCGTACAAACAGATTGGCCTCCGCCGGCTCCGTGGCCGCCGGCCACTTGAAGACATCCGGAAACATCAGCCGCAGAAACAGCCAGGCAAAAAACAGCAGAAACACGGTCACCGCCGCCTTGCCCCACCATTTCAGCGGTTCGGCCGGCTCGTTCGCCTGCACCGCTTCCGCCGCGGGCGGTTGCGCCTCTGATGCCCCGCTCCGGCTGGTCGTCACCGGGCTCAGGCGAAACCCCGGCAGGTGGCTCAAGAATTTCGCCATCAGCACGCCGGCCACCGCCGCGCACGCCGTGCAAATCAGGGACGTCCCCACAATCGCCGTCGGGTTCGTGGACTTGTTCGCCACCAAAATCGCGATGGCCGTCACCGGCACCAATTGGATCCCGCTCGTGTTGATCGCCAGAAACGTGCACATCGCATTCGTCGCCGTGCCCGGCCGCGGATTCAGCGACTCCAGATCCTTCATCGCCCGCAGCCCAAACGGCGTCGCCGCGTTTCCCAGCCCGAGCATGTTTGCCGCGATGTTCATCAGCATCGCCCCCATCGCCGGATGCTCCGCCGGCACCTCCGGAAAAATCCACCGCATCACCGGCCGCAGCGCCCGCGCCACCAGCGCCACCAAGCCCGACCGTTCCGCCAGCCGCATGATCCCCAGCCACAGCGCCATCACCCCGATCAGCGTGAACGCAATGTTCACCACCGCGATGTTCGCCCAGTCCAGGCTCCCGTTGGCCACGGCCTTCAACTGCCCGTTCCAGCCCCCAATCAGCACCGCGCAAACCATCAGCCCCAGCCAGATATAGTTCAGCATCCGCCCAAGCTACAAAGTGTCCCCGCCCATGGCCAGCCGATGATTTCGCCGCCCTCCCGGCTCCTCACAGCCGCAGAAAGATTTTTCGCTGATACAGAAACCGCGCGAACCAGACGAACAGCGCCACCGCCACCGCCGAAATCACCAGTTGCCCGAACCCGCGCGCCACGTGCGCGTCCAAAAAATTCTTCACCGGCCCGCCCGCCAGCCGCACCGCCAGTTTCTCGAACCCCAGGCCCCCCAGAAAATTGCTCGTCAGATACAACGTGATCGGATTCATCCCGATCCACACAAACGGCTGGCACCACGCCGATTTTTTCTTCACGTCCACCACCCAGTAAAACGCCCCCAGCAACATCGCGCTGTACCCCCCCGCCACCAGCACATACGACGACGTCCAGATTTTTTTGATCACCGGCATCTCCAACCCCCACAGCCAGCCCGCCGCGGCGCCCGCCGCGCCCGCGCCCACCAGGTACCACACCTTCTTCGTGTCCGGCACGGAGCCGTTGCGCAGCCACAGCCCCGCGAAAATCCCGAGCAATCCCGTCACCAGCGCCGGCAGCGTGCTCAATAACCCTTCCGGATCGTAGGTCCCGTCATACTTGCGCCCCGGCAGGTATTTTTGATCCAGGTAATCCGTCAGGTTCACGCCCTGGATATACGAGCCCCGGATCAGGTTCGTGCTCGCCAGATTCAATTGCGAGACGCGCGTGAAGCCCGCCTCCTTCGTGATCACCGCCGCGCCCCCGGGCACCGGCCGCACGTCCGGAAACGGCACCCGCTCCAGCAGCGCCCAATACCCCAGCAGCAGCGCCACCGCCACCGCCGCCACCACGCGCCAGTGGCAAAAAATAAACAGCAGCCCCCCGAACGTGTAACAGAGCGCAATCCGGTTCAGCACCCCCATCAGCCGCATGTCCGGCCACGGATTCGTGAACCCCCCCGAATAAATCAGCGCCACGATGAACAGCAGCGCGCCCCGCTTCAACACCCGTTTCACCGCCGCCGCCCGCCCTTCGCGCGCAATGATCTTGGTCAATGAAAACACCGTCGAAACCCCCATGATGAACACGAACAGCGGAAAAATCAGGTCGTAAAAATGAAATCCCTCCCACTCCGCGTGATCGAGCTGCGTCGCGAAAAATTTCGTCGCCGGGTTGTCGCTCAGCTCGTGCAGCGCATACACCAGCGAGTCCGCCCCCAAAATCCAGAACATGTCAAAGCCGCGCAGCGCGTCGAGGGATGTCAGCCGGGGAGCGGCCGGAACCGGGGGATAGTCGTTGGCAGCCATGCGTGGATTCGTGTTTCACCTGCAATTCACCGGCCTGAGCTTGGGGTTCCCGGCGGCCGGATGAAACAATAAAGTTGTCGCTTTTCCTGTGTTTTTGTAACCACTCGCGCTGGACTCATATCCCCGCCGCGATCTGCCGCGCCATCTCCGGTATGACCTCCTTGCTGTCCGGCCGCGTCGTGAACACCACCAGCACAAACCTCCGCCCGCCCGCCAGCTCCACAATCGCCGCGTCGTGCCGCGCCGCGCTCATGTCGCCGGCCTTGGACCACAGCCGCGCCGTTGCCGGCAGCCCCGCCCCGCTGAATTCGCGCGCCTGGTCGTCCCGGCACGCCGGGTTCGCAAAATCGCGCCGCAGCAGCTCCAGCATCTCCGCGCACCGCGCCGCGGAAACGCACCGCCCCGTCGCCATCTCCCCCAGCAGCCGCGCCGTCGCCTTCGTCGTCAAAAAATTCCGCGCCGGCGTGAACGTGTCCAGCGCCTGCTTGTCCCGCCCGTACGCCCCGTCATTCCACGTCTTGCGATTCGCGTTCACGTCCGGATAGCCCAGCGCCTGAAAATACCGGTTTACTGCGTTCCGCTTCTCCTCCCAGGCCGCCAGCTCCGCCGGCGCCAGCTCCGGCCCGCTGGTCGTCTCCGTCAGCACGTCCACCACGTACCCCGTCGCTTCGTTGCTCGAATGCACGATCATGTCATGCAGCGCCCGCCGCAATTCCGCCGTGTCCGCCAGGCGCCCGTCCTCCAGCCAGCGATGCGCCGCCGCCAGGTAAAACAGCTTGACCACGCTCGCCGGATACATCCGCGCGTCGCCCCGATGGTGCGCGCCCGCAAAATCCTTTGCGCCCAGGTCCGTCACCGACACCGCGATTTCCTCGGGCCGCAGGTGGATCGGCGCGAATTTTTTCAGCACCGCCGCCACCGTCGCATCCACCAATTTTTGCAGTTCAGCCACTCCCGGAGTCTGCCCGATTTATTTCCCGGGAAAAGTGAAATTTTGATTTCCCAAAAGTCGAAAATATGCTTGAATTTGCGGGTGAAGATCAATGCCCGCGCGTGCGAGCTCCGGCTCGCCAACCCGTGGAAAATTGCCAGCAGCAAAGGATCTGGCACCCACCAAACCGTCATCGTGGAACTGTCCAACGGCGATGGCGCCCCCGCTTTCGGCGAGGCCGCCCCCTCCGTCCTCTACGGCGAGTCCGCGGCCGGCACCCTCCGCGCCCTCTCGCAGTTGAATCCCGCCCAGCTTTCCTTCGCGGACATCCCCGGCAGCATGGCCTGGCTCGACCAAATCCCCGGCCTCCCCATGGCCGGCAAATGCGCCTTGAACCTCGCCCTGCTCGACGGCGCCGCCAAACACCAAGGCCAGACCCTCCACGATTTCCTCGGCCTCGGCTTCCGCGAACACCACCACATCACCTCCTTCAGCATCGGCATTGACGAGCCGTCCGTCATCCACCGGAAAGTCCTCGAAGCCGCCCAATTCCCCGTCATCAAACTCAAGGTCGGCGATCCCCGCGACCGGGAAAACTTTGCCGCCCTCCGCGCCGCCGCGCCGGACAAGCCCGTGCGCGTGGACGCCAATGAAGGCTGGAAAACCAAGGAAGAGGCCCTCCGCATGATCGAATGGCTCGTGGCCACCGACCAAAACATCCAGTTCGTCGAGCAACCCATGCCGCGCGACGCCAGCAACCGTGATCTGATCTGGCTCAAGGAGCGCTCGCCCCTACCCGTCTTCGCCGATGAATCCTGCCACACCGTCGCCGACATCCCGCGCTGCGCCGAATGTTTTCACGGCGTCAACATCAAGCTCGTCAAAACCGGCGGCGTCTCCATGGCCAAGCAAACCCTCGAAGCCGCCCGCCAGGCCGGCCTCCAAACCATGATCGGCTGCATGATCGAAACCAGCGTCCAAATCAGCGCCGCCGCGCACCTCGCCGAACTCGCCGATTACATGGACATTGACGGCAGCCTCCTCATCACCAACGATCCGTTCGCCGGCGTCACCGCCCAAAATGGCATTCTCTCCTTCCAATCCGCCAAGGAAAAACGCGGGCTCCAAGTGAGCCCGCGTTGATCGAACACTCTTGCTGCGGCTTCCGGCCTATTGCTTCAAGGCCGTCGCATGGCTCGTAAACCATTGCCAGTCCGGATTCGCCTTGCCGCTGGGAGAGATCGCCGCCACATAGGCCCCGCCAGCGTCCGAATAATACCCCGGCGTATAGGGCACGTGCGGTGACTTGAGCGACGGCGTCTGCCACTTGTGCAATTCCGCGTGGCCGTCGCCAAAAACAAAGCCCGCGATGGCGTTGCCATGATAGCAGCCCGGCACATCCGGCCAGTTCGCCGCCACGCAGTCCACCTGCAGATACCCGTCAAAAAACAGGCTGCACATGTGTTCCTCGCAGAATATAAACGCGTCCGAAGGCGCAAGCGTCATGACGCTGAGTTCCGTCACTTTCTTGAAGACGTAATATTCGTCGTTGTTGTCGTCATCCGTCTCCTTGTAAACGTTGGCCAGCGCGTTTCCCATCTGTGCGTTCATCGAGTAACTCCGGATCCGGTCGCCATTCAATGATGGCAGGTAGTCCCCGGGACACTTATAGACGCCCAATTGGTTTCCCATGTACGGCCCCACGATTGAAGCCGTGTACACCGTCGTATTGGTGTTCGCCGCTTGGTTCTCCCAGCCTTCGCTCTGGTTGCCGCACCACGTCTGCGCCGCGTTCACCGCCGTCAACGGCGCGTTGGGCACCATGAAATCGTTGAAGTCCAGCGCATACATGTGCCAGCCCACCGCCATTTGCTTCAAATTGCTGTCGCATTTGATGGCCTGCGCCCGCACCTTCGCCGCCGACAGCGCCGGCAATAACATGGCCGCCAAGATCGCAATGATCGCGATCACCACCAGCAGCTCGATCAACGTGAAGCCGCCGGTCCGCTTGCGGCTTTCGTCTGATCCACGTTCTTCTATACTCATGCTTCTTAATATATACTATAATGGACCGGCTGCTATGCTCATCTCTGGCTCGGTTTCCCGGCTATTGCTGGCTGATCCGATAGAACTCCGTGGGCCCGCTTTCCGGCACCACCGCTTGGAACGCCCCGGCGCCGAGCGCCGTCACCGTGGCCCCCGCCGCCGCCGTGTACGGGCCCGTCACCACCGCCGCACTCAGTAGTGTGAACGTTCCCGCCGTCGCGTCACCGTCCTCCGTCGTGAAGTTGATCACCGCCGTGCTGTTGAACTTGTTGATCGCAATCTGGCTGATGGCCGGCACGCCCACCCCCACCACCCGCAGGTTGGAATAATAAGCGGCCGAATCAATCGTTCCCACCGAGCTGTAGGGGTCGTTGTAGCCCAGCATCAACGTGCCGTTCGTGAAGCTGGTGGTGTTCGTATAGACAAAGATCGGCGTCTTATCAATGGACAGCGTCACCGTGTTTTGCAGTTGCTTGATCTCCACGTCCGCCCAGTGGTTGGCCGTGGCGCCGTTCACCACCGACCCGTTGCTCACCAGGCCCGGACCAAATTCGATGCCCCCCGTGAACACATTCGTCTTGTATGCGTTTTCCAGTGGCGTCACATAGGCAGCCGCCAGCTCCGCCCAGCCGGTGTTGTTGTTGGTGCCGCCCAAGCCCGTGAATTCCAAGTACTCGCCGGTGGCATTGCCCGTGTCCGCGTCAATCCAGTACCAGATGCCGTCCGCATCCCACACGTTCGTCGGCGGACTGCCCCAGCCGCTCAATACCCCGCTGTTCGACCACCAGTTCGTGGCGTGGCCGCCGTGATTGATCCCGAAAACCGGCCCTTCCGTGGTCGTGCTGAAATCATACCCTTGGATCAGGTTCATGCTGAAACGCACCGCGTAATTCCCATGGAAGCTCACGTTGGTCGGATACAGGTTCACCCCCGCCGCCGCCCCGATCGTCGCATCCTTGTTCACCGTCACCCGCAACGCCGTCGCCGCCCCGCTGGGCGGCAGCGGAATCGCTCCGTAATCCGACGGATCCCCGTTCTGCAGGTCATAGCCAAACGTGATGGTGTTATCAATCGCATTGGTCTGCATGTTGTTGTTCGCCGACGTCACCCCCCAGTTCGCGGCATCGCTCGCGGACGTCAGCGGGTCCGCGAACAACACCGTCGTCGGCGGGTTGGCACTGTCAAGGATCGTCAGGGCCGCCACGTTCGTCCCGGAACCGGAGAACCCCGTCCCGCTCGCCGCCGCGATGGTCGCCGTCTTGTTCCCCACATACGGATTCGCCGCGCTGTCCACCGGCGGCTGGCCGTTCTGCAAGGGATAAATGTTATTTGTGTACGAGAAGTCGCCCGGATTGAAGGTGATCGCCGCCGGCAACGTGAAGTCCACCCCCGGCACCGCCGTCCCTCCATAGGTGTAGCTGCTCACCGTGAAGGTCCCGGCATTCGTGTCGCCCCACCGCGTCAGCACAAAGCTCGCATAGTCGTTGGAAAACGCGTTGTACATCGTCGGCACATTTGCCGCCGCCACCACCTCGTCCGGCGCCGTGTTGATCAAATCCAGCGTCGCACTCGCCGGCGCCAGCGTGTAACCCGGCGATGTCCCCAGCGTCGCAACAATCGTCGTCGTGGGACGCGGCACGCCGTCCGTCACCGCCGTCACCGCGATGTTCGTGGAACTCTGCCCCGCCGCAATCACCACGTTGGTCGTGGCGCCGATCGTATAAGTCCCGCTCGCCGCCGTGCCGCTCACCGCCAGCGGCACCGTCAGCGGCGCATTGATGCTCCCCGTCCGGAAAACCACAAACGCCGCGTTGGTCGGATTGCCATAACTGTTCGCCTGCGAAACCGTCGTGCTGGCAATCGAGTTCGTCGCGTAAACCCCCACCACCGTGGACGGCAGCGTCAGCGCAAAACCGGTCTGCCCGCTCGCGTTGCCCGTCGTGATGGCCGTCGCCGTAAAGCCCAGCGTCCATTCCTGGATCGCCTCGATGCCCGAACTGCTCACATAAACGTTGTCCGCCGCGTCCCAGCAGACCCCCCGCGCCGCCGTGGTAAACGCCGTCGGCGCGATCAAATACAGGCTCGAAACATCCGGAATGCCGTTCGTCAGCGAGCACACCACCAAGTGGTTGTCATAGGCCAGTCCCACCACAAACTTGCCGTCCGGCGAAACCGCCGAGTCCGCCAACCCGTAAGTGGTGTGCCCCGGAATAGTCGTCACGAAGTAATCGGCCGTGCTCGAGTTATAAAGCGAATTCCACAGCGGATTCAGGTCGCTGTCGAAAATGTCCAGGTCCGGGACCGTGAAATTCTCCCGCCGCGTGCTCGCGTAAATGTAACCGTTCGGCCCCTGCGTCAGCCCCGGATACACGTTGCCCAGGCTGGTTCCCGAACTGTTGAGCCCGATCTCCGGGCCGACGGTCGCCGGTGCCGTTTCCCACGGCAGTGCGGCCAGCGTCAGATTCGAATAGACCAGGATGGAATTGTACGAGCTGGCCGGAAAGTCGCCGTCAATGATCATCAGCGTCGCGCCGCTGGCGCTGCCCAGGCTGCCTATCAACAGCGGACGCGACTCCTCCGTCCCGTGCACCCCCGCTCCGGACCCCGCCGTCAAGCCGATCGGCCCCAGCACCAGCGTGCTGTTCGTGTTGCTCGGATTTAAGTTCGGGTCAATCCGCCAGACCCCCGAATTGGCCGTTGAAAAATCACCCACCAGCAGGTAATCGTCCGCGGCCACCGACAGCCGGTACGGACTGCTGGCGCTGGCGGCCGCCCATTGCACGCCGGCCGTGTTGGTCACGATGCCCGACAGGTCGCCATTCATCGCCAGCAGCCGGTTCGTCGCCGACGCCGATCCCGCCGACGCATTGTAAACCCGCCCAAAATAAGGCGACGTCACATTCTTGTTCACGTCCACACCGCGCGGATTCCCGGTCACCGAAGGGTGGCTCGCCACCACGCTGGCCGATCCGGTCCCCGTCTTGCTCACCGCAATGGTGTAACTGCTGTGCCCGCCCAAGCTGAAACTGTACGGGCCGCTGGGCAGATTCGTCCCCGTGCTGACTCCGTTGTAACTGGGGTTGATCGAGTTGTCCTCGTAGCTGATGGTTACGTTGCCGCCGCTCTCGTTCAAATAAAACGAGATCGTCCCGGCATTGTTCACAAGGCCGGAGGCGTAAGGCGCTGCGTGCAACTGGAGTAAGTTCGCCGCCGTGAAAAATGCGGCGACTATTGGCAGAATACGGCTGGCGCCGTTGGTCAATCTCATAGTTCTCCTTCGCTTAGGTTTTTTAATGCAAAACCACAACGTTCGCGTGGCCTTGCCGTCCGCAACCCCAAAACCCGGACTTACTTTTACGCCAGCCCTGGTAATTTTTCAATTAAAAAATGCTAATTGCTGCATTCAAAAATGTAGGTTGTTACAATTCCTTAATCGCTGTTACAAAAATGCAACCCGCATTTGCCTGCCATATTTCACCACTTTACCGTTCCGGGCCGCGCCCCTCTGGCAGGAAATCTTAATGCGCCAAAACGGCTTGCGGCGCCACCCCGGCCGCCTCCGCCGCCAGCGTCCCCAGCTCCCGCCGCAGATGGATTACATTGCCCGCCTCCGTGGGATGGTTCCGGTTGGAGAGAAAAATCACGAACGTCCGCGAAGCCGGGGCGATCCACAAGGAGCCCCCCGTCCAGCCCGTGTGCCCATACGAACCCACCGGAAACAGCGCCCCCCGCGGACCGCTGAACGCCGTGTCAATGTCCCACCCCAGCCCGCGCTTCGCCGCCATCCCCGGCGGCGTCTGCACGCTCGTCATCCGCTTCACCGTCTCCGCCTCCAATACGCGCACGCCGTCCAACTCGCCCCCGTCCAGCAACATCCGCGCGTAGCGCGCCAGGTCGGAAGCCGTCGTAAACAGCCCCGCGTGTCCCGCCACCCCGCCCATCTTCCGCGCCGTCGGATCATGCACCACCCCGCGCCACGGCCGGCCGGCCACCACCTCCGTCGGCGCCACCCGACCCAGCTTGTCCGCCCCCGGCCGGAAGCCCGTGTCCGTCATTTTCAGCGGCCCAAAAATCTCCCGCTGCACAAACACCTCCAGCGGCGTCCCGCTCACGCGCTGCACGATCTCGCCCAGCAGGAAAAAGTTGATGTCGCTGTACCGGAAGACCGTCCCGGGCGGACTCTGCAATTCCGCCGCGCACGCTTGTTGGATCGCCGCCGCCTGTCCCCGCCAGCCGCTCCGCGTCTCGATGTCCGGCGGCAGGCCCGACGTGTGCGTCAGCAACTCCCGCACCGTCACCCGTTCCCTGCCCCCGCCCGTGAATTCCGGCAGGTACGCCTGCACCGGCGCGTCCAGCCGGATCCGGCCGCGCTCCACCAGCCACATCACCGCCGGCGTGGTCGCCACCACTTTCGTCAGCGACGCCGCGTCGAAAATCGTGTCCTCCGTCATCGGCTCCGGCGCGGGCACCAGCGCCCGCCGGCCAAACGCCTTGTGATACGCCTGCCCGGCGTGCTCCACCCACAGCACGCCGCCCGGACATTCGTGGTTCGCAATCGCCGCGTTGATCGCCGCGTCCATCGCCGCCAGCTTGTCCGCCCGCAGCGCCGGCCCGGCCGGCCGCGGCGCCGCGCAGCCAAAGCACACCAGCGCCAGGACGAGGGCGCTCAAACCGCCGCGAAAAAATTTTGCGCGCATGGCGGTGCCTTTAGCGGTACAACAGATACGGCTCCCGCAGCCGCGCAAATTCCGCCAGCCCCGGTTGGAAGCTCCCGGCGATTTTCTCCGCCGGCTCGCCCTGTTCCAGCGCCTCGCGCACCGCCGCCGTCCCCATCACCTTGTCGAAATAATCCGCGTGAAACTCCAGCTTGCCACCCTCCAGTTGCCGCACCACCCCCAGCAACGCCAGCGTGGCGGCGACCGGCTGGTAGGCGTTCCGGTCCGTCACGTGCAGCTCGCAGCCGCCGCAGAGCTGTCCGGAATATTTTGAGAACGCCGGCGTAAACCAGGTCTCGCGGAACTTCACGCCCGGCAGGCGCAAGGCATTCAGTTTTTTCGCCAGCACAAACCCGTCAATCCACGGCGCGCCAAAAATCTCAAACGGCTTCGTCGTCCCCCGCCCCTCGGACAGATTCGTGCCCTCCAGGATCACCTGCCCCGGATACACCGTCGCGCTGTCCAGCGTCGGCAAATTCGGGGACGGCGGCACCCACGGCAAGCCCGTCTCGTCAAACCATTCGTCCCGCGTCCAGTGCTCCATCGGCACCACCGTCAGCTGCACTTTCTTCCGCAAAAATCGCGCGTTGAACAGCTGCGCCAGCTCCCCCGCCGTCATCCCGTGCCGCAGCGGTATCGGGTACAACCCGATGAACGAGCTGTATTTCGGATACTCCAAAATCGGCCCCTCCAGCGCCTGCCCGCCAATCGGATTCGGCCGGTCCAGCACAATGAACGGAATCCCCGCGTCCGCCGCCGCCTGCATCGCGTACGCCATCGTCGCCACATAGGTATAGACGCGCGTGCCCGCGTCCTGCAAATCGAACACCATCACGTCCACCGACTTCATCATCTCCGCCCCCACCTGCTTGCCGCTGTGCTGCGTGTCAAACGACCGCATGTACGCGTCTATGTTCGTCAGCATGTCCGCCGGCGGACGGTGCGTCTGCCCGTACAGGCTGAACACCGGCAACTGCCAGTGCTCGTCGTAATAAAACGGCACATATTCCCCCGCCTGGGCGTTGCCGCGCACCCCGTGCTCCGGCCCGTACAACGCCACCAGCTTCACGTCCGGCTGCGCGCGAAACCGGTCCACGATGCTGTCCAGGTTCCGGTCCACCCCCGTTGGATTCGTGATCAGCCCCACGTGTTTGCCCCGGATCAAATCCAGCCGCTGTTCAAACAGCACCTCCACGCCGGGTTTCACCGGCGGCCGGCTGGCGGATTTGGGGGCGGGACACATGCCATGGCAGCCGGCGAGCATCACGGTCAAAATGCCCGGCAGCAGGACGCGCGCATTCATCGGTTTCTAGTCATTCTGCAAGCAGCTCGTTTTCAAAAATTCGCCAAAGGCGCCGCGTTTGCTCACCACGTCGTCGTGCGCCAGGTCCGAGTGCAGAAAAACCAGCCGGTTCGTCTCCAGGTCCGCCGGCGCGGTCTTGCTGTCTTCCGCCGCAAAAAGGGCCGTCCCGTTCGCGCGGTATTGGGCCATCAACGCTTCGGCCTGTTCCTTCGTCCCGCCATGGTCGGTGTAAATGTCCAGCAGCCGCCCGTTCTCCGCTTTCTGCCAGGCCGTGAAATTCTCCACGTTCCCGTAGAGCGCGTCAAACAGCCACGCCTCCCGGACCGGCATCCCGCCGTGATCCAGGATCTCCGCCATCACGTGATATCCCCCGCTGTGGCCCGAGAGAATCACGTTGCCCACCGCCAGGTTCGTGCCGCTCAGTACGCCGCCGGCGCGCAGCTTTTCCAGCGCCTCCGCCAGGAATGTCCGGAAGCCGTTCGTGTCCTCCAGTTTTCCGCCGAACGAGTCCGCCGCGTTGCGCGGGCCCTGCGGCACGATCAGCACCGCATTCTTGCCGCTTTCCGCGAACTGCTCCACCAGCCGGTACTCCGCCAGCGTCCCCGCCACCGTGTGCCGCCACCCGTGAAAATGCACCACGAAATCCGTTTTCTCCCCCGCCCGGAAATGCTTCGGCACAAACATCGCCACCGTGCTGTCGGAATAATGCTCCGCCGCCGAATAAAACTCATCATGATACCGGTGGCCCGCCGCCCGTGCCGGATGCGGAAAGGGCGCGCTCACAAATTGCGTCACCAGCAGGCTCCCCAGCGGCGCGTACCCCGCCGCCGGCGAATTATCCGAATGCCCGGCGAAATTCGCCAGCTCCAGCGCCAGCGCATCCAAATCCTCCGTGCCGCTGTGCCCCGGCGCCGCCGCAAAGCGGTTGAGCAGGAAGCTGAACGCCAGTCGCTCGCCCGCCGCCGTCGTCACGTAGCCGGACAGCGCATTGGCCCACCGCAGCGTCCCCGTTTTCGCCCACAACCGGCCCGCCGCCGCCGTGTCCCGGAACCGGTGCCGCAGCGACCCGTCCACCCCCGCCACCGGCAGCGCCGCCCGGAAATCATCCGCCTCGCGCCCCTGGGCCATGTATTGCAGCAGCGCCACGGTCGCGTTGGCCGTCGTCAAGTTGTTCCGCGACAGGCCCGATCCTTCGTCAAACCTCACGTCCCCCGCCGCCACGCCCGCCGTCGTGAGAAAATCGCCCATCGCCGCCAGCCCCGCCGCCTCCGAGGTGGCCCCGGCCGGTAGATTCGTGCCCCGCGTCAGTTCGCCCACCTGCGCCAGCAGCAGATCGGCTTCGAGATTTTGCGACGGCTTCATGAAGTTCGCCACCAGCTCCCGCATCGGCGGCGAATAAACCGCGCCCAGCCGCTGCGCACCGCCGCCGGCCCAATCGTTCGTTCCGCCGGCCGGCCACGTCAGCGCCCGCGGCCGCCCCGTCACCGTGATCCCTTGCCGTTCCAGCGCCAGTTTCAACGCCGCCGCAAACCACTCCGCCGGCTCCGGCACCACCACGTCCAGCGTCGCCCCCGCGCCGCCGGCCGGCACCCCGCCCAAAAGGTAAACCGTTTTGCTGTCGAGCGGCTGATACACCTCCACCCCTCCCGGCCCCCCCGCCGCCACCGTCGTGGTCTGGTTGCTCACCGTCAAATCCGTGCCGGGTTCCAGCCACCTCACCGCGCAGCGCGCGCCCGCTTGCGCTCCCGGTTCCACCCGCACCTGCGCCACGTTGTCGTCGAGCGTCAGCGCCGAAATCAGCCCCGCCTCTCCAGCGCGCAAATCGTCAATCGTCCAGCTCGCCCCCGTCGGCTGCCCCCGGAAAAAAGTCGCATCCGCCACCACGTCGCCCTCGATCCGCCGCACCCCGGCATTTGTCAGCAGGTTGATGAACGGCTCGAAGGGCACCCAAAAATTCGTCCCCAGCCGGCGCTCGTTCCAGCTCGGGTCGCCGTGCCCCACAATCACGAGATCGCCCCGCAATGCCCCGCCGCGCGTGATTTCGCCCGCCGCATACACCGGCGTGGCAATCCGGCCGGCGCCCCCCAGTTCCGCCAGCGCCAGCGCGCCGGTGTAAAGTTTGCTGTTGGAGGCCGGGCTCATCCGCCGGTCGCCATGATCCTCAAACAGGGTCTCGCCCGAGTCGAGCGAAACCACCTTGACGCCCCACGCCGCCGCCGAAAACTTCGGCTCCGCCAAGCGGGCCGCCAGGTGCTCCCGCAATTGCGCCACCGTGCGCGCGGCATTGGTCCCCTGCGCGCACGCGGCCAGCGCGGCGCCCAATAACCAGCCGGCGACGAGGAAAAATTTGCGGTGGTACCCCTTCATGTCATCTCGCTGCGCGCGAATCTAATCCGGCCCCCGCCGGCGAAGCAATAGTGAAAAAATACCATTTGTCATCGCCACCCGCCCCCCGCCGGTCCCGCTCTCCCCCGTTTTTCCGCGCTCTTCCGCCATTTCGCCATTATAAGATTATACCATTTTGTCACCCGGCCACAATTGACAACCCGCGCCGCTGTGCTAGCGTGGCCCGGCCGGCACTTTAACCGGAACGTGCCGCCGGTGCGTGAAACCCGAACCGCTGCATTTATGATTATCGGCGTGCCCAAGGAAATCAAGGAACAGGAATATCGTGTGGCCCTGCTGCCCAGCGGGGCCTACCAACTCAGCCAGCGCGGCCATTCCGTCCTCGTCGAGCGCGGCGCCGGCGCCGGCGCCGGCTACCCGGACGGGGAATACGAAACCGCCGGCGCCAAAATCCTGTCTTCCCACGCCGACGTCTTCACCCGGGCCGACCTCGTGGTCAAGGTCAAGGAACCGCTCCCGGAGGAATATCCCCTGCTCCACCGCGGCCAGATCCTCTTCACCTATCTGCATCTGGCCGCCAACCGGCCGCTCACCCTGGCCCTCATGAAATCCGGCGTCACCGGCATCGCCTACGAGACCATCGAGGTCAACCGCCGCCTTCCCCTCCTCGAACCCATGAGCGAAATCGCCGGCCGCATGAGCGTCCTCGTCGGCGGCTATTTCCTCGCCAAGCATTTCGGCGGCAGCGGCATGCTGCTCGGCGGCGTCCCCGGCGTCCTCCCCGGCAAGGTCGTCGTCCTCGGCGGCGGCGCCGCCGGTATCAACGCCGCCCGCATGGCCCAGGGCCTCGGCGCCGATGTCACCATCCTGGAGGTGGATCTCGAACGCATGCGCTTCCTCGACATCACCCTCCACACCGCCCACACCCTCTACTCCAATGAGTCGCATCTCATGGATTTGTTGCCCACCGTGGATCTCCTCATCGGCGCCGTGCTCGTCCCGGGCGCCCGCGCCCCCAAACTCATCCGCCGCGACATGCTCCGCCGCATGCGCCCCGGCAGCGTCCTCGTGGATATCGCCATTGACCAGGGCGGTTGCGCCGAAACCTCCCACGCCACCACCCACCACCACCCCGTCTTCACCGAGGAGGGCGTCACCCACTATTGCGTCGCCAACATGCCCGGCGCCTATGCCCGCACCGCCACCCAGGCCCTCACGAATGTCACTTATCGCCACCTCGAAACCCTCGCCGACTTCGGCGTCGCGGAGGCCTGCCGGCAAAACCCCGCGCTCATCGGCGGCATCAACATCCAGGACGGCACCGTCATCCATCAGGCCGTGGCCGCGGCTCATGGATTTTCCACCTAGGCTCCCCCGCCCGCCATGCCCGCCGTAATCCCCAAACTTCGCGCTCGCCGGTTTTTCGGAAAAATCTTCCGGACGGCCCTTGGCCTGTTCGGCTGTCCCCTGTTCTTCGCGCTGAGCCCCCCCGCGGCCCTCGCCCAGCGGCCCCTCGGAACCGATGTCTCCGGCTACCAGCCCGGCGTCAACTGGACCACCGTCAAAAACGCCGGCGTCACCTTCGCCTGGACCAAGGCCACCGAAGGCACCTATTACTCCAACCCCTATTTCGATTCCCAGGAAGCCGGCGCCCAAGCCGCCGGCATCTACATCGGCGCCTATCATTACGCCCGCCCCAGCGTGGACACCAACCTCACCGGCGCCTTCAGTGCCGACACCGAGGCCGCCTTCTTCTGGAGCGTCGCCAGCAACTACGTCAAGGGCGCCGGCACCCACCTGGCGCCCGTGCTCGACTGGGAGGATGTTTATGCCACCAACGGCTACGGCGGCTTCCGCGGATTCTCCGCCACGTTCATGTCCGCCTGGGTCAACGAATGGTGCAACTCCGTTTCCAACCTCGCCCGCGCCGGCGGCGTCACCCTCAAACCCATCGTGTACACCGGCACCTGGTATTCCATCCCCGGCGCTTATCCCGGATTGAATTCCACCGTCACCGGCTGGCCGGCGTGGATCGCCGATTACAACGGCCAAAACGCCCAAACCGGCGCCCCGGCCTCCACCTACCCCTGGACCACCTGGACCGTCTGGCAATACGACGATACCAACTGGTCCGGCGGCGATGCCGACGTCTTCAATGGCACCGCGGCCGGCCTCGCCGCGCTCGTCATCGGCGGCGTCAGCGCGCCTGTCATCACCGCCCAGCCGCTCTGGCGCGCCGTGGACGCCGGCGGCGCGGTCACCCTCGCCGCGGCCGCCATCGGCAACCCTCCGCTCGCCTGCCAGTGGACCTTCGCGGGCGCCAAAATCCCCGGCGCCACCAATGCCGCCTACACTCTCACCAACGCCCAGACCGCCGATACGGGCAATTACACCCTCATCGTCACCAACGCCTCCGGCAGCGTCACCAGCAACCCCGCCTGGCTCCTCGTCTATCCCCTCCAGGCCGTCGTCTTCGCCGACAGTTTCGACACCAATTCCGCCGCGCAGTGGACGCTCAACCAAAGCTCCCCCGACGCCTTTGTCGCCTTCGCTTTTGATTACTCCGCCCTCGGCATCCCCTCCGCGCCCAACTCCGCCAACGGCACCACGCTCGGCCTGCAAATGAAGGTCAATTTGACCGGCGGCAAATGCGCCGCCCTCTCGCTCTCGCCCGCCGGCCAGAGCTTCGCCGGCGATTACCGCCTCCACTTCGACGCCTGGATCAACGTCAACGGCCCCTTCCCTGCCGGCGGCGCCAGCTCCACCGAATTCCTCACCTGCGGCCTCGCCACCGCCGGCAACCGCACCGAGTGGCCCACCAACTCCCTGGCCGACGGCTATTACTTCTCCGCCGATGGCGACGGCGGCGTCAGCGCCGGCGCGACCGGCTTTGGCGATTACTCCGCCTACCTCGGCAAGAACTGGCAGCCCGCCGCCTCCGGCTGCTATCCCGCCGACAGTCTCGACAATGCCAGCCCCTATTACACCGCCGCTTTCCCCAACGGCCAGGCCGCCCCCGCCCTGCAACAGACAAAGTATTCGCAGCAAACCGGCAACCTCAACAGCGGCACCTTCGGCCTCGCCTGGCACGACGTCATCGTCGCCCACCGCGGCAGTTCCGTGGATTGGGTCGTGGATGGCGTCCGGCTGGCCACCATCGCCGGCGCCACCTACACCGCCAGCAACGTCTTTGTCGGCTTTTGGGACCCCTTCGCCTCGGTCACCGACAACACCAACCTGAGCTTCGGGCTCGTGGATAACCTGCGCGTGGAAGTGCCCGCCGCGGCGCCGCTGTTCACCACCAATCCCCTCGCGCAAACGGTCGCCTTGGGCGCCAACGCCCTTTTCACCGCCACCGCCACCGGCCTGCCCGCACCCGCTTACCAGTGGCTGTTCAACGGTGCCAACATTCCGGGCGCCACGAATTCCCACTACGCGCTGGCGTTCGTCGCCGCCACCAATGTCGGCACGTATTCCGTCGTGGCCACCAACCTCGCCGGCACCGCCCTCAGCTCGAATGCCCTCCTGTCGCTCCAGCCGCCCGCCGCGCCGCAATTCCAATCCATCACCGCCGCCGGCGGCGGCCTGCAAATCAGCTTCACCGGCGATCCCTATTGGACCTGCGCCATCCAGACCTCCAGCAACCTGATCACCTGGACCACGCTCACCAATTTCACCGGCACCAACGGCGTCTTCCTTTTCAGCCCCGGCTCCGCCACCGCCGCGCCGCAACAATTCTTCCGCGCCGCCGTCGGCCCCTGATTTGCCCATGGAATCCTCCCGCCCCATCATCGGCCCCGTGGGCGACGCCTTCATCGCCGAGCTCGGCCGCTACGTCATCGCCGACGTCCACCCCTTCGTCCTGGATCTCGCCCGATGTGACGGCATGTGGCTGGCCACCGTGGATGGCGGCAAAATTTTCGATTGGACCGGCTTTTACGCCTCCCGCCTCATCGGCTTCAACCACCCCGCCATGCAGGACCCCGATTACGTCCGGCGCCTCGTCCTGGCGGCGAACACCAAGACCGCCAATCCCGATTTCCTCACCCCCGAATGCGTCGAGTATTACCGCGCCGTCTATCAGCACGCGCCCCGCTGCATGCGCAACCCGCGCCTCGAAGTCTATGCCGTCAATTCCGGCGCCGAGGCCGTCGAGAACCTGATGAAGTATTTCATCAATCTCTTTCACCAGTCCCGCAGCCACCGGGCCGTCCCCGGCGAGCACGCCCGCTTCCTCTATTTCCAACAGGCCTTTCACGGCCGCACCGTCTTCGCCCTCAACGTCACGCAAACCGCCGACCCCGTCGTCACCAAGGATTTCCACGGCCTCATGCCCCACAACCTCGCGGCCCCCTTCCCGGAAATCGACACCGATGCCCCCGCCGCCGCCAACCACGCCCGCACCGCCGACGCCCTCGCCCTCGTCGCCCGGCTCCTCCAAAAATATTCCGGCCAAATCGTCGGCATCATCGTCGAACCCATGCAGGGCGCCGGCGGCCACCGCGTCGCCGAACCCGCCTTCTTTCAGGGCCTCAGCCGCCTCGCCCACGATCACCAGGTCTTCCTCGGCTTCGACGAAGTCCAGACCGCCGGCGGCCCCACCGGCGAGCTGTTCATGGCCGACCAGTTGGACCTGCCGCATCCGCCGCAGGCCATCGCCGTCGCCAAAAAATTCGGCTGCGGCGTGGTGTACATGCTCGAACCCATGCAGGACCACGGCGTGCTCGATTCCACCTGGGGCGGCTCGCTCGCCGACATGGTCCGCTTCGTGCAGGAATTGAAGATTGTGGAACGCGAAAACCTCATCCCGCGCGCCCGCCAAAACGGCGCGTACCTCGCCGCCGGCCTCCGCGCCCTCGCGGAAAAATTCCCCCGCGTCATCTTCAACGTGCGCGGCTGGGGCCTCTACCAGGGCTTCTCCACCCGCACCCCCGCCCAATGCGAAAGGCTCGCCGAAACCGCCCTGCGCGACGAACACCTCCTGCTCCTCCCCGCCGGCAAAAACACCATCCGCCTCCGCCCCAACCTCAGCGTCACCGCCGCCGATATTGACCTCCTCCTCGCCCGGCTCGCCCGCTGCTTCGCCCGGCTGCCCGCGGACTGAACTCGGCGTTAGCTGTTTTCCTCCGGCGCCCGCATCGCCGGCCGGCTCGACCGGTTCTTCAACCGATACGCCATCGGCGTCGTCTTCGTCATCTTCTTGAACACATGCCAGAAATACGGCGTGTCGTGATACCCGCAACGCGCCGCAATGTCGTCCAGCTTCAAATTGTAATTCCGCAGCAGGTGCTTCGCCCGGTCAATCCGCACGCTCGTCAGGTAATTGCTGAACGTCATCCGCCCGTGCGTCTGAAACAGCCGCGACAAATGGTTCGGCGTCACCTCAAAATGCGCCGCCACCGAATCCCGCGTGATCTCGTACTGGTAATGGCTCTGCAAAAACACCCGGATCTCCTCCAGCAGCGTCTGCGCCCGCCCCCCCGGCCGCGTCACCGGCCGTTGCAGCAGGTTCTCCACGCAGCACAACAGCGCCGCCACCAGGTCCGTCACCGCCGGGTTCCCTTCGTCCTCCGCCAGCGCCTCCGCCAGCGCTATCAGCACATGCGGTATCGGCCCGCTGATCGGCCGCGGCAGCGAGTATTTCTCACACGCCAGTTGCGGATAATTCCGCTTCCGCGACGACACCAGCCGGATCCCCACCCGCGTCCGCCCAAAGAAAATGCTCAGCAGTTCCAGCCCCGGCTGCCACTCCGGCAGGTTCCAGCACCCCGGCCCCGCATACAGCGCCGTCCCCGGCGTCAACCCCACGTCCGTCACCGTCCCCCCATTCTCAATCTGGTTCCGATATTCCCCGTACACCGGTATTTCCAAGCGGGGAAAATTGACGACATGACTGAACAACGGCGGGTTCAGACGATGGCCGCAGGCGAACACTTTCTGGATCGGGTGTCGCTGCAATGGCCCGGCCGGCCACCAAGCCGGGTTGATCGGTTGGCTCATACCGCTGATAATCTATATGTTACAAAAACGAAATAAAAGTGACATATTTTCGTTTTTTATTGGGCCCGGCTGTCGTTAAATTTCCGGCTGTCATCCATTTGTAACATGGATAAATGACATCGCAATTCCGTCGCCCGGCCACTGCGGCGCGCCGGGTTGCCCGCAACCAATGAACCCAGGGTCATCTCGATCAGAAGCCTCCGGCAAAACCGGCTATAACCGCTTTTTACTGCTCGTTGCCGGCTTGGGCGGCCTGCTCTACGGCATTGACGTCGGCATCATCTCCGGCGCCCTGCCCTACCTCCAGGCCACCTTCAAGCTCCCCGACGGCAGCGTCCTGAGCGCCCAGCAAAGTTCCCTCGTCGTGGCCGCGGTCTTTCTCGGCACCATTTTCTCCACCCTGGTCGCCGGCGCTTTCGCCGATCTCTTCGGCCGCCGCACCATGCTGGTCGTCAGTGGCCTCCTCTTCGTCGTCAGCGTCCCCGTCATCGCCCTCGCCCACAGCTACGACGCCCTCGTCTTCGGCCGCCTGCTCCAGGGCATCAGCGTCGGTTTCATCGGCGTCGTCGCCCCGCTTTATCTCGCCGAATGCCTCTCCGCCGCCAACCGCGGCCAGGGCACCGGCGTCTTTCAATGGCTCCTCACGCTCGGCATCGTCGCCGCCGCCATCATCGGCTTCTATTTCAGCCGCCGCGTCGAGGCCGTCTCCCTGTTGCACGACCCCCAAAAGCTCGTCGCCTTCAAGGACGCCGCCTGGCGCGGCATTTTCTGGGTCTCCCTGCCCCCGGGCGTCCTCTTTGTCCTCGGCACCCTCTGCGTCGCCGAATCCCCGCGCTGGCTGTTCCGCCGGGGGAAAAAAGCCGCCGCCCTCCGCGCCCTCCTCCGCTCCCGCTCCGCAGCCCAGGCCGCCGCCGAATTGCAGGAAATGGAGACCGTCGCCGCCGCCGAAAAATCCCGCGCCGCCGCCACCCGCCAATCCGGCGACTCGCTCCTCCAGCGCAAATACGTCCTCCCTTTCCTCCTCGCCTGCGTCATCCTCGCCTGCAACCAGGCCACCGGCGTCAACTCCCTCATCGGCTATAATGTCCCCATCCTCATCCAGGCCGGCCTCAGCGACCAGCAGGCCCACTTCGGTTACGTCATCCTCACCGTCGTCAATTTCCTCATGACCATCGGCGCCATCGCCCTGGTGGACCGCAAGGGCCGCAAATTCCTCCTCTCCCTCGGCAGCGCCGGCGTCATCGTCTCGCTCCTCGCCGCCGGCCTGGTCTTCCGCCAAAGTGAAAAACTCCGCGTGGACCGCCCCGCGGTCGTCCAATCCCTCGTCGTCCAGTCCAACCAGACCCTCGCCGTGGATTTCCATGCCCCCGCCGCCCGCCAGGCGCTCGCCGGCGACAATTCCGCTCCCGCCACGCTCATCGTCATCTACTCCTACGGCGACTTCCACGCCGCCACCAAGGTCGTCCGCTCCGACGACCCCGACGCCACCATCGCCATTGACCGCGACGGCTGTGTGCCCGTCGGCACCAATCAGCTCGCCCGCCTCACCACCTTCCTCCAGCATCCGTTTGCCAACCTCGATGCCGCCCGCCTCGCCCCGCTGAAAATCGAGCACGCCCTCATCACCCCCGTGCCGTCCACGCAAAACGGCTGGCTCACCGCCGTCCTCATGTATTGTTTCATGGCCTGCTTCGCCGTCGGGCCCGGCGTCTGCGTCTGGCTCGCGCTTTCCGAGCTCATGCCCACCCGCATCCGCTCCAACGGCATGAGCTTCGCCCTGGTCATCAACCAGGCCATCGCCACCGTCATCGCCGGCGTCTTCCTCCCCACCGTCGGCCAGTACGGCTACTCCACCCTGTTCTTCATCTTCGCCGCCTGCACGGTCGTTTACTTCCTCACCGCCGCGTTCTTCCTGCCCGAAACCCGCGGGAAAACCCTCGAGGAAATCGAGGCGCATTTTGCCGGCGAATCCCGGAAAAAACTTTCATGAAAAAAATCGCCACCCTTGCCTTGCTGGCCGCCGGTTGTGCCTGGCTCAGTGCCGCCGGCGTCACCCCCATCATCCCCGCCCCCGTCAGCGCCGAACCGCGCGACGGCCGGTTCCAGCTCGCCCCCGCCACCCGCATCCTGGCCGACGAGCAATTCAAAAACGAGGCGCGCCTCCTCGCCGGCCGCCTGCGCACGGCCACCGGCTATCCCGTGAAAGTCCGCTCCCTCCCGGCCGCCGTCCCCGCCGGCGATATTTGCCTGGCCACCAACAGCGCCTCCAACCTCGGCCCGGAAGGCTACACGCTCTCCGTCCAGACCAACGGCGTCACCATCACCGCCCCAACCGCCGCCGGCATCTTTTACGGCACCCAATCATTGCTCCAATTGCTCCCGCCTGAAATCTTTTCCACCAACCCCATCCCCAACCGGACCTGGCCCATCCCCTGCCTCCAGATCACCGACCAGCCGCGCTTCGTCTGGCGCGGCTTCATGCTCGATGTCAGCCGCCACTTTTTCACCAAAACCGAGGTTGAACAGGTCCTGGACCTCCTGGCCCTCTACAAGCTCAACACCTTCCACTGGCATCTCGCGGATGACCAGGGCTGGCGCATCCAAATCAAAAAATATCCCCGCCTCACTGACATCGGCGCCTGGCGCCGCGACATCGGCTTCGGCCTCGACCCCAAATCCGCCACCGCCTACGACGCCCGCGGCCGCTACGGCGGCTTTTACACCCAGCGCGACATCCGCGAAGTCGTCGCCTACGCCGCCGCCCGCCACATCACCATCGTTCCCGAAATCGAAATGCCCGGCCACTCCTCCGCCGCCCTCCGCGCCTATCCCCGGTTCGCCTGCCCCAACGTCCAAGTCGCCATCCCCGAAAAAGGCGGCGTCTTCAACGGCGTCTATTGCGCCGGCAACGATGCCACCTTCGAGTTCCTCGAAAACATCCTCGCCGAAGTCGCCCCGCTCTTCCCTGGCAAATATATGCACATCGGCGGCGACGAGGTGGACAAGGCCAACTGGCGCGCCTGCCCCCTCTGCCAGGCCCGCCTCCACGCTGAAAACCTCAAGGACGAGCGCGAGCTGCAAAGCTGGTTCACCCACCGCATCGAGAAAATCGTCAACGCCCACGGCAAAACCCTCATCGGCTGGAGCGAAATCCGCGAAGGCGGCCTCGCCCCCAGCGCCGCCCTCATGGACTGGATCGGCGGCGGCGCCGAATCCGCCGCCAGCGGCCACGATGTCGTCATGACGCCCACCAAGTATTGCTACTTCGATCATTACCAGTCCACCAACCAGGCCGCCGAACCCAAGGCCATCGGCGGCTACCTGCCCCTGCAACGGGTCTATCAATTTGATCCCCTCCCCGAAAAACTCGCGCCCGAATTCGCCGCCCACGTCCTCGGCGGCCAGGCCAATCTCTGGACCGAATACATCCCCAACCTCCGCCACGTCGAATACCTGATGTTCCCCCGCCTGGGCGCCCTGTCCGAGGCCGACTGGTCCCCCAAGGCCGCCCGCGATTGGGCCGATTTCCAGTCGCGCACCGCCCTCAACGAAAAACGGCTCGCCGCCATGGGCGTCAATTACCGCCCGCTTTCCCAACCCGACTAACCATGACCTTTTATTTCGCCGCCAATTACCCCGCGCCGCTGGATCTCCAATTCCAGCCCGCCGTCCTGTTCAACCTCAACTACGTCGCCGCCACCCGCGAATCCTGCCGCGCCGTGCCGCTCGTCCTGGGCCTGGAACGCGAAAACAGCCTCGTCTCCCGCTACGAAACCGTCGTCCTCCCCGAGGCCGACCCGCTCACCCTCCTCTACGTCGAGCGCCTCGTGAAATTCCTCCTCTGGTCCCGCGGCGGCTGGAAACTCTACGTCGGCGGACCCAAAAACGTCGGCGCCCATCTCCGTAAACTTTACGCGCCCCGCGGCCTGCGCAAGTTCGACCACGACATGATGACCGCCGCCTACGGCAAAAAATTCCAGGTCGTCGCCTGCCCCGCGGAAAAAGTCCCCGCCGCCTGCGAAAACCAGACCCCCGCCGGCGGCCACCTCCGCGGCTGCCGCATCGGCTTCGACCTCGGCGCCAGCGATTACAAGGTCTCAGCCGTCATCAACGGCCGGCCCGTCTTCACCGAGGAGAACCCCTGGGACCCCAAATCCCACGCCAACCCCGAATACCACTACCATCACTTGTCCGCCGCCCTCCACCGCGCCGCCGCCCACCTCCCGCGCGTGGACGCCATCGGCGGCAGCTCCGCCGGCATCATCGTGGACAACGAAATCCGCGTCGCCTCCCTCCTGCGCGCCGTCCCCAAAAAGGATTTCCCCCGCGCCGCCGGCATCTTCAAACGCCTCCAGCGCGAATGGAACGTTCCCCTCTCCGTCATGAACGACGGCGATGTCACCGCCCTCGCCGGCGCGCTCTCCCTCGGCAGCCGCGGCATGCTCGGCCTGGCCCTCGGCTCCAGCCTTGCCGCCGGCTTCATGGATACCCAGGGCCGCATCCCCGGCTGGCTCAACGAGCTCGCCTTCGTCCCCGTGGATTTTCAGCCCCGCGCCCCCGTGGATGAATGGTCCCGCGACCAGGGCACCGGCGTCATGTACTTCTCCCAGCAGGCCGTCAACCACCTGCTCCCCGCCGCCAAACTCGCCTTCCCCCAAAAAATGGATTTGCCCACCCGCCTCCAAGAGGTCCAAACTCTCATGGCCAAGGGAGACGCCCGGGCTGCGAAAATCTACGAGACCATCGGCGTTTACCTCGGCTGCGCGCTGGCGCAATTCGCGGAATTCTATCATTTCCGGCAGGCTCTCATCCTCGGCCGTGTCACCACCGGCCGGGGCGGTGATATCGTCACCGATACGGCCCGCCGGGTCTTGAAACGGAGTTTCCCGGAGGTGGCGCGCAAACTCGAACTCCGTGTGCCCGACGAAAAATCGCGTCGCGTCGGCCAGGCAGTCGCGGCGGCCAGCCTCCCCGCGCTCCCGCCCAAGACCGAAAGCTGATATGATTAGGCTGATATGACTAATATGAAGTTCCATAATCCGTCCGCGGAAATTTACGCGCCCGATGGCAAAACCGTTCCGATCGCCCTCAAACGCATCACCCATCTCGGCATCGGCGCCCATCAGGATGACCTCGAGTTCATGGCCTTTCACGGCATCCTCGAATGCCACGTCAGCAAAACCAAGTGGTTCGGCGGCGTCACCTGCACCAACGGCGCCGGCAGCGCCCGCTCCGGCCGCTTCAAAACCTTTACCGATGAACAGATGCGCGCCGTCCGCCGCAGCGAGCAAAACCAGGCCGCCAAGCTCGGCCGCTACGGCGCCATGATCCAGCTCGATTATCCCAGCAGCACCGTCAAAAGCCCCACCGAAACCG
Source organism: uncultured Bifidobacteriaceae bacterium (assembly GCA_964532525.1). GTDB lineage: Bacteria > Verrucomicrobiota > Verrucomicrobiia > Limisphaerales > UBA11358 > UBA11358. The sequence goes on from CAZHIM010000010.1 coordinate 60,731, forward strand.
CCCTCAAGGAGGACTTGCTCGCCATCTTCGCCGCCACCAAAACCCAGGTCGTCTATACCCATAACCTCGCCGACAAACATGACACCCACGTGGGCGTCGTCATCACCGCCCTCCAGGCCATGCGCGAACTCCCCGCCGCCAACCGCCCCCAAAAGGTCCTCGGCTGCGAAATCTGGCGCAGCCTCGACTGGCTCCCCGACGACAAAAAAGTCCTCCTGGATGTCAGCGGCCACAACCAGTTCGCCGCCAAGCTCAACGGCGTCTATGAATCCCAAATCGCCGGCGGCAAACGCTACGACCTCGCCACCCTCGGCCGCCGCTCCGCCAACGCCACCTTCTTCGAGTCTCACGCCACCGACGCCGCCACCCAGGTGATCTTCGGCATGGACCTCACCCCGCTCATCACCGACCCCACCCGCGACATCGCCGACTTCACGCTGAGTTTCATCAACGAGTTCCGCGCCGATGTCGCCGCCAAACTCGCCCGACGGCTCGGCAAAACCTAAGCCATGGAGATTGTCATCCAACCCACGCCGGAGGCGGCCACGGCCATCGCCGCCCGCCTCCTCAGCCAGCTCATCCGCCAAAAACCCGCCGCCGTCCTCGGCCTCGCCACCGGCGGCACCATGGAGCCTTTGTACGCCCGGCTCGTCGCCGCCCAGCTCGACTGGGCCCAAATCACCACTTTCAACCTGGATGAATACGTCGGCCTCTCGCCCGAGCACCCCCAGTCCTATCACCATTTCATGTGGCACCACCTGTTCCGCCACGTCAACGCCTCCCCCAAAAACATCAACCTCCCCGACGGCCTCGCCCGCAATGTCCCCCTGGCCTGCGAAGATTATGAACGCAAAATCTCCGCCGCCGGCGGCATTGATCTCCAGCTCCTCGGCATCGGCACCCACGGCCATATCGGCTTTAACGAGCCCACCTCCTCCCTCGCCTCGCGCACCCGCATCAAAACCCTCACGTCCCAGACCCTCAAGGACAACGCCCGCTTCTTCAGCCGCCCATCCGAGGTGCCCCATCACGTCATCACCATGGGCATTGGCACCATTCTGGACTCTCGCCATTGCGTCCTCCTCGCCTTTGGCAAAAACAAGGCCCGCGCCGTCGCCGGCTCCATCGAGGGACCCGTCACCTCCATGTTCCCCGCCAGCGCCCTCCAATTGCATCCCAAGGTCACCGTCTTCCTCGATGCCGCCGCCGCGTCCGAACTCAAAATGTGCGAATATTACCGCTGGGTTTATGACCAGAAGCCCGACTGGCAGAAATTCTGACCCGCGCCGCCGCCACGCGCTTGCGTTTCGCCCCGGCAGGGGCCACGATGGCCGCGTGTTGACGGCCGCCCTGCATGAAAATTAAACCGCTCGCCGCCCTCCTCGCCACCGCCGCCCTCGTCGGCGGCTGCTCCGCCCTTCCCCGCGCCGGCCGCCCCGAACCCCGCCAGGGCGACGAAATTGTCGCCGCCGGACAATTCTTCCACACCGGCACCCGCGTCGTCTTGTGGCTCGACCCCGGCGGTTACGACGCCTACCGCGTCGAACGCCGCTTCTCCCCCTTTGACCAATCGGATTGGGACACTTCCAAAAGCCAGGTCCAATCCCTCACCACCCCCAATCGGTACGGCCTCCGCCACGGCTCCCTCACCACCAACGAAATCGAGCGCGTCCGCGGCGGCGGCTGGGATCTCCCCCTGCTCCAGCGCGTCGTGGACCAGTTCGTCCTCCATTTCGACGTCGCCGGCACCAGCCGCACCTGCTTCCGAATCCTCCAGGATGACCGCGACCTCAGCGTCCATTTCCTCCTCGACCTCGACGGCACCGTGTACCAGACGCTCGACCTCAAGGAGCGCGCCCGCCACGCCACCATTGCCAACGACCGCTCCGTCGGCGTCGAAATCGCCAATATCGGCGCCTACCCCGCCGGCGGCCAAAACCCCCTCGCCGATTGGTACCAGACCAATGCCGCCGGCCAAACCTGCATCACCCTTCCCCAACGCTTTGGCGACGGCGGCATCCGCACGCCCCATTTCACCGGCCACCCCGCCCGCAATGCCCCCGTCCGCGGCACCATCCAGGGCGAGGACCTCGTCCAATACGATTACACCCCCGAACAATACGCGGCCCTCACCAAGCTCACCGCCGCCCTCTGCCGCGTCTTTCCCAAATTGAAATGCCAGTACCCCGTGGATGCGGACGGCAAATTGATTCCCCACCAACTGCCCCCCGCCCAACTCAAGGCCTATTCGGGCGTCCTCGGTCATTACCATATCCAGACCGATAAAGACGACCCCGGCCCCGCCATGGATTGGGACCGCGTCATCGGCGGCGCCCGCGTCATTCTCGGCTTCGCACCGCCCGCCACCGGCCCCCTGCTCTCTCCCCGCGCCCGCGATCTCTTGCGTTGAGCCGGCTTTTCTTCTAATAACTTCCGCCCGCCCGTGTCATACCATTGGCTATCCGCTCTCAAATCATGAAAACCATCCCGGCCATTGTCACGCTTTCCGCCCTCGCCCTCGCGGCCTGCGCCCAGCCCGCCCTCACCATTTATAACCAGGACTTCGCCGTCGTCCGCGATACTGTGCCCCTCGATCTCCAGGCCGGCGCCAATGCCGTCCGCTACGCCGGCGCCACCGCCCAGGTCGAGCCGGACTCCGTCATCCTCCGCGACCCCGCCGGCAAACATTCCCTGCAAATCCTCGAACAAAACTACCGCAACGACCCCGTCAGCGAACCCCTCCTCCTCTCCCTGTTCGAGGGCAAAGCCATTGATTTCGAAAACGTCCGGCTCAAGGACAACACCCAGACCCGCGAACTCATTCCCGGCAAAATCATTCGCTCCGGCTACGTCCCCGGCGGCGAAGCCCTCTCGCCCATCATCGAGGTCAACGGCAAGCTCCAGTTCACCCTCCCCGGCAACCCCCTCTTTCCCGACCTCGGCGATGACACCATCCTCAAGCCCGCCTTCAACTGGCTCCTGCAATCCGATTCCCCCGGCAAATTCGACGCCGAAGTCGGCTACGTCACCGGCGGCTTCACTTGGAACGCCACCTACAATCTCGTCTCGCCCGAAAAAGGCGACTTCGCCGACCTGGTCGCCTGGATCACCATGAAAAACGACAGCGGCAAGACCTTCGAAAATGCCACCGTCAAATTGATGGCCGGCGACGTTAATAAAATTCCGGAACCTCGTATGTACAACCGTGCCTTAAAGAGTCGCATGGCTTTCGCGATGTCTGATGCCTCGGCGGCCGCCCCGGCCGTCACCGAGAAGGCCTTCGACGAGTTCCATCTCTATTCCATCGCCCGGCCCACCACCCTGCACGACCACGAAACCAAACAGGTGGAATTCGCCCATGCCGAGAAAATGTACGCCCCCACCATCTATGTTTACGACGGCGCGGAGGGCTTCGGCTTCTACGGCCTGAACTACGATGAGGGCTTCGGCCGCAGCCAGAATAAAAAAGTCCTCGTCCAGCGCGAATTCGTCAATGCCGAGACCAACCAGCTCGGCATCGCCCTCCCCGCCGGCAAGCTCCGCTTCTACCGCCGCGACGCCGGCGGCCAGTTGCAGTTCGTCGGCGAAAACACCATTGACCACACCCCGCGCAACGAAACCGTCCGCGTCACCACCGGCAACGCCTTCGACCTCGTCGGCGAACGCAAGCAGACCAGCTTCCACGTGGACACCGGCGATAAACGGATGGACGAGTCCTTCGAGATCAAGCTCCGCAACCGCAAGAAAGACGCCCCCGTCGTCATCCGCGTCGTCGAGCACCTCTACCGCTGGAGCAATTGGGAAATCACCAAGCACTCCGACGACTTCCAGAAAAAGGACGCCCAGACCATCGAATTCCGCATCCCCGTCCAGCCGGACGAGGAGCGCACCGTCACCTACTCCGTCCATTATTCCTGGTGATGGGTAAAGGGAATTGTCGCGGAGCGACAGCAGAAATTAGCCAGAAACCGGACGGTCTCCGGAAAAATCTATTTGTGTTTTCCTGACGATTCCAAAAGCTGCGTCGCCGGCACCTTTGAAGTGAGGCTCCCGAAACAGAAGTGACAATTCAGAATGGACAAATGTCCTTCTCCCGCTAGCCTTTCGGCATATTTTTCATGAAACCGTCGCGTCAAAATCTCCTGTCCGTCGCCGCCCTTGTCACCGCCCTCGTCATCCTGAGTTTTCCCGGCGTCCTCCGCGCCACCGACTACGAACCCAAGCCGGACGATCCCTATTTTCTCAAGTTCAACCCCCGCAAAGCCCCCGCCCCCGGCCCCCTCATTCTCAAGCCCGGCGACCGCCTCGCCATCATCGGCGACTCCATCACCGAGCAAAAAATGTATTCCCGCATCCTCGAGGACTACGTCACCGCCTGCGTCCCCGAATTGCGCATCACCACCCGGCAATTCGGTTGGAGCGGCGACACCGCCGCGGGCTTCCTGCACCGCATGACCAATGACTGTCTCCGCTTCAAACCCACCGTCGCCACCCTTTGCTTTGGGATGAACGACCACAAATACCGTCCCTTCGACATGGAAAACGAGCAGTGGTACGCCGACAATTATTCCGCCATCGTCCGCAACCTCGAACATGCCGGGGCCGCCGTCGTCCTCGGCTCGCCCACCTGTGTCGGCAAGGTCCCCCCGTGGACCAAGTCCGGCGCCTATACCCGCGACGAGCTGAACATCAACCTCTGCGCGCTCCGCGACGCTGATGTCGCCATCGCCCAGCACCTCCATACGCGTTTCGCCGACCTCTTCTGGACCCTGTACCGCGCCGGTTTCGACGCCCAGTCCCGCTACGGCACCGGGCTGGACCCCTACGCCCTCTCCGGCAAGGACGGCGTCCATCCCGGTTGGGCCGGCCATCTCGTCATGGCCTACACCTTCCTCCGCGCGATGGGGCTTGATGGCGACCTCGGCACCATCACCGCCGACCTCGCCAACCAGACCGCCCTCGGCAGCCCCGGCCATGCCGTCGAAAGCTTCAAGGACAACCAATTGACCATCGTCAGCACCAAATACCCCTTCTGCACCGACGGCCCCACCAACCGCGACAACTCCATCCGTTCCGGCACCACGCTCGTCCCCTTCTTCCCGGAATTAAGCCGCTTCCGCCTCGTCGTCAAAAATGGCGGCGCCACCCATTACAACGTCGTCTGGGGCGGCACCACCAACGCCTATACTCGGGAACAGCTCGCCGCGGGCGTCAACCTCGCCGCCGACTTCCCGGATAATCCTTTCTCCGAACCGTTCCGCCGCGTGGACGCCGCCGTCGCCGCCAAACAGGCCTTTGAAACCCACCAAATCAAGGAGCTCTTCCACAGCCGGGAAGCCCAGACCAATATGACCGCCGTCCTCGACGCCAGTGAAGCCCAACGCGCCCCCCTCGCCAAGGCCGTCACCGACGCCCTGGTCCCCGTCCGCCATACCATTCTCATCCAGCCGCAGTAACCGCGCGAATTTGCCCCCCCTGCGGGCGCCTCTTTGTTTTTGAACCAGGCGGCGGAAGAAATTGACGGAGTCCCGCAGGAACTTTTGAAGAATAGCCGGCAGGTTTATCTGCCGGAATAGGCGCTAAAGGAGCAACCGTCCCCGCGGGACGGCTGAAAACGCATACTGGGATGGTCTCCGCCGCCTACGCCGGTTGTTGCTGGGTCAGGCAGTGCAATGAGCCACGGCCCCACACCAAATCCACCGCGTGGATCCCCACCACCGGCCGGTCCCGGAACAATTCGCCCAAGATCCCCAGCGCCACCCGGTCGTTGGGGTCGTTGAACGTCGGCACCAGCACCGCCGCGTTGCAAATGTAAAAATTCGCGTAGCTCGCCGGCAGCCGGATCCCGTTGAAATAGAGCGGCCCCGGCATCGGCAATGCCACCACCTGCGGCCGGCGCCCGTCCTCCAGCCGCACGTCCTGGATCCGCTCCCAATTCTCCGCCAGCGGCCGGTAGTTTATGTCACGCGCATTCCGCTCCCGCACCAGCACCAGCGTCCGGGCGTTCACAAACCGGCAAATGTCGTCAATGTGCCCGTGCGTGTCATCGCCCGCCGGCCCCTTCGCCAGCCAGCCGACGCTTTTCACCCCCAGGTAAGTCTTCAGCCCCGCCTCGATTTCGCTCCGCCCCATTCCCGGATTCCGCACCTGCACCGTCGGATGCAGATAGCATTCCTCCGTCGTCAGCAGCGTGCCGCGCCCGTTCACCTCGATGCCCCCGCCCTCCGCGATCAACGTCCGCCCGTTCACTTCCGCCTCGAACAGCCGCAACCGCAGCCGCCGCGCAGCCGTCTCCGGCAGCTTCCGATCCTTGCGCCAGTTGTCATGTTTCGCCCAGGCGTTGAAATGAAAATGGACAATCGCCCGCCCGAACCGCCCGCCCCGTGTCAAAAAAATCGGCCCCGTGTCCCGGATCCAAGAACGGTTCGTCGGGTGCGCGATGAACTCCACCTTCGCTTCCGCCACGCCCGCGCCGCCCAACACCCGCCGCGCAAACTGCCGGTCCCGCTCGTGCCGCACCACCACCCGCAGCTTCTCCCCGGCCGTGATCTTTCTGGCCATCTCGCCATAAGCCCACGGTATCACCTCGAATTTTCCCGGCCAGTCCCGCCGGTTATGCGGCCACGTCACCCACGTTGCCTCATGCCGGTCCCATTCGGCCGGCATCCGCCACCCGCCCTCGGCGGGCGTTCCGGCTGCCTGTTCTTTTCGCAACATAGTCAACGGCCCCGAGCATAACCTTGCCGCGTGCAAAGAAAAAAGAATTTTTCCCGCCCCGGCCCCCCCCCAAAAAAAAATCACCTTGCTTCCTCCCGCGCGGAACTTATCCGCCCCTTGGCCCGTCTTTTGCGGTGCCGCCCTGGCGAAATGAAAAAAAAGTGAAGAAAACGAAAATTGTCTGTGGCTTTTTTGGGGGGGTGAACGATATTCAACATGCACACGCTAACCCAAAAAGTGAAAGGTTCGGTCTTGAGTGAGCAGCGCACATATGAAGTTAGAGGTGTGGGGGCCGCTAAATGGACGCCATGGGGTCTGTCGGTCATGTTGGTTTTCCTGGCTGTCCGCCTGGCCGCCGCTGATGCCTCCCCAATTACTTCCAGCGTTCTGACGCTGTCCCCCGGCATCACCGGCGTGGATATCCAGAAAGCGCTGGATTCCCTGCCGGCCATCGGCGGCGAGGTCGATCTGCCCGCCGGCCCGATCGAAGTCCGTGTTCCCATCATTCTCAGCCGCGACGGCCTCACCTTGCGGGGCGCCGGACCCGCCACAATCCTGCACTTGGCCGACGGCGCGAACTGCCCGGTGGTCATTTTGGGGGAGCCCGTCAACACTCCCGCGCGAATCATCCGGCACCTGTTGGTGACCGGATTTTTTATAGATGGCAACCGCTTCCATCAGCAGCGCGAACTCTGGCACCTCACGGGGGAAGGCTGCCAAATCCGCAATAACGGCATCACCGTCCAGGGCGTCAGTGATTCCACCGTCGAGGACGTCGTCATCGCCCGCTGCCGTTCCGGCGGCCTCGTCACCACCCGCAACATCCGCCGCCTCACCGTCCGCGGCCTCGAGTCCTTCGACAACGAGTTCGACGGCCTTGCCTGTTATCAGACCGAAGACTGCCTGTTCGGCGACCTCAACCTTCACGACAACCCCGGCGCCGGCATCTCGCTCGACCTGGCCTTCAACGACAATGTCATCAGCAACGCCGTCCTGGTGGCCAACGACCTGGGCATCTTCATGCGCGCCAGTTGCGAGAACCAGTTCCTGAACGTCGCCATCCGCAACAGCCATCACTACGGCGTCTTCATGGCCCACACCGAACAACACACCGCCACCGGCTGGGGACCCGCCCCCAAAACCGAGTGCGCCCACAACTCCTTTACCAATCTCGTCGCCATGAATTGCGGCGGCGCCGCCTTCCGCGTCAATGACACCACCTGCACCAACAACGTCATCATCCGCGCCAGATTCGCCGGCAACACCCGCGGCGGCCTGTCCCTCCCCGAACCGGATCTCGTGACCGTCCGCTGAGCCGGACCGCGGCGCATCTCCCTTCGGGAGCGCCATCCGTTCCGCCCCTTTTCATGGTTCTCGCTGTTTTCCGTGGAATGAACTTCATCTGGGCACCAAGTTCTCAAGGTTCTCTTGGACCCGCACTACCCGTTTCGCCTCAGCGCTGGGAGCGTCTCTCCCGCTCCCCGGGGGAGTGGTGCCAAGCCGAGGTTCGGCCCGGGGTGAGAATTCCCCGAAACCGTTCGCGCATTGAACCCCTGAACCACAGACGAAACATTCAACGCCCAATATCGAAGGGGCTCGCGCTGCTGCCTTCGTTCAGGGTTGGAAGTTGATTGTCGAATGTTGAATGTTTTCCAGGTTCAGGGGGAGGGTAAGCGTTAAACTATTTAGCCCAAGGTGTTTTCAGTCCTTCAAAGCTGTAAATTCGGAACGGGGCTTCATGGTGAAGGCTGGCGTTGACCTGTTTGAATACAGAGCCTTCGATGCCATGAAACATTGCCCGGATGTTCCATTGAATCCACTCCTCGCGGACGGACTACCCGGCGCCAGGCTCATTCATAACGCAACGCCTCAATGGGATTCAACGCCGCCGCCTTCGTGGCCGGGTAAAAGCCGAAAAAGATCCCGATGGCGGAGCTGACGCCAAAGGCGACCAGAATCGAGCCGGTGGAGACCACCGGGTGGAAATCGGCCACCATCCCCACCAGCCTGGACGCGCCAATGCCGCACAACACGCCGATCAATCCCCCCAACAGGCTCAAGGCCACGGCTTCGATCAGGAATTGCAGCCGGATGTCGCCGGGTTGGGCGCCCACGGCAATGCGGATGCCGATCTCCCGCGTCCGCTCGGTGACACTCACCAGCATGATGTTCATGATGCCGATGCCGCCAACCAGCAGCGAGATGCCGGCGACCGATCCCAAGAGGAGGGTGATCACGCGGGAAACGGAGTTCACGGTGTCGGCAATTTCCTTTTGATTGAAGATGTTGAAGTCATCGGTCTGGCCGTTTGTGAGACGATGGCGCTGGCGCAAGAGGCTCGTCAGTTGTTGCTGGGCGATTTCCATGCGGTCGGAACTGGAAATCTGGACATTCACCGAGCGCAGGTATTTGTCGCCAGTCAGGCGTTTCATCGCCGTGGTGAAGGGAATAATGATGCGGTCATCTTGGTTTTGCCCGCCCATGCCGGCGCCCTTGCTTTCCAGCAGGCCGATGATGACGAAAGGAATATTTTTGACACGCACGCTCTGGCCGACGGGATTGAGCGGCCCAAAAAGCTCGTTGGCAGTTTTGGAACCGATCACGGCCACCTTGGCGGCGGCATGCACCTCGCGCGCGGTGAACATGGAGCCGGCCGCCAGTTTCCAATCGCGGATTTTCAAGTAGTCCTGAGACTCGCCAACGACGGTGGTGGACCAATTGCGCCCGTTGGCAATGGCTTGGGCGGTGGTGGAGTCTTCCGGGCTGATGGCCACCACGTCGGCCACCTCGCGCGCCATGGCTTCGGCATCGGCGAGGGTGATGGTGCTGGCGCTGCCGAGTCCGGAGTTGACGCCGCCGGAGCGCCGGCTGCCGGCGAAAATCGTCAGGAGATTCTGGCCCAGCGCGGAAATCTGGCTGGTGATGCGGGCCTGAGCGCCGTTGCCCACCGCGACCATGGCCACGACGGAAGCGACTCCGATGATGATGCCCAGCGCCGTCAGGCTGGAGCGGAGCTTGTTCCGGCGCAGCGCCCGCAGGGCGACCAGGGCCGTCTGCCAGGCGCGGGTCAGGAGAATTTGGAACAGGTTGATCATGGCTCAGGCGAGGTTGGCGTTTTGTTCGGCTTGGTCGAGCAGTTGCAGCTCCTGCCGCGCCGCGCGGCGGCGGTCGTTCCGGGTGTCGCTGATGATTTGGCCGTCGCGCATGACGACGACCCGCTTGCAATAAGCGGCGATGTCCAGTTCATGGGTGACCATGACGATGGTGATGCCCGAGTCATTGAGCTGCTGGAAGAGATCCATGATCTCAATGCTGGTGCGGGTGTCGAGATTGCCGGTCGGTTCATCGGCCAGGACCAGCTCGGGCGCGTTGACCAGGGCGCGGGCGATGGCCACGCGCTGCTGCTGGCCGCCGGACAACTGGCTGGGATGGTGGCTGCCCCGGCTGCCCAGCCCCACTTGGGCCAGCGACCGCCGGGCGCGCTCACGGCGGCTGCGGAGGGAGACGAGGGGGTGGCTGTAAAACAGCGGGAGTTCGACGTTCTCCAAGGCCGAGGTGCGCGACAGCAGGTTGAAACTTTGGAAAACAAAACCGAGCTTTTTATTGCGCAGCCGGGCGAGCTGTTTGCGATCCAAAGCGTTGACCGCCACGCCGTCGAGCAGATAGCTGCCGCCGGTGGGTTGATCGAGGCAGCCGAGGGTGTTCATCAGCGTGGATTTGCCCGAACCGCTGGCGCCCATGATGGCGAGGAATTCGCCATGCTGAATGTCCAGGGTGACGCCACGAACGGCTTTGACTTCCACTTCGCCGGTTTTATACGTTTTGACCAGATCGCAGAGGCTGATGACTGGCGTGGGTTGGGGCGGCGTGTTCATGGGTTAATTGGGGCCGGGCGGCGGGCCGCCGAAGCCGCTGCTGCTGGCGGTGGCCGTCAGCGTGGAGGTGACCACGCGCGCACCGTCGTTCAATCCATCCAGGATCTCCGTGCTGATGCCGTCGCTGATGCCGGTTTTGACCACGAGCGGCTTGAGTTTGGCCCCGTCGGCGCTGGTGGTGTAAATCAGCCGCTGGTTGCGCTGCAGATTGGTGGGCGGCGTCCCTTCATAGGCCGCCTGGTCCGGAGGAGTGTAACGCAAGGCCGTGTTGGGAATCACCAGGACGTTTTCGCGCACGGCCACCAGAATGGAGACATCCGCAGTCATGCCGGGGAAGAGTTTCTGTTCGGGGTTATCCACGGAAATGACGACCTGATAGGTGACCACATTTTGGGTGGTGGTGGGCGATTTGCGCACTTGGGTCACCACGCCGTGGAAGACATCATCCGGAAACGCGTCCACGCTGAAATCCACCGGCTGGCCATCCTTGACCTGGCCGATATCGGCCTCGGAAACATCGGCCTTGATGTTCATTTTGGTGATGTCCTGGGCAACCGTGAACAGGACCGGGGTGGTCATGGCTGCCGCCAGCGTCTGGCCCAGGTCCACGTCCCGGGCGATGATGATGCCGTCCACCGGCGCGGTGATTTTGCAATAGCCGAGATTGGCCTGGGCGCTTTCGAGGGCCGCCTGCTTGATGGTGACGGTGGCTTCCGCCTGCGCCAGATCCGCCGTGGCCTGGTCCAAGTCCAATTGGGACGCCGCCTTGAGGGGCACCAGGACTTTCTTGCGTTCCAGGTTCTGCCGTTTGAGGATGACGTCGGCCTGGGCGCTGGCCAGATCGCCCCCCGCTTGGCGCTGGGCCGCCTGATAGACCGAAGGATCAATTTCGGCCACGATCTGCCCCTTTTTGACCGGCGAATTGAAATCCACGTTGAGTGCGCAGACCTTGCCGGAAACCTGGCTGCCGACATCCACGCTCACCACGGCGCTCAACGCGCCGCTGGCAGTGACATGCTCCACGATTTTGCCGCGCGCGACGGCGGCCGTCTCGTAACGGGCGGTGCTGCCGGACGGTTTGCAGCCGGTGAGCGTGGCCAGGCCAAAGGCGGCCAGCAGAGCCAGCGCGGCGATGGGGGCCGGCGCGGATGGGAAGTTCAGTTTCATGGCTTGGCAGGTTGGGTTTGACGCCACCCGCCGCCCAACGCTTGGTAGAGCGAAATGCGGCTGGCGAGCTGGTTGTATTGCGCCTGGATAAGTCCTTGTTGGGCGCTGAAAAGGTCTTGTTGCGCCGTGAGCGCGTTGAGATAAGTGTCATCGCCCTGCCGGAAGCGCAGGGTGGCGAGTTCATAGCGATTTTGTTGGGCATGGACCAGCGCCGCTTCCTCCTTGATTTGCTCCGCATAGCTGCCCACGCCCACCAGCGCGTCGGCCACTTCGCGAAACGCCGTCTGAATGGCTTTCTCGTAATTCGCCACTTCAATCCGCCGGCTGACCGTGGCGGCGGCGAGATCGGCGAGGTTCTGGCCGGCGGTGAAAATCGGCACGGTGACTTGCGGCGAGAAACTCCAGACGCCCGTGCCCGCGCCAAAGAGTTGCGAGAGTTGGGAGCTGCTGGAACCAATCGAAGCGGTCAGCGAAATGGTGGGGAAGAAGGCCGCCCGCGCCGCGCCGATGTTGGCGTTCGCGGCCTTCAACGTGTGCTCGGCTTCCAAGATGTCCGGCCGCTGCTCCAGCAATTCCGACGGCAATCCCGCCGGAATTTCCGCCAGCAAATTTGTGTCCGTAAACGGGCGCGGCGCGGGCAAATCCGACGGCAAGGGCTGGCCAACCAGCAGCGTCAGATAATTCTCCGCCTGCGCGGCCTGGCGCTCGTAAGTGGTCACGCTGATTTTTGCCGTTTGCACCTGGCCTTCCGCCTCGCGCAAATCCAGCGCGCTGCTGGCGCCGGCGTTGAACATGGCCCCGTTGAGATCATAGGATTCCTGCACCGCCTGCCGCGTCTGACGCGACAGCTCCAGCAACTCCTCGGTCTCGCGCAGCGTGAAGTATTCCGTGGCGACCGCCGCCACGAGGGAAATTTGCTCGCTGCGCCGCGCTTCGTCGGTGGCAAAGTATTTTTCCAAAGCCTGTTTGTTCAAACTGCGCACCCGGCCCCAAAGATCCAATTCGTACGCCGTGGTGCCCAGGCTGGCGCTCCATTGGTTTTCAATATGCCCGCCCGTGCTGGAGCGGGTGAAACTGCCGCTGCCGGCCACCGTGGGTAACGACGCCGACCGCGTGACGCGATACTCCGCGCGGCTTTCCTCGACGTTCAGGACGGCCACGCGCATATCGCGATTGTTGGCCAGCGCCAACGCAACCAATTTTTTCAGGCGTTCATCCGCGAAGAAATCCGTCCACGCAAGCTCAGCCGCAGCCGGTTGGTTCGTGGCCGTCAGGCCTGGATATTGCTCCGCCACCGGCGCGGCGGGGCGCGTGTAACGGGGCATCATCGTGCAGCCGGATAAGATCAAGGCCGCGCCAGCCAGGGCCAGGTGGCGGCGGAATCGCGTTGCGGCGGCGGGTTGCATGTTGGCGGGAGTGCTCAATTGTCTTCGCACTCACTATCGCCAAGATCCCGCGGTTTGGCTGCCGATTTGGCATGGAAGGCGGGAATGATGGAACCAAACCGGAATATTCGGGAACGAAACCGGGGCGCGGGTGTGGAACAAAATTCTTCTGAACTGGTCCAAAATTGAATTGGCTGAGCGCATCCCGCCTGGCGGACCGCGGCTGTGTCGGAGACCAGCCGCAGCAGGTGGCCAAGCCAGAAGACCTGCCAAGCGGCTCAAGCCATTGAAATGGCGAACATTCCTGCGGCTGGCTGTCAGCACAGCCGCGCTCCGGCTCGGCATTCACTTCGAGTTTACGGGGCGCAGGTCCGGAACCGGCGCTACCGGAATTCGAGTTTTTGCTGAAGCTCCCGGAGCGGACGGGTGGTGGGATAGTGTTTCCCGTTCTTCAAAACGATGACATTTTCACCCTTGAACATGGGCTGCAGTTCCTGGACTTGAGCGAGGTTGACGATGACGGACCGGCTGATGCGCAAAAAGCGTGCCGGCGGCAGGTTGGCTTCCAAGGCGGTAATGGTCTCCCGCAGGACATGGTTTTCCTTGCCGACGTGGACCACCGCATATTTGCCGGCCGCCTCGATGGCCTCAATATCGTCCACATTTACGAAGATGACTTTGCCGGGCGTCTTGATCGCGAGCCGGCTTAGCTGCGGCGCCGGACGCTCCCCGAGGAGATCCAGCAGCCGCCGGGCGGTGACGCCGGCCTGTTGGTTGGCGATCAGCTCCCGGGCCCGTTGCAGCGCCTCTTTGAACCGCTCCGGCTTGTAAGGCTTCAGCAGATAGTCGAGCGCATGGGCGTCAAAGGCCCGCAGCGCGTGTTGATCGAAGGCGGTGGTGAAAATCACCACGGGGAGCAAGTCGTCCGGCAGGCTGCGCAGCACCTCAAAGCCGTCCATTTCGGGCATTTGCACGTCCAGAAACAACAAATCCGGCTTGGTTGCCGTGATTCGCCCGACCGCCTCGACGCCGTCCTCGCACTCGCCGATAATCTCAAAGTCGGGTTCCTCAGCTAAAAGGAGGCGGATGCGCTGCCGCGCCAGCGGCTCGTCATCTATGATCAGGGCGCGGATTTTCATTCGGGTGTGGCCGGAATCGCGCCCGGGATCGGTGATGGCTGGGTGTGGTAGGGCATTTGCATTTCCACCGTGCAGCCGCGCGGCTCGCCCTTGCTAAAAGAAAACTTCTGGTTGGCGCCGTACAGTTCCCGCAGGCGCGCCTGCGTGTTGGCCAGGCCGATGCCGCGGCGTTTTTGGCGATCCCCATTTTCGACCGGTCCCACGCCGTTGTCCCGCACGATTAAACACAGGTTGTCTCCCACCCGTTTGGCCTGGATGGAAATCAACCCCGGAGCCCGGCGGGGCTCGATTCCGTGGCGGATGGCGTTTTCGACCAGGGGTTGCAGAATGAGGGCGGGAATCAGGGCGTCCAGGAGGTCTTTCGGCACGTCCTGCTCCATCTGTAGCCGGTCTCCAAAGCGCTTTTTCTCAATGTTGATGTACGCGCCGATGAATTGCAGTTCGCGGCCCAGGGAAATTTCCTGTTCTTCGACGTCGTCAAAGCAGCGCCGGAGCAGTTCGCTCAGGTCGCCGATCATTTCATCGGCCGCTTTGGGGTCCACATAAACGAGGGTGGAGATGGCGTTAAGGGTGTTGAACAGGAAATGCGGATTGATCTGCATGCGCAAGGCCTGAAGTTTGGCCCGGGTGAGCCGCGCTTCCAATTCGGCGGCCCGGCGTTCGCGCTGCTGCGAGCGGCGATAATCGCTCAGGCCCTGGCAGACGCCGAACAACGACCAATAAACCAGAATATCCACTGCGGCTCGCAGGCTGAGAAACCCGTTCGGGGGATGGATTTCCGGTCGGGCGACCGGCGTGGAGCCGTCCGCATTCCGGGGCCCCTCGCCCGGCGGCGGAAACGGGGCCGGGATGAGATTGCGAAAGGCGAACTGGCTGATCATCACCACGAGGACGCAGGCCAAAAGATGCAGCGTCAGGTTCGCCGAAATCCGGCCGCGTTCAAAGGGAAACCGGACCGAGAAAGCCACCACGGCGGGCATGAACAAAACCCAGAGGCCCCAAAAGAAAATGGCCTGGACAAAAGCCGCCGGCCAGGAAAACGAGCCGACCAGGACGAACTGCGTGGCAAAGAGCAGGACCAAGGCAGCCCAGAGCCCCAGGCCCATCGCCATGATGGACAACTGGCGAAGGGCGGGCTGGAGGGTGATGGTCACTTTCAATTTGGGCGGTTTGCCTGGTTGCCAACCAATGACGATACCTTGTGATGATAACCGATCTCCCGCAAGGGGCCAAGGGTTTGGGATGAAAACGACCTTTTGCGGAATGAACCGCCTGAAATAGGGCGCGAGATTGTCTGCCCGCGTTTCCCATTGAAGTTCCATGCCCGTTGATTCATTCCGGAATCCGCCGCGTCCGCGTCAGGGCGCTTCTCACTTCTTGAACGAGGCAGCGAAACGAATTGACGTAGTCCCGCAGGGACTTTTTGAAAATAGCCCGCTGCTTTAGCTTTAGCTGCGGGAATGGGCGTTAAACGGGCAACCGTCCCAACGGGATGGCTGAAAATGCATGTTTTTTTCCGCCGTCCCGCTGGGTCGCGACATACGCTGGCCACCCCCCGCCATTGATTTGCCGCGCTATTTCCGGTTGTTCTCCCGGAACAAGCGGTCCGGCCGTCTGGTGCTTAAAAACTGAGATGCGCCCGCACGCCGTCAATAAGTTCTTGTATCGCAAAATAATTTGCGACACAGTGGCGCGTTATTTTTTCGTCATGTTGACATTCAAAAACAAGATTCTATTCGTCGGCTATGGTGCCGTTGCGCAATGTACGTTGCCCATCCTCGCCAAGCTGATTAACACCCCCGCAAAAAACATCACCGTCATGGATTTCGAGGACCGCCGCGCGGCGCTCGCTCCCTGGCTCAAACGCGGCGTCAAGTTCACCTCCCAGCGCATCACGCCCGACAATCTCGGCGCCGTCCTCGGCAAATATCTCGCCGCCGGCGATCTCCTGATTGATCTCGCCTGGAACATCGAGGCCTCCGAAATCCTCCAGTGGTGCCACGACCATGGCGTCCTTTACATCAACACCTCCGTCGAACTCTGGGACCCCTACCAGAATTCCCATAACGCCCCGCCCCAGAAAATGACCCTCTACTGGCGGCACATGAACCTCCGCCGCCAGGTCTCCCAGTGGCCCCAGCCTGGTCCCACCGCCGTCGTCGAACACGGCGCCAACCCCGGCCTCATCTCCCATTTCACCAAGCAGGCCCTCCTCGACATCGCCCGCCGCGCCCTCAAGGATAAAAAATTCACCGGCCGCGCCGCCGAGGAAGTCCAGCAGTTCGCCAACGACCGCAAATTCAATTGCCTCGCCCAAAAGCTCGGCGTCAAGGTCATCCATTGCAGCGAACGCGACACCCAGATCACCAACCGCCCCAAGGAAGTGGACGAATTCGCCAACACTTGGAGCGTCGAGGGCTTCCGCGAGGAGGGCACCACCACCGCCGAAATGGGCTGGGGCACCCACGAAAAGCAGCTTCCCCCGCTCGCCTACGAGCATAAGGATGGCCCCCGCAACCAAATCTGCCTCGCCCAGATGGGCATCAATACCTGGGTCCGCTCCTGGGTCCCCAATTACTGCATCCATGGCATGGTCGTCCGCCACGGCGAATCGTTCTCCATCTCCGACCATCTCACCGTCTGGAAAAACGGCCGCGCCGTCTATCGCCCCACCGTCCATTACGCCTACTGCCCC
Organism: uncultured Bifidobacteriaceae bacterium; assembly: GCA_964532525.1. GTDB lineage: Bacteria > Verrucomicrobiota > Verrucomicrobiia > Limisphaerales > UBA11358 > UBA11358. Next base: position 77,709 of record CAZHIM010000010.1, read on the forward strand.
GCCGATGTCGCCATCGCCTCGCTCAACGAGCTCCGCGGTTACGATTATCAGCTCCAGCCCCGCGCCCGCATCCTCACCGATGACATCACCAGCGGCTCCGACATCCTCGGCGCCCTCCTCATGGGCCATCCCTATAATGCCTGGTGGACCGGCAGCGACCTCAGCATCGAGGAATCCCGCCGCCTCGTCCCCCATCAAAACGCCACCACCATGCAGGTCGCCATCTCCGTCGTCGCCGCCGCCATGTGGATGATCGAAAACCCCGAACGCGGCGTCCTCGTCCCGGACGACCTCCCGCACGATTACATCCTCAAGATCTCCAAGCCCTACCTGGGCAAATGGATCTCCAAGCCGTCCAATTGGACGCCCCTTCAGCACCTGCCCAACCCCTTCAAAGGCTATAACCGGCCCGATCTCGACCTGAAGGACCCCTGGCAGTTCAAAAACTTCGTCGTCAACAACCACGCCCATGGCGCGGTGAAGTCCTGAACCGCATGCCCGGAGGTTCTCCCATCACCCATGACGCATGGTCCCGCGGCGCTGTCCGCGGGACATGCGTCGTTCCCGGCCCGTCCCGCTCCCGGATATCCCCCATCCTATGATTTCTCCCGCCGCCCTTAAAAAACTCGCCGCCAAACACGGCACCCCCCTGTTCGTCGTGGACCACGCCGAACTCCGCGCCAACTACGCCACGTTCAGAAAGTATCTCCCCCGCGTCCAGGCCTACTACGCCGTCAAGGCCAACTCCGATCCCGCCATCGTCAAAACCTTCCACCACGCCGGCGCCAGCTTCGACGTCGCCTCCATGCCCGAGTTCGAAAATGTTTACCAAAACATCAAGGACCTCCCCGCCAAACAGCGCCAGGACTGGATCTGGGACAAAATCATCTACGCCAATCCCATCAAGCCCATCGAAACCCTCCGCGAACTCGACCAATATAAACCCCTCGTCACCTTCGATAACTTCGAGGAAATCCGCAAAATCAAAAAACACGCCCCCCACGCCGGCCTCGTCCTCCGCCTCAAAGTCGCCAACACCGGCGCCATGGTCGAGCTCTCCTCCAAATTCGGCGCTTCCCCCGGCGAAGCCGTGGACATGATCCTCGAGGCCGACCGCCTCGGCCTCACCGTCGAAGGCCTCAGCTTTCACGTCGGCAGCCAGACCACCAATTTCGGCAACTACGTCCAGGCCATCAACCTCTCCGCCAATATCTACAAGGAGGCCCGCGACCGCGGCTACACCAAGATGAACCTCCTCGACATCGGCGGCGGCTTCCCCGCCCCCTATGACGCCACCGTCAAGCCCTTCCGCGAGCTGGCCCGCGTCATCAATGGCGAGCTCGACCGCCTCTTCCCCAAGGAAATCCAGATCCTCGCCGAGCCCGGCCGCTTCTTCTGCGCCACCGCCGGCACCGCCATCTCCGAAATCGTCGGCAAGGCCGTCCGCGACGGCAAACTCTGCTACTACATCAACGACGGCGTCTATCACACCTTCTCCGGCGTCATCTTCGACCACTGCCACTATCACCTCAAGGCCTTCAAAAAAGGCCCCACCCAGATTGCCTCCGTCTTCGGCCCCACCTGCGACGCCCTCGACGTCGTCTCCATGGCCGAAAACCTCCCCAATAACCTCGAGATCGGCGACCTGCTCTACAGCGAACAAATCGGCGCCTACAGCCACGCCTCCTCCACCTATTTCAACGGCTTCCCGCCTGCCGCCATCGTCCATGTGAACCAATAAAAAAAGCCGGCAGGGCGGAGTCCCGCAGGGACTTTTTGACAATAGCCCGGCAATTTATTGCCGGGGGACCGCAATCGGGTGTCACGTCCCAACGGGACGGCTGAGTTGCTCGTGCTTTTTCTTCCCCTCGCATTTATCGTTGCATCCCCCTCCCAATGCTCTTAGGCTGGCACAGATTCCCAGATAACCTTACAAACTTTATGAGCGTTATGAATCTCTTTCCCCTGCGTCGTCTCTTGGTCTCCGTTTGCCTCGCCTGGTTCGCGGCCGTTCCTGCCTTCGCCGCCAGCCCGGATGCCGCCGCTCCGCCCCACCCCTCGCCCGCCTGGCTCCGTAGCGCCGTCTTGTACGAAATCTTCCCCCGCAATTTCTCCCCCGCCGGCGACTTCAACTCCATCACCGCCCGCCTGGATGACTTGCAGAACCTCGGCGTCAACACCCTCTGGCTCATGCCCATCCATCCCATCGGCGAAAAATCTCGCAAGGGCACCCTCGGCAGCCCCTACTGCGTCCGCGATTTCTACGCCATCAACCCCGCCTACGGCACCACCAACGACTTCAAACAGTTGATCGCCCAGGCCCACCAGCACGGCATGAAAATCATCATGGACATCGTCGCCGGCCACACCGCCTGGGACAGCGTCCTCATGGCCCATCCCGATTTCTACACCCGCGACGCCAATGGCCGCATGCACCCCCCTTATCCCGATTGGACCGATGTCGCCGAACTCAATTACGCCAACCCCGACCTCCGCCGCTACATGATTGACATGATGACCTATTGGCTCCGCGACTTCGGCGTGGACGGCTTCCGCTGCGATACCGCCTTCACCGTCCCCGTGGACTTCTGGGAAACCGCCCGCGCCGAACTCGAGAAAATCAATCCCCAGGTCGTCGTCATCACCGATTCCGGCGCCAAACCCGCCCTCCTCTCCAAGGCCTTCGACATGGATTACGGCGGCAACCTCTTTGAAACCCTCAACCAGGTCATGACCGGCCAGCAATCCGCCAGCCTCCTCCGCGATTCCTGGCAACACACCCGCGACCAGTTCGCCGACGGCGCCCTGCACCTGCGCTTCACCGATCACCACAACATGCCCCGCGCCGTCTCCCGCTACAGCCTCAACGGCGCCCTCGCCGCCCAGACCCTCATGCTCACCCTCGACGGCGTCCCCCTCTTCTACAACGGCATGGAAGTCGGCGACGCCACCGAATCCTGCGATCCCGCCCTCTTCGAAAAAATGCCCGTCTTCTGGCACCCCGGCGGCCGCCCCCCGCTATTCGATATCTACCGCGACCTGATCAAACTTCGCAAACAGCACGACGCCTTCCTCAATGACCGCGTCACTTGGCTCACCAACTCCGCCCCCGCCGAACTCATCAGCTTCACCCGCCAGGATGCGCGCGACCAGTACCTCGTCTTCATCAACCTCTCCAGCCGTCCCATCGCCGCTTCCGTGGATCTCCCCGATGCCGCCGGCTTCGAGCCGGTCAAAATCTCCGGCCATCCCGACCCCGTGGACATCGTCCTCCCCGATATCCACCTCAACGGATACGGCTGGTTCCTCTATCACCGCCCCGCGCCCCAATAAGCCGCCGAACGGGTGAGGCCGAAAAACAATGCCAGCGCGAAGGTGGGGCCCCTGGAGTGACCCACGCCGTCCGTGGTGGCGGTAAAAAGTCAAAATGATGGAACGAAGACCACGAAATTGACCAGTGCGCAAGCCATCAATGTGACGAGGACGACCCTGCTGCCCCTGGAAAAGCCGACGCCAAGCGTCTTCCTCTGCCGACCGGCAAACCACAGCCCCACAGAACCCGCCAGCGCCGGCGGAGCAAAGAAAATCGCCGCGGCTTGCAACGCCCAAACCTCTCCAGTTCCACAAAAATGAGCGTTCGGACCAAAAAGTGCGTAAAACACCGACCCAAGAAAGTAAGTGTAGTAAGCTGCGAACGTACCAAACAGAATGATAAATGTCTTGAGCGCTATCGCTTTCATGATGCTTGGACAGATACTGCGTGCCCCCGCGCCTGTCGAACCGCAAAAATGCTCACGCCCGCCATGCCTCAAACCCACAGCCCAGCGTCGAGACGGAGCCAGGCCCCTCAAGCGTCCCTCACAAATAAAATCTCCAGGTCCCTGATTCTGCCGACCACGGCAACCACCAGCACTGGCGTCTCCTGCGCGAAAATCAGCCGGATCAATAATAACGTTTGCCGTTAATAGCGGTTGGCGTTACCTTCTGTCGGGAAATGATCGAAAGCTTCGCATGTGCGGAGACGGAGCAAATATTCCGGGCACGGGCGTCGCGGCGATTCCCGCCGGGCATCCAGCGTACGGCGCGTCGGAAGCTGTTGCAACTGGAGGCCGCCACGCAACTGGCGGATTTGCGGGTGCCGCCGGGCAACCGGTTGGAGCCGTTGAAAGGCGGGCGCGCCGGACAATACAGCATCCGGATCAACGATCAGTGGCGGATTTGTTTCCGCTGGCAAGCGGGCGCACATGGCGTGGAAATTGTGGATTACCATTAGGCGATTATGAAAAGCAAACTGCTGGCCAACATCACGCCGGGAGAAATCTTGGCGGAAGAATTTCTGAAGCCGATGGGCCTGAGCCAATATCGGCTGGCCAAAGACATCCATGTGCCGGCTCGGCGCATCAATGAAATCGTGAAAGGCCAGCGCAGCATCACGGCGGACACGGCCTTGCGCCTGGGGCGCTACTTCAAGATGTCAGCCCAGTTCTGGCTGAACCTGCAATCGCATTATGATCTAGAGGTCATCAGGGAACGGCTTGGTGGGAGACTGGAGCAAGAAGTTAAAGAACTGGTCACGGCATAAGCTCTTATGGCCTTCTTGGGACGTTGCACATTCGATGTTGGCCGCTCCAAACGACATTGTTAAATCCGCGGGTTCCCGCTAGCATCCCTCCCATGCAAAGGGTTCTTGATTACTTGAAACAAAACCAGGTCCGCTTCCTCGCGGAATTCTGCGATTACCTCCGCTTCCCCAGCGTCTCCGCCCAGCCCGAGCACAAGCAGGATTTGCAGGCCTGCGCCGACTGGCTCGTCGCCCATTGCCGCCACATCGGCCTCGAAGCCACGCTCCGCCCCACCGCCGGCCACCCCATCGTCGTCGCCAAGACCCCCGCCGCCGCCACCCACTCCGCCCGGCCCCATTTCCTCGTTTACGGCCACTACGACGTCCAGCCTCCCGAGCCCCTCGAATTGTGGAATTCGCCCCCGTTCGAACCCCGCGTCAGCGGCCGCATCATCTACGCCCGCGGCAGCACCGACAACAAGGGCCAGAATTTCGCCCACCTCAAGGCCGTCGAAGCCTACCTGAAAACCGGCACGCCCCTGCCCTGTGACCTCACCTTCGTCCTCGAAGGCGAAGAAGAGGTCGGCAGCGAAAGCCTCGCCGTCTTCCTCAAAAAAAACCGCCGCGAACTCGCCTGCGCCGCCGTCGTCATCTCCGATACCGGCATCCCCAGCCTCCGGCATCCCGCCCTCACCTGCGGCCTCCGTGGCATCATTGCCTTTGAAATCACCCTCCACGGCCCCTCCCACGACCTCCATTCCGGCGGCTTCGGCGGCGCCGTGGAAAACCCCGCCATGGCCCTCGCCCGCCTCCTCGCCCAAGTCCGCGACGACCACGGCCACATCACCATCCCCGGCTTCTACGACGGCGTCGCCCCGCTCTCCAAATTCGAGCGCCAGCAGGTCGCCCGCTATCCCCTGAAGGATGCCCAACTGAAAAAACTTGCCGGCGTGCCCAAACTTTTCGGCGAGCGGGGGTTCACCCCCACCGAGCAACGCAGCTCCCGCCCCACCTTCGAAATCAACGGCCTCACCAGCGGCTACCAGGGCGCAGGCAGCAAAACCATTGTCCCCGCCTGGGCCCGCGCCAAAATCACCTGCCGCCTCGTCCCCAATCAGGACCCCGCCCACGTCCGCAAAATCGTCGTCGCCCACCTGAAAAAACTCTGCCCCCCCACCGTCCGCCTGCAGATCACCGCCGGCCACGGCGCCGAAGCCTGCTACGTTTCGCCCACCAGCCCCCTCGCCCAAGCCTCCTTGCGCGCCCTCAAACAGGCCTTCAACGGCCAGCCCATCGTCATGCGCGAAGGCGGCTCCATCCCCATCGTCAATGATTTCAAAAAAATCCTCGGCGCCGATTCCCTCCTGCTCGGCCTCGGATTGCCGGACGATAATGCCCATTCCCCCAACGAATGTTTCCACCTGGACTGCTTTGAAAAAGGCCAGCGCCTGGGCGCCTGCCTCTGGCCGGAACTCGCCCGCGCCGCGAGCCGCTGACCAAACGGCCGCCCGGGTTGTTGCTGACATTCCCGCGGCCGGATGATTTAATTAAAACCTATGAAAGAATTTTCCATTTTTATCGTGGCTGAAGAAACCGGATTCAAGGTCGTTAAAATCAAAGCCACCGGCTGCGAGTTCACCGGCAGCCTGCTGGTCTTGGTGGATGGCAACAAAAGAATCGCCGAATTCCTCACCACCACAATTATCGGATTTGCCCACAGCGATCACGTCGCTTAAACGCAGCCGCCCCCCGCCCTTGGCACGGATTTCGCTGGCATTCGGGCGATGACAATCTATTTTCCCAAACATGCTTGCGGCTGATTTTCACATGTCCTCGTCTTCCTTTAACGGCTTCGATATCGCCATCGTCGCCCTGCTCATCTTCGGATTCTGGCGCGGTCGCCGGCGCGGCATGACCAAGGAACTCCTGCCCACCCTCCAGTGGCTCGCCATTCTCCTCGTCGCCGGCTTCGGCCACGTCTTCGTCGGCGCCTGGCTGGAACAGCAGAGCTTCACCACCCAGATCTTTGGCGGCCATTTCAAGATCCACTCCGCCGCCCTGGTCACGGGCTACCTCGCCATCGCCTTCGTCATCTTTGTCATCTTCACCATGCTCAAACGCAAATTCAACCCCCGGCTCGAAGGCAGCAGCTTCTTCGGCGGCAATGAATATTACTGGGGCATCGTCGCCGGCCTCGTCCGTTATCTCTGCCTCATCCTCGTCGCCCTCGCCTTGCTGAACGCCCCCTATTACACCCCCAATGAGATCGCCGCCGCCAAGGCCTACAACAACCGCTGGTTCGGCGGCGGCATGAAGGAATACTCCGGCGACTTCATCCCCACCATGTATGAGACCCAGGATTATCTCTTCAAACAGTCCTTCATCGGACCCTTGATCAAAAACAACCTCTCCGTGCTCCTCATCGTCACCACGCCGGTGTCCGCCACCGTGCACTCCTGAGATTTCCTCCCGCATGGCCGGTTTCCTTGCCCCTGACACCCGCGAACGCATCCGCGCCGCCAATGACATCGTGGATGTCATCGGCTCCTACCTGCCCCTGAAAAAGGCCGGCGCCAACTTCACCGCCCTCTGCCCCTTCCACAAGGAAAAAACCCCCAGCTTCAACATCAACCCCCAGAAGCAGATCTTCCACTGCTTCGGCTGCCACAAGGGCGGCGATGTCTTCACCTTCCTTCAGGAATACGAAAACATCGGCTTCATGGACGCCGTCCGCCGCCTCGCCGAGCGCGCCAAAATCCCCCTCGAATTCGAAAACACCCCCGGCGCCCAGGAGTCCCGCCACCTCAAGGACCAGTTGCTCGACATCCACGAACAGCTCGCCCAGCGCTGGCAACATTGCCTCGCCAACGAGGCCGCCGGCCAGCTCGCCCGCGATTACCTCGCCAAGCGCGGCGTCTCCCCCGAAGCCATCAAACTCTTCCGCCTCGGCGCCGCCCCCGATTCCTGGGATGACACCGTCAATTGGGCCCGCACCAAAAAATTCGACCTCGCCACCGTCGAAAAAGCCGGCGTCATCATCGCCCGCGAACCCGATTCCCCGCCCCCCGCCGCCGACCCAGCCCCGGCCCAGCCGGCCGCCCCCCACGCCCATTCCGCCGTCCGCTATTACGACCGCTTCCGCGGCCGCCTCATGTTCCCCATCTGCGACGAGCAGGGCCGCGTCGTCGCCTTCAGCGGCCGCGTCCTCGCCGGCGACGAAAAATCCGCGAAGTACGTCAACTCCCCAGAAACCGCCATCTTCACCAAAAGCAAAATCTTCTTCGGCCTCGACAAATCCAAGCGCGCCATCCTCGACGCCGGCTTCGCCATCATCTGCGAAGGCCAGCTCGACCTCATCGCCTGCTTCACCCACGGCGTCCAAAACATCGTCGCCCCCCAGGGTACCGCCTTCACTGAACAGCACGCCCGCATCCTCAAGCGCTACACCAACGAAGTCGTCCTCTGCTTCGATTCCGATAACGCCGGCCAGAACGCCACCGCCCGCGCCCTCGACCACCTCCTCGCCGCCGGCCTCGCCGTCCGCGTCGCCGTCGTCCCCCCGCCCCACGACCCCGACAGCTTCATCAAGGCCGCCGGCGGCCCCGCCTTCGCCGAGATCATCAAAAATGGCGAGGGCTTCTTTGACTATTACCTCGGCCGCCTCGTCGCCACCAACGACGTCGCCACCGACAAGGGCCGCCTCGCCATCCTCCGCGCCATGTCCGAGTCCGTCCACAAAACCGGCAATGGCGTCCTCATTGACACCTACGCCCAGAAAACCGCCCTCCGCCTCGGCGTCTCCGCCGAGTCCGTCCGCGCCGAATTCAAAAAAACGCCCCGGCCCCAAGCCGCCCCGCGCAACCAGGACGAATCAGAATCCTTCGAATCCGCCGAACCCGACCCCGCCGCCTCGCGCCCCACCCTCGCCGAGTTTCATCTCCTCAAGCTCCTCTTGCTCGATGACGACCTCGTCCGCTGGGCCGCGCTGCACCTGAACGTGGAATGGATTTCGCACCCGTCGGTGCGCCAGCTCGTCACCCGCCGCCTCGCCGCCCAGAAAGACGAAACCTGGCGCTCCCTCGCCGAATTCCTCGACACCTGCGATCCCGCGGAGCGCAGCCTCGTCACCGAAGCCGTCGCCGACGAACGCAAAATGCCCAATCTCCAAATCCAGCTCGCCGACATCGCCCTCAAGCTCCGCAACCATTTCCTCGACCGCCAAATCGCCGCCCTCACGCAAAAACTCAGCCAGCCCGAAGCCCCCGATCCCGAGAAAATGCAATTGCTCCAGCAGCAACAGCAGTTAAAACTTCAGAAACGATCCCCCCTCGACCCGCCCCAACCAAGCCGAGCGAAGTAAACGCCAGAGGCGTTCCGGACATTAGCCGGCTACGAAGTGGCTGGTCTCGCGCCAAACGCATTCATGCGTCCTGAAAGGACGCCGGATTGACGTGGGGGCAATTCCAATGTTCCTCTGCGTCTCCGCGTCTCGGCGGTTCAGTTTGGCATCCCGCCGCGCCCCAAAACCTTCCCGCTGTTAGCCGCTAACGAAAAATCGTCCAAACCGTGCTTTTTTCGTCCTGGGCGGCCATTGACGTCGCCGAAGACATGTTAAACTTCTCCTTGGCGGGATCGCCTCCCGCCACGATGAACCTGCATCGTTCCATCGGCGAAATCGCCATGACGGCAATCCCCGCCAGCGTTCCCCCGTTTTTTTCCATCGCCCGAAAGGCTGGCAGGCATTGGGCGAAAGGCTAAATTCTGATGGCTAAAGACTAAAAAATCATGAAAAACATCGCGCCATTTTCCATTTTCAGCCTTCAGCCTTTAGCTTTTAGTCTTTCCTCCCACCCCACACCTAATTTTCGTGTCATTTGTCCCGTTTTATGGTTAAACATTCCCTGATGTTTTAATGAAAACGCCTTACGAGAATTTTCCGCAGCGGCCCGCCTGGACCGAAATTGACCTCGGCCGCATGCGCCGCAACCTCCAACTCATCCGCCGCGACCTTCCCCGCCACGTCAAATGGCTCGCCGTCGTCAAGGACGAGGCCTACGGCCACGGCGCCCTCGACGTCGCCCGCATCGCCCTCGAAGAAGGCGCCTGGGGTTTCGGCCTCAGCAACCTCGAGGAAGGCACCCGCCTCCGCGACGCCGGCATCACCGCGCCCCTCATCCTCCTCGGCGAACGCCAGGAGGCCGAACTGGAATGGTGCGTCGCGCACAACCTTACCGTCTGCGTCAACGAACCCCACAACGTCCGCGCCCTCGCCCGCATCGCCGCCAGCTTCGATAAACGCGTCCCCGTCCATCTCAAGGTCAACACCGGCATGAGCCGCTATGGCGTCCGCTGGGATGAAGCCGGCCCCCTCATCGAGCGGATCATCGCCGAGAAATCCCTCGTTCTCGAGGGTGTCATGACCCATTTCGCCCAGTCCGATGAGGCCGATAAATCCTTCGCCAACCTCCAGTTCGCCCGCTTCTCCGAAGTCCTGAAGCTGCTGGAAAACGCCCAGGTCCCCGTCAAGCTGCGCCATTGCTGCAACAGCGGCGGCTTCCTCGACCTGCCCCAGGCCCACCTGGACATGGTCCGCACCGGCATCCTCATGCACGGCGTGTTTCCCTCCACCGTCTGCCGCAAAATCCCCGGCATCGAGCCCGTCATGTCCGTCAAGGCCCGCATCGCCGCCATCCAAATGCTCAAGCCCGGCGAAGTCGTCGGCTACGGCATGCGCTACACCGCCCCCGGGCCCCGCCGCATCGCCATCCTCCCCATCGGCTACGGCGACGGCTTCCCCCGCGTCCGCAACGAGGGCGGCGCCCTCATCCACGGCCACCGCGCCCCGCTCGTCGGCGGCGTCGCCATGGACGCCATCACCGTGGACATCACCGACATCCCCCAGGCCAAGATGTGGGACGAGGCCGTCATCATGGGCCGCCAGGGCAACGAGGAAATCTCCGTCCGCGACATGGCCGTGCTCAAGCACACCGTCACCTACGACGTCCTCACCGGCTGGCGCCTCCGCCTGCGCCGCAAGGCCGTCAACGGCCAGGCCAAAGCCCCGCGCGAAGCCGCGCCGGCCGCAGTCAATTCCAATGAGCTTTCAAAATGAGATTAAGGCGCGCCGGATTTTGGACCGCTGGCGAGGCGCATATCCGCAGCGATCTGCAACGAGCGAGCAACGAAGCCAGCGGTCCAAAAGACAAGCGAATTAGTCTCATGTTGAAAGCGATTTGGAATAAACCCATTTGACCCATTCCCTAACCCCCCGGATCTCCGGCCCCGTCCGCGGTGCCGGCACCTTCAATGCGTGCTGGCGCCCCGGCTCGGCCGCCCCTCTCCCAGCCCGCGTGGCTCACCTGAAATGAAAATTCTCTTCTCCGAAGCGCAGCCGGATTACGCCCATTACATCTTCCCCTACGCCATCTGGGCCGTCCCCGAGGCCGGCGAAAAACCCTCCGCCCTCTTCAACGCCGGGTTCCTCCCCTCCTCGCGCCACCTCGACCGCTTCTACCTCTGCCGGCAGATCCGCGTGGACCTCGCCGCCTTCGCGCCCTCCTCCGAAAACCGCCGCATCCTCCGCAAAGGCCAGGGCATCCGCGTCGAGCTCGTCCCGCGCGCCCAATTCGATTACACCCCCGCGCGCCGCCAGTTCTTCAAGACCTATGCCGACATCAAATTCGGCCACGAAACCATGACCTTTGAGCGGCTCGATTCCCTCTTCAGCACGCCCATCATCTCCCATCTCCTCGTGTTCACGGACACCGCCTCCGGCAAGGAAGTCGGCGTCGCCACCCTCTACGTCGAGGGCTCCGCCCTCGCCTATTATTATTACGCCTTTTACGACCTCAACTATTTCAGCCGCAACCTCGGCATGTTCATGATGACCTCCGCCGCCGTCGAATTCGCCGCCCGCAACGTCCGGCACCTCTACCTCGGCACCTGCTATTCCGACAACGCCCTCTACAAAACCCAGTTCGCCGGCGCCCAGTTCTTCACCGGCTTCCGCTGGTCCGATAATCTCAAGGAACTCAAATTCCAGCTCCACCGCGGCACCGAAAACCCCGGCAAACACCTCCTCGAAATCGAAGCCTACCGCGACCAATTCTACGCCGGCGACCTGGCCAAAATCAGCCAGGCCAGCGCCTTCAGCGTCAAACTGCCCGCCGCCCCGCCGGCCTGACGCGGAACAGTTGGTGTGATCTACGAAATTGTGACCCTTCGATGTTGGGCGTTGAATGTTGATTGTTGAATGTTTCTTCTTCGTTCAAAAATCTGTGTCCATCTGTGTTCATCTGTGGTTTAAATGAATCGTTCCAGCCAGGCGTTTTTCAACTTTAAACCCGTGCCCTGAATTGCTAATTTCCAGTTATGGCAAGAAAGTCGGGCGATGCGCCCGTTCCCCAAAACAGACCGAATGATGTCATCGGCGTGGTGCTGGTTCTCTTTATCGCGCTGCCTCTCCTGTTTGCCCAATTGACCTTCGACCCGAAGGACCTTTCCTTCCTCACCACCCAGGTCAACAAGCCCGTCGCCAACTGGATCGGCAGCAGCGGCGCCTGGATCGCCTACGGCGGCTTTTACCTCCTCGGCGGCGCCGCCTACCTCCTCCCCTGGCTCGCCGGCTTCTTCGGCATCAGCTACTTCTCCAAGTTCCCCGGCTACCTCCGCGAACACCTCCTCCGCTCGCTGTTCTGGACCCTCGTCCTCCTCGTCTCCGTCTCCGGCCTCCTTTTCATCGCCGACGACGGCGGCCAGCACGGCCGGTTCCACCTCGCCAAGGACATCCTCAGCGCCGGCGGCTTCCTGGGCTACCTCACCTACGGCCAGACCCACAACTGGGAATTCGGCTTCTGCCTGCTCGGCAATCTCGGCGCCGCCATCATCTACGCCGCCCTCGGCCTCATCAGCCTCCTCTTCCTCACCAATTTCCATCTCGGCAATTGGATCCGCGCCCTCTGGACCCGCGAGGAATCCAACCCCGAAGATGCTTTCAAGTCCCCGGAGGAACTCGCCCTCGAAAAACGCGCCCGCGAGCTCGATAAGGAAAAACGCAAGCTCGAAGACGAAGTCGGCGACGCCCTCAAAACCGAAAAGACCGCCAGCGGCCTGGGCGCCGATATGCAGCCCGTCCCCGAACCCACGGTGCGCGACCTGAGCGTCCCGCAAGCCAAGGGCCCGCGCGTCCGCAAAACCACCTACCCCGACCCGCCCAAGCAGCCCGCCCCCGAGGCCGAAGCCATTCCCGCCACTGAAGCTCACGCCGCCACCACCGAGGAAATCATCGGCCGCAAGTCCGATGCCTCCCCCGCTGCGGCTCAGCCCGCTGAGACCGCCGTGTCCGCGCCGGCTCCCGAAAAATCCGGGGCCGATAAGGCCGCCGAGCCCAAGCCCGAGCCCGTCATCACCATCGCCGACGGCAGCGCCCCGCCCCGCCACAAGCCCGCCCCGCGCCACCACAAGCCCATGACCGTCGCCTCCGTGCCCATGATCGGCAATTACCAGTTGCCCACCCTCGATTTCCTCCAGCATCCCGACCTCAACGTCAAACCCACCGAGTCCCGCGAGGAACTCATGGCCAACGCCCGCCTCATGCAGCAAACCCTCGCCCAGTTCGATATCGAGGTCTCCCTCGGCGACATCACCAAGGGCCCCACCATCACCCGCTACGAACTGCACCCCGCCCCCGGCGTGAAGCTCGAAAAAATTTCCGCGCTCTCGAACAACATCGCCGCCGCCCTCAAGGCCGAGCGCATCCACATCCTCGCGCCCATCCCCGGCAAATCCTCCGTCGGCGTCGAAGTCCCCAACCTCGTCAAAACCAAGGTCATCATGCGCGACCTCTTCGAGTCCGAGGAATGGCGCACCGCCAAGGCCAAGGTCCCCATCGCCCTCGGCAAGGACGTTTACGGCCATCCCATCATCGCCGACCTCGCCGAAATGCCGCACCTGCTCATCGCCGGCAGCACCGGCTCCGGCAAGTCCGTCTGCATCAATTCCATCATCGCCTCCCTCCTCTTCCGCTTCTCCCCCGACCAGCTCCGCTTCGTCATGATTGACCCCAAGGTCGTCGAGTTGCAGCAATACAACGCCCTGCCCCACCTCGTCGTCCCCGTCGTCACCGACCCCAAAAAAGTCATCCTCGCCCTCCGCTGGGTCGTCAACGAGATGGAAAAACGCTACAAAATCTTCGCCCGCGTCGGCGTCCGCAACATCAAGTCGTTCAACGACCGCCCCAAAAACAAACCCCTCCCCCAGCGCGACCTCGAACTCCCCCTCGCCGCCAAAAAGGAAAAAGTCGAGCCCGGCGCCGAAGGCTTCGCCGTCGAAGTGGACGAGGAAATCATCGTCCCGCGCGAGGAGGATATCGTCATCCCCGAGAAACTTTCCTACATCGTCGTCATCATTGACGAATTGGCCGACCTCATGCTCGTCGCCCCCGCCGACGTGGAAATGGCCATCGCCCGCATCACCCAGATGGCCCGCGCCGCCGGCATCCATTGCATCGTCGCCACCCAGCGCCCCTCCGTGGACGTCATCACCGGCGTCATCAAGGCCAACATCCCCGCCCGCATCGCCTTCCAGGTCGCCAGCCGCGTGGATTCCCGCACCATTCTCGACGCCATGGGCGCCGATAAATTGCTCGGCAAGGGCGACATGCTCTATCTTCCTCCCGGCTCCGCCAAACTCATCCGCGCCCAGGGCGCCCTCGTCACCGACCAGGAAATCAACAACATCGTCGAATTCATCGCCAAACAGGGCAAGCCCAGCTACGAAATGGAAATCCATCAGCAGCTCTCCAAACCGGACGCCAGCGATATCGAAAGCGGCATTGACGAGGACGAAGACCTCATCCAGCAATGCATCGAAGTCATCCGCAGCGAACAGAAGGCCAGCGTCTCGCTCCTGCAGCGCCGCCTCCGCCTCGGCTACACCCGCGCCGCCCGCATCATGGATGAACTCGAAGGCCGCGGCATCGTCGGCCCCAGCAACGGCGCCGAACCCCGCGACATCCTCATAGACCTCGACGGCGAAGGCCACGACGGCGGCGGCCAGGAAGCCGTCTGATCTCCCTCAGGCCTCACGACCGCGAAAAATAATCCACGCACTGGTAATTCCCGTCCACCGTCTTGGCGATTTGCATCAGGACGTCATTCACCATGCTGCTGGCGCCAAATCGAAACAGCGTCGGCGTCAGCCAGTCGTCCCCCAGCGTCTCCTTCACCATCACCAGGTACGCCAGCGCCTGCTTCGCCGTGCGGATTCCCCCCGCCGGCTTCATCCCGATGCGGACCCCCGTGGCAAAGAAATAGTCCCGAATCGCCTCCAGCATCACCAGCGTCACCGGCATCGTCGCCGCCGGCGCCACCTTGCCCGTGCTGGTCTTGATGAAATCCGCCCCCGCGCGCATGGCCAGCTCGCTCGCCAGCCGCACATTGTCGTAAGTCACCAGCTCGCCGGTCTCCAAAATCACCTTCAAATGCTGCGCGCCGCACGCTTCCTTGATCGCGGCGATTTCATCGAACACCCTCGCGTGTTCGCCCGCCAGGAACGCCCCCCGGTTGATCACCATGTCAATTTCATCCGCCCCGTCCGCCACCGCCCGCCGCACTTCCCCCAGCCGCGTTGCCAGCGGAAACTGCCCGCTCGGAAATCCCGTCGCCACGGAAGCCACGCGCACCGGCGAAGCGGCCCCCAGAAACTTCCGCGCATGCTTCACCATGCTCGGATACACGCACACCGCCGCGCAGGGCGGCACCGCATATTTCGGGTCCGCCGGCATCAGCGCCTTCCGGCACAGATAGGCCACCTTGCCCGGCGTATCGTTGCCCTCCAGCGTCGTCAGGTCGCACATGCTCACGGCCATCTTCAACCCCGCCAGCTTCGCGCCGCTCTTGATGCTCCGCTTGGCAAACGCCGCCGCCCGCTCCTCCGCCATCACGGCATCCACCGTGGGCACCTCCAGGCGAATCGCTCCTGGCGAATGACGGCCCGAAACCGCCCCCGTTTTTGCTGGCAAAGGAACCACTTTCATGTTGGCCGCGATTTTGGCGTCCGCCCCACCCTCCGTCAATGCCGTTTGGAGTGCGGCGACATGTCGCCGCTTTCCCACTGGCAGACATGTCTGCCAGTTCCAAAGCGCGGACATGTCCGCGCACTCCACATTTATTTCACGCCACCCGCTCGCGTGACCCGAAAGGCTGGTTTTGGGGTGGGTGGGTCTGTTCGATGCATATCTACTTGCGCGGAAGGAACTTGGACGGGTAAGCCCGCCGGCCGATGGCCCCAATGGGATTTCAGGGTTAACGAGGGTTGACGATGCTGGGTTTTGCTGGGGTTTTCGCAGATTTTTGGAACGAATTTGCAGGGTTTTCGGGGCATTGAAGGCAATGTCAGTCTGAGGGAAGCTCGCCCTGCCCATGGACCTCAAAGCAATGTTTGTATAAAGAAGCTCGCCCTCACCCCGGCCCTCTCCCCCGAGGAGAGGGAGAAACGGTTTCCGCGTCTTGGCGATGGCGCGGCGTTGGATTTGCGAGTGGTTCATGGGTTCAATGCGCGAAATGTTGGTGGCCTGAAGGGCGAGGCGGTCACACTCCAACTGGAGGCGCTCGCGGGCTTGGTCGGCATGGCGGAGTTGGTGGACTTCGCGGCAGAGGGCGCGGAGGGCGCGGAATTTGGGGCGGCAGAGGGCGTTGGAACAGCCATCCCAGCGGGACATGGCGTCGAAATAGTGCATGGCCAGCAACTGCGAGAGGTGTTCGGACCATTCGGGGGCGGGTTCAGGGACGGAAGGGACGGAAGGGACGGAAGGGACGGATGGGACGAATGGGGTGGGTTCGGGCGTGGCGGCGGGACGCGATTGGGCGAGCATCTCGCGGCGGAGTTGCCAGGCGGCGAAGCCGTGGGCGCGCCATTTGTACAGGTTTTGCTTGCTGATGGGGCGGGAGCCGAATTCGACGGCCACCCGGGTGCGAACTGCCGGCAGGGCATTGAGCCACGACAGGAGGGTGGCGGAGGATTCGTTTTCCGCCAGGCGGCGGTTGAGTTCGTCGCGGAGGGCTTCGGGGAGCCGGGAGATTTTCGAGGGCTGGCTCATAGGGGGCGGCGGGGTTGCTTTTGCTTGCGGTCCTGGGACTTTTGGCGGTGGAGGGCGAGCTTGTCGCGGGCGATTTGGACCCTGGCGGCGGCGCGGTTGTCGCGGCAGAAGCGAGACCAATCGAGAGCAAAGGCGCGGAGGAGTTCCAAGCGGCGCGGGGCGGGAGCGGTGGCGATTTCGGCTTGCGCGGCGGCGAAGTATTCGGCGGCGAACCAGCCGCCGATGGCGTCGGTGGTGGAACCGCCGGCGGTTTCCTGGATTGGTTGGTCCGGGGTGGCGGGGGTGGCGCGGGTGGAAGGGACGGATGGGACCGATGGGGTGGTGGGGGTGGATGGGTTCATAGTTTTTTATCTGAGTATAGCAACGTGCACGGGGGGGTGTTAGTTAGCGGCTAACGCGAAATGCGATTTTCTTACGTTTTTTCGTTAGCCGCTAACAGTTGAAGACAAGGCTGAAGGATAAAGGCTGAAGGATGAATGGACGTGCCTAAGCAGCAGGTAGTTACAATCGTGAAAAGACAAGGGTTCGACGCGAATTACGCGAATTTTCGCGAATTACGACGGAGGGTGGACGGGGTTGAAACCGAGGATGGAGGCTGGAGGATGGCGGCGGAAGCGCCTGAACGCCAAGCTCTACCGTTGGCGGATAACCTGGGAATCCTCAGATAATGCGTCCCAACTATGGGGTGCCCCCTTACTGGGTACCTGGCTAATTCCACCCTTAGTCCCGTCAACCACAAAATGCACTTTGTATTGGGTTGACCCTTTTTTTTTCGCCCTTGCCTGAATCGCTTTCACTCCACGAGTGGGAGAATTCCCGAATAAATTGCACTTGATATACTTGACGCCGGCCCAATTTTCCGGCAGACGGAGTGTGGCAGCGGTCATAATCAGAGAATGGAAATCTGCGTTCAATCAATCGCCGTTGTGAAATGAACGGCAACAGCTCAGATCATCACGAGGAAGTCGGCGTGTTCCAAGTTGTAGTCTTGCTTTTGACCATCGTCGTGCTGGGGGCACTGCTGGTTGACACCGCCTTCAAATTGCCGTCGGACATTTCAAAGATATTGGAATGGATTGATACCGGCGTCTGCTTTCTGCTCCTTATTGACTTTGGACTTCGTTTCCACAAGGCGGAGTCAAAACTTCAATTCCTGAAGTGGGGGTGGATTGATCTGATCGCCAGTATTCCAAACTTGCCGATCTTTCGCGTTGGAAGACTGGTCCGGCTACTGCGCATTATCCGACTGCTCCGGGCGATTCGCGCATCGCAAAGAGTATCCAGCATTCTTTTTCGCAACAAAATCCATGGCGGCATCGCTTCTATTTTCGTCACGTTTGTGTTGTTCATCATGTTTTCATCCATCGGAATTCTTGTCTGCGAACAATCGGCTCCGAATGCCAAAATCAAAACGGCGGAAGACTCGATTTGGTGGAGCGTGGCCACGATCACTACAGTGGGTTATGGAGACCTCTATCCGGTTACCAATGAAGGCCGGCTCCTGGCCATGGCGCTGATGATTTCCGGGGTCGGCATGTTTGGTGCCGTCAGCGGCGTGGTCGCCACCGCATTGATTGGCGACAATAAGAAAGACACGGCTGAGAGGTCGGAAATCATTGAGCGCCTGAAAAAATTAGAGGAGAAAATTGACAGCTTGAAGCGCGACCAGAAATCTGGATGATTTTTGCTTGTTTTCCTGTGCTAAAAAATTAAAAACCTACCTATGACAAAGATTCCCTCGAAAGTGCAATCCCGGTTGACGGCCGGAATCAAAAAGTTTCAACCAATCCTCGCTGACGCCAAACAACGGGCCGTCAATGAATCCGATACAGTCATCATCATTATCGACATGCTCTCCGAAGTTTTTGGCTACGACAAATTCACGGAGATAACATCTGAAAAGGAAATTCGTGGAACTTACTGCGATTTGGCAACGGTCATTGACAAAAAAGTCCAGACCTTGATCGAGGCGAAATCCATCAACCAGCAACTCAAAGATAACCATGTTATTCAGGCCGTGGCGTATGCCACAAACGAAGGAATAGACTGGGTTTTGCTAACCACTGGCGCCATTTGGAAGGTTTACAAAGTTTTGTTCACAAAGCCGATTGACCACCAACTGATTTTGGAAATAGATTTTTTAGCGCTGAACCACCACGAGCAAGCGGACTTGGAAAAGCTATTCCTGTTGACCAAGGAAAGCTGGCCTAAATCCGCGTTGAGCGATTATTGCGAACAAAAAGAGGCCCTTAGCAAGTATTCAATTGCCGCGGCCATCCTGTCCGATACCGTTCTTAGCGCCATACGCCATGAGCTCAGGCAGATTTCGCCTGATGTGGCGATTGACGCGGAACAGATTCGAACCGTCCTTCAGCAGGAAGTCCTGATCGCGGACGTTTTGAATGGAGAAAAGTCCGATGAAGCCAAGAAGTTGATTGCGAAGGCCGCCAGTAAGGAACACAAGATCAAGGCTGACAGGGAGCTTGCGGAACAAAACACTACGCTTCTTCAAAAGGTCACGGTTCCGCCACAAGCCCCGGTTCCGGCACCATTGCCGATTACGCCTCCAATCGCTCCACCGCAGCCATCGGTCTGATTTTATTCAACACTGACAGGATGATTGCCAGCCCTCGGGGCGGGCCGGAGGGGCGCGGCGCGCGCAGTGGGCGGGATTGATGGCATGGCAAAAGCATGTAGCGCGGGCGTCCTCGCCTGCGAGTTTTGGCGGCGTCTCGCCGCCAGTTCCTTGGGCGGGGCGTTTCCTGGCACCGGGACGGTGCCAGCACTCGCAGCCGAGGACGAGGGGCTGAATGGTGGTTTTGATCGGTTTGCGGATGCACGCAACGGTTCCGGCCCTACAGGCCTGGAAGGCTTTTTTGTTGACGGGTTCCTGGGGCTTCACCCCAGGCTATAATATTCCGGGCTTTCAGCCCTTTATTTGCGGGTTGGCTGCGCGAGTGACTGGCGTGCGACCCATGCCATCTATTTTCAGGAAACGCCTCCGGCGTTCAGCCGAACAATCCCTCTTCTTTGAAATTTGTGTTCATTCGCAAATTCGTGTCATGACTTGCTTCGTTTGTACGGGGTCTTTTGCTGGCCCTCAGAATTTTTGTTCCCCCCCAAGACCGCCTTTTTCCTGCTCCTTTTTCCCGGCCGGCCAGCACCAGAAATGGGCCTTATCCACCAC
>CAZHIM010000011.1:0-95247 GCA_964532525.1 uncultured Bifidobacteriaceae bacterium
ACCGCATCGCAAATACTCAACCCGGCTTGCAGGCCCGACGCGCTGCGGCTGATCCCGCCCCGGGGCGGGGACGGTTCGTCCCCGAGATTCAAACCGCTTAAGCCGGAACGCTTCCGTTGCCCCGCACCCGGACCGCGGCTGTGTCGCAGACCAGCCGCAGCAGCTTCGCAGGAATGACCGCGTCGGAACTACTCAACCCGGCTTGCAGGCCCGACGCGCTGCGGCTGATCCGGCGCCGCGCCGGACACAGCCGCGGTCCGGGACGCCCCGCGCAATCACGACACGCCGATATTGTTCACCATGGCCGGGATGGTTCGGTAGCAGGCCCAGCCGGGGCGCGGAAGGGAGTCATTTCAGGGTTGACCAAGGGCGACCAGGGTTGACCGGAAATCGGCGCGCGGAGCGCCGTTTGCAGGCAAAATGGAGCACGAAGATTGCAGAATTGCGGAGCTCGTGACGATACGGCGATGCGCGGGCACGCGGACCGCGTCCGGCTGAACGCGGCCATTTCATCCCACTGCTGCTGGCTGGCAGCTCTCACCTGACCAGCATGACACAGTTTTCAAAAAGGCGTTAGTTAGCCGCTAACGCAAAACGCGTAAATGGTTGATGGGGAGGCAAATTCAGACACCAATTACACGAATTTTCGCGAATTATTGAGGCGAGGGGACGGAGATAAAAACCGAGGATGGAGGATGGGCGATGCGCCAACCGTCCGGGTTGTTCTGCACCGCCAAACCGAAGGCTTTGGAAGAAAATAGCCGGGGGTGAGCGACCAGGGAGCGCTACCCCCGGAAAACGGCCCCAATTCTCCCGCACCCCGAAGGCGGTGCCAGAAGCACTGGGAACGGGCGGCGAGACACCGCCAATTTCCGCGAATTATTGGTGTGAACCGCAGAGGCGCGGAGACGCCGAGCAGCAAAAAAGGTTCTTCCTCTGCGCCTCTGTGCCTCTGCGGTGAAACGATTTTAAGCTCCCACGAAGGCACGAAGAACACCAGAAATCGTGAATCCAGACGGAGCCGACGCGGAAACCAAAAACCAAAAAAAAACACGCCAAGAAAACAAACCAAACTAAGGCTTGACCCGCCCCACGACCCATGGCCCGTAGCACATTTTTAATGGTTTCCAACTCGGTTTCGTCGCAAAATGGACGCATGTCACGAAGTTCGTCTCAGAAATATGACATGATTGCATCTGAACCGTGCACGCGAATTGGATGCCTGCGTTCTATCGGTTACAGCCTCCGAAGTCATATACGAATAGCCACGTGCGACCGACACGCTGATAAGGAAATTCCATGACTCCAAGTTTAAATTTCAGCTTACCGCCGCCATTTTACGAAATGGGAGCGGTGAAGTTTCAGGAGTTTTGTGCCGAATTGATGGCCGAGGATCAGATTTATGAGAATCCCAACGTTTACGGGCGAAATGGTCAGGAGCAACGGGGAATTGACATCGAAGCGCCGCTGCGAGGCAAACCCGAACTTCACGTCGGTCAGTGCAAAGCATGGTCAGAGCCTTCTCCTCAAGAGATCCAAAAAGCTACCCAAGAATTTCTCCCGCATTTAAAGTTCTGGCAGAAACACGGATTAAAAAAATTCATTCTCCTCATTGGATGTTCAGTGGACGATAAGAAATCGCAGGATCAACTCCGGGAGGAGAAAGAGAAGTTTCGTGAGCTTGGTGTGGATTATGAATACTGGGATGCACGAATTCTCAAACGCAAACTTCGCCCCTACCGGCACATCGTCCGAAATTATTGCGAGCCTGCAGAATTGTGGGCCAATTTTATTTGTGGCAATGAAACGACATCGATGGACCCGTCCACTCAAGCTGGATTGAACGCGGTTCTCGCCCGGCATGGAACACTTGTTTTAGAACTGAGCGATGCTCGGAACAAAGAGTTGGCTGCCATTCTTGAATTATGGGAAGCGGGTTCAACCCAAAAGGCTCTTGAGCGCACCAGGGAATTTACGCAAAGCCAGACTTGGCCAGAACTCGCATCCGGAGTCCGGGCGAAGTCGTTGCGCATACAAGCCGCCCTTATCCTTGCGAACAAAGGGAACACGGCCGAGGCGAGACAAATTCTGGAACAGGCCAAAGCATTGGAACCAAATTCGTGCTTGGCGCTTGCGGCTGCTGTGGTTCGCAGCGAATCGGGAGTCTGGGCAGGCTTGGATGTCCTCAAAAATCCGGAAGGTCTCGACGCTTGGAATGTCCGTCTGGGTCTTCTGCTTGAAGCCGGAAAACCCGATCTCGTGCT
This sequence comes from uncultured Bifidobacteriaceae bacterium, assembly GCA_964532525.1. Lineage (GTDB taxonomy): Bacteria > Verrucomicrobiota > Verrucomicrobiia > Limisphaerales > UBA11358 > UBA11358. The sequence continues at coordinate 2,265 of CAZHIM010000011.1, forward strand.
CGCAGAATTGCCCAAAGTTCCAGTCAAGGGCGGAAAAAATCCAAACACCGCGTGGCTAGAGGGTGTAGCACTACTGTGCTTGCGGCACACTGAACAAGCACGGCAAGTCGTGGAAGACGCCTTGAGCAACCATCCACGGTCCTTCAAGCTACAAATGGCGATGGCAATGGTGAGCTATGCTAGTGGAATTTCACCGGTCTTTCCGTGCTGGGGTCACCTTACTTGGCCGGTGCCACCGCCTTGGTACCTAATCAAACATGATAATGGCAGCCGCAAACAACGGGCCGATGCCGCCGCTGAATTTGAGCGATTGGCGGCGTCCATGGCCGGGGATGACCGCCTCGAAATTCTGTCGTGGCGCCTCGCCTGCCTAGCCAACGAACCGAGTTTGCAGGCTGAAGCCGGACTTCTTTGTGCCAGCCTGCTAAAGGAGTCACCCGGCTTCGTGCCAGCCTTGGTATGGGCCCAAGAACGCGGTTTTGGATTGGATAAAACGCGTTCAATTGCAGTTCTTAAGACTCGAATTGGCAGCAGCACAGTAGAACTCGACGAGATTCTGGCGCTGTTTTCACTGCTATCCCAAGTCGAAGGCTTGCCGACTGCCGAAAAACTGTTGGATGACCAACGCGGCGCGTTTGCAAAAACGGGGAATTTACACATTTGGCGTGCCCACAAGGTTCAATGTCTCGCCTTTCGCGAAGAGAAAGAAGCCGCCCTAAAGCTCGTCGATGAAGAGACAGAGCCGTTGCGCAAGCGCCAAGTCCGACTTGCCCTCTTGGGGTTCCTCACGCGAAAGAAGGGGGAACACGAGTCAAAGGCAGCTGAATGTGAAAGTGAATTCCGAAGGGCGGGTGATGGCGACGCACTTTTTACGTGTTGTATCGAACGACGTGCCGAAAATAACTGGTCATTTATCGCAGACTATGCGGAACAATTGGTTAGGTTGGTAGCGACAGACGCAGCGTTACGTTTGGCTGCAGAAGGGGCGCTCCTGGCACGGCGTCCAGAATTGACATTAAAGTTGCTGCAGGAGCATGTGGATTTATGTCCTGATTCCACGTTGCCGCCAGATTTGCAGCGAATCAAGGGTGAAGCCCTCAGACAACTCGGGCACCTAAGCAAAGCAATCGAATCAGTTGAAAAGGCCGCAAGCGTTTCGCCTGATCTCCACACCTTGATGCAGCTCTTCCGGCTGAGACGGTCACAAGGCGATTTAGTTGGAAGCGCCGAGACTGCCAAACATTTCCTTCCATTGGCAGATGTTCCACCCCAGTTTTTGACCGAAGAGGTGGCTCCGACAATCCGTCGAGTTGATCCGGAATTAACACGCCGAATCGTCATTAAGGCCAAGCAGTCCCTTACTAAGGATTCTCCAGTTGAATTATTGGTGGCTCAGCAAGCAGAAAAGGTTGGGCTCGCATATTTCACGAACGAGCTTTTCGGGAAACTTGCGTCATGGGCCCAAAAAAAAGTGCAAGGCATCGAGATGGTCGACGTACGGCGAATGGGCGAGATATTTCGCCAAAACGCCGAGTCGTGGGCGCAGACATTACAGAATTATCGCCGCGGATTAATTCCGGTCCATTTCCTATGCTTTAATTTCCATGTATTTCTGACGAGATGGTTCCTTCAAAGGCCTCGCGCCGCTGTTGACGAAGGATATCCCCTGCGGGATTTACCAACCCTTACGAGGCACGGGGCGCTAGCAGGCGAGCAACCCGTTCAATTCGATCCAAACCAAGAATTATTTCTGGATATTACGAGCTTGCTCCTTTTGCATGGTCTCGGTCTGTTAGAGGCGATTGAGGCAGCTTTTCCTAAGATTGCGGTCCCCGCTCGCTTGACCACTTGGTTGCAATTGGAAGCTGACAAGCTTCAACCGGGGCAGCCCAAGATGGTGGCGGCCCAACGTCGGGCGCTGCAGCTAATAGATGCTGGCAAAATCACGGAGTGGTCGCCTAGTCCTGATTTTCCGAATCCGACCGATGGCTGGGCGGCAAGAATGGGATCGCTTTGGTATGAACGTCTGACCGATGTAAGGGCGCACGGCGGCCTCTTGGTCGACTTCATGCCGCTTTTGGCCAATCGACCGGAAATGGAACCGGTCGTTTTACCGGATGCGGAAGCGAGTCACGTAATCGGTGAAGCGGAGATAATCACAGGCCTTGAAGCTCTCGGGGGGATCTCCTCTGCCGATGCCGAAGCCGCACGTAAAAAACTCGGTTCACCTATAAAGGCCACACGACAATTGTCTTTCGTTAATCTTGCTCACGGGATTAAGGTTCACTTAGAAGTGGGTATTGCAGAACGGTTGGCCTATGCGAACGTGCTTGGGCCACTGTCAGAAGCTGCACGCGTCTACGTTTCCAAATTTGAAGCCAGCGGGTGGCGTGAGGCAGAGAAACACGGTGATTCCGATGCAGCACTTTTGCCAGAAATTGAAAAACTGCTGGCGCACATATGCCATAGATTCAACACTGAAAACTACCGTGCCCACGAATGCGCAAGGCCCTTCGTCCCAGAGGGACACGTCGGCCCGTTGACTGACAGCGAACTTTGCGTACAGGATACACTCGATTATGCGGTAACCGGCCAAGGAGTCTGGTGCGTTGACGATCGTTTCTTACGAGGTCTGCGCCGCGACCCTGCGCGACCCTCCTCGGACACGTTCGATCTCGTTCACCATCTTTTTCGAATCGGCTCTATCACCGAGGATCAGCTGTATGATTTTTTGAGCAAGTTGAGAGCGGCCAATGTCCGCTACTTGCCGGTCAATGACACCGAAGTCCTCCACCATTTGAACCAAGCGCCCGTGGTTGATGGAGTTCTTAGGGAAACACTTCACCTCAAACGGCTGCGACGTTACATAGCTGCGGTGTTGCTTGACACAGAGTGGCTGCAGAGGCCGGTTGAGACGCCACAAGGTCAACGTCTGCTGCTCGAAATGGAGATGCCATCGCGTTTTTACATCACCATTGTTCATGCACTTCTTACAATCTGGAATGATGAAAAATCGACTCTGGACCAGAAAACAGCCCGATCAAATTGGATATGGAAACACCTCTATTATGACATCCGATTACTTCAGGAGCTGTTTGGCCCACCGGTTGCACAGATGTCAACCAGTGAAGCCTCTGGTCACTCTCTTGGCCATTTGTTTGGCCAAGCCATTGCGATTTTCGGACAGAACAAAGCCGGATTGCGAGCCTCTTATTTCAAATGGCTTTATAACGAATGCGCCCTTCCCATTCTATCTGCCAATCCAGAGATTTTGTCAGGAATTGCCAAATTCCTAAGACAACTTGTGAATGAAAGTTTGCGTGAGCTCGATAACTTTGAAAGAACCACAGGTCCAAAGGGCCCGGAATTTGTTGGCCGCGTGCTGTTGACGGGGGGATTCCTTTTTGACCTGCCGCCTGTCATTCTGGACGCGCTAAAGCTTACACCAACGGAATTGAACCGTTTCGGGCTTGTCAAAACAGGTGGCCCGTCTGAATTATTTGGCGTTGGCGTTGAACCCAACGAAGTTTGGGAAGCGGTCGCGAGAGCACTCAATAAGGGCTATGCGGCAATATTGAAGAAAGGCATTCGCCTTCAATTTACACACGATAACGCAACAGGACGGGTCCGGATCACGCGAAAGGGCGAAGGATTGAGCTGCAGTGGTTGGTTAAGCATCCCCTGCCTGATGTTGTTAGCGAACCGCCAAACTGAACAACTTTCCGCGCTTCAATCACACAGTCACTTATTTGATCTGAATGAATCAGCACGCCAGGCCTTCTTCGATAAACTTCTGGCTACCGCGAAACCCGCAGAACGCATGGGTGAACTCTATGAAAATATCGAAAATTCGGCTGCTTGGTTTTATTATCAATTTGAGGCGAAAGCTAAGAATGTTCACGCCCGCAAACTACCATTAAACATTGCAGAACTCATGCCGGTTTCCGTGACATCACTGCGAAGGCATCTCAGAATAGAACCAAAACCTGGCACGGATGTTGAGCAGCCTTGGCCATCGGCGGTGTCAGCATTACTGGATCAGGAGGGTCTGGAAGAAACTGTGGTTCGGCTGAGTTGCCTTCCAGCAAGATTGCCCGAGCTGGTGTTCGCCCGGCTTGCCACCGCGAACAAAGATGAGATGGCGTTTTTGCTAAATCACCTTAACGGGCGACTCCAATCCCCTCTTCAGCGCCTTCAATTTTTGCTCATTGCACTTAAGTTTGGAGACGACTTGCCACGTTTCGTGGCCCAAGCGACAAACGATTTGTCGAAATTGTTTGATCCCGCCAGCGGGGCTGAAACGGCAAAAGCACTGATAACGCTATTCAAATGGTCACACTTGCGACTAGGCTGGTGTACAGAGGCTCGTTCTTGGTCAGCAGAAGCGCGATTGCGTGCTGCATGGGTTCATAGTGGCCGTCTCCATTCCGCAATCGCAGCCAGCGGAATCAATCAGAACGACTTTTCTGGATGGATTTCTGCACAGAGCAATGACATTTCCATCGCAAGCATCAGTCCGGTTAATGAGCTTAACTGGGACGCAGCCTCGCCTTCGGCAATCACCCAGGCGTCATTGATGATTTCGGCACTTGCCGATTTTGCAGCACAGCTACTACCAGAGTTGGCAGCCCAGCTTGACCTGCCAGCCCTCATCAAAAAGTATATTCCGACCGACGAAGAAATTCCGGTGTTGTTCTCCATGTGGCATGACTCAACGCTTCGGAGCAACGTACTGTTCTCATATTTGGGCAATCCTTGGCACACGGGGCTTCAGCTGCTGTTTGATGACGCACAATTTCACCTTTTTGTGTCAACATCTCCGGCAGTCAGTTATGACCAAGCTTTGGCCAGTTTGCAGGCAAATCCGTATCAACCCGGCCAGTGGGCCATGATCAATAACGCGACCAACGGAGCGCCACTGCCTCCGCCACAAGCTGCCGTGATGGGGAACATCATCCAGAATTTGAGAATTTCGGACATCTTGCAGCGCAATATTTCTGAGGCGGCGGTTATCATCAATCTTGCCTGTGATTTTGCAGTTCGCAATCGGACCCCTTCCGTGGTTGAAGGCATCCTCGATCAGTTGTTTGCTTTGGCAACGGAAGCCTCGGTCAAATTCCGCGGTTGTGAAGTAAAGGCCGGATCCGATAGCGAAAGTGCCCGGATTGGCCTTGCAATTTTGGAAGGTGTCTGGGGCTGTAGCATGGTGGAAAACGATGTGCCGGCTACAGTTGCGAGATTCGCAGAATGCCTATCGCAACTAGTTTCACGTTGGCCTGCGATGTCTCAAATCGCTCAATTTGCTGTGATGGACCTAATCCAGCATATGCCGTTATCCTACCAACGGTGCTATTGGCGTGCCGTATTGACTTGTCGCGCTTGGTCTTGAGCTTAAGCGAAAAAGGGGTCACCCAGCACATTGTTCGGAAACGGGGGCAAACCAGAATGGCGCTCAGATAGGGCGTATGTCTTTAAAGAGTAGCCACTTACAAAATAGACAAAAAACAGTGAATTTTACCGTATATTTCGGGGGGCCATGCTGCACACCCACTAAAACGCTTGGTTTTGCAGGCGTTTGGCAAACGCAACCTGCGGAGGCAATTCGCAGGCAGAAAATATGCAAAAAAACAGTCCATTTTGCTGGGCCTTAACTAAGCGCCATTCGGGGCAAACCATAGATTGGTGCGCCAATTCGTGTCAACAATGGGTAAAATTGGGGGTCAGACCAAAAACTGGACGTTGGCCGCTCCAAAAATTCGCGTCAATTCGCGAAATTCGCGTCCAAATTTCCCTATCCCTCAACACCTTACGCATTTCCCGTTAGCCGCTAACTAACACCCCCACCCCAATCTGTGTCATGCTCGCGGGGTGAGACGGCATAAGGCAAGGCTGAAGGCTAAATGCTAAAGTTCGATCCCACGCGCCTTTGGCGTCGCACGGAACAACTGGACTTCGACCGCCAGGAGCCCCGTGAGCCCTCGCGCGCCGAATTGCTGTCTCAATTTGCCCAGTGGGCCGCACTCCCCGCCGTACGCACTTCCCTGACTGCCGTATCGCCGATTTCCAAATCGGCAGACTGTCGCAAGCTCGAGGGTGTTGGAAATAGAGATGGCCTGCGGGTTTGGAAACCCGCGATACAGCAGACTTGGAAGTCTGCGCTACGAAGTCTGCGCCACGAGTTTTTGCCCTTTTCAGCCTTCAGCCTTCAGCCTTCAGCATTGCCTGCTGTGCCCCCGAAAAGCCCTCAATTTCGTTCACCAAAATCTGCGAAAACCCCAGCAAAACCCCACATCGTCAAGCCCCGTCAACCCCAAAAAATTTTTGTCGAGGTCGGCGGGCCGGACGGAGACAGGATTTACCGGATTTCTCACCACAGAGGCGCAGAGACGCGGAGAATACACCCGCCTCGTTTTTATGGGCTTCCTTGGCCTTAATCTCTGTGCCTCCGTGTCTCGGTGGTTGGATACACCCCCGCGCTTTCATGGGCTTTTTTGCTGCCCAATTCGTGTCTTCGTGTCTTCGTGTGAGATGCTTTGCCGTGGACCGATTCGCAAATTCGTGTCAAGGTTTCCCAGAAGGCGTTCCAGATGGTTGCCAGTCCCATGAATTTGCGTAACCCTTCCGCCACACGCCCGGTCTTATGAAACGACACGACACCATGAATTCATCCCTCACCCGTCGCAGTTTCCTCAAAACGGCCCTCATCGCCGGCACCGCGCCGCTCATGCTGCCCTCCGGCCTCTGGGGCGCCAGCCCGGCGCCCGCCGGCCCGATCACCCTCGGCTTCATCGGCGTCGGCAAACAGGGCCACGGCCTGCTCCATGCCTGCCTGCCCCGTAATGACGTCCGCGTCCTCGCCGTTTCCGACGTGGACACCACCCGCCGCAATCTCGCCCAAGCCGCCGTGGACCATCATTACGCCAATGATGCCCAGGCCGGCTTCCACCCGGCGTGCGCTGCCTATGACGATTTCCGCGATTTGCTCGCCCGCCGGGATATTGACGCCGTGGTCATCGCCACGCCCGATCATTGGCACGCCCTGGTGGCCATCGCCGCCGCCCAGGCCGGCAAGGATATTTATTGCGAAAAGCCCATGGCCCACACCGTCCTCGAAGGCCGCGCCATGGTCAAAGCCGTGCGCAAACACCGCCGCATCTTCCAAACCGGCAGCATGCAGCGCTCCATGGGCGAATTCCGCGCCGCCTGCGAACTCGTCCGCAACGGCGTGCTCGGCACCGTCTCCCGCGTGGATGTCTCCGTCAGCGGCCCGCCCATCTTCTGCACCCTCCCCGCCGAAACCGATGAACCCGGCCTGGATTGGAACCTCTGGCTCGGCCCCGCCCCCGAGCGGCCTTACAATTCCATCCTCAGCCCCCGCGGCATGCCCAAGGACTTTCCCGACTGGCGCCATTACCGCGAATACGGCGGCGGCGGCGTGTGCGATTGGGGCGCCCATCACTTCGACATCGTCCAATGGGCGCTGGGCTACGACGATAGCGGCCCCGTGGAATTCTATCCCGCCGAGACCCCCGACGCCCAATCGGGCGTGCGCTGGCGCTACGCCAACGGCACCATGGTCACCCATGGCCCCGGCAACGGCATCACCTTCTACGGCGACCAGGGAAAGCTCTACGTCAACCGCGGCAAATTCCAGCTCTGGCTCGGCGGCCAGTTGAAGTCCGACGTCATGGATGATTATTCCCCCCTGCTCAAAGAGCTGTTGCCCGCCAACGCCGTCCGGCTCTATCGCAGCACCAATCACATCAGCGATTGGGTCAAATGCATGCAGACCCGCCAGCTCCCCGTCTGCGACGTCGAAATTGGCCATCGCTCGGCCACCGTCTGCAACTTGGTGAATGCGGCCTATTTCAGCGGCCAGGGTTTCAAATGGAATCCCCACCAGGAACACTTCACCGATGGCACCGGCGACAAACAATGGCTCACGCGCGACTACCGCGCCCCCTGGCAACTGGCCTGAGGGTAAATCAAAGTAAATCAAACCAAAAAATCTCCCCGCCCGGCCGCCCATGCAGCGACTCGACCTGACCCTACCCACTCCCGCCGAACAACTGGCCGCCGACGAAGCCCTGCTCGAATGGTGCGAAGCCGGCCCCGCCGACGCCCCCGGCGAATTGCTCGCCTTTTGGGAACCGCACGAAACCTTTGTCGTGGTCGGCTATGCCAACCAGGTCGCCACCGAAGTGAACGTGGCGGCTTGCCGGGATCGGGGCGTGCCCATTTTCCGGCGCTGTTCCGGCGGCGGCGCCGTCGTGCAGATGCCCGGCGGGCTGAACTACAGCCTCATTCTGCCCATTACCGAAGACGGCCCCACCCGCAACATCTCCTCCACCAACCAGTTCATCATGGAGAGGAACTGCGCGGCCATCCAGGCCGCCCTCGGCGCCGACCATCCGCAGGCGTCCGTGCGCGGCCACACCGATCTGGCCATTGCCGCCGGCGCTGCGCCCGATGCCTTCCTGAAAGTCGGCGGCAATTCCCAACGGCGCCGGAAGCATTTCCTCCTCTTCCACGGCACCCTGCTGCTGGATTGCGACCTGGGCCTCATCAGCGCCCTGCTGCAGATGCCCTCGGCCCAGCCCGCCTACCGGGCCGGCCGGCCGCACGGCGAATTCGTCACGAACCTCCGGCTGCCCGCCGCCGCTGTCAAGGCGGCCCTCGCCCGGGCCTGGAATGCCATGGCCCCCCTGCCCTCCCCGCCGTTCCCCCAAATGGAAAAGCTCGCCCGCGAGAAGTACCTGATGCACGATTGGAACTGGAAATTTTAGCATGATAAAATTCCTGTTTAAAATCATCAAGTGGACCATCGTCCTGTTGGTCCTCCTGGGCCTGGCCGCCTGGTTTTATCCGGAAAAATTCCTGACCGTGGACACCGGGCCGGTGACGGCGGACGTGATCATCGTCATCGGCGGCGGGCAGCACGAGCGGGCCCTCCGCGCGGCGCAATTGTATCAACAGCACGCGGCTCCCCGCATCATCGTCACCGGCGCCGGCGACGACCTCATCAACCGCCGGCTGCTCATCGCCAACGGCGTCCCTGCCCGCGTCATTGAGCTGGAGCGCAAATCCACCACCACCCGCGAAAACGCCGTGTTCACCGGCAACCTCCTGCGCGCCGAAAACGTCGGCAGCGCCATCCTCGTCACCTCCTGGTACCACGCCCGGCGCGCCGAGAAGACCTTCGCCCATTTCGTGCCCGGGGTGACGTTCTATTCCCGGCCCTCCTACTTTGGCTTTGACCGCGCGGACTGGAAAAAAGACGGCCTCAACAAGCATATGCGCTTGGAGTTCTTGAAGTTACCAGGCTATTGGGTCCGCTACGGCGTAAATCCATTTTAAGCACAATAAATCCGATTTAAGCATTAAAAACTTGCCCCGGCCGGGACTCTATGGGATGGTATGGATCCTTGATCGCGGGGTGGAGCAGCCCGGTAGCTCGTCAGGCTCATAACCTGAAGGTCCTAGGTTCAAATCCTAGCCCCGCAACCAATTTCAATGCAAACCCCCTGTGAAAACAGGGGGTTTTTTGCTGTTTGCGTTGTCCCGTGCCGCTTCCTTTCTCCACGACCCCAAAAGGCCCCAAAAGCGGCGTCAAGTGATGCCCCCGGCGACACGCAGTGATATCAACGAGCACCTTTTGGGGAGGGGAAATGAACCAAATCCTCAAATCTCCCCATGGATTGGCGCTCTCGAGTCGGCCAAAAGACTGAGGAAAAAGTTTTGACGCGCATGAACTTGTATTGCCAGAATGACCGGATGAAGATCCTTATCACTGGCCACCGGGGCTACATTGGGCTCCATCCGGTCAAATTGTTTAAGGAAGCTGGCACCCCCCCGTGGCGGGGCTGATCCAAGCGCCTATTCAACCAACCTTTTCAATGTTTTCAGGGTATTATCAAAATAAGCGTGTGCTCGTCACCGGCCACACCGGATTCAAAGGCGCATGGCTCGCCCTCTGGTTGAAGAGCCTCGGTGCTCGCGTTTGTGGCATCAGCTTGCCGCCGCCAACCCATCCAAATTTTTACGAGATTATCCAGAATCATGCGTTCGCCAGCGAAGCGGAATGCGACATCCGGGATTTCCCGTCATTGGCTTCCATCGTAAAAAAATTGGCGCCGGAAATTGTCTTTCACCTTGCCGCCCAGCCCATTGTCCGGCGCAGTTATGCCGAACCACTGGAGACATTCAACGTGAACGCAGTCGGCACCGCCCATTTGCTGGAGAGCGTCCGCCAAGCGGCACTCCCCTGCCCCGTCATCGTCATTACCAGCGACAAGTGTTACGAAAATCGTGAACAGGATTATGCTTATGTCGAAAGCGACCCTCTTGGCGGCCACGACGTCTATTCCATGAGCAAGGCGGCGGCGGAACTCGTCGCCCAATCTTGGCGCAAATCCTTCTTTCAGCCCAACGACAAACTCGGTCCCGTGGCGACTGTCCGCGCCGGAAATGTCATCGGCGGTGGTGATTATGCCGAAGATCGCATTGTCCCTGATTGCATTCGCGCGCTGTGCCAGTCGCGCGCAGTATTGGTCCGCAATCCAGCAGCGGTCCGGCCGTGGCAACATGTATTCGAGTGTCTTAGCGGTTACCTCTGGCTCGGTGCCCGCCTGGGACAGGAAGGCAAAAACTCACCCTGCGCCACCGCGTTCAATTTCGGCCCCGATGCCAAGGCGCAACAACCGGTTAGAAATCTGGTCGAGGCGGTCCTTCGTGAATGGCCTGGCGAATGGAACGACGCCTCCGCCCCGAACCACCCACACGAGGCCAGGTTGCTATCACTATCAATCAAAAAGGCCGGGGCACTCCTCGGTTGGCAGCCGGTCTGGACTTTTCCCGAAGCCGTGTCTCAAACCGTCCGTTGGTATCGCAACCGCCACCAACAACTGACAACAGACATGCTCGGCTTCAGTTTGTCGCAAATCAACAACTACGTGGAAACCGCGCGGCGAAAAAATGCTCCTTGGCCACAATGAATTCTTCTTTTAAATGCCGCTCCTGTAGTGGCACGCACAGCGTGCCCGTCCTCGATCTGGGCATACAACCCTTGGCCAACAATTTGCTCCGCCCTGAGGATCTGGCCAAGCCCGAACCCAAATTCCCCCTGCGCGTTGCGGTATGCCATGACTGCTGGCTCCTGCAAATCACGGATCTTGTCCCGCCCACGCAATTGTTCTCGGAATATCTTTATTTTTCCTCGTTTTCGGACGCTTTGCTGCGGCATTCCCGCGCGGCGGTGGAACAGCATATCCGCGAATTTCAACTCGGCCCGCAAAGCCATGTGGTTGAAATTGCCAGCAACGACGGATACTTGCTGCAATATTTCAAGGCGGCCGGCATTCCCTGCCTGGGCATCGAACCGGCGGCCAACATCGCCAAGGTCGCCCGCGAAAAGGGCATCGAATCGCGCGTGGATTTTTTCACGCTCAAGCTGGCCAAAGAACTTGTCGCGGAGAAGCTCCAAGCCGATTTGATCCTTGGCAACAATGTTTTTGCGCACGCGCCGGATACCAATGACTTCGTCGGCGGTCTCGCCGCACTGCTGAAACCCACCGGCCGGATTGTCCTGGAATTCCCCTACGGAGTGGATTTCATCGAACATTCGGAATTTGACACGATCTATCACGAGCACGTTTTTTACTTTACCGTCACCGCGCTAAAACCGCTTTTTGCGAGGCACGGGTTGGAAATCTTCCGCGTCGAACGGCTGGCGATCCACGGTGGTTCGCTGCGTCTGTTCGCTGGCCATGCCGGCCAGCATGTCATCGCACCTTCGGTCGTCAGCCTTTTGCATGATGAGGCGTCAAAAGGCGTGGCCTCGATAGACTATTACGAAAACTTTGCCTCCCGTGCGCTCACCGTCAAAAAGTCACTTCTCGAACTTCTGAGCCGGCTTAAGCAGTCCGGCAAGCGCATCGCCGCCTACGGCGCCTCCGCCAAGGGAAGCACTTTGTTGAACTTCTGCCAGTTGGGATCCGAAACACTCGATTTCGTAGCCGACCGCAGCACCTACAAGCAAGGCCGCCTGACGCCCGGCAGCCACCTGCCCATCCTGCCGCCCGAGGCGCTTTTGGAAAAACACCCCGATTACACCCTCCTGCTCACCTGGAACTTTGCCGAGGAAATCCTGGCCCAGCAAAAAGCCTATCGCGATTCCGGCGGCAAGTTCATCATTCCCATCCCGCGCGTCGCCGTGGTGTAACATGAAATTCAGTCCCGCCACCCTCCCCGGACTCTGGCTGATCGAGCTTGAACTTCGCGAAGATGAGCGCGGTTTTTTCGCGCGCACGTATTGTGAAAACGAATTCGTGCAGCACGGCCTGAACACCCGCTGGCCGCAATGCAATCTCACGCTCACAAAAAAACGGGGGGCCATCCGCGGGATGCACTTCCAGTCGCAACCCAAGCCCGAGATCAAGCTCATCCGCTGCGCCGCAGGAAAAATCTTCGACGTCGTAGTTGATGTCCGCCAGGACTCAAAAACTTTCGGAAAATGGGAGGGCTTTGAATTGTCCGCCGAAAACCGGCGGCAACTCTACGTCCCCGGCGGCTTCGCCCACGGATTTCAGTGCCTCGCTGACAATTGCGAGGTCTTCTACCAAATGTCGGAGTTCTTTGTTCCCGACCTCGCGCGCGGACTTCGGTGGAATGACCCAGTCTTCGGAATCCGCTGGCCGCTGGAGCCTACGGTGATCGCTTTGAAAGATCGCCACTTCCCGGACTTCAGCCCCGCCCGCGACGCCCAATAACGGCCGATTAGCCGTACTGACCAAGGAACGGCGTGGCCGGCCGGATCCCGCCGCTGCCAACTCGCCCTGCCCCCTGATTCGTAAACCTTATCGTAAAAGCAAAACCGCCTTGCCACCAACTGCTTCCCATCGCCAAGCTCTTCCGCTTATATCCGCGTGAAAGCTCCAATACAAAACCACGAAGCAACGACACCAATTTGTAACCTGCGCCGGGAAAATTACCACCCCTTTTGCACTTGTCGCCCAGCGCCATCTTTAATCGAGTTTTCTAATTGACTAATCTTGTTCCAAGTGTTCTAGTAAGTTTCAGCACGTACCATGCCTGGTATCTTGGGTATCACGGCGATGGCGCCCTGCGGTTGTCATAATTTAAACCATCGCCAATCAGTCAAAGGAATCCTATGCAGTCATTGAGTACGTCGTCATTTCGCTCGGTCAGCTTGCAGCGCAGCGCAGGGTTGCTGCTGGCAATGTTTGCAGCCATATCGCTCCAAGGTGCGGAACTGCAAATGTTGGCAGGACAGGTGCCAAAGCCGGCCCAATTGTTGCGGCCGGTTGGCCAGTTGCCGGCCACCAACCGGATGGACTTGGCCATCGCCCTCCCCTTGCGCAACGCGGCCGCGCTTTCCAATCTGTTGCAGCAGATTTACGATCCCCGCAGCCCAGTTTATCGTCATTATCTGACCACGGAACAATTCACGGAAAACTTCGGCCCCACCAAGCAGGATTATCAGGCAGTCGTCAGCTTCGCCAAGGCCAATCATTTGCAAGTAACGGGAACCCATCCCAATCGCTTGTTACTGGATGTCAGCGGCTCAGTAGCGGATGTGGAACACGCCTTGCATATAACGCTGAATTCCTATCAACATCCAACGGAGAGACGGTCATTTTTTGCCCCTGACCGCGAACCGTCTTTAAGCTTGAGCGTACCGATTTTACACATCGGCGGTTTGGACAATTACGCCTTGCCCAAGCCCCACCTGCAGGCGACCCGGATCACCAGCGGACAGAACGCCAAGCCACACGCCGGCTCTGGACCCAGCGGCACTTACATGGGCAAGGATTATCGCGCGGCCTATGTTCCAGACACCACGCTCAGTGGTTCCGGCCAGACCGTTGGCCTGCTCGAATTTGACGGCTATACCGCCAGTGACATCACCTACTACGAAAATTCGGCACACCTCCAAAGCGTGCCGTTGCAAAACGTCTTGCTCGATGGCTTCTCCGGTGCTCCCACGGGTGATGGTGGTGAGGTGGAAGTGTCTTTGGACATCGAAGTGGCCATTTCCATGGCCACTAATTTGTCCGCGGTAATTGTTTATGAGGCGGGGCCATTCGGCAGTTGGCACGATATACTCAACCGCATGGCCAACGACAACCTCGCCAAACAATTGAGTTGTTCGTGGTACATCCCGGGCGGCGTGGCTGATCCGGTGGCCGACCAGATTTTTCAGCAGATGGAGGTCCAGGGACAGTCGTTTTTCAACGCGTCGGGTGATAGTTGTGCCTATACCGGACTGATAGATTTTCCCGGCGATACGCCCTACATCACGCAGGTCGGCGGCACCACCCTCACCACCGCTGGCCCGGGCGGCGCTTGGACGTCGGAAACGGTTTGGAATTGGGGAATCGAATACGACGAGAATGGTGTCGGCAGCAGCGGCGGCATTAGCACGCAATATTCAATTCCCACCTGGCAAACCAACATCAACATGGCGGCAAATCGAGGTTCCACGACCATGCGTAACACCCCGGACGTGGCCTTGACGGCGGACAATGTTTATGTGCGAGCTGACGGTGGAAATTTTCAAGTAGGCGGTACGAGTTGCGCGGCGCCGTTGTGGGCTGGATTCGCAGCGCTGGCCAACCAGCAGGCGATCGGCACCGGTCAGCCACTGATCGGTTTCATCAATCCAGCAGTGGATGCCATCGCCTCCAGCGTCAATTATTCCACCGCCTTCCACGACATCACCACCGGCAATAATACGTGGAGCGGCAGCCCAAGCAAATTTTACGCGGTTGCCCGCTACGACCTCTGCACCGGCTGGGGGACGCCGGCGGGGCAACATCTTATCAATGCGCTGGCCAATCCCGAAGCGTTGGCCATTACTCCAACCTCGGGTTTCTCGGCCATCGGCGGCGTGGGCGGGCCGTTCTTCACGACTACTTCGCAAAGTTATTCGCTAACCAATATCGGAACGAACACGCTGACGTGGACCTTGTCCATCACTTCTGCCTGGCTCAGCGCTTCCTCCGGCAGCGGTGCCCTGCTGCCGGGCGGGCCGGCGGCCACCACTACGGTCAGTTTGAATAATACAGCGGGCAATCTCCCGGTGGGGAACTACAACGCCACCATTTGGTTCACCAATCAAAATGACAATATCGGCCAGAATCGTCAATTTACCTTGTCCATCATCACTCCGCCCACCATTACCCAGCAGCCGGCGGACGACGCCGTATTGGAGGGCGCGCCCGCAGCCTTCAGTGTACAGACCGCCGGCGGCTTGCCCTTGAATTACCAGTGGCAATACAATGGAACCAATCTGACAGACGGCAGCAACATTTCAGGCTCCTCCACCAGCACCTTGACGATCAGCGATGTCTCCGTGGCCAATGTCGGCAACTACACGGTGCTGGTGACCAACTATGCCGGCTCGATCACCAGCTCCAACGCCTCGTTGGCCATCGTCCACTCCGCGCCGGTGATTACGATGCAACCGGCCGACCAGTCGAGCGTGGTGAATGGCACCGCACAATTCGCGGTGGCTGCCATTGGCACGACTCCGTTCACCTATCAATGGAGGTTCAATGGAACGAACCTTGTCAATGCCACGAATGCCACGTTGACACTGCCGAATGTCCAATTTGCCCAAGCCGGGAATTATTCCGTCCTCATCGTAAATATCTGGGGGGCGACGAATAGTTCCCTGGCCACGCTGACCGTCTATTCGGGGCCGCTTGTCCTGTTCTTTGACGACTTCACGGGGCCGGCTTTGAATCCAATCTGGCAAGCCAGTTTGCCCGACGCCCGGAACGGGGGCGACGGCGGTTCTGACACGCCCGCCTATCTGGGCGCGCCGAATTACTATTTTGAAACCTTGGGCACCAATTCCGTTCTGCGCATGACCAATCTCTATAGTTCATTCCAGCGACGCGGCTGGAGCACGATCACCAACTTCCCGGGCACTAATTTCACCTTGGATGTCCGCTACAATACGCTCGTGCAGTCTCCCACCACCAGCGTTGACGGCTTCATTGAAGTCTGGATCTTCGATGCCGTGAACACCAACCGTTACGACATCATTTCTCCCTTCGGGGGTGACTACTCCGGTGATCCTTATTTCTTCATGGGCAGCAGCATTGATGACACCTATACCACGGCCTCATTCCGGTATCAAAACAATACCTGGTATCATTTGGTGTTACAAAGTGTCCCGGGCGAGAACCTGCGGGGCTCGATCTATGATGATAATGGAAACGAATTGATCGGGTACACCTTTGACCATGACGCGTCAGCTTATCCCTCCGGTTTTCAGATTGCGCTGTCACAATCGGTGGGCAACCCCGGGACTTCATACCCGGGAGACGTGGCAGTGGACTATGTGAAGCTCACTTCCGGCTTTCCCCCGCAAATTGGAGTCCAACCCACCAATCAAGTGGTGGGCTTTGGTGGAACCGCAGTTTTCGGGGTCACGGCCTACGGCACCCAGCCTTTGGTGTATCAGTGGGGCTGCAACGGGACAAATCTCGCCGGGGCAACCAATGCCGCCTTGATTTTGACAGACGTACAACTGAGCCAAATGGGAAGTTACCTGGTACAAGTGACGAATCTTTACGGATGCGTCCTTAGTTCCAATGCCTGGTTGTTTGTCGGCGCGCCCCCGGTTATTACCAATCAGCCGGCCTCGCAATCGGTTGCCGTCGGCGGCACGGCCAGTTTCAGCGTGGCGGTCGAAGGATCGTCTCCCCTTTATGCTCAATGGTTATTTAACGGGACGAATATTGTCGGCGCGACCAATTTTGTCCTGGCGCTGACCGATGTCCAATTGGACCAATCGGGTGATTATACAGTGGTAATAACCAACATATTCGGATCCGCCGCGAGTTCCAACGCGGCCTTGACTGTCTTGGCACCACCTGTAATCACCAGCCAGCCCACCAACCAAAATGCACCGCTTGGGAGTGTCGTTACGATTTCAGCCGTTGCGGTCGGGACGCCACCTTTGGCTTATCAATGGACGTTTAACACGACAAATCTGCCTGGAGCGACCAATACGACTTTGACGTTGGCCAACATTCAGCTAAACCAGGGAGGCAATTACGCGCTGCTGGTCACCAATGCTTATGGTTCTGTCGTCAGTTCGAATGCCGTGCTCTATGTTTATGGAATTCCCCCGTTTATAACCGCACAGCCATCGGGCCAAACGGTGGCTGTCGGTGGCACGGCCACTTTCATCGTGGTGGCGGGGGGCACGCCTCCGCTGAGTTATCAATGGAGTGTGAATAGCACAAATATTTCCACGGCGACCAATGCCTCCCTGACGCTCACAAACGTCCAGTCCGCTCAAGCCGGCAATTATCAGGTAACCATAAACAGTCCGTATGGCGCGACCAACAGCGTTGCCGCGGTGTTGACCGTGATTTCAGGGCTGGCGACGTATTTCTTCGATGATTTCAACGGGCCTTCGCTCAACCCCATCTGGCGGACGAATTTGCCCCCGGCTCACAACGGGGGTAACGGCGGCTCCGACACTGCCGCCTACCTTGGCGCACCCAATTACGACTTGGAAATGTTGGGTACCAACAGCGTCTTGCACATGACCAATTCCAACAACTCGCTGCAGCGCCGCGGCTGGAGTTCGGTCACCAATTTCGCGGGCGTGAGTTTTTATTACGACCTTCGCTTCAACACGCTCGTCCAGTCGTCCACCACCAGCGTTGACGGCTTCATTGAAATCTGGATCATTGACGCGGCCAACACCAACCGTTATGACATCATCTCGCCGTTCGAGGGCGATTACTCGGGTGATCCTTATTTCTTCATGGGCAGCAGCATTGACGGTTATTACGGCAGTGCGGCGTACAAGTTTCTGAATAACACGTGGTATCATTTGGTATTGCAGAGCGCCCCCGGCCAGAATCTGCGGGGTTCCATATATAGTGACAATGGGGTCGAATTGCTCGGGCACACGTTTTCCCACAGCGCGTCGGCTTACCCGTCGGGTTTCAAGATTGCGATGTCACAATCAATGGGCCAGCCAGGTTCGCCTTACCCGCAAAATGTGGATGTGGATTACGTCAGAATATCGGGGTTTCCTCCAGCGATTGTGAATCAGCCCACCAATTTGGCTGTTGCGGCGGGCGGTGTGGCGAATTTCACTGTCACTGCGAGTGGAGTGCTGCCATTGAGCTATCAATGGCAACATAATGGAATCAACCTCCTCGGCGCCACCAACCCCATGCTGCCGCTCACCAATGTTCAACTTGCCAATGGCGGCAATTATTCCGTCACCGTGACGAACCAGTACGGCTCGGTGACCAGTTCCAACGCATTGCTGATCGTGGACGCCCTCCCAGCCTTTGTAACCCAGCCGACGAATCTCACGTTAACCGTCGGCAGCACGGCGGTCTTCGCCGCGAGCGTCACCGGTTCCCTGCCGTTGAGCTATCAGTGGACGTTTAACCAGACCAATTTGCTCCCCGGCATGACCAATGCGAGCCTCGTGCTCACCAACGTCCAATTGGCGCAAGCGGGGGTGTATGCCCTCACCGTCACGAATCTGTTCGGAGCAGCGCTCAGTTCCAATGCGACCCTGACGGTGGCAGATGTTCTGGACCACTTCGTTTGGAACACCCTTCCCTCGCCCCGGTTTGCCAATGCTCCGTTTGGCGTAACCATTCAGGCCATGGACCCGGACAATCAGTTGTTCACGAATTTCAATGGCACGGCCCTCTTGACCACCACGAACGGCGTGCCCGTCCAGCCACCGGTTTCGACCAGCTTCAACCAAGGCATGTGGATGGGCACTCTGACCATTTCCCAACCGGTGCCCAATCTGGTGCTGCAAGCCAGCGACGGGGCGGGCCAAGTCGGCCTCGCTAATTCGATCAATGTGGTTAATGTACCGGCGGTACAGATGGCGAGCTCGGGCACTTTCCTGCTGCTGTTCTGGCCGATGGACCCAGCGGGTTTCGCGCTGGAATCCACCACCAACTTGGTGTCGGGGCCATGGGTGCCGGTGACCGTACCGCCAGTGCCCATCGGCAACCAGTATCTGGAATCAATCCAGCTGAACACGACCAATCAGTTTTACCGGTTGCAATACACCTTGCCTTAATCGGCCCGTGCGACAGCAATTGGGAAAAATGGCGGGGAAACCGCCACCCGGCCAACACTTTTGCCGCGACGTGTTAAAATCGTAAAAACTTTTGGTCACCGCAAACACGATCTGTTGATTACGGATAAAAGCTGCTCTCGCTCAAACCCACGGTTGGGGGGATCGGCTCCCGGCGAGCAGTTCCTTGGCTGCCGTGACGAGGTTCTCGGGCTCGAACCCAAATTTCTTCTGCAGCTCCTTGAGCGGGGCGGACGCCCCAAACGTTTTCATGCCAATGACCCGGCCGCGCGAGCCGATATAGCGCTCCCAGCCAAAGGTGGAAGCCTGCTCAATCGCGATGCGCGCCGTCACCGCCGGCGGCAAAACGCTCGCACGATATTCGGGCGATTGATGTTCAAAAATGTCCCAGGACGGCAGGGAAACCACCCGGGAACGGATGCCTTCCTTCAGCAGCGTCTCATGCGCCTCGACCGCCAGGATCACTTCGCTCCCGGTGGCAATAAAAATGATTTCCGGGCTTTCGTCCGGCGCCCCGGCGAGCACATAAGCCCCGCGGGCAACCCCGGCCGCCGGCGCATACCGGCTGCGATCCAGCGTGGGCAGTGCCTGCCGCGACAGCAGCAAGACCGCCGGTTCGTGACGCAGTTGCATGATGTAGCGGTAGCATTCCACCACCTCGTTGACGTCGGCGGGCCGCAAGGTGACGAGCCCGGGAATGGCGCGCAGTGACGCCAGTTGCTCCACCGGTTGATGCGTCGGGCCGTCTTCACCGTCTCCCATCGCGTCGTGCGTGAACACAAAAATTGCGGGCAGCTCCATCAGCGCGGAAAGTCGGATCGCCGGCCGGGCATAGTCGCTGAAGATGAAAAACGTGGCGCCAAACGCCCGGAGCTTCGACAGCGACAGACCGTTGACCAGCGCTCCCATCGCGTGTTCCCGAATGCCAAAGTGCAGGTTCTTGCCCCCCGGACTTTGGGCTTGGAAATCTCCCGCACCGGGAAACGTCAGGATCGTTTTGTTGGACGGGCCAAGGTCGGCTGAGCCGCCGAGGAACCACGGAATATTCTGGGCCAGCACGTTCAGCACCTTGCCCGAAGCATCGCGTCCGGCGATGCCTTTGGGATCGGCGGGGAACACGGGCAGATTCTTGTCCCAGCCGGCCGGCAACTCCCGTCGCTGCATCTGGCCAACCATCACCGCCAGCGCGGGAAACGCTTTTTCGTAGGCGCTGAACAGTTCCGTCCATTTTTTCCGCACCTCCCGGCCGCGTTGGCCGATGCCCGCGCCAAAATGTTCATAAACCCCCTTCGGCACCAGAAACTTCGCCTCCTCCGGCCAGCCATAACTGCGCTTGGTCAGGCGGACTTCCTCTTCTCCCAGCGGTTCCCCGTGAGCCGCGGCGGTGTCCTGCTTGTGGGGCGAGCCGTAACCAATATGGCTGTCCAAAATGATGAAGGTCGGCCGTTCTTTGGTCCGCTGAAAGATGCGCAGTGCCTGTTCGATCCGCTCAAGGTCGTTGGCGTCGCCCACCCGCAGGACGTTCCAGCCATACGCCAGAAAACGCGTCGCAATATCCTCCGTAAACGTAATGCTCGTGGAGCCTTCAATTGTGATGTGGTTGTTGTCATAGATCCAACAGAGATGGTCGAGGCCCAGATGCCCCGCCAGCGAAGCCGCTTCCGAAGCCACGCCCTCCATCATGCAGCCGTCGCCACAGACGGCATAGATGTTGTAATCGAAAATCTCGAAGCCCGGCCGGTTGAACTGGTGGCCCAGCCATTTGCGGGCGATGGCCATGCCCACGCTGGTGGCCACGCCCTGGCCGAGCGGACCGGTGGTGGTTTCCACGCCGGAAACCCAATGGTATTCCGGATGGCCCGGCGCCTTGCTGTCCAATTGCCGGAACCGCCGGATGTCCTCCAGCGTCACGGACGGTTTTCCGAGCGATTCATAATCCGCATTGACCGCTTGCACGCGGGTCAGATGCAGGATGGACCAGAGCAGCATGGAGGCATGACCGTTGGACAACACAAACCGGTCCCGATTGGGCCAGACGGGATCCCCGGGATCATAACTCATGACCCGGTTCCAAATCGTATAGATCAGCGGCGCCAGCGCCATCGGCGTGCCCGGATGCCCGGACTGGGCGGCCTGCACCGCGTCAATGGAAAGTGTGCGGATGGTGTTAATGGCCAGTTGTTCCATCTTGGGATCACTTTTCGGATCGCTCATAAAGCTTCCTTTCGCTGGTTCAATGTCCCGGCCGCCTCCAGCGCGGCCACTTTTTGCAGACGCCGTTGGTGTCTCGGAGCTCCGCCGAATCTGGCCTTGAGGAAGGCTTGCACCAACTCCCACGCCAATTCCGGCCCCTCAATGCGTCCGCCCAGGCACAGCAAATTCAAGTTGTCATCTTCCACCCCCTGCCGCGCCGAAAAATTGTCTCCGATCAAACAGGCGCGGACGCCCCGGATCTTGTTGGCACAGACACAGGCGCCCACGCCGCTGCCGCAGACGGCTACTCCGCGATCCACCCTTCCCGCCGCCACCGCCTGGCCCAGCGGGATGACGAAGTCGGGATAATCATCCTCTGGCGTCAACTCGTGCGCCCCGAAGTCCACCGTCTCGTAGCCTGCCGCTCGCAGTCGCGCCGCCAGTGTTTTCTTCAGCTCAAATCCGCCGTGGTCCGTGGCAATTCCTACGCGCATATGTTTGCCTTCGCTATTTTCCATTGACCACTGGGTCATGCCAGCCGCCCGGA
Organism: uncultured Bifidobacteriaceae bacterium; assembly: GCA_964532525.1. GTDB lineage: Bacteria > Verrucomicrobiota > Verrucomicrobiia > Limisphaerales > UBA11358 > UBA11358. The sequence continues at coordinate 24,128 of CAZHIM010000011.1, forward strand.
GGCTTGATCGCGTCAGCTTCGGGAGGGCCCCATGTTCCCGGCGCATAGGGGAAAAGCGGATTGCCGCTCTTGAGCACCGGATCCACAATCCGCCACGCCTCTTCAATGTAATCTTCGCGGGCAAACAACGTCTGGTCTCCTGCCATGGCATCGGTCAGTACCCGTTCGTAGGCGTCCATCTCCCGCTCGGTCGGATGGTGGCTGACGATCAATTCCCTCACCACGCTCAAGGACTCATCCTCGGGCGAAACGGCATTCAAACCAAATGAGGCGGTCACTTCCGGACTGATCCGGAACCGGAAGTGATCTGGTTTCACATCGTACTGCCGGTACATCGTGGGCGGCCGCCGCAACCGGATCAGCAGCTCCGTGCACGTGACGGGCAGGTTTTTTCCCGCCCGAAAATAAAATGGCACCCCCCGCCAGCGCCACGAATCCACCTCCAACCTGAACGCGGCGAATGTCTCGACCTGGGAATCCGCCGCCACGCCCGGCTCGGAGCGGTAACCTTTGAACTGCCCGCGAATCACTTCCTCGGCCCGCAGCGGCGGGATTGCCTTCAACACTTTCACCTTTTCATCGCGGATGGATTCGCTGTCCGTGCGGACCGGCGGCTCCATGGCCACGATGGCCATCACCTGGAACAGGTGGTTTTGCATCACGTCCCGGATCGTGCCCACCTGTTCGTAAAAGGCGCCCCGGCCTTGCACCCCGAAATCCTCCGCCATCGTGATTTGAATGCTCTCAATGTAATGCTGGTTCCAAAACGGCTCCAGCATGGCGTTGGCAAAACGGAAAAACAGCATGTTATGCACGGGCGTCTTGCCCAGGTAATGGTCAATGCGGAAAATTGCCGACTCATCAAAGCTTTTCAGCAGAATGGCGTTCAGTTCGCGCGCGGAAGCCTGGTCGCGGCCGAAGGGTTTTTCGACAATCATCCGCGCGCTTCTCGTGCAGCCGCTCCGCGACAGTTGTTCCACCACGATGCCAAAGGCAGCCGGGGGAATGGCCAGGTAATACGCCGGCCGCTGCGCCTCGCCCAGCTCGTGGCACAACGCTTTAAAGGTGGCCGCGTCATTGTAATCGCCGTCCACATAGCGCAGTAGCCGGCACAATTTGCTGAACGCCTCCGGATCCAGCCCCCCGTGTTTCTGGAGGCTGTCCCGCGCCCGGGCGATGAGCTGGTCCAGGTTCCACCCCGCCTTCGCCACGCCAATGACCGGCACGTTCAAGCTCCCGCGCTTGATCATCGCCTGCAACGCCGGAAAGATTTTCTTGTGGGCCAGGTCGCCGGTGGCCCCGAAAAACACCAGCACGTCACATTTTGTCCCGTTCATGATTTGCCCTCCTTTTTCTCCAGGTGCCCGCCAAAGCCAAAGCGCATCGCCGAAAGCAATTTATCCTGGTAATCCGCCTCGCCTCGCGAAGTGAAGCGGGCGTACAGCGCGTTGGAAAGCACCGGCACTGGAATTCCTTCATCAATCGCCGCCTTGATCGTCCACCGGCCCTCGCCGGAATCGGAGACCCGCCCGGTAAACTTGCCCAGGTCCTGATCCTGCACCAGGGCGCCGGCCGTCAAGTCCAGCAGCCATGACGCCACCACGCTGCCCCGCCGCCAAACCTCGGTCACGTCGGCCAGGTTCAGGTCGAATTGATAAATCTCCGGATGGCTCAAGGGGGTGGTCTCCGCGTCCAGCTCGTGCTGTTTGCTGCCGATATTGGCGGCGCGCAAAACGGCCAGCCCCTCGGCATACGCCGCCATGAGTCCGTATTCGATGCCATTATGCACCATTTTTACAAAATGCCCCGCGCCGTTGGGCCCGCAATGCAGATACCCCTGCTCGGCCGTCCCGCCGGGCTCACGCCCCGCGGTGCGCGGAATGTCGCCCCGGCCCGGCGCCAGGGTGGCGAAGATGGGATCCAGATGTTTGACGGCGCCCGGTTCGCCGCCAATCATCATGCAATAGCCGCGGTCCAAGCCCCACACGCCGCCGCTCGTGCCCACATCCACGTAATGAATTCCTTGGGCCTGGAGTCCCTTCGCCCGGCGGATGTCATCCACATAGTGGGAATTGCCCCCATCAATCAGGATGTCCCCCGGCTCCAGCAGCGGCAGGAAGTCGGTGATCGTTTGATCCACCACGCCGGCCGGAACCATCAGCCACACCGCGCGCGGCTTCGACAGGTGCTTGATGAAGTCGGCGACGGAGCCGGTGCCGACCGCCTGCTCCTTGACCATATCCGCCACCGCTTGCGCCACGCGATCATAGACCACGCATGTATGGCCGCCGCGCATCAATCGCCGCACCATGTTGGCTCCCATCCGGCCGAGTCCTACCATTCCCAGTTGCATATTTTTGATCCTTTCTTTTGTTTTTTTGGACGCTGGCCGCGCCGCTCTATTTGATGAACGACGCCTCGTAAATGCTTTGAATGGATTCGTCCAGCAGGGCGTCGAATTCGGCGTCCGATTGCTGGGCGCGCAATCCTTCCAGCAGCCCCCGCGAAAAGCTGGCCACCACCCCATGGTTCCGGCGCAGCAGCCCGTTGCCCACCTCCCGCGAATATCCCCCCGACAACGCGACCACCTTGAGCACTTTCGGATGCTTCACCAGATCGGCGTAAAAGTCGTCCTGCGTGGGCAGGCTGATTTTGACCATGACCCGTTGGTTCGCGGGTAATTTTCCGAGTTCGTCGAAAATGGCCGCTTTCAGCAATTCCTCCGCCTCCCGCTTGTCCGGGCAATGAATGTCCACCTCCGGCTCAATGATCGGCCTGAGGCCGGCCGCGAGAATCTGCGCCGCCACCTCGAATTGCTGGACCACGATGGCGTTCACGCCGGCGGCGTTGGCGTGCTTGATGACAGAACGCATCTTGGTTCCGAAAATGCGCTTAACCTTGGCCTTGGCCAACAGCGCCGGCAGGCCGGGCATGGGCTTCATCAACTCGACTCCGTCCTTTTCGCCGGCGAGACCCTCGTCCACTTTCAGGAACGGCACCACGCGCTTGGTATTCCACAGATAATCCGCGACCGGTTGCCCCCCGATGTCCCGGTCCATCGTACCCTCGAACAAAATCGCGCCCAGAATCCGGTCGCCGTTGAAACTGGGGCTGGTGATGATGCGCGCGCGCATCTGCTGCACCAGCTCGAACATTTGTTCCTTGTTCGCCCAGGCGTCTTCCTTGATGCCGTAGCCCGCCAACGCCTTGGGCGTGCTGCCGCCGCTTTGGTCCAGCGCGGCCAAAAAGCCCGGCTGCGTCCGGATTTTGCGCTCCTGGAGTTCTTTAAGTGTGTTCATTGCCCGTTCCTCATTTTCCGGTAATGCCGGATCAGTTTGTTCGTGGCGCTGTCGTGTTTCGGTAGTGGTTCGTCAGCACACGCCGCGCGCGGCATTTTTTCAGCGGTTGGAGGTTTTGGTTCATGTTGTTGTTTTGGTTGCGTGATTGAATAAATGGCCGGTGTCGTTCCAAAGCTTCATCATGGGCTGCGTATTGGCCTCGCCTGCCAGCACGCTCACGCTTGCGGGATCCAACTCAAATACGGCTCCGAGGCTTGGCTCCAGTCCCAGCCGCCGCATCGCCAGCATCCGCAGGAAATGCCCGCTGGAAAAAATAAGCACGTTGCCGTGGCTGGCCTTGACCCGTGCCAGCACTTCATCGGCCCGGCGCGCCACGTCCCCTGGCGACTCGCCGCCGGGACAGCCGTCGCGGAAGAGTTGCCAGTCTGGTCGCCGCCCCAGAATCTCCGCGGTCCGCAAACCTTCATAATCGCCATAGTTCCATTCCACCAGGTTTCGGTCGTCCTCGGCCACGCCGCCAAATCCAGCCAGGACGCAAGTCCGGCTGGCGCGCTGCAATGGGCTTCGCAAAACGTTGGCAAATGCGATGCCGGCCAGCCGCCCCCCCAGCCGGCGCGCGTTTTCTTCGCCCTGCCCGGTCAGGGGCAGGTCGGTGCGTCCCGTGTGTTGCCCGGACCGGCTCCAGGCCGTCTCCCCATGGCGCACGAGATAAATGGATTGAATGCCGCTGTTCACAAACCTCCATTGTTGCATGGAAAGATTCCCGCACTTGCAAAAAATGCAACCCCAACTTGTCGTCGCCGTCCAGCCGGGGGGGGGCGTCTCTGTGCCACCCTGGCACAGCCGGATATTCGCGCCTACGCCGGCGCGCCGGCCAGAAGCAGCCCATCCCACCCGCGCCCGCGCCCCATTGACCGCAGATTAGCGCTTGCAAAAGCCGGTAATTGACGTAACATTCACCCTGCCTGAACGCCGCGTGTGCGGATGTTCATTTTAGGCTGAGAAAAGTCGTTAAACCAACAACCTAACCTTTAACCTCCGTTGCCCCGGCAGCGTTTGTTACGTTAGGCAATGGAGTCTTCTTCCAGTCCGTATCGGACGAAGCCTCCCCGCAGTTCATCGCAGACAAACTATCTATGCTAACCATGGAAGAAGCCCTGAAACAGGGCAGTAAACTCTTCGCCCAGGGCGAAATCGTCAAAGGCAAAATCATTGAAGTCCGTCCCAAGGAAGTCCTCGTGGACATCGGCTACAAAAGCGAGGGCGTCGTCTCCATCAGCGAATTCCTCGAGCCCGATGCCGTCAAGCTCGGCAACGAAATTGACGTGCTCATCGAAAAACTCGAAAACAAGGACGGCACCGTCGTCCTCTCCCACGAAAAAGCCGAATTCAAGAAAAACTGGGAGCGCATCCTTTCCATTTGCAACGAAGGCGGCCGCGTCATGGGCAAGGTCAAGACCGTCGTCAAGGGCGGCCTCATCGTCAATGTCGGCGTCGAAGCCTTCCTGCCCTCCTCGCAGATTGACATGACCACGCCGAAGAACCTTCAGCAATTCGTCGGCAACAGCTACGAATTCAAGGTCGTCAAGATCAACCAGGAGCGCCAAAACATCGTTCTCTCCCGCCGCGAACTCATCGAAGCCGAACGCAACGAGAAGCGCGCCAAGCTGCTCGCCGAAATGGTGCCCGGCGACATCCGCAAAGGCACGGTCAAGAACATCACCGATTTCGGTGCCTTCATTGACCTGAACGGCCTCGACGGCTTGCTCCACATCACCGATATGAGCTGGGGCCGCCTCAACCACCCCTCGGAAGTCCTCAAGGTCGGCCAGGAACTGGACGTGGTCGTGCTCGACGTCAACAAGGAAAAGGAACGCGTCAGCCTCGGCCTCAAGCAGAAAATGGCCAATCCCTGGGACAACATCGAGACCAAATTCCCCGTCGGCCAGAAGGTCAAGGGCAAGGTCGTCAGCCTCGTCCCCTACGGCGCCTTTGTGCAACTCGAACCCGGCGTCGAAGGCCTGGTGCATGTCACCGAGCTCTCCTGGACCAAGCGCGTGGCCAAGCCCAGCGACATCCTCAAGCAGGACCAGGAAATCGAAGCCGTCGTCCTCGGCATCAACCGCGAAGAGCAGAAGATCTCCCTCGGCATCCGCCAGTTGGAAAGCAATCCGTGGGATACCGCCGAGACCAAATACATCGTCAACACCCGCGTCAAGGGCAAGGTCCGCAACCTCACCAGCTACGGCGCCTTTGTCGAGCTCGAAGAGGGCATTGACGGCATGGTTCACGTCTCCGACATGTCCTGGACCCGCAAAATCAATCATCCTTCCGAAATGCTCAAGAAGGGCGACGATGTGGAAGCCATCGTGCTCGAGGTGGACCGCGCCAACCAGCGCATCGCCCTGGGCATGAAGCAGCTCGAAGTTGATCCTTGGGAAAACATCGAGAAGCTCTACAAAGTCGGCGACCTCGTCACCGGCAAGGTCACCAAGCTCGCCAGCTTCGGCGCCTTCGTGGGCCTGCAACACGAAATTGACGGCCTCGTCCACATCTCGCAAATCAGCGAGGAGCGCGTGGACAAAATCAAAAACGTGCTCAAGGTCGGCCAGGAAGTCAGCGCCCGCGTGGTGAAGATTGACCGCGGCGAGCGCCGCATCGGCCTGTCCATCAAGGCCGCCAGCTACAGCGACGAACAGCTCAAGGAAGAGCAGAAGATCCTCGACGCCCTCAAGCCGGGCGAAGATCTCGTGGCCCTGCAGCACGCCTTCGACGCCCTCGAAGACGTCAAGATCGAGAAAGAATAATTCGATCCCCGGATTCAAGGCGGCGGACTGGCAACAGTCCGCCGCTTTTTTATGGCGTAACCAGCGAGCGGTGCTGGTAGTGGAGCACCTTGAATTCCGCCTCGTCACGAACGGTTTCGATCAGGCTGAACTTGTCCTCAAATGCCGGGAAGAACGCGTCTCCTTCCACCTCGCGTTTCACCAACGTCAGGTACAGATCCGAGCAAAACGGCAGGGTTTGCTCATATACCTGCGCCCCGCCGGCGATGAAAAACTCGAGCGGCGAACTCCCCGGGTCCAGTTTCATTACGTCCTTGATGATCCGCAGGTCCACCGCCGCCGCCCCGCCCACCTTGGGCAGTTCAAATTGATGGGGCCGGTCCGGAATATGCGTCTTGCCCCGTCCCACCCAGGCATTGCCGAACACCTCCGGAAAATCCCGCTGCAACCGCCCCGGATGCCGGCTCAGGACGATGTTGATGCGGTTCGGCAGCGGCTTGCCCAGGCTCTCAAACGTCTTGCGCCCCATGATCACCACATGGCCGGAGGTCAATTGCTTGAACCATTTGAAGTCCTCCGGCAAATGCCACGGGATCTTGTTCCCCGCTCCAATCACGCGGTTCAATGACATCGCCGCAATGGCCTTGAAATATTTCATTTAGCCGTCGTTTTCCCGTCATAATAGGAGAATCCACGCCCCCGCGCCAAGATTGGTTTTCCTGGACAGGTCACTTGGGCGGAGTCGTCACCGCCTGCAATCGTGCCCGGTACAGCTCCGCCCCCGGGTTCAGGCGCACGGCCTGCTCGTAGGCCGCCACCGCGGCGTCCAGTTTGTGCCCGGCCCAGCAGGCGTTGCCGAGGTTGTAATACGCATCCGCGTAATCCGGCTGATAAAAAATCGCCTGCTTGAATTCCGCAATCGCCTCGTCGGTGCGGTGCTGCCGGTTGAGAACCACGCCGAGATTGTTGTAGGCCTCCGCCTTGTCCGGGGCGATTTCGAGGGCCAGATGATATTGCGCCATCGCTTCCTCGTACCGCTCTTCCCGCGCCAGCAGATTGCCCAAATTGTAGTGGATGCTTTCCACACTCGGATTGATCCGAATGGCCGCCTGGTATTCTTGCTCGGCATCGTCCGCCCTGCCCTGCTGCGTCCACAACCGGGCCAGGTTCGCACGCGCCACCCATGACTCCGGATTCTTCCTCAATGTATCCATCCACAGCGTCTCGGGCCCCCGGTACACCTCGCATTGCCGGAACGTGAGGACACCCAGGACCAACAGCAGCACCGCCACCAACGCCATCTGCGCGCCGGCGGCGATCTGGCGGATTTCAATAAACCTCGTCCAGCCGCCCGCGGCCAGGGCGATGGGGCCCAAACAGGCCAGGTATTGGTAGTGATCGGCCACGTAGGAATAATAAAACGTGTACAACGGAATGAACCCCAGCATCGGCGACAAGGCGGTCACAAAGAAAATCAGCGCCGCCGCCGGGCGCCGCCCCAGTTGCCGGCGCCCGATCCAGAGCCCAGCCGTCACGGCCAGACAGGCCACGAACCAAAGGTACTGCCGCCAGTCACCCACATTGATTTCCCAGCGCGGATAGCTGAACGTCAGAGTACCCGGCCAGAAAATCTTCCCGGCGTAAAACCACAGGGCGTGCGTGGCAATCAGCAGGCGGTCGAGCGGCCCCCCGAGCAGGTGCAGTTTCGGCTCATAATTTCCCAAGTGCTTTTCCCACCAGACCGAAAGCAGCCCCAGGCCCAAACCCAGGCAGAGAAACGGCAGCATTTGCAGGATCCGCCGCCAGCCCACCGGCTCGTTCCGCAGCCACAACACCAGCCACAACGCCGCCGGCAGCGTGCAGGCCGTCGTTTTGGCGCACAGCGCCAGCGCGTGCAACGCCAGCGCCAGCCCGTAAAACCAGCCGCCCTTCCCCCCGCAAAAATTCAGCCACGCGAACACCGCCAGCAGATAAAAAAACGTGGACTCCGTGTTCTTCAATTCCGTGACCCACGCCACCGTTTCCACCTGCACCGGGTGCAGCGCGAAGATCGCCGCCGCCAGCCACGCCCCCGGCAGCTTCAGCCGCCGCAACAATCCCCAAACCAGCAGCGCATTGGCGATGTGCAGGCACAGGTTCACCGCGTGATACCCCAACGGATTCAGGCCCCACAGCACGTGTTCCAATCGCAGGGTCGTGTACACCAGCGGAAAATATTGCGATTGGAAATGCGCGGAAAACCAGATGCGCCACCAGCCATCCGGCGCGGTCAACAGCGTGTTCCCCGTCACGTATGCGTCGTCGTCCCAGATGAACCCCGCCCGGAACACCGGTCCAAACGCCGCCACCGTGGCCAGCACCAGCAGCAATCCCGGCCAGAACCACGCCGGCACCTTCGCCCGGGCCGCCCTCGCGCCGCCACCGCCTGACATCGGCGCGGCGGCCGGCTTTGCAGCAGCGAATGGGCCGAATTTCATTGCGTGGACGCGAAAGAACTACACCGCTATGGGCGCCTTGATGGCCGGATGCGGATCGTAGCCCACCAGTTCAAAATCCTCGAACTTGAAGCCGGCAATGGTCTTCACCTCCGGATTCAGCTTCATCCGCGGCAGCGCCCGCGGCTCCCGCGAAAGTTGGAGCTTGGCCTGCTCCACATGGTTGGAATACAAATGCAGGTCGCCAAAAGTGTGGATGAATTCGCCCGGCTTCAACCCGCAGACCTGCGCCACCATCAGCGTCAGCAACGCATAGCTGGCAATATTAAATGGCACCCCCAGGAAAATATCCGCGCTGCGCTGGTATAGCTGGCAGCTCAGCTCACCCTCGTTCACATAGAACTGGAATAATGCGTGGCACGGCGGCAGCGCCATCGTCTCCACCTCGCCAGGATTCCAGGCCGTCACCACCAAGCGGCGGCTGTCCGGATTCTTTTTGATTTGCTCGATGACGTTGGCAATCTGGTTGAGCGACCGTCCGTCCGCCGTCCGCCAATCCGTCCATTGCGCGCCATAGACCCGGCCCAAGTCGCCGTGTTCGTCCGCCCACTCGTCCCAAATCGTCACTCCGTGCTCCTGCAACCACTTGACGTTCGTGTCGCCGCGCAGAAACCAAAGCAGCTCGTAAATGACCGACTTCGTGTGCACTTTCTTCGTGGTCAGCAGCGGAAACGAGTCGCGCAGCGGACAGCGGATTTGCGCGCCAAAAACCGAATACGTGCCCGTGCCGGTGCGGTCGGCCTTGAATTTTCCATGGTCGAGCACCTGCCGCAGCAAATCGAGGTATTGAATCATCGCACCCAGAATTTAATCAAAGCCGCCAAAAACACGAAAAGGAAAATATAGGGTTAAAAGCCCGCAATGTGACGTGGCTGTGGACGTGAGTCCACGGCTGACTCCCCCGCTGAAGTTTGTAGGACCGAAAGCCCGTAATGTTACAGCCTGGGCTGGAGGGCCAGGAACTGCCGCCCCCGTCAATGATTTTTTCAGGCTTGAAGGGCCGGTACAGATCACAACCAGCTTTGAAATTTGCGTCATGGACTGCGCCGGCAAAGCGTAGCGGCGACGGCGCTTTCGCACGCGCGCGCGAGCCGCGAGCATTTGCGCACCGTCGCCCGCACGAAAGCGGCGTGGCGCTTCCCGCCGCAGTCCATGACGCCTCGCGCCCGGACCGCAGTTATGTCGCAGACCAACCGCAGCAGCTTCGCAGGAACGACCGCGTCGGAACTATTCGACACGGCTTGAGGTCCCGACGCGCTGCGGCTGATCCCTCGCCGCGCGGAACACAGCCGCGCTCCATTGACTGGGCGGCCGGGCGACGACCCTCCTTCGTGCGGCACTACGGAGGGCAGGAAAACATTTAGCGTTGACGAGGGTTAACGATGTGGGGTTTTGCCGGGGTTTTCGCAGATTTTGCCGAACGAAATTGCAGGCTTTTCAGAAGGTTTTATGGGGATCAGCCCGCCAGCCTTTCGGGCGATCGAAAACCACGAGGGAACGCTGGCGGAGATTTCCGCCATGCCGATTTCAACGATGGAATGATGGATTCTCATCGCAACGGGACACGATCCCGCCAAAGAGAAGTTTAACCGGTTTTGAGTGCCGTCAAGGGCCTCCCGGGACGAAAAAAGCGCGTTTTGAACGATTTTTCGTTAGCCGCTAACAGTGGGCGGGCGGCGTGACACGAATTGCAAATTCTCGCGAATTATTGGGGCGGCCCATGTGAACAAAAGGGCGGAGGTTCCTCGATATTGGTGGTAGGTAAGGGGGGATTATCGCGGAGCGATATCGGAAGGCTGACCCCATGTTAACTTTTATTTTTGGGCGGGGCTGCCGACGCGAAGAAAAGATGGGAGGCTGATCGGCGCCAGCGGAAAACACTCATTTTGGCCGGCCGACCTGGACCCGAAATTCCCGGACCATATTTTGCAGCCATTGCCGGATTTGCGGCCGCCACAATCGCCAGGCCACCGCCCAACAGAGAATATCGGTTGCGAGCCAGATGCAACCCTTCTCCGCGTGTCCGATCCATCGCGGGCCGTCGACATGGGCGCAGAGATGAAACGTGGCGGCGGCCACATACGCGGCAAACAGCACGCATGGGTAAACGGCGGCGAGCGCCATGGGAATGGCGAGATACTGGTTGGCGGAGGTCGGCGCCAGCGCCACCAACAAACCCGAGTAGAGCAGGAGCGATTCCAAAGTCCCGCGGGTGCGGCAGACAAAGGCGAAGACCAGCAACAGCGCCAGCCACAGGCTCTGGCTGTCGCAAAGCCACTGAATACCTCCTGGAACGAATCCGTTGTAAAAGAAATTCGTTACGAACGGCTGATAGTCAAAGACATTGCCGATGATCCCGTCCCGGCCACCTGACCAATAGGGAACAAAGCCCGACAAAAAACACGCTGCTGGAACGAATAGGACAATGATTTTCTGGCCCCAGCCCTTTTGCTTGACCGCCAGCCAGAACGGAAAGGCGAAGAAAAGATGTTTCGTCATGAGGGAAAGCCCCAGAAGCAACAGCCCGAATAACTTTCGTTTGTTGATCGGCTGGTCAAAGTCATCGCCCAAGAACCGCACCGAGCACAGTGCCAGGAGAATGGCTAAGTTGTCGAACTGGCAATGAAAGCCGGTGATCAGGATCGAAACGGGATTCAAAAAGAACAGGAAGCCCGCCAGGCGGCCGGCCAGCCGGCAGAGCAGCAGGCAGATGCCCAGATCGGCCAGGCTCAAAAAACCGGCCACCAGATAGCGCAACAAGATATGGCGATGGTCCGCCACCACATCCAGCGCGTGCAGCACCAGAAACCAGACCGGACCGTAGTTGTAACGGTACGTCTCCGCATAGACGTTCCCTCCGCGGGCGGTGATATCAGCGACAATATTCCATGAAGCCATGTCATAATTGTGCCCACCGGTGGCAGCCAACATCCGGGCGGCCAGTCCGCCCACAATGACCGCCCACAAAACCCAGCAGCGATCAAGGGCTTTCCGAATTGATTCCATCTGTATGCACCCGTTCTACCTTGGACCGGCCAAAACTCAAACCAAAAGTCAATTTGACAACCCGACAAAGTTGGGAAACATTCGGCCCCGTTAGGCGGCATTAACCAGGAGGAAAATTTGCACCCGTTTCAGCCGGTAAAAATGGGCACCGCGTTTTGGCGGATTCACCAAAAATGGCGCTTCCCGCCGCAGTCCATGACGCCCCGCGCAATTGCGACGCGCCCGGCAATTCCGTTCGCGTCTTGGACTGCGCCGGCAGAGCGCCAGCGGCGACGGCGCTTTCGCACGCACGCGCGAGCCACGAGCTTTTGCGAACCGTTGCCCGCACAAAAGCGGCGCGGCGCCTCCCGCTGCACTCCACAGCACCGAGCCACCAGTGCCACCTGTCGCGCAGCAGGCGATGCTCCGTCGGGGGCACAAATTCCATCGAAAACAGCGAAGAACCGTTAAATCAGGAATACGATTGTTGATTATGCACGGTTTACAACTTTTGGTTTTGCCGAAACGCCGGTTTCGATATACTATCGGGCAAGAGTTGAATAACTGTAGACTGCTGGCGTTATGTTTAATTACACGGTTTCCAAAAGCAGTTGCTGGGGGCACGTCATTCGACCAAGAGACCCACTCAAGGCGAAACAGCGAGTCAACGCGTTCTTTGAGACATACTTTCAGCCAATAGTTCCTGAGTGGGACGCGACCAGACAAATATCAGGAGTCTTTAGCTGGAGATCATCTATTCTACCAGACGTCGAGTGGCCAGAAGACTTCTCAAAGCCAGAGAATCAGAAGTTTTTTTTCATCCTGACGGGTGACAGGGTTATGTTTATGGGTGGCATACCATTCCCGATTTCATCGTCAGAGCCTGCTTCCTACGAGTTTCTCAGACGATTTGCTTCCGATGCTCCGTTTAGAATGAGTCCGAAGAATTTTCGCGTGAGGGTTTTTAGCACAAGTGGTCGGTGGGCATGGAAGAAGCCCGAGGGCGAGATAGCCGCGAAATTGCAGGCAGTTTTAGTTTGAGATATGCAGACGCAGCCTAACCATGCCTTGGAACCGTCAGACGACGTGAGCACTTCCGCTATGCGGTCAACGTCTTAGGGGGCGTCGGCTCACGTCACGGGCATTAGGCTCCCACGCCCATATTTTTATGAAACGACGCAATTTCATGAAGCTCTCCATCGCGACGGCAGTTTTGGCCATGGCGGCACGGGCCGCCGAGAACCAGGTGGCCAATTCGGAGCGCGCAGCCAGGGGTTTTCGGGTTGGCGCGCAAAAGGACCGAATGGATGAGGAGCTTTTGATCATGGGTGGACGCTTTGATCTAAAGGTCTCGGGCAGGGATACCGGCGGTGAGCTTTGCATCTATGACACGTTTCGTGAGTCGAAGGGTGGTCCAGCACTTCACCGCCACCATTTCCAGGACGAATGGTTTTATGTGATCCGCGGCGAGTTCATCGTGCAAGTGGGCGACGACACGTTGCGCCTGCATCCGGGCGACTCGGCGTTTGCGCCGCGTAAGATTCCCCACGCGTTCGCCAAGGTTAGCGACGGCGAGGGCCAGATGCTCGTCCTCTTTCAGCCAGCCGGCAGCATGGAAGATTTTTTTAAGCAGATGAGCAAGCTCGGGAAGGAAATCCCGAAGAACCAGGAAACTGACTTGAAGCAACTCTGGGCAGACCATGGCATGGAAATCCTGGGACCGCCGCTCAAATTCTAGTGTAGTGTCTCATGCGCAGGGTCAAACCATAGTTTGGGATGCCTTTTGGCAAAAATTGCTTCTTTTCAGGCATTTGCGCGTCCCCCCTTCCGATTGCAACAGTCGGGCTAAATGCCATTTCGGTCTGTGCCCGCCGAATCTCGAAGCTAAATTTTCCTATCCATCAACACCTTACACCTTCCCCGTTAGCGGCTAACTTTGTGAATCCGCCAACCCTGCTAGAATCGCCCTGGCTGGGAAACCGCCCCCGCCACGATGAGCCAGCATGCTCACAATCGAGTCCGGATGCGGACGGCTCGCCCCCTCGGCGTCCGCCCGCAAGAACTCTCTGTCTTAACCACAGATGAACCCAGATGGACACAGATCTTCAGAGGCGTTGCCAAGTTGTACCCGTCTCGCCATGGTGGAAACTATTTGTCGTGGCCTTCCGTTGCTCGCCCAAATGGTTTTTTATCTGTGTCGGTCTGTGTCCATCTGTGGTTTAAGACTTTTCATGCTTGTCAATCCCGTCCGAGTTTTTCCGCGCAAGTATATATGCAATAAAAGCCCTTCAACGACAGTGCCTTATTTCTTCCACCCGATCCGCGAACCCGCTACTTTGAAGCGCATGGATCCAGCAGTACTCTTGGCCCAAGCCCTGGCCTTCCAGCGCGGCGGCAATGCGGAAAAGGCCATGCAAGTGTATCGCCAAATGCTCCAGCACTGGCCGGATCATCCGGACGCCCTCTATCTGCTGGCCTTGGCGCTCCAAAAGCGCGGCGAGCATGCGGAAGCCATCGGGCTGTTCGTGCGCGCCGCCGCCGCCAACCCAAAACTCGTCCGGGCCCACTTGCAACGCGGCTTTTCCCTGAACGCCACGAACCAGCCCCAGGCCGCCGCCGCCGCCTTTCAGACGGCAATTGCCGCCCAGCCAGACTTGGCGGAGGCCCACCACCAATTGGGCAACACCCTTCGCGCCCTCCATCGCCTGCCCGAGGCGCTGGCCAGCCTCCGCGAAGCCACTCGCCTCGCACCCACCGACGTCCTCTTCTGGCTGAGCCGCGGCATCGCCTGCATGCAGGCCGATCTATTGCCCGAGGCCGTGGAAAGCTTTCATCGCGCAATCCAACTGGATCCCAAGCTGCCGGAGGCGCGCGAAATCCTGGGCCAGGCGCTCACGGCCCAGCACCGGACCGCTGAGGCCCGTGAATCCCTCAACGAAGCGCTGCGGCTGCGCCCCAATTACGCCGCCGCCCATCATAATTTGGCCTGCCTCTGTGTGGAGGAAGGACTGCTGGACGAGGCCGCCCGGCACTATCGCGCCGCGCTGGCCGCCAAACTCGCGCCGGAATCCCAGACCAACCTGCTCTTCCTCCTCAATTACCTGCCCGAAACCGAGCCGGACGCGCATTTCGCCGAACATCGCCGCTGGTCCGAATGGTTCGAGCAACCGTTGCGGAACTCCCGGCGGCCCCATGCGAACGACCCCGCACCCAACCGCCGCCTCCGCGTCGGCTACGTTTCCCCCGACTTCCGCGATCATCCCGTCAATTCCTTCGTTGAACCGATTCTGCGGTTCCATCACCGCGACAGCTTCGAGACATTTTGTTATTCCCTGGTCAAGACGCCGGACGCCGTCACGGAGCGCTTGCGCTCTCTGGCCGGCCACTGGCGCGATATTTATGGCATGGACGCCGATGAGGCGGCGGAATTGATCCGGCAGGATGGCATTGACATTTTGGTGGATCTCGCCGGACACACCACCGAAAACGGACTGCTCATTTTTGCGCGCAAACCCGCCCCCGTGCAGGTCACCTGGATCGGCTACCCCAACACCACCGGCCTGGAAGCCATGGATTATCGCCTGACGGATCAGTTCACCGATCCGCCCGGCCAAACCGAACAATGGCATTCCGAGCAACTCGTCCGTCTGCCCGAAACCTTCTCCTGCTACGGCCCCGCGGCCGAATGTCCGGCCGTCGGTCCCCTGCCCGCTCTGGCAAACGGTTTTGTCACGTTTGGTTCCTTCAATAATTTCCGCAAACTCAGCCGGCCCACCATCGAACTCTGGTCCCGCCTCCTGCGCGAAATGCCCACCGCCAAATTGATCCTCAAATCCCAGGGGCTCGGCGACCCGCAAACCGTCCGCCGGCTTCGCGACCAGTTCGTTCGCGCCGGCGTGGGCCCCGAACGCATCGGCGTAAATGGCGCCGGCCTTTCCAAGGAACAGCACTTCGGACTCTACAACCTGGTGGACCTCTGTCTGGACCCCTTCCCTTACAACGGCACCACCACCACTTGCGACGCCTTGTGGATGGGCGTACCCGTGGTAACCCTCGCCGGGCGGACGCATGTGGCGCGGGTCGGGTTGAGCCTGGTTTCGCATCTCGGCTTCCCCGACTGGGCCGTGGACAGCCCGGACGCCTACGTGGCCAAATGCCGGCAACTGGCCGACGACCTCCCCGCTTTGGCCGCTGTGCGCCTCCGCTTGCGCGAGCAGATGCGCCGGAGCCCCCTCTGCGACGCGCCCCGGTTCATCGGCCACCTTGAAGCCGCTTTCCGCAATCTGTGGCAGCACTGGTGCGCCCAACAGTCGGACCCCAACCGCCCGGCAAAAAACTTCCCGCGCTGACGGCTTCTGTGTTAATTTTGGCGAAAGGATTCAAACCATGGACATCAAAAGAAGCGGTTCACAACCGTCCGTCAAAGGACCGGCCGATTGGTTTAGCGGCACGGTGCGCATCGATCCCCTGTTTCAGGCGGCAGCCCCCGCCCGCGTCGGCGGCGCCGCCGTCACCTTCGAGCCCGGCGCCCGAACCGCCTGGCATACCCATCCGCTCGGCCAAACCTTGATCGTCACCGCCGGCTGCGGCCTGGTCCAGCGCTTGGGCGGACCGATCGAGTACATCCGCCCCGGCGACGTCATCTGGTTCCCGCCCGGCGAAAAGCACTGGCACGGCGCCACGCCCACCACCGCCGTGACGCACTTCGCCATCCAGGAACAGCTCGACGGCAAAGCCGTTGAGTGGCTGGAAAAAGTCAGCGATGAACAATACCAAGCGCCTCCGGAGCATTAGGCTAACTCAGAACATATAGCTCAGGCTCAACTTGAACATCACCGGCGCGGCCAGTTGATTCCCCGTGAAATGCTGGAAAACCGGAAACTCCACGTCCGCGTAGATCTTCACCGGATGCAGGTGAATCTCCAATCCCGGCGACAGGATCAGGCGTTGATAGCCCGTGTTGTCCGGGTCGGCATCCGGCCCGCTGTCGCTGGCGCGTTCCGAGAAAATCACCTGTGCCAGCGGGACAACCAGCGCGCGCCCCAGCGAAAAGCCCTTGTAATCTATCCCCGCAGCCGCATCGAACTCCACCCCCGGCCGGTATCCCGCCTGCGTCAGCGCCGGCACATCCAGCAGCCCCTGCGCGAACCAGTCCCAATTCTGATTTCGGTCCAGATTGCCGCGGTAAAATCCGCCCAGCAAAAAATCCGTGCTGCCCGTGCCGATTTGCGTGTCGCGATCCACCAAATTCGGATCCACCGAGTAGCTGCCCGTGGGCAGCTTCAGGCCGCCCGTGATGCCCGCCGACAAATCCGGAGAGAAGCCGGTGTAGATGCCTTCCAAGCGGATGTCGCCCAGCTCGCTCCAGTTGTGCGACGCGATGTTGTTATGGATATCGGTTCCCCGGAAGTAGCGGAAGTCATAGGGGATTTCGAGTTGCGCGCCCCAGCTCCGGTTGAACATATATTGCAAGCCCGCCGTGACAAAATGCGTCTCGATTTGCTTGTCATCGTTGTCCCCGGCCGGCGCTTCGGAGGTACCGCTCCAGTTTTGATTCTGGTCTTGATAGGCGTATTCGAGATAGGCCATGCCGCCCGGCCCGTTGGGAAGCATCGCACTCGTGGCCACGTCAAACACACCACAACCGCAGGCGCAGGCCTGCGCCGCCCCCGGCAGCGCCATGACTGCCAATAATCCACTGCCGGGTTTTATCGCCGTCAAAATGAATCGCACCACCGGGAATCTGCCGCCTTTTGCAATCACGCGGAAAACGTAACCAAATTTTGTTCACCGGCAAGCCATATTTGTCTAGCCTCCCCCCGAAATCCCGACGGCTTGCCTCCTGGCGGTGCATCGGGCGCACCGGCCCCGATGTCATTTCGAAAATGCCAGATACGGAACGAAGAACCGGCTGACTCCCCGAACGGATGGCCGGGTGAAACAACCCCAAACGCCAGCATGGAGTGTCCCACCGGAACCGTGCCTCGCCCCCGCACGGCGACCGTCCGAAAACGGCCTCCCGGGCCGCCCACGGCGCCCACCGCGTTTGGGTGCCGCAACTTCCGCGACATGCTTGACATTCGGCCGCAAAGAAGGTAGTTAAGTTACTAGATAATCACTCGGTTACAGGCATAAAGTGAAGCCATGAGATGTGGGACTCCAGCAAAAGCGCCGTCGAAGTCTTCTGCGACGGGGGGGCGAGGTTTTACCCTGATCGAACTGCTGGCCGTCATTGCGATTATCGGCATTTTGGCGGCAATTTTGTTGCCGGCGCTGGCGGGTGCGCGCGAACGGTCGCGCGGGGTTTACTGTCTGAATAACACCCGGCAATTGACCCTGGCGTGGGAACTTTACGCGGACGATCACGACGGTTTTCTGCCTTACAATCTGGTGATGGAGGGCACCTTCCGCACCAATATCAACTGGGTGAACAACGTCATGACGTGGGATCTGAGCCCGGACAACACGAATGTGGCAACCATCACGGACGCCAGTCTCGGACCCTATGTGGTGGGCGTAACGGGCATCTATCATTGCCCGTCCGATCGCGTGCTGAGCGCCATCCAGAGCGCCGCGGGGTGGAGTCAGCGCATTCGCAGCTATTCCATGAACGCCATGGTGGGAAACGCGGGCAGCGCCATCGTCGGCAGCCAAAACGTCAACAACCCCGGCTACCGCCAGTTTTTCAAGGTGGAACAGATGCCGCGCCCTTCGGATATTTTCGTGTTTCTGGACGAGCATCCCGACAGCATTGACGACGGATACTTCATAGACCAGGACACGCCCACCACCGGTTGGACCCCCAGCAGCGTCCCGATCAACGAATGGCGGGACCTCCCCGCCTCCTACCACAACCGTTCGGCCGCCTTTTCATTTGCCGACGGCCATGCGATTTTGCATCGCTGGCTCCGGTCCAGCACCATCATGCCGGCCACTGCCTACACCGCCAGTCTTCCCATCGCCATCCCCTCGACCCCGCCCAGCGAACACGACGATTTTGAATGGGTGATGGAACACATGAGCGTGGAAAACTGAGCGGCCGCATGCAGGGGTGGGCGGCGAAGTGCCCCGGGGAATTCTTTCCAGCGTCCCGTGATTTATCTTTGGTGCCGTCCTGCTTTCTTTAGAGGTACTGCCGCAGTTCCGGTTCCGGCCCATCCAGTCCCAGAAAATAGAGCTTGTTGCCGTCTGTCCAGGTGGCCGTGATCAAGCGATTGACCTTGGCGACCTGCGGGGCCGACGTGCCGGGGGCGTTCTTGATGGCCGTCCGGTCCACCACGAAGAGCCAGAGGTCACTCTGGGCGCCGCGGGCCAAGGGCCGGCCGGTGCGAAAACAGACCAGGGAAACCTTGGCGCCCTGCCAGTCTCTCACGGCGCAGCCAATGATCGCAGCCTGTTGAAGCGGCGCGGGCAGCGCAAAATCAGCCGGCGCGTGGTGCTGCGCCAGGAAGGCGCGGATGGGAACCGGATCATTCGTGGTCAAGTCCATGGCATAGCCCCCCAAGGCCAGGCGCACCATGCGGTTTTGGTAGAAAGCCAGGGGATTGTCTGCTGGCGGCGGCACGGAGCGCGGGACCCACCAAATGGCCAGCAGGCCCCACACCACCAGCGCGGCCACCGCCAGCAGAAGCGTGCGCCGGGCGGCGACAGATTTGCCGCCGGCGGCCTGCTCGGAGATGATCTGCTCCCGGAGGCCGGCGGGCGGGGTGATCCCCTGGAACTTGGCCCGCACGGCCGCCTGCGCGGCGCTGTGCGCGGCCAACCAATCGCCCAATTCGGGATTGGTCCTGGCCAGCGCCAGGGCCGCCGCCACCTGCGGGTCGCCGGCATCGGCCGTTCCGGGACGGTATATCAGCAGCCATGTTTTGGCTTCGTTCAGGTTCACAAATTTGAGGGCGGTTGGCTGG
Organism: uncultured Bifidobacteriaceae bacterium; assembly: GCA_964532525.1. Taxonomy (GTDB): domain Bacteria; phylum Verrucomicrobiota; class Verrucomicrobiia; order Limisphaerales; family UBA11358; genus UBA11358. The sequence goes on from CAZHIM010000011.1 coordinate 43,600, forward strand.
CCGCGATGTCGCGGGCCAGCAGTTGTTGCAGTTGCCCGATGCCGCGCGCCAGGCGCGATTTGACCGTGCCCAGCGGCACGCCCAATATTTCGGCGATTTCCTGGTAGGAGCAGTCCTGCAAATAAAAGAGCGACACGGGCGCCTGGAACAACTCATCCACCTGCGCCAGTGTGTTCAGGACCTGCGTCACGTCGAGGCCGTTGATGGCGGCGGGGGCCACGGCGGGCAGTTCCGCCTCGGCCGCCTCGAGTTCAAAATGGGGGAAGCGCGTCCGCCGCCGCCGCGAATCCAGGAACTCGCGGTGCAGCGTGGTGAACAGCCAGCTCTTGACCTTGGAGGCATCGCGCAATTGGTGGCCTTTGGTGGCCCAAATCGTAAACGTCTGCTGCGTCAAATCGCAGGCATCGGCCTCAACCCGCGTCAGACTGAACGCAAATTGGTAGAGAGGCGCGTAGAAACGCGCCACCAGGCTTTCAAATTCCGCGCTGTCGGACATACCGATTCATCGAACTTGAGAGTCCGCGGCTCGACTTTTGTTCCCCCCAAAAACTCCCGGCAAAACTTTTCCGGGAACAAATGCCGGTTCAGAAACTCTTACCCGCAAATGAAAATGATGTTATCATCAAAACCGCTTTTGCCAATCGCCGTCCTGGCCGGGTTGCTGGCCGCCGCCGGCCTTCCCGGCGCGGCCCGCACCGTGACCGTGAACGTTGCCATCGGCAACGCGCTGGCGTTTTTCCCGGCGGTGACCAACATCGCCGCGGGCGACAGTGTGTTGTGGGTTTGGGACAACACTTCCAATGAGCATTCCACCACGGCCACGGGAATGTGGGATTCGCTGCTGCAGGCCGCGCCGTTTTCCTTCACCAACCAGTTCAACACGCCGGGCAACTTCCCGTATTTTTGTTCCCGGCACGTGACTCTGGGCATGACGGGCGAAATCCTCGTGGCGACCGCCCCCCTGCCCCCGCGGCTGGCCATCACCAACCCCGGCGCCGGAACCGTGCTGGCCGCCCCGGCCACCGTGAACCTCCAGGCGTCCGTGACGAACGGCAGCGGCGCCGTGACCAATGTGCAATTCCTCGTCGGCGCCGGTGTGCTGGCCAATGAAACCACCGCCCCCTTCGCGGCCCTGGCCATGAATCTGGCCGCCGGCAGCTACCTGCTTTCGGTCATCGCCGCGGATAACGCCGGCCTGAGCGCCACCAGCTCGGTGGCCATTAGCGTCGTGACCCCGGTGCCGGTGACGCTCGCCGCGCCGGGGCGGACGGGACCGGGAAGTTTTCGATTCAGCTACTCGGCAAATGTCGGGCTCAGCTACCTCATCCAGGTTTCCACCAACTTGCTCGCGACCAACTGGCTGACCATCGCCACCAACGTGGCGGTGGCCGGCCCCGCGAGTTTCTCCGACCCAAATGCGGGGCCCGATCCGCAGTTCTATCGCGTGGAACGGCTGCCCAATCCATGAAATTCCCCGCCCCTCATGACACCTCCTCGTCGAAGCTGCGGCACCGGATCGTGGTTCAATTTGTGGCGGTTGGCACTGTCGTATGTCCTGTTTGCCGCGCCCGGGACGGCGCCCGCCGCGCCGACCAACGGGGTTTTCACCGCCCATGGCGTGGTGCGCGAAGTCAATGCCGCCGCGGGAACGGTGACTATCCGGCACGACGCCATTCCCGGCTATATGGCGGCCATGACCATGCCCTTCAAGGTGCAAGACGCCCGGGAAATCCCGGGACTGCGGCGCGACGACGAAATTGTGTTTCAGCTCCATGTCACCGCGAACGAAAGCTGGGTGGACGGCTTGGTGAGAATCGGCCGGGCGGCAGCGACGGCGGCTGACCCGCCGGGATCCCGGGTGCCGCCGGTATTGCCGGGCGGAGCGTTATCGGATTTGGCGTTCACCAACGAACTGGGCCAGCCGGTGCGTTTGCATGACTTTCAGGGTCAGGCGCTGGCAATCACCTTTTTCTATACGCGCTGTCCGCTGCCAGACTACTGCCCGCGCCTTTCCAAGAATTTTCAGGAAGCCTCGCAACGGCTGGCCGCCCTGCCCGGCGGGCCCACCAACTGGCACTTTCTGTCCGTGACGTTTGACCCCGCGTTCGATTCGCCGCCCCGGCTCAAGGCTTACGCCCAAAGTTATCAGTACACTCCCGCGCATTGGAGCTTTCTGACGGGCCCGGTGGACGCCCTTGCCGCCCTGGCGCACAGCGCCGGTGTGACTTGGCGGGCCGACGGCGATGGCATTGACCACGATTTCCGGACGCTGATTGTGGATGCGCGCGGCCATTTGCAGATGGTCTTTCCCACCGGCGGAAACTTATCGGATCAGGTGGTGGCGGAGATGCTCAAGGCGGCGACCGTCGGGCGGCCTTGAGGGCGGGAGGCATCGGCTTCAAGTGGCGTTTTAAATTGCGCTCGCTGCTTAAAAATACACAGCGGTAAAGTGCAGTTCCCCGCCGGAACCCGCAAAATTCCTCGAATTCCAGCGTTTTAATCCTTGGCATCATGTCTGCTTTATGGACTGCGGTTGCGGGTTTTGTTGTGAACTTGGTGGGGAACTGTGGCTGCCGGAAGTTGGTGGGGGACTGGCTTCCAAACACAGCCCAGAGTCGAAAAGCAAGGAGAGACACAACGCACGCGCCCGCCGGGTTTGCCTGTAGCACCGATTGCGCATGAATAAGGAGGCGGCAATCAACTACCGTCGGATCTGTAAGGCGCGTGCGTGTTGTGTCGGGGGGAAACCCATTCAGTCACACGCTCAGAGAGCTCAATTCTTCTTTTCTTCGTTAAGCCGGGGGGGGGCGCCAACACTTTCCAGCCGGTCCTTCAGTCGAAATCAAATTCAGCGCCTAAAATCACCTGGCTTGCACAATTCAGCGCAAAGAGACGGCCGTCAGGCAGCGTCGCTGCCTGGCGGCCGTCCTTGCCAGCCAACCGGGAAATTAAGCGGTTTCCATCACGGCACCCGGAGCAGGAAGAACTGCCGGCTCGTTCCCGTTGAGTTCGTGAACGAGAAATTGCCGTTGGCGTCAAAGCTGCCGCCGGTCAGCACCGTCCAGTCCGCCAGCGGAAGCGTCAGATTGGTCGTCGTCAGCACATGATAGGTGCCGCCCGCGCCGACATTGTTGGTGCCGCTGAGAATCACCTTGCCGCCGCTGACGGTGATGCCGCGGATGGTGGGCGCCGCCGGCGCGATCGTGACCATCAAATCAATGCTGCCCGCATTGTCCACGAGGCTGCCGAGGTATCCGCCGGGCAGCGGTGCCAGGGCGAGGCTGGCGAAGGGATCGGCTCCGCTGTAGCCGAGCAGGTGGATGGTCAGCGGACTGGTGATATTGGCCACCGTATCAATCACGATGGTCGTCGTGCCGCTGGTGCCCACCGCGTTCGCCACGATGGGGGCGGCCGTGGCGTTGCCATCCGCCTTCAGGTGCAAGGTCGCATGGGTGAGGTTCAAGGCGGCCAGGGGGGCCACGCTGGTGCCCGCGAAGTTGGACACGATGAGTGTGCCGCCGTTGAGATTGACGGTGCTCAGGCCGGTGCCCGCCGCGAGGTTGCCGCGAATGGTTCCGTTGGTGGCGTTGAGCGTGGCGCTGACCAAGGCCGCGTTGCCGCCGGCGGCCACCTGGGCCAGCAGGATGTTGGTGCTGCTCAGCGTGGCCGAGCCGTTCACATTGATGATGCCCGCGACGGTCGAGTTAACGGACCGTTGCACGCCCACTTGGAGATTGGTCACGTCGAACGTACCGGCGGTGAACGTCAGCGTGCCCTGCGCAGAGCCGCTGTCTCCCGCGTTGGTCGCCCCGCGGGCGATAAACATGGTGCCCACCATGGCGTCCACCTTGCCGCCGCTCAGATCCACCAGCGCCTGGACATTAACGGGCACCACCGGCTCGATGGAAGCGTCGCCGATGTTCCACGAAGTCACGCGGCTGGTGGCGAGGGCGTTCGAGCCACGGAGATAGAAGCTGGGAGTGGTGATGCTGGTGAACGCCGGATTGAACCGGAGCAGGTTATTGGTGGCCCGCCGGTTGCCCACGAGCATGGAATCGAAGTAAAACGAGTTGGCGATGCCCAAGTTCAACGTGCTGCCGGGCAGGTTGGTGGCGCCGCTGCCATCGCCCAAGGCAAACTGGCCGGCCACCGCGCGCATGAGCGTGATGACATTGGTGCGGGCCAGATACACGCAGGCGCTGGCGTTGGTCTGGGCCGAGCCTGTGCCGCCCTGCCCCACCGCGAATTTGCCGACCGTCGCCGTCAAGTTGCCCAAACCGGACAGGTCCAGGGTGACTGCGTTGGCCACGGGCGGATTGGCGCACTGCCGCACCTGGAAGTTGAGCTGGTTGGCCAGGCCGCTGCCCAGGGCGTTGCCTTGGATGACCAGCGAGCCGTTATTGCCGCTGATGGTATTGGTGACGCCCGGGTTGAAGACGATGTCCGCGTTCACTCCGGCGCCCACCTGCAACGCCGGCGTGGTGCCGGTGGCCCCGTTGGAAATCGTCAGGGTCACGCCGTCCTGGATCCACGTCGTATGATAGCCGCTGTTATTGGTTTCAAAGAACAGGGCGGAGATGGTGACATTGGTCGCCACGATGTTGTTGGTCTGGAGGGTGGTCGTGGCTCCGAGGCTGGCAAACGCGGCGGAGAAGGTCGGCCCGGGCGTGCCGCCGGTCCAGTTGATGCCATCGGCCCAGAACAGATCATTGGTGCCCCCGGCGCCGGTCCAAGTCCCGCTGCCCTGCACTCCGCCGGCGTTCCCGGTCACGAAACTCCAGCTATTGGTCACATTGACCCCGGCCGTGTCCGTGAAGATCACCGTGATGGTGTTGGTGTAATTCGCCGGCAGGTTGTTGGTTGGCGTCCACGTCACGGTGGCGCCCACCGCGTTGCTGCTGATGATGAGCCGGCTGGTGATGTTGGTGGAATTCACGATCAACTGGATGGTGTTGGTCTTGACGGAGGTTTGCCGGTCGGCAATGGCAAAGGAGATGGGCGCGATCAGAAACTGGCCGGCGGCATTGGGGGCCGGCGATGCGGTGGCGATGTACGGTCTGAGGGTGGCGGCATTGCTGACCGCCACGGCCACGAGATACTCAAGATTATAGACGCGGCTGGCCAGCGCCGTCTCCCGCAGCGTGGTGGTTCCGGACAGCGGCACGACCACGGGGTTGCCAAAAATGTCCACCACGGGCGTTAACTGGCCCTCATAGACGCGGCTGCCGCCGGTGTTCGCCACGTTGACCCGGCCGAGCGGAATCAGGGGCTGGCTCGTGGCGGTGGCCGTGGCGCCGGCCAACCGCTCGACCTCGAACTGCCCGCCGGTGACGCTCGCCGCCCGGGCGTAAAGGCTGTAGTTGGTGGCGGGGAAATTCCGCGTGTAGTTCTGCCAGTTGCCTGTGTCCGTAAAACCGATGTTATAGGCGGTATAACCGTCGGCCCGCAGATTGGCATGGTCCACCGGATCGCCCGTGGCATCCGTCGCCAGCGTGAGAATGGCCACCAGGTCGCCGGGCCGGTAGCCGGCGGTGTTGTTGGAGCCCGTCAGCTCGGCATTCGTATAATCAATGCCATTGTTTCCCAGCAGGTTTGCGTAGGCGTTCATCGGTGTGTTGTTGTTGATGAACTGGCCCCCGCTGTAGTTATAATCCGCGGCGTCAATATAGATATCCGTGGGCAGGAAAGTGTTGAAAGTATAGTTATTGCTCAGGACATTGCCGTTGGCGTCGTGCGCCACCACGGTGTAGTTATAAAACACGTCCGGCTCCAGCACGACGTCATTGGTGACGAGCAACTGGTTGGTGGGTTGCGTCGTGTTGAAGCTGTTTCCCGTTTGGAGGACGCCGTTCAAATAGATGCTCACGGCGCTGCCCGACACGGTGGAATTGAAGGAATCCAATTCAAAGGACAGGTTGGTCGCGCCGGCCGGAACAAACACGGATCCGTCGGCCGGCAGCAGGTTGGCCAGCGTCGGGACCAGGTTGGTCGCGGCGGCGATTTGCATCCGGTTATAGTCCTGGTCGCCGGTGGTCTCCTGGCAGAATAGGGCCGCGCTGTCAATGGTGCCCGGAGAGATGAACACGCTGTTGGTGGCAAACAGGACGATGTTCTGAACACAATCCTTCAACACCAGGTGATAATGATAGCCATCCGGGGCGGGCGTCAGTTCGGTCTCGATGGCGTTGGTGATGGTGGTCCGCCCCAGGTTGCTGAACGACGTTCCGGGCACTGACTGGACGCCATTGCCGTCCCAGATATACAACGTGGACGGGCTGTTGCCGTCGAGGAAATACAGATAGAACATGGCCCCGGTCTGAAAGTCGGTCGGGGTGTTGGTGGCATTGCCGGTTCGCAGTGTAAACCCGCACCAGCCATGCACCGTGCCGCTGTTGGTGGTCGTCGTCGAGCCGGCGCCCCGCGAACCCCACTGCAGCTTGAACGTGTTTGTCCCCAGCGAATTTGCAAATCCGCGAAACGCCGTCGTCTGGTTCACGTCCGTGGGGCCGTTCGCGTACACGCCCCAGATGCAATTGTAATTCGTGCCCAGAACGTTGGTGACGGAATTAATCACAAACGTGCCGGGGGACATGATGTATGTGCCCTGGAAATCCGGGCCGTTGGTGACAATGGCCCAGGGCGTGAAGCCGAACCCCTGGTTGGCGCCGTTCGTCCAGTTGGCGTTCACCAGATAGTTCCCGGCGTCATCATAGGCAATCAATTGCGCGGAAACCGGACCGGCAGATCCAAGCATGGCCGCCGCGACAGCAAAAGATAACACGGACGATTTAAATGATTTCATGACGAGTATGGGTGTTCGTTGTGACTATAGCATGAGCCCGACAGGCACCAAGCCCCCAAAAACTGGGGTATGCCTTTTTTTCGTGGCGGGCCGGCCGTCGGCTGCATCATACTCATCCCATGCCCTCCGCCGCGCCAAAATTCCGCCGCTGGCTGATGCTGTTCATCTGCCTGGCACTGCCGCCGGTCGTGTCCGCAGACCCGGGTGATCCGGCCGGTCCGGATTACGTCGTCAAGGTCTGGGGCGCCGACGAAGGTCTCACCGAGGGTTCCGTGACGGATATTGCACAGACTCCGGAGGGATATTTGTGGATCGGCACGCTCTTCGGCAGCGTCCTGCGTTTCGACGGGTTGCGTTTCGTGCGCTACAATTCCGCCAATACGCCCGAGTTTCTGCTCAAATGGGGCATCCCGCGCCTGACGGTGGATCGCGGCGGCACGCTGTGGATCAGCATGCACGACGGCGGCATGACCACCTGGGACCACCAAGGCTTTCACTCCATGTTCAGCAGCACCAACCAGCCGGACCACATGTTGTGGTCCGCCCCCGGCCGGGTCGTTTTTGTCTTTGGCGATGGCCGGTTATTGTCCGGACAGCAAACCGGCGCCCAATGGGTCTGGCAAACCGTGACGCTGCCGGACGCCCTGCCCCAGCCGCAATGCTGCGCCGACGCCGACGGCCAAATCTGGTATCTGCGCGCCGAAAATAAAATCGGCACCTGGTCGGCTGCCGGCACCAACGGGCTCGCCCCCGGCTTGGCGGGCCAGACCGTCAAAATACTCGCCGCCGACGCCCAAGGCCGCATCTGGATCGGCACCGGCCAGGCCCTCGCCATGTGGCAAACCAACCACTTCGCCGTGATGACGCCGACCAACGGCGAGGCGCTGCTGAACGTGAAACGAATCCTGCCCACGGGCGGCGGCAGCGTCTGGGTGGAAGCCAACGGCCAGTTGCGCCGTTGCGCCGGCCGCCGCTGGGTGGCCCATTCCGACGGTTGGGACCGGGAGCTGGGCCACCGGATTTCCCTGCGCTTTTTGTGCGGCGACAGCGAAGGCGGCCTGTGGTCCGGCGCCGATGACTTGGGCCTGATTCATGTGGCCGCCAACGGCAATTTCCGCCGCCTGACCACGAAGGACGGATTGCCCAGCAACACCGTCCATTTTGCCTACGAGGACCGCGACGGGGACATGTGGACCGGCTACGAGCGCGGCGGCCTGGTGCAGATCCGGCGGCGTCAATTCCGGTCCATCGGCGCCAACGAGGGATTGAGCGACACCCTCATCAACACCGTCTGCGAAGACCGGCACGGCACGGTATGGATCGGCACGCACAGCGGCGTGGTGGGCCGGTATGAAAACGGCGTCTGCACCAACCTCACGCTCACGGCGCCGGCGCGCGTCCAGGACAGTTGCGTGGCGGCGGATGCCCAGGGCCGCGTGTGGATCGGCGCCCAGGGCGCCGGCCTGTTGATGGCCGATGGCGGACCGTGGCAGCCGGTCGCCACCCAAAACGAGTTGCAAGGCTATCCGCGCCTGCTCCTGCCCACCCGCGACGGCCGGCTGTGGGTGGGCACCCTCCTGTCCATCATCAGCGTGAGCAATGGCACGCTCCACTTTGAGTACACCTCGAAAACGGTCGGCGGCCATCCCACGGCCCTGGCGGAGGGGGCGGATGGAACCATCTGGGCGGGCACGCTGGCCGGCGTTCTCCTGCGCTGGGATGGGCACCGGTTTGCGCTGCTGGAGCCGCCGGACCGCAATTCGCTCGGCCGCATCTGGGCCTTGTGGCCCACGGCGGACGGCGGTCTCTGGGCGGGAACCGAGGAAGGCGGATTGTTGCGCTGGAGCCACGGGCGATTCACCCGCTACACGATGAAGAACGGCCTGCCTTCCGACAGCATTGTGCAGATCCTGGGAGACGCGGATGGCAATCTCTGGCTCGGAACGCGCGCGGGCATTGCGCGCCTCCTCGGCGCCGCGCTGCCAGAGGCCGCCCCGGATGACACCCGCAAGCTGCAAGTGAGCGTTTACGGGCCGTCAGACGGCCTGCTGACCATCGGCAGCGCCATCGTGTACCAGCCGCGCGGCTGGCGCAGACGGGACGGGAGGCTGCTTTTTGCCATGGCCAACAGCGTGACCGAAGTGGATCCCAGCCAGGTGCATGTCAACCCCCGCCCGCCGGCGTTGGCCTTGGAGGAAATGCGCTCCGACAACAAACTGGTCTGGCCCGACCGCGCCGGCGCCATCGTGACCGTCGCCCAAGCCGATGGCGCGCCCGCCGGGCAGGCCCCGGCGCTGAAGGTCGGCCCCGGCCGCGGCGATCTCGAATTCAGTTACACCGGCCTCAGCCTGGGCTCGCCCTTGCGCATGCAGTTCAAATACCAGCTCGCCGGTCTCGAAAATTCGTGGAACAACGCCGGCACCGAAAGAAAGGCCATCTATCGCCACGTGCCTCCCGGCCAGTACGTCTTCCGGGTGATGGCGGCCAACAGCGACGGCGTGTACAGCCAGCCCGGCGATTTGCTGGTGGTGACGATCCGCCCCCATTTTTACCAGACCGTCTGGTTCCTGGGCGGGATTGGTCTCCTGGCCGTCACCGGCTTGTCGCTGACGGTCGCCGTGGCCATGCGCCGGCGGATGCGCCGCCGGCTGGACGTCATGCAGCGCCAGCATGAACTGGAACGCGAGCGCGCGCGCATCGCCCAGGACCTGCACGACGATCTCGGCGCCGGCTTGACGGAAATCGGACTGCTGAGCGGCATGCTCCAGGATCCGGCCCGGCTCGCCTCGCGCCAACAGGAGGCTCTGAGCCGCATCGCCCGGCGCTGCCACGATCTGGTGACCGGCTTGGATGAAATTGTGTGGGCCGTCAATCCGCGCAACGACTCGGTTAATTCCCTCGGCAGCTATCTTTGCCGTTACGCGCAGGGGTTTTTGGAATCGGCGGCCATCCGCTGCCATTTGGAAATGCAGGACGCCGTACCGGACCGGCCTTTGAACTCCGAGCAACGCCACAACTTGTTCCTGGCCTTCAAGGAAGCCCTCGCCAATGTCGCCAAGCACTCTGGCGCCACCGGGGTGCGCATCCGGATTGGTTGCGACGACAAAGCTTGCCTGTCCGTCCGCATCGAGGACAACGGCTGCGGCTTGCCGCCCGCGGCGGGCGTGGCTCCCGGAGCCGACGGCCTGGACAATCTGCGGCACCGCCTGGCCCGCATCGGCGGCCACTGTGACGTCACCAGCCCCGCCGCGGGCGGCGTCTCGGTCAGCTTCAGTTTGCCGCTTGCCCGGCAGCGGAAAACCGCGTCATCATGACGGCCACCAGCCGGGCCCGCGTCCGCACTGCTTTTTAGCTCATCATGGAAGAAAAGAACCAAACTATTACCGTGGCCATCGTCGAGGACGATGCTGGCATCCGGAACAGCCTGGAATGGCTGTTGAAATCATCGCCGGAATTTCTGTGCGTGGCCGCCTGCCAGAACACCGGGGAAGCGCTGCGCCTGCTGCCCAAGGCCGCGCCGCAGGTCATCCTCATGGACATCAACCTGCCGGACCGTTCCGGCATCGAATGCACGGCGCGCATCAAGGAATTGCTGCCAGCCGTGCAGGTCATCATGATCACCGTCTATGGCGACACCGAAAAAGTCTTCCACGCGCTCCGCGCCGGCGCCAGCGGCTATATTCTCAAACGCACGCCGCCGGACAAGATTTTGCAGGCCGTCCGCGAAGTGCACGCGGGCGGCGTCCCGATGTCCGCCGAAATTGCCCGCGAGGTGCTCGGCGCCTTTCGCGAACCCCTCCCGCCGCCGGAACGCGGCGAAAAAGTTGCGCCCGCCGATGATCAGAATCTCTCCCGCCGCGAACAGGAGGTGCTCGAGCTCCTGTCCCAAGGTTGTGCAAACAAGGAGATCGCCGACAAATTGTCCATCAGCATTGAGACGGTGACCTGGCACCTGCGGCACATCTACACCAAGCTCCACGTCCGCTCGCGCACCCAAGCGGCCCTGAAGTTCCTCAGCCAGCGCAAGGGGGCTTAGTGGCCTGTTTGCCCCCGTCATTACCACAGGTTTTGGGGGCTGGCCGGTCCGGATATTTGGCGCATAATTGATATTGATGATCCCGCACCCACACGACTCTCGACACCACGGGCGCAACCTGCCGCTGCCCCCGCCGGCAGCCACGGGCCACCCGCCCCGGCGCGCCGCCTTCACCTTGATTGAACTCCTCGTGGTCATCGCCATCATTGCCATTCTGGCGGCCATGCTCTTGCCGGCGCTCAGCCGCGCCAAGATCAAGGCCCAGCAGACCAGTTGCCTGTCCAACCAAAAGCAGTTGCTGTACGCGTGGATGATTTATTCCAGCGACTTTAATGAGCGGCTCGTCGTCAATGCCAACAACGTCGCGCAAGCCGGGGGGGTGGTCGGGTGGGTGAACGATATCATGAAGTGGGATTTCCCGCCGTCAACCTCCTGGCCGCAAAATTACGACACCAGTTATCTGATCAACGCGCTGATGGCGCCGTATTGCTCGAAGGCCGTGGGCATCTACCATTGCCCTGGCGACACCTTTAACGCCGCCAGCGGCCCGCGAGTGCGCAGCTATTCCATGAACAGCCAGATGGGCAGCGCGGTAGTGGCCACGTTTTCCGGCCAGGGCGATGTGGTGAACCAATACGGCGCGGGCCAAAACTGGAGGATTTACAGCAAACAAACGGATCTCACCCTTCCCGCGCCGGTCAACGCCTGGGTTTTCATTGATGAGCATCCGGATTCGATCAACGACGGCTTGTTCCGGGTGAACTTGCAGGGCGTGGCCGCCGACTACTCAGGGGGAACATTTGAATGGAATGACTACCCAGCGAATAATCACGGCGGCAGCGGCGTTCTCTCTTTTGGCGACGGGCACGCCGCCCCCCACAAGTGGACCGACCCGGCACTCGTCCCGGGGCCGGTCAAGCACACCAAGTACAGCTCTTTGATGGCCACGGCGCCCTACACCGATTTGATCTGGCTCCGGCAGGCAACGTCCGCCCTGCAATAACGGGGAGCAGACAAAGCACTTTTAATCTCAACCTACTCATTTAATGTTCGGTCATTGCCTTTCCGCCGGGCGGTTCCTCCGCCCTGCCTTTGCCGCCGTTCTGCTGGTCTCCCTCCCAACAAATTTACACGCCGCCTCGACGCTGACCGTTCCGGGTGGGCTGGCGGTGGCCGTGGACGCCGACCGCGGCACCTATCAGGTGTCCTCCCAAAACCCGCCCTGGAGTCTTGGCGGCAGCTTGGGCGCGCCACTGAAAAACGTGGTTGTAACCAAGGCTCACGACGGCATCGGCACCGGCCAACAGATCAGCTTCGAGTGGCGCGAGGGCGATCTTCCCATGCTGGGCCAGATCCGCGTTTACGCAGCAAAGGCAGTCGCCCTGTTTTCCCAGACTTGCCTGACGGCGGCGCCCCTGCCGCCGGACGCCTTTCCGGCATTTACGGAAGTTCCCGCCGCGCTGCACGTCTTCAGTTACGGACATCACGAGTTTGCGCCGCCCCATTTCTCCGTCAACGAAATCTGCACGCCCTGGATGCTGTTTGATGACCACGCCAACGCGCTGATCATTTCGCCGGCATCCCATTTCATGGTGGCCAGCATGCTCGGCAACGGCACCAACCGCGTGGCCAGCGGCTTTAACTCCAATTTGCGCAACTTGCCCGCCGGCTTCACCCAGCAGACGCTCGTGGCCTGCGGGCCGGGCATCAACCGCACCTGGAGTCTCTGGGGGCGGGCGCTGGTGGATTTGCAGGGCGCCGCGCGGCCCGCCTATGACGCGGACACCGTCCTGAAATATCTCGGCTATTGGACCGACAACGGCGCGAGCTATTACTATAATTACGACTTGGACAAGGGTTACACCGGCACGCTGCAATACCTCGTGGACCGCTATCGCCAGGAGCAGATTCCCATCCGGTATCTCCAACTGGACTCCTGGTGGTATTACAAGACCACCACCGACGCCGACGGCCGGCCGGGCAAGGACCGGAAATCCGACCGCCTCCCGGCCGGGGAATGGAACCGGTATGGCGGGCTCCTGGAATACCGGGCGCACACCAATCTCTTTCCCCATGGACTTGACGCCTTTCAAAAGGCCGTCGGGCTCCCCCTCGTCACCCACAGCCGTTGGATTGATCCGGCCAGCCCTTATCATGACCACTACAAAATCTCCGGCATCGCCGCCGTGGACCCCAAGTGGTGGGACCACATAGCCGGCTACCTGAAAACGTCCGGCATTGTCACCTACGAGCAGGACTGGCTCGACCGGATCTACACTTATTCGCCGGCCTTCAGCAGCGACCTCGGCACGGCGGAAGCCTTTCTCGACAATATGTCGCGCGCGTGCCGGGAGCAGGGCGTCACCTTGCAATATTGCATGCCCTACCCCTGCTACTTCCTCCAGGGCAGCCGCTACGACAATCTGACCACCATCCGCACCAGCGGCGACCGGTTCAACACCAATAAGTGGAACGACTTTCTTTACACGTCGCGCTTGGCTTCCGCCATGGGCATCTGGCCCTGGACCGATGTGTACATGAGCCCGGAAACCGACAACGTCCTGCTCTCCACGCTTTCCGCGGGTCCCGTCGGCACCGGCGATTTGCTGGGCACCGAGGACAAGGAAAACCTGCTCCAAGCCGTCCGCGCCGATGGCGTCATTGTGAAACCGGATGCCGCCATCGTGCCGCTGGATCAATGCTACATTGCCGACGCGGACAAACAGCCCGGCCCGTTGGCCGCGAGCACTTATACCGACCACGAGGGCGTCAAAACCGAATATCTTTTCGCCTTCAATCGGACCAAAACGCCGGCCGATAGTGTCCGTTTCACCCTCGGGGAAATCGGCCTGGACGGATCCGCCTATGTCTATGACTATTTTGCCGGCACCGGCCAAAAGCTGGCCCCCGGCGGCGCCTTTACCGCACCGCTGGCCCCCGACGCTTCCGCCTTTTATGTGATCGCCCCGGTCGGCAAAAGCGGCATCGCCTTCCTGGGCGACAAACATAAGTTTGTCGGCACAGGCAAGCAGCGCATCACTTCGCTCCGCGACGAGCCCGGGAAGTTGACCATCGGCCTGGCGCTCGCAGCCAATGAGCCGTCGGTGACGCTCCACGGCTACGCCTCCGCCAAACCCGCGGTCACGGTTGCAGCCGCCGAGGACGACGATATTCAATATGACCCGGCCACCCGCTATTTCACCGTGGTAATAAAATCCGACGCGTCCGCGCCCACCAGCCGCTCCGGCGGCGACCCGGTCCGTCAGGCGAAGGTAATCCTGGAAGTGGCCAGGTAAGTGGGGCGGCGCACCGTAACGAAATCCGCACCCCGCTCTAACATTAACGACTCCTGCGTGAATCCATTGCCCAAACTTGCGCTCGTAATGGCGGCCGCCGCCGCACTCGCGACGCCGGTTTTCCTCCGCGCGCAGGTGTTCGCGTGCGACAACGCCGGCAACGGCGTGGTCCTTACCAATAATCCCGTCGGCGTTGCCGCCCAAACCTGGACCAATGGCATGAACACCGGCTCAGGCTGGACCACGCCCTGGATCCTGTTGCAGACCACCCGCGACAACACACACCAGAACTATGCCGGGTTCTACAACGGCAACGGCAGCAACATCGCCACCGTCAACGCCAGCTCCTGGGGCATGTTCGCCAACGGCAACTACAACGGCCAGACGCCGCTGTCTGCCGGTACGAACAAAGCCGTCGCGATTCGCGGCTTCCCCTCCCTCGCCACGAACCAGGTCTTCGAGATCCAATGGCAGGCCAAGGGCATCGCCAGTGGCGGCACCACCAACAACCGCGGCGGCTTTGCCCTGCGCAATGGCGCCGCCGCCAGCAGCTTCCTCGACTATGACACCGGCGCGCGGTTCGATTTCTATTACGCGGCCGGCGGCGGCAGCTTCCTCATCCGGGACGGCAACGGCATTACGCCGACCGGCATTCCCTTCACCACGGCCGGCCTGAATTGCCAATTCACCCTGGAGCCGAATGACACCTACCGGCTGGTCATCCTCAGTGCCACAAACGGCGCGATCCTGTATCTGACCGACGGCCAGCCGCTGGCGGGCACGGGCACCATTGACAGTGTGGCCTGCTACGACCTGCAATGCCAGGACGGCGACCAGAACTTCAACCGGATGCAAATCATTTCCAGCGCGCTCGTGCCGCCGGTCATCGCCAGCCTCCAGCCCACCAACGGCGCCTTCTTCGTCAATCCGGCAACCCCGATTTCATTTGAGGTGGATTCGCAGGCCTCAACCGTCACCGGCGCCAACGTAACCCTTCTGCTCAACGGCGTGCCCCAAACGCTCACGTTCAACACCGCCGCGGCCACCACACGACTCCTCGGCACCAACACGACGCCTGTCTCCAGCAACCTCCTCTGCGTCGCGTCCATCATTGCCACCGATGCCAACGGCAACAGCACCACCAATACCTTCGGGTTCAATACCGTCCAGACCAATGCCCTCTGGGTGGATGTGAAGAATTATGGCGCCACCGGCAATGGCACCACGAAAGACACCGCCGCCATCCAGGCGGCCGTCCGGGCCTGTCCCGCCGGCGGGTTCGTGTGGCTGCACAACGGCACTTATCTTTCCGGGACCATCGTGCTGACCAACAACCTCACGCTTTACATTGACCCCACCGCCACCCTGCTGGGCAGCGGCAGCACCAATGATTATTCCATCCTGAATCCCCCCGCCAACAACGGCCAGCAGGTGAATTGCGACATGGCTCTGATCTACGCGCAAGGTTCCTCCAACGTCACCGTGACCGGCGGCGGCATCATCAACGGCAACGGCCGCACTTATTTCACCTCCGGCGTTGAAGCCACGCGGCCCATCGCCCTGTGGACCGCCCTCTGCAATCAGGTGTGGATCCATGATATCAACGTCGTGGACGCCGCCATGTGGAGTGTCGTCAATATGCAGTCCGATTACCTGACCATCAGCAACCTGAACGTGAACGACGACGGCCTGGGCGGGAACCGCGACGGTTGCGATGTGGTGGACTGCTGGCACGTCACCATCGCTGGCTGCACGATAGATTCCGGCGATGATTCCATCTGTCTAAAAAGTGGCAGTTCGCGCGGCGTCAACGATGTGCTCGTGGAGAATTGCACCATCACGCGGTCCCAGTCCAACGGCCTTAAATTCGGCACCGCCAGCACCGGGCCGTTCACGAACATCACGTTTCAGGATTGTGCCGTCTTCAACACCGCCCATTCGGCCATGGCGGTCGAGTCCGTGGACGGCGGCACCATCAGCGATGTCACCTTCCAACGCATCGCATCTTCCGGCTGCCAAAACGCCATCTTCGTCCTTCTGGGCAGCCGCAGCGGCGCGGCCGTGGGCGGCATCAATGGCCTCACCTTCCGCGACATCACCGGGTCCAACATGTCCGACACCCGCGGCTGTCCGATCACTGGTTGCCTGACGAACGGCGTTGTTTACCCGCTGAAAAATCTGCTGTTCGACCATGTGAATATTTCCTTCAAGGGCGCGCTGAGTTTCATTCCCACCAATCCCCCGGTGGAATACAGCGGGCAGTATCCCGAAAACACCATCTGGACCAACCTGCCGGCCTACGGCTATTACGTCCGGCATGCCTCCAACGTCACCTTCACGAATTGTTATACCTGCGTCGCGCCGGGCGACGCCCGCCCCTGGCTGGCCACCAGCGATGTCTCCCGCTTGACGGTTTACGGTCCCACCCTCAGTCTCCTGGCTGGCTCCACGAATTTCGTCCTCCAATGGCAGGATAACTTCGTCCTGCAATCCGCCCCCAACCCCGCGGGCCCTTACCAAGACGTGGCCGGGGCCCCCCATCCCTGCACGAACCTTTCCAGCGCCGGCCCCCGCCAATTTTTCCGGCTGCGGCAGTAGCCCCGCCCTCCCGCAAAGGCGCCTTCCTTCACCCGCCGGAGGCGGCGCAGCAATCGCGCAACACCAGACCGGATGACTTGGTTTGTTTCATCATTGCGGACCATGCCGTCGCTGACGCCATCCCTTTTCCCGATACTTTGTTGAGACGCGGGTTCCGGAGCAGATCCGGGCCATTCAACTTGAACCAGGCGCAATCTCCACCGACCCGCGGCGCGCGCCAAGCCTAGTCGCCGCTCACCGGATCATTCGCGATCCCCATGAACAAGAGGGAACCGCTGGCCACGTCGGAGATCACAAAAATGAACGGCCGATCCAATACCATGTTGAACCGGTCCGGCGGGGGCATTCTCACGGCGGCGCCGACCATGGTCACCGTCGTCACCGCCGCCGCCTCCGTTCCCTCTTCGTACACGTCCACGTAGCTTTTTTGCTTTACCAGGCTGATCCACAATTTCTCGTCGGCGATGCCGGTAAAATCCGCCGAACGGGAAAACGCGGTCTTCATGCCCAGGGTTTGCAGCGCCCCGTTCAGCACGACGTCGTACTCGATTTTGAACTTCGGCACCGTCACCGAACCCTCCTGTCGCTTGAACCCGCTTTGAATCTTCTCGCGCCAGGCTCCCGCCTGCGCCAGGTCCGCCAGCAGCCGCGATGGGTTTGAATTCGGAGCCGGCAAATACAACTCCATCTGGAAGCCGCCCTGGTACGGCAATTTCACCGCCTGAAACCCCGGCTGCGCCTGATACGCAAATTGCCCGTCCTCGGACATCATGGGCGTTTGCTTCACGCTCCCGTTCGCCAGATGAAACTCGCGCGGACGCGTGGCGCGTTTGGCAAACGGCTTTTCCCATTTGCCCTTGAAGTAAACCGCATTCGCCAGCACCAACCGGGTTTGATCGGGAAAGGGATACTGGACCACCGCCTTCACTTTTCCCCGGGTCTTCTGGTCGGCCCAATCGTTGATAACCGCCGCGGTGTGCGGATCGAGAAAATCCACCCCGGCGATCTCCGCGTTAAAATATTTCCGGTTCATTTCCCCGAAGGCCGGCTTGAATTGCGCGCCCTTCCGATACCAGATGCCGTTGGCCAGGTTCAAGGTCACCCCCGACCGCGATTCCAAGTCCTGATTCAGGCTCAAATACGCGGCGTTGAGCGCGGTCCGGTCGCCCCCCGTCGTTCCCAAGGTCTGCTCCATTTCCGCCCGGGTTGCGCCGGCCGCACCGTTGGCCGTCATTTGCAACGCGCAGGAAACGCTGAACGGCGAGAGGAATACGTTGGCGTTCGGCTGCGCCTGGCTCACCTGCTGCAACAGATTGAAGGCGAACGCCGTGTTGGCGGTGACCAGCTTATCCGCCTCCGCCGACGGGCCGGCGCCCGCGGCAAGCGTCATCGAGGAAAGCGCGGCAAGCGTTGCGATTGCTTTCATGGAATTGTGATTACCCATCAATCGTTCGACACCCGACACCGAAAGTTCTTAGAAAAAAATCCACTGAACTTCGCCAGCATCACCGAAGCTGCCAGCCGTTTAAAGCCGCCGCGGCACCCCACGCCTTGTTTGGCTGCGGCCCCATGACGAATTCAATCCGGCCGCCACGCTGCAATTCCCGGCAGGGCAGGAACACCGAATTCCAGTTCTTCCCGTTCACCCGCACGGATTGCACGTAGATGTTCTCGTCCGAAATATTCTCCGCCGTCATGGTGAATACTTTGCCGTTGGAGAGGTGCATCACCGCCTTCGGAACTTGCGGCGCCCCGATGACATAGTAGTCGCTCGCCGGACACACCGGATAAAATCCCAGGCACGTGAACAGATACCAGGCTGACATCTGGCCGCAGTCGTCGTTGCCGCAGAGCGAGCCGGGATCACAGCCGTATTGCGTGGAAACGACTTGGTGCAACCGCTCCGCCGCCTTCCAGGGCTGGCCGGCGCAGCTATATAAATAGATGACATGATGGCTCGGCTCGTTGCCGTGCCAGTATTCGCCGATGCAGCCGCGCAGATCGTCCGCCGACAGGTCCTTCTTGAAACCGTCCGACTGCGTGGCGTTGAACAGCGAGTCGAGCTTCTCACCAAATTTTTCCGGCCCGCCCATCAGCGCGATCAACCCGGAAATGTCCTGCGGCACGAACCAGGAATACTGCGAACTGGTGGCCTCCGTCACATCCTGCAGGTTGCTGCCGCCGCCGAACAGATGCGCGTCAAAATTTGTGCGCCAGTTGCCATGCGCATCCTTTGGGCGCATCCAGCCCAGCCCGGGATCATAGACATTTGTGAAGCTCGCCGACCGCTTCATGAAATAATCGTAGTCGCCCGTTTTGCCCAGCGCTTTGGCCATCTGCGCCACGGTCCAGTCGTCGTAGGCATACTCCAGGGTCTTCGACAGCGATTCATCCTCCTGGTCGCACGGCACCCACCCAAGCCGCCGGTAGGCCGCCAGGCCATCGTAATCCGGATTCATCGCGGTGGCTTTGATGGCCTCGTAGGCCCGCTTGGCATCGAAGCCTTTGACCCCTTTCAAATAGCCGTCCACGATCACCGGTGCCGCGTGGTAGCCGATCATGCACCAGGTTTCATTGCCTTGAAGTTCCCACATAGGCAGCAAGTGATCGGCGCTCTGGGCGTAGTGGTCCAGCAGCGAATTGATCATGTCGGAGTCGCGCTTTTCCTGGATCAGCGCCAGCAGCGGATGCTCGGCGCGGAACGTATCCCAGAGCGAAAACACCGTGTATTTGTTGAGCTTCCCGGCGTCGTGAATATTTTCATCCAGCCCGCGATACTCGCCGTTCACGTCCTGGTAAAGATTCGGAACGAGGAACGCATGATAGAGCGACGTGTAGAACGTTTTCTTCTGCCGGTCGGTGCCCTCAATCTGGAGCTTGGCCAGCTCCGCGTCCCACTTCGCCCGCGTGGTCTCCCGCAGCCGGTCGAAATCCCAGCCGGGAATTTCCGCCTCAAGATTCTGCAATGCGTTCGCCGCGCTCACAGCCGAAACGGCCACTTTCACCTGGATGACTTCGCCCGCGCCGGTCTTGTATTTGGCCAGGAACTGCAAGTTGGTTCCCGCCGCCTCGTTGCGGCTGCGGAAACGGTAGTTGATATAGCTCTGGTAAACCACCGGCTGGCCATCCTTGATGATGACACCCTCGTCGAACGGCCGCGAAAAACGCGCGGCAAAATAGAGATACCGCTCCTTGGCCCAGCCGTTCACCAGATGAAAGCCCGTGATCGTCGAGCCGTCTTCGATGCGCAGGCGCGACTGGGCAATGCGCCAGCGGCCACCGTTGATGACATGGGCCAGGTCCGCCAGCACCGACGCCTCATTGCTCGCCGGAAACGTGAACCGCAGCATCCCCGCGCGCTCGCCCGCCGTCAGCTCGGTGGTGACGCCGGATTTTTGCAGCTTCACTTGGTAATAACCGGCGGACGCCGATTCCTCGTCGTGGGAGAAAGTGGACTGATACCCCTCCGCCGGACGATCCTTGCGCCCCGCTTCATAAGCCGGCTGGCCCACCTGCGGCACGAACAAAAAATCACCCAGATCGGGGCAGCCGGTGCCGCTGAGATGCGTAAGGCTGAAACCCATGATCGTCCGGTCGGTGTATTCATAGCCGGAATCCGTATCCCAGTTGGTCGTGTCCGTATCCGGGCTGAATTGCACCATGCCAAAGGGGGCGGAAGGGCCCGGATACGTGTTGCCTTCACCTTGGACCCCGACGAGCGGGCAAATGTAATCGGACAGGCGCACGTCAGCGGCAGATGCAGTCGCACCGCCCGGCAACAGCGCCGTCAACGAGGAAAAACCGATGCAGGCGAACAGGTATTTGTAGTTCATGTCAAAATTGAATCAGGGGTAACCAATCCGCGGATGGTAAGCCCGATTTTTTCCGGAGACAATGCTCAATGGCTGGCTCGCATCCGTGCGTGCGCGCGACAGTTTTAAGGAACACCACGCCGCACTCCATGACGCTCCGCGCAATTCCGACACGCCCGGCGATTCCGTTCGCGTCATGGACTGCACCGGCAAAGCGCAGCGGCGACGGCGCTTTCGCCCGCACGCGCGAGCCGCGAGCGCGTGCACACCGTCGCCCGCACGAAAGCGGCGTGGCACTGCGCTGATGAAGCCGGGCCCGGACCGCGGCTGTGTCGCAGACCAGCCGCAGCAGCTTCGCAGGAATAACCGCCTCGGAAATACCCAATACGCCTTGGGAGCCCGACGCGCTGCGGCTGATCCCGCGTCGAGCGGGACACAGCCGCAGTCCATGATGCTCCGCGCAATTGCGACGCCCCGCCGGAACTACGGTGAACAGGCCCGTTCCTTCCGCACTGCCCAGAATTGAATTTTTGTGATATTTTAATATCACAATATCGTATAAAAGCTCGACATTAATACTCTTTTGTTATAGATTCCACCGTCCGGTGATGCCATCGGACCATGATGAACGCCGTTCATGCCAAAACGGTTGCCGCCAACCGGGTGCCCCCACCCGGCGTTCGACGGCTCGCAATCAACCAAGTCACAGTCGCGCGCGTCAGGTTTTGGAGTGACGGTGACATGTCACCGCTTTGGAACCGGGCGACATGTCGCCCAGTTTCAAGCGCGGACATGTCCGCGCATTCCAAAAAAACCAAAATCGCCCTGCGCCCCAAAGAATTCCGCGCAGCGCGCCTGAAAAGTTCCGCCTTCCGCCGGTCAACCCTGGTCAACCCTGGTCAACCTTGGTCAACCCCAAAAACCTTCCCCCGCAAAGCAGGGATGTGAGACGATGGCGGCGAACACCAGTTCGCCGCTACGCGGCCGTAGCGGCACTCTGGTGAGTGCCGCCATTCTAAAAAGACATCCGCCATCCACGATGAATTCCATCCAACGTCCCAAGAAAGCGATGTAAGTATGAAGAAGCTCGCCCTCGTCGCCTTGGACGATTGCCACGCCGCGGCACGCTGATTATCTTTCCAGCTTGATGAACCGCAAATCGCAGTCTTTGATGCCCGGAGTTGTGGCGCTCTTGCTGATCTTGTTGGCCGGCACGCGTTGTCTGGCGGCAACGACGAATCCGCCGCCGAACATCATCCTGATTCTGGCGGACGACCTCGGATTTTCGGACGTGGGCTGTTTTGGCTCCGAAATTCACACCCCGAACCTCGACCGCATGGCCGCGCAAGGGCTGCGCCTGAAACAATTTTACACCACGCCGCGCTGCTGTCCCTCCCGGGCGGCGCTGCTCACCGGCCTGTATCCGCAGCAGGCGGGGGTCGGCAACATGATGCAGGACCAGGGGCTGCCGGGCTATCGCGGCGAATTGAATCGGAACTGCCTCACGATGGCCGAGGAACTGCGCCTGGCCAATTACCATACCGCCATGGTTGGCAAGTGGCACCTGAGCCACATCTACTTCGACGGGAAAAAACAGCTCGATCACGAGACGGACGAACCGTTTTGGGACAATAAGAATGATTGGCCGCTCCAGCGCGGCTTCGAGGATTATTTTGGCACCATCCACGGCGTGTGCAGTTACTACGATCCGTTTTCGCTGGTCAGCGGCAACACGCCCATTCGCCCCGCCAGGACCAACTTTTACTACACGGACGTCATCACCGACCACGCCGTTTCGGACCTCACCCGCCTGGCAAAGGGCCGCGCGCCCTTCTTCCTGTACGTCGCCTACACCGCGCCGCACTGGCCCTTGCAGGCGCCCGAGCCGGACATTGCCAAATACCGCCAAACCTACCTCGCCGGCTGGGACGTGACCCGCACCAATCGTTATCACCGTCAAATTGCTCTGGGGCTGATTGACCACGACTGGCCGCTGTCGCCGCGCGATCCGCGCGTCCGGCCGTGGAACGAGGTCAAAGACCAAGCTTGGGAAGCCAACCGCATGGCCACCTACGCCGCCATGGTGGAACATCTCGACACCGGCGTGGGCCGGATTCTGCGCGAACTCAAACAGGCTCGCATCGAGACGAATACGCTCGTCATCTTCTTTTCCGATAATGGCGCCTGTGCCGAGGTGATCGAACGTCAATGGTATGACGTCCCCAGCCGGACGCGCGACGGGCGCCCCATGAAGGTGGGCAACGGACACGGGGCTTTTGCCGGGCCGGAGGACGTCTGGCAAAGCTACGGGGTGCCGTGGGCCAATGTCAGCGACACGCCCTTCCTGCGCTACAAACATTTTACCCATGAAGGCGGCATTGCCTCGCCTTTCATCGCCCGCTGGCCGGCCGTCATCACGCGGGGCGGCACCGTGTCCGCCCAGTTCGGTCATGTCACCGACCTCATAGCCACTTTCGTGGAGCTAGCCGGGGGCAGACATCCGGATCATTACCAGGGCCATTCAGTCTTGCCGCTCGAAGGCCGGAGCCTGCTCCCGGTCTTCGCGGGCAAAACCCGCCCGGATACAACCCCGGTTTTCTGGGAACACGAGGGCAATCGCGCCGTCCGGCTCCAAAAATGGAAGCTGGTGGCGGAACATGGGGATCCCTGGGAGCTTTACGACACCGAGGCCGATCGGACCGAACAAAACAATCTGGCCCCCACCCATCCGGAAAAAGTGAAGGAGCTGTCCGACTTGTACGACGCCTGGGCCGGGCGCTGCAACGTCGTTCCCTTTGACAAGCTGCCGCCCGTCCAGGCCACCGTTCCCGCCCAAGCCGGCGGCGGTCAGCAAACGCTCATTGCGCCGGATTAGGTGTTGATTTGCGGCGCTGGCGCGCCGGACGGCTTGATGCCTCAGACGCTGGGAGCGTTTCTCCCCCGCGTTTTGCGAAGTCCGCGGAGCAAAATGGGGCATCCGGGCCTGCCGCCCGCCGGCCGGCGGGCGTTTTCTCGCTTTCGCGCTCCGGCGATTCGCCCTACCATCCCGGCATGTCTGATTTCATCCGCGCCGACGGGCGCGCCGCCAGTCAATTGCGCCCGCTGCGCTTTCAAAACCACATCGCGCCCAACGCCGCCGGCTCCACGCTCATTGAGTGGGGCAACACCCGCGTGATCTGTGGCGTCACCATCGAGGAAAACGTCCCCCGCTGGATGAAGGAACAAAAGGTCGAGGGCGGCTGGCTCACCGCCGAATATTCCATGCTCCCCTACTCCACCCTGGATCGCAAACCCCGCGACATCTCCAAGGGCAAGCTCGACGGCCGCTCCAGCGAAATCCAGCGCCTCATCGGCCGCGCCATCCGCTCCGCCGTGGATCTCCAGCAAGTCGGGCCCCGCACCATTTGCGTGGATTGCGACGTCTTGCAAGCCGACGGCGGCACCCGCACCGCCGCCATCACCGGCGCGTTTGTCGCGCTCTCCCTCGCCATCCAGAAATTGCAGGCCCGGCAAAAAATCACCGGCAATCCCCTGCTGGCGCCCATCGCCGCCGTCAGCGTCGGCATCGTGGCCGACACGCCCCTGTTGGATTTGTGCTACGTGGAGGACGTCGCGGCGGCCGTGGACATGAACCTGGTCATGAATTCGCGCGGCGAATTCATCGAGTTGCAGGGCACCGGCGAGGAGGCCACGTTCACGGAATCACAACTCGCGGCCCTGCTGGCCCTCGGCAAAAGCGGCATCCGCGAACTGCTCGCGGCGCAGCAAGCGGCCATCGCGCGAGGCTGATTCCCCCATGGCTGCCTCCCCCCAATCGCCGGCCAATCCGCCGGCCCCCCCCGCCACCCGCCTGCTCCTCATCCGCCACGGCGAGGTGGAGCCGCCTTACCAAAAAAAATTCGGCGGCTGGATCGACATGAACCTTTCGCCCGCCGGCCGGCGGCAGGCGCAAATCCTCGCCGATTACCTCCGCCACAAGACCATTGACGCCATCTACGCCAGCCCCATGAAGCGCGTCCAGCAGACCCTCGCCCCCACGCTCAAATTGAACGGCCACCAGCAGACCATCATGCCCGGCCTCCGCGAGATCAATTTCGGCGACTGGACCGGCTTGGGCTGGCTGGAAGTGGAGGAGCAGTTCAAATTTCCCTCCCACAAGTGGCTGGATCAGATCCAGGACCATGGCGTGCCCAACGGCGAAAGCGGCCCGCAGTTCCGCCGGCGCGTCGAGCCCTGCGTGCGCGAAATCCTCGCCCGGCACCCCGGCCAAAACATCGCCATCTTCTGCCATGGCGGCGTCATCCGCATGATCCTCGCCATCCTGCTCAAGCTGCCCCTCCCCAAAACCAACCATTTCGAAATCGAATACGCCGGCGTCACCCAGGTGGCCCTGCACGCGCACATGGCCGAGATCGAGCTGCTGAATCTCACGCCCTGGCGCGACCTGGTGGCCTGAGGTGAATTCCCGCGGCCAAAGCGCCGGCCGGCCGCATAGACTTTTGATATGAAAACCGCCCCGCCCCTCTGGCGCCTCTCCGTGGTCACCACGGCCGAAGCCGAAGACGCCGTCTGCGAATTGCTCGCCTCCATCACCGGCCGCGCCGCCGTGGCCTATTTCCACCTGGATAGCCAGACCAGCCACGTCAGCGTGTTCGGGGAGCCGGGAGATTTCCCCGGCCCGCGCACCCGCCGGGAAATCGCCGCCGGCCTCGCGCGCATCAAAAGCTTCGGCCTGCCCATCGGCGCCGCGAAAATCCAGCTTGCCCGCGTCAAACGCGAGGACTGGGCCGAATCCTGGAAACGCCACTTCCATCCGCTGGAAATCAAGCCCGGCCCCGGCCAGGCCCGCTCCGGCATCCGCTCGCTCCTCGTCAAGCCCAGTTGGAGCCGGCGGCGCCCGGCCGCCCACCAGGCCGTCATCATCCTCGACCCGGGATTGAGCTTCGGCACCGGCCAGCACCCCACCACCTCCTTTTGCCTCCGGCAAATCGTCCGGCACCAGGCGCCCGCCGCCCCGCGCTCGTTCCTGGACATCGGCACCGGCTCGGGAATCCTCGCCATCGCCGCCGCCAAGCTCGGTTACACGCCCGTTCACGCCTTTGATTTCGACCCCGCATCCGTGCGCGTGGCGGAGGAAAACGCCCGGAAAAATCGCGTGGCGGACCGCCTCCGGCTCACCCGCCATGACATCACCCGGCTGCCGCTGCATTCCCGGATGCAGTTTGACCTGATCTGTGCTAATTTAATCTCGACACTCCTCATCGCCGAACGCCGGCGCATTGCCAACCGGCTCAAACCCGGCGGCACCTTGGTGCTGGCGGGAATCCTGGCCGCAGAATTTGCTGAAGTGCGGCGCGCGTTTGCCGATGTGAAGTTGAAACTGCTGGCAAGCCGGGCCGAAAACGAATGGCGCTCTGGCGCTTTTTGTTGGGCCTGAGAAAATTTGAACAGCAGATTGTCACAGGCTGTCTGACAATATGATGATTACCAGCGGTTTTGAGCGGAAGAGGCTGGCATCATTTACGCTACATAGTGAACTGAAAGGAAAATGCTATGATGAAGACACTCGAAGTTATGGGCGAAGTCATTCGCAATCCGAAGCATCCATTCCGCAAAGCAGAACATCATTCCAAAAAATCCCTCAAGAATCGCCATGAACGGCGCAAAATCCGTGAATTCCTGCAGATCGGCGACTGGCTCGCCGAAGACATGACTGAAGAAATGGCTTGAAGAAAAGGCGGCGAGTCTCTCGCCGCCTTCTTCATATCCGGCTGGTTCGCCGGGCCCGGATCGGCAGAGTTGCCGAAGATGGTTTGTTCGCCTCAAAATTCCAGTGGGTGAACGATTGTGTCCGGAGCCAAAGCAGTTCTGGTTTTTGATTCCCGTGTTGCCTGGTCCCAGGTGGGCCGCGGAGAAATCCTCGGCCTGGGGGAGAACGCGGTGGGGGGTGCCAAATTTGTCGGCTGAGGACATCAACCAACGCTCCGGTCGAACGGCCGGAGGACGGCGGGCGGGACGAACAGCGAAAAACCGCCCGGCCACGAATCTGGCCGGGCGGCGGGGAAAAATTACTTCATTAACAACATCTGCCGGGCGCGCTTGATCGCCGTGGTCATGCGCCGCTGGAAAGGAGCGGGCAACCCGGTGTATTTGCGCGGCAGGATGCGGCCCTGGTCGGTCACGAACTGCCGGAGCAGCGTCGTGTTCTTGTAGTCCAAGGCGTCAATGGTGAAGTCAATCTTGGGCTTCGGACGCGGTGCGCGGTTCTCGCGCGAGCGGCCGCCGCGCTTGTCGGATTTTTCAGTATTGGTCTTGCGGGGCATAAATTACTTGATCTCCTTGTGCAAAGTGTGCCGGCGGAGGGCGGGATTGTATTTCTTCACCTCCAGCTTTTCCGTCTGCAGCTTCTTATTGCGGGTGGTGGTGTAGCGCGACGGCGATTTGCCCTCTTTGCGCGCTTCCGTGCATTCAATGGTGATGACTTCTCGCGACATAAATTATTCTTTTTCTTTCGGTTTGCTCTCTTCGGCTTCCTCAGCCTCTTCCGCTTCCCCCTCCGCCGGGGTGGTCAGCGAATCAATCGTTCCCAACGTGCCCAGCCGGCGCGATCTCAGCGCCCCTTCCCGTTCCAATTGCGCCTGCGCCTCCACCGTGAACCGCGTCCACGGAATGGCTTCCAGCCGCGCCCGGGGAATCGGCTTGCCCGTCAACTCGCAGACGCCGTAAGTCTTGCGCTCAATGCGCTTGAGCGCCTCTTCGATCTCGTACACCGCGTCCTGGTCCGAGGACAGCAGGCTCAGCGCGAAATCCCGGTCAAAATTGTCCGTGCCCGAATCGGCCATGTGCAGGCTATAGCCGGCCAGTTCCTGCGCCGATTCCTTGGCCAGACCGTTCATCTGCCGGACCAATTGCTCCCGCAATTCCAGAAGATGCACATAGAACTTCTGCCACTCCGGCTTGACCTTCTTCAGGTCCCCTCCGGTGTGAATCGTCGGTTTGGCCACCGGCCGCCCCAAGATCGCCGACGTCGTGGTGACGGCGGACTTCGGGCGCGGCGGGGCTACCTTCTTAATTATTTCTTTTTTCTTCGCAATCACAACTCAAATAAAGGTTTCGGGTCGGGCCCTTAAAGCCAGACCACCAATTATATCATCAAAGGGGCCGGAATCTACCAAAGTGGTGCAATTTTACCACTAAAATCTTTAACTTTCTTAAATTCCCTGTCCCAAAGCGGTAACCGCGGCCCCAATCGGCTGTTTTCGCCCCCCCCGCCCTGGTTTACATCAACTGCGCCCCTCCGCCCTTCTCAAGACACGCGTAGGCGTTGTGATTGTGGATGCTCTCAAAGTTCTCCGCCTCCACCCGATACCAGGTCACCAGCGGATGCGCATTCAGCCGCAACGCCACGTTCCGCACCAGATCCTCCACAAACACCGGGTTCTCGTACGCCCGCTCTGTCACCGCCTTCTCATCCTCCCGCTTCAGCAGCGCGTACAGCTCCGAACTCGCCGATGACTCCACGATCTCAATCACGTCCTCAATCCACACGATCTTCTTGAACCGCAGCGCCACCGTCACCTCGCCCCGCTGGTTGTGCGCCCCGTATTTGGCAATCGCCTTCGAACACGGGCACAGCGTCGTCACGTTCACCTTCACCGTCAGCACAAAATCCGTCTTCGCCCCGCCCGCCGCCGCATCAAACCGCGCCCAATAGTCCATCAGGCTGTCCTTCCCCGATACCGGCGAACGCTTGGACATGAAATACGGAAACTCGATCTCCAGGTGCGACGTCGTGGCATTCAGCCGCTTTTGCAGCGCCCGCAATATGGCCGTGATGTTCTCCACGTGGATGATGTTGCCGTGCGCATTGAGCACCTCCACAAACCGGCTCATGTGCGTGCCCTTGAATTCCTTCGGCAGGTCCACAAACATGCCAATCGTCGCCACCGTGTCCTGTACCTTGCGCGTCTTGTCCCGTACCTGGATCGGAAAACGCAGCCCGCGCACGCCCACCTTGTCAATGGACAGCTCCCGGTAATCGCGCCGGCTTTGCATGTCGTGCAACTCCTCCACCACTCGCTTTACCTTGGTTCGAGACATGCGCAAAGAGTACCAGTTCCGGCCGATTTGGCAAAATCGTTTGCAGCCCCCCCTCCCGTTGACTTGCCCGCCGGAATTTGCGATAACCCCCCGGTGAGTGCGCCCAAACTCATTCACCAATCAGATGGCCCCCCTGCCCGCGTGAATTTCCCCAGGCCACGCGCGCTTTCATTCCCTGTCCCCCATGGGCTTGGCGTGGGAGGCTGGCTCTGGATCGCCGTCTTCGCCCTCGGCATTGCCTGTTTCCCCGCCCGGGCCGATACCCTCCGCGTGGCCGCCTACAACGTCGAAAATTACCTCGACCAACCCACCGAATCGCGGCCCCGGGTGAAATCCGCCGCCGCCCGCGCCAAGGTCTGCGAAAGCATCGAAACCATCAATCCCGACGTCATCGCGCTGGAGGAAATGGGCGGCACCAACGCCCTGCTGGAACTCCGGGCCTCCCTCCAGGCCCGCGGCCGGGTCTTTCCCTACTGGGAACAGGTCCAGGGCTTCGATACCAACATCCACCTCGCCGTGCTCAGCAAGCTGCCCATCCTGGCCCGCCGCCCCCATACCAACGATGCCTTCCTCCTCGACGGCCGCCGCTTTCTCGTCAAACGCGGCTTCGCCGAACTGGATCTCCAGGCCGCCACCAATTTCACCTTCACCCTCATCGCCGCCCACCTGAAATCCCGCCTGGCCGCGCCGGAGGCCGACGAAGCGGAGGAACGCCTGGCCGAGGCCCGGGCCCTGCGCGCCATCATTGACGCCCGCCTCGCCCGCGAACCGCAGGCCCGGCTCATCGTCCTCGGCGATTTCAACGACACCAAGGATTCCGCCCCCCTGCGCGAAATCATCGGCCGCGGCAAGCACCGGCTCATTGACACCCGCCCCGCCGAGCGCAACGGCGACACCGCCCGCCCCGAAGCGCCCTACTTCGAGCCCCGCGACGTTTCCTGGACGTATTTCTACGGCCGCGACGACACGTACTCCCGCATTGACTACATCCTCCTGAGCCCCGGCCTGAAGCCAAACTGGCTCCCCGGCGAAACCGGCATCCCTTTCATTCCCAATTGGGGCATCGCGTCCGACCACCGCCCGATTGTCGCGGCCTTCACCACGGAAAGCCCCCGAGAGCCTGCTGAAGCCCGCTACGGCGACAACATCAGCCGATAGAAGCATTGGCTGAAGGTGCTCGGGCCGTTGGTATCCACAAACATCGTGACATTCGTGGCCGCCGGGACCATTCCCAAGCTCTGCCAGCCATCCTCCGCCAGGTTTGTGGTGTATTGCACCTGGTAATTCAGCCCCGCCAGCGACAGCCAAACGAACTGGCATCCGTTGGTGGAAACTTGGTAACTCGTGAACGCCACCGGCGGCACCGGCGTCACCGTCACGTCGTCAAAACCAAAATAGTGCGGGTCGTTCTCCGCGGCAAACTCCAGCGTGGCGTTGGTGTCTTCCGCCAGCACCACACATTGGACATTGGACCACGTGAACGCGGGCGGTTCGCACAGGTTCGTCAGTTCCGCGCCGTCCCAATACGCGCTGAACTGCTGTCCGCTGCCGCTCTCCGGATTGTCCAGCCAAAATGAAACCAGATAGACTTGGCCGGGCATCGTCGCCAGCGTCTGCGAAAGCGTGGCCGCATACCCGTTCTGGCCCAGCAACGCCCCGAAATTCCCCGAGTGCACCACCCCCGGATAATCCGCATCGGTGGCCACCACATTGCAGATCGCGTGCCATGTAATGGTGTCCCCCACCAGCGTCCACCCCGTGAAATCCCCGGTTTCAAACCCGCCGTTCTCCACAATGGACTGCCCAACTTCAATGTCCACCAGCACGTTCTGGATGCGGCTCAGCGCCTGGTTTGTGAACATCAGCGCCGCGCGATAGCCGCCCGCCGGCCAGCGGTTCGGGGTCACCCACTGCACCATGAGGTTCGTCGCGGCGTCCGCCGCCAGCGTGCCATTGGTCGCCGAAACCGTCAGCCAGGCCGGCACCCCGCCCAGCGCCCAGTCCAGCTCGCCGGCCCCGGCATTGGTCACCGTAATGACCCAGTTCGTCTCGCCAAACGGCCCGCCCACCATGCCGCTCGTCGTGAACTCATCCGGCGGCAATAGCCCCAGCGGATCAGGCGTGGTCAGCGCGTTGATCAGGTTCGTCCCCGCCGGCGTGCCCCACCCCGTGCAGAGATCGTACCCGGGCGTGGCGAAAAAATTCGTCGGGCTGTAGCCATTCGTGTTGTTGCCCTGGATGATGTCATGAAACAGCGCCGGATAGTTCGTCCCGCGGCAGAGGGCGTAGATCGCCGGGTTGAGAAACCCCACCGGGGCCCCGCCCAATTGCGCCGCCTGCTGGTTCACCAGCGCCGCCACCCCCGCCCACAGCGGCGCCGCGCAACTCGTGCCGATGCCCATGTTCTCCTGTTCATCGGCCACCACAAACACCCCATACGCCGTCAGCGCCACGTCCGGCACGTCCCGCCAGACGGCCGAACCGCCGTTGGTCGTCATGTCCACCCCCGCCTGCCACACCGGCATCGCCGCCGACAGCACCACGCCCCCGCTGCTGCCCTCCCCGTCGTCCTCGTTCCACACCGCTTCGCCCGCATAAACCCCATTCGTATCCGTGGCCAGATACGTCCCCCCCACTTCCGTGGCATACGGGCTGCCTGAGGGAAAATCCACCAGGTTCGTGTAGGCATCCGAATCGCCCACCGCGTTGAAAAACGACTGTCCCTGCACCGCCATCTGCTGGAGAATCTGCTCCGCCGCCGGGTCCGGTCCCCCGCCGCTCCACGAGCAGCTCACCTGCGCCGCCAGATCGTCGTTCGCGATCTGGCTCAAAATGTCCACCCACGGGCTCGGGTTGGGCGCTTCATAGACATAAATGTTCGACACCCCCGGTGACATCGCCAGCACCATCTCGATATCCAGCGCCACTTCCGCGCTGCCTCCGCCCAGCGTCCCGACGCCCCCGTCCACCGGCATCACCATCAATTCCGGCACGTTGTTCGTCAGCCCGATCAGCGCCTCGTAATTCATCACGTCGTCCGGGTGGAAATCATCGAATTGCACCAGCGCCACGTTCTGCCCCGCGCCCGTCAGCGTCGTCCCCGGCAGGTACGCCCGCCGAAAATCATTCCCCATGTACGTGCCCAGCGGACTCGTTCCCCCATTCGCTTCCATCGCCGGCGGCGCCAGCGCCGCGGGCACCACGCGCCCCTGGGGCCGGCGCTGATAATAATCATCCAGGCCGCTCACCCGCAGCAACGGCACCCCCGCCGCCACCGTGGGCTCCCGGTCCGGCGCAAAAAAATCCCCCGCCCGCCCCGCCTGCCGATACCAGTTCAGCCGCACCTGCAACGCCCGTTCCACGTCCGCCACCCGCCCCGCCACGTCCACCACCAGCCGGTTCGCGTGCCGCGCCGTCACCCGCAGCCCGTTGCTCTCCGCAAACCGGATCACCGCCGCGTAATCGCCGCCCGTCGCCCCAAACCGCGCCGCAAATTCCCCCGGCTTCAGGTAATGATGATATTCCGGGCTGCCCGGACGATACAGGGCCGCCAGCAGGTTCGTGAATTCGCCGCCCCCGCGCAACGGCAGGCAGAGCGCCAGCCGCACTTCGTTCGTGCCGGCCACCGCCCCCACCCACTGCGCCGTTCCCCGCCTCACCGCCGGCGGCACGTGGCCGGACGCCAGCAATCTCCCGGCGGCCAACAGAGGCTCTGCCGAAATCTGCAGCAGCAACAACAGGCAAAGCCAAAAATGCGCCTTCCTCATGGCTGTCAGGTTGAACACGCCAGCATGATGATGTGCCTAAAATTGCCATACCCGCCCGGAAATGTCAGATAATTTCTCCGCCGGCCCGCCCGCCGCGATGGTCGCATTCCCATTGCGCTTTGCGCGCCCTGGATTAGATTTTCCTTATGCACGTGAATCCAGCGGGGAAGCTCGTCCTCAGCGTCATCATCGCCGTTCTGTTGGCCGGCTGCGCCATCCATCACATTGACTGGAACAGCCGCGTGGACCATTACACCTACGACCAGGCCATCAAGGAATTTGGGCCGCCGGACAAACAGGCCCGGCTCACCGATGGCCAGGTGGTGGCGGAATGGATCAGCCGCTACTACAACGGTGGCACCGCGGTCGTCGGCGCCGGTTACTACGGCTACCCCGGCGGCATCGGCATCATCCAGACTGCGCCCAGTTACTACGAAAGCAAACTCCGCCTGACCTTTGCCACCAACAATCTCCTCACGGCCTGGTCCAAGGATTAACGGCTCCTGACGCCCGTTTCTGCCGCGAAAACGGCGGGGCCGCCAGCCGCACCCGCGGGTACCGCTCCTTCGCTTTTTGGGCCGACTTCGGCTGCGCCAGCGCGATGAATTCCATCTGGCTGCGATGCGGTTTCTCGCCAGGCCCGATCGTCGCCCGCTCATACTTGCCATCGGGCCGCAGAAACCGCGCCTTCGTGTTGTCCGCCAGGCTCACCTGCAGGATCTCCCGGAACACGCGATCGCATAAGACGCCGTCTTCAATCGGAAACACCACCTCGATCCGCCGGAACAGGTTGCGTGGCATCCAATCCGCGCTGCCCACGAAAATCTCCGGCTGGCACGCGTTTTCAAAATAATACACCCGGCTGTGCTCCAAAAACCGGTCCACAATGCTCCGCACCGTGATGTTCTCGCTCAGTCCCGCCACCCCCGGCCGCAAACAGCAGATGCCCCGCACAATCAGGTCTATCTTCGCCCCCGCCTGCGACGCCGCATAGAGCGCTTCAATCAGCTCCGGTTCCACCAGCGAGTTCAGCTTGGCGATGATCCGCGCCGGCAGCCCGCGCCGGGCCTGTTCCGCCTCCCGCCCGATGAGCCGCAGCAGCCGCGCGTGCAGATCAAACGGCGCCACCACCAGCTTGCTCATCCCCGGAAATTGGCAGATCCCCGTCAGCAAATTAAACAGGTTCGTCACATCCTCGCCAAACTCCGCCCGGCAGGTGAACAGGCTCAGGTCCGTGTACAGCTTGGCCGTGCTCGGATTGTAATTGCCCGTGCCCAGGTGCACATAGCGCACGATCCGCTCCTCCTCCCGCCGCACCACCAGCGTCACCTTGGCGTGAATCTTGTAGCCCACCAGCCCGTACACCACGTGCACGCCGTTCTCCTCCAGCTTCCGCGCCCATTCGATGTTGTTCGCCTCGTCGAACCGCGCCCGCAACTCCACCACCGCCGTCACCTGCTTCCCGTTCTTCACCGCGTCCATCAGCGCGCCGATGATCCGCGGATCGCCGCCCGTGCGGTACAGCGTCATCTTGATCGCCAGCGTGTCCCGGTCCGTCGCCGCCGTCTCCAGAAATTCCACCACGCTCGAGAAATTCTCATACGGATGATGCAGCAGGATGTCCCGCTCGCGAATGGCCGCAAAAATGTCCTTCCGCCCCGCCAGCGCCCGGCCCACCGGCGCCAGGAACGGCGGATCGCGCAGCTCCGGCGAATGGTTCCCCTGGTACAGCATCATCAGCCGCGTCGGGTTCACCGGCCCGTCCACCAGGTACAGATCGTGCCCCGTCAGATGCAGCGTCTTCAACAGCGCGTCGCGAATCGCCTTCGGACAGTCGTGCGCAATCTCCAGCCGCACCGCGTGGCCGCGCCGCCGCTTGTGCAGCTCTTCCTCCACCGCCTTCAGCAAATTCGGCGTGTCCCCCTCGTCCACGTACAGCTCGCTGTTCCGCGTCAGCCGGAACGCCCAGTACCCCAGGATTTTCGTCCCCGGAAACACGTCCGCCAGAAAATGCCCGATCAGTTGGCCCAAAAACACATAATCGCGCCGGTCATCCTCCCGCGGCAACTGGATCAGCCGCGGCAGAATCGCCGGACACTGCACCACCGCCAGGTGCTTGAGCCGCGCGCCCTCCGGCCCCATCTCCAGCCGCACCATCAGGTTGAGCGACTTGTTCAGCAGTTGCGGAAACGGATGCGCCGGGTCAATCGCCAGCGGCGTCAGCACCGGCCGCACCCGGCTGTGATAAAAATCCGCCAGCCACCCCAGGTCCGCCTCGCCCAGATCGCCCGCCTCCAGGATCCGGATCTTGTATTTCGCCAGCGCCGGCTGCAGCTCCTTCTGCCAGCAGGCGTACTTCTCCGCCACCATCCGGCGCACCCGCCGCGTGATTGCCTCAAACGTCTCCACGGGCGTCAGCCCGTCCACCCCCCGCACATTGTTGCCGCTCTCAATCTGCTGCTTCAGCCCCGCCACCCGCACCTCGAAGTACTCGTCCAGGTTGGAGCTGACTATCGTCAGAAACTTGAGCCGCTCCAGCAGCGGATTGCCCGGATCGCACGCCTCATCCAGCACCCGCTGGTTGAATTCCAGCCAGCTCAACTCGCGATTGAGAAAATGCTTTGGTTCACGGTTGCTGTCCATACCTGCGCCTTCAAGTGAAAGACCCAGAAGATACCGGCGCCCGCCGCGAATTGAAAGTGACATTTCGCCGCCCTGCCCCGGCCGGGCGCATCTCGGCATGGTTCTTGTCCCGCCAACAAAAACCGGCGAAGGCTCCGCCGGGACGCCGGGAGCGTTTCTCCCTCCCCGCGTTTTGCGGAGTCTGCGGGGCAAAATGGCGTGAGGGCCGGGGTGAGCTGCGCGTTTTACCATCCTTTCCGTCCTGCGTAAGGACCATCTCCAGCCCCGCCCTCGGGAAATTTGAATTGTTTTTGACCTTGGCTGTCTCTGTCTATTGGTCTAGCATAGTAGTTCAAGATTTAGATGACTTCGCGTGCGCTCAATTCTGCGGTCTGCCGATGCGGCTTGGCGGCTTTAATGGCCCTGGGCCTCCCCGCCCTCGCGCAGCAGTCCATCCAGTTTTCCCGGCCCGCCGGTCAGGACCCCGCCGCCACCGCCAACGCGTTCCTGCCCCCCAGCCACCAGGCGAACCCCGCCTCCTTCAGCGCCCCCGTCTCCTTGTTCGGCGGCGGCCCCACCGCCGATTTTGACATCCTGCCCGGCGCCCCCGGCCCTGTCACCCAGAACACCAGCCCCCAATGGCAAAAGTTTCTGGATGATAAAAAAAATTGGACCCTCCTGACCCCCGAAGAAGTCCTGGGCCTGCCCACACCGGAAAAACTCCTCGGCATCACCGACCCCGATGAGGACCAGCTTTCCGCCCAGGACCGCTACCTCCGGCGCCAGGAACACCGCTCCGAATCCGCCGCCACCAATTTCCTGCACCAGGCCAATTCCCTCGCTTGGCACGCGGACGACCCCACCGCCAAGCTGTTCCAGGATCCCGACGCCAACGGCCGCCTGCCGGAAACCCCCGGCAATTCCATCACCGGCAGAACCCTGCCCGGCAGCACGCGCAGCCTGAACCCCTTCTTTAATCCGCTTCCCAAATCCCCCACCGAGATGAACCAGGACATTGAGTCCACCTGGGTGAGCCCGTTCAATACGCCCGATCAAACGCCCAAGCCCACGCCCGAACAAATGGCGGGCATGGACCGTTTTCGCGCGCTGCTGGAAGCCCCCACCCCGGACAAACCCTCCGTCCTCGCCGGCTTTTCCGGCCAGCCCCTCCCGGCATCCGACCCCAATATGCAGCCGCTTCCGGCCTATAACCCGGCCAGCGGCGGCGTCAAGCCGCTCCAAAGCGATATTGCCACGCCCACCGGCTTGCTGCCCTTGGCCCCGGTCACCGGCCAGCTCCCGCCGCCGCCCAAAAAATCCGCCCTCGTCCAAGCGCCGCCGTGGATGTCCTCCTCCCCGCAGAATCCCACCCTGCCGCAGCGCCAGTTCTGACCCGCCTCAAAAGTTCGACGTCGTCAGCAAAACTTGTTCCAGCGTCGAAACCCCTTCGCGCGCCCGGTCCAGCCCCACCATTCGCAGCGTCCGCATCCCCTGGTTGATCGCCAGCTTGCCCATCTCCCGCGTGCTCGCCCGCGCAATGATCAGCTTCCGGATCTGGTCGCTGATCGTCATCACCTCAATGATCGCCAGCCGCCCCGCGTAACCCGAGTTCTTGCACCGGTCGCAGCCCCGCCCCCGGTAAAGCTGCACCCCCTCGAACATCGTCGGGTCTATCCCCAAATCCTCGAACATCCGCGCCGGATATGTCACCGGCTCCTTGCAATGCGAACAAATCCGCCGCATCAGCCGCTGCGCACAGGACAAAATCAACGACGACGAAATCAAAAATGGCGCAATGCCCATGTCGTCCAGCCGCGCGATCGCCCCCGGCGCGTCGTTGCAGTGCATCGTCGAAAGCACCTGGTGCCCCGTCAGCGCCGCTTCAATCGCAATCTCCGCCGTCTCCGTGTCCCGAATCTCCCCGATCATCACAATGTCCGGATCCTGCCGCAAAATCGAGCGCAGCGCGCTGGCAAACGTCAACCCGATCTCCTTCTTCGTCGGCACCTGGTTGATCCCCGGAATCTGGAATTCCACCGGGTCTTCCACCGTCACGATGTTCCACGTCGGGTTGTTCAGCTCGTTCAGCGCCGAATACAGCGTCGTCGTCTTGCCCGATCCCGTCGGACCCGTCACCAAAATCAGCCCGTGCGGCGCGTCAATCGCCGCCTTGAACTGCCGGAACGTCACCGCATCCATGCCCAGCTTGTCAATGCTCGCCGAAAGATTGCTCTTGTCCAGCACGCGCAACACGATCTTCTCCCCGAATACCGTCGGCAGCACCGACACCCGCAAATCGTAATCCTTCCCGCTCACCTTCACCCGCATGCGCCCGTCCTGCGGCAGCCGCCGCTCCGCAATGTCCAGGTTGCTCATGATCTTCAGGCGCGAGGCCAGCGCCAGTTGCATCTGCTTCGGCGGCGGCGTGGCGTCCACCAGCCCCCCGTCAATCCGGTACCGCAGCCGCATCACCTTCTCAAACGGTTCCAAATGGATGTCGCTCGCCCGGTCCTTGATCGCCTGGAGAATGATCAGGTTGGCCAGCTTGATCACCGGCGCCTCTTCGCTGGACGCCGCCAACTGGTCCAGGTTCATCTCCTCCACCGATTCCTTTACCGCTTCCACCGTGTCCGCGTCCCCATCCGCCTCCCGCTTCTTCTCCGCGTCCTGGATGATGTCCTCCATGGACCCGCTCTTGGATGCGTCCAGCGCGTTGAGCTTGTCCATGATCGCCTTCTCCGAGGCGATCAGCGGCGAAACCTCCAGCTTGGTGATGCGCCGCACGTCGTCAATGGCCAGCACGTTCAGCGGGTCCGCCATCGCCAGGTACAGCTTGTTGTCCAGCCGGCTCACCGGAATCACCTTGTGATTGTGCGCCGTGTCCCGGGGCACCAACTCCACCACGTCCGGCAAAATGTTCATCCGCGCCAGGTTGATCGGCGAAACGTTCAGCACCCGCCCCATGCACACCGCCAAATCATCCGGACTGACGTATTGCCGATCCTTGTCCACCAGCAGCTTCACCAGCCGCGCCCCTTCCTTCCGCTGCCGCTCCAGCAATTCCTGGATCTGGTTGGCGCTCAGCAGCCCGTCTTCCACCAGCGCGTCGGCAATCCGTTCGGCAAAGGATTTGATTTTGGCCATGGTCAACGAAATACTTTGCGAAGATTGCTCAACAGGTCGTTCGGCGGCGCCACATACCACAACAGCCGGTGCGTCGTCGCCTCGCTTAATTCCTTGGCCGCTTGCTGGTTAAACGGATTCGCCGTCGCCACCAAAATCGCTTTGCTCATCCGGTCAAACGGCAGCACACACCACCGCCGACATACGTCCGCCGGAAATCCCCGCGCCAAGTCCATGTCCAAGTCATACCGGTCCAGCGGCAAATACGCCACCCGCGACTTGTCCGATAGCAGCCGCAACGACTTGTCTATCAGGTAGATCCCCTTCTCGTGCAGCGTCTGGATGAACGGTTCCACCACATCCGAAGGCGGCGTGCTCATATCCACGTTCCGCCAGCATAAATCAAAGTCCCCCGCCGTAATCAGCCGGCTGTCCACATAAAGTTTGTACAGCGCTTTGCGGCCGTCATCCACCTCTTCACTCGCCGCCCGCACCTTCGTCTTGCGCTGCAACAAGTTCGTATCCGTCACCTCCGACAACCCCGCCCCGTCCGGCGTCTGCACCGCCGCGCTGCTCGCCCGCTCCTCAATCTCCTTCAACGCTGCCCGTACGTCCCCATCCTCCGGCCGCCGCTGCAATACCGTCTCGTACTCCAGAATCGCGGATGACAGCTGCCCCTGCTGCAAATACGCCTGCGCTATCCGCTTGGACGTGCTGATCAATTCTTCCTCCCGCCCCAGCTTCGAATACGCTTCCTTCAGGATTTCCAGCGATTGTGTGTCATTGGGCTGCGACTGCACAATAACCTCAAACATCTCAATCGTCTGTTGCAATTGAGCTTCTTCACCTGGATTCAATGCCGTAAGCGCCATTTTTTTAACGAAACAAGCAAATTCGCTGCCAAATTAAATCGCCCTGCCTTCCAAAGCAATCCAAAGAAAAGGTTATTTTATTCCACCCCAAGGTATCCCATTTCCGAACAAACCGTGAGCACTACCGCCCATTTACCACCAGATCCAAAAGTTTAAATAATGCTAAACTCGACTGCCCGCCCAGCGGCGCTCGTTTTTTCTCCCTGAACGCCGGAGGCGTTCCGGAGATTAGCCGGGGGTTGAGCGACCAGCGGGAGCGATACCCCCGGAAAACGCCCCCCCCGATTTTCCCGCGCCCCGGCAGGGGTGCCGGAAGCCACTTACCGCTTCGGCATTATATTGTTATACAATACCCACCACTTAATATTCTTTTGTTCTATACAAAATATCCATTTACGATATATTAATATAACTGAGTAAAAGTGTGGACCACCATGAACGCGAGTCGTGTCATAACGGCTGAAGTCTGCGCCCGGCAAGCCAACGCCGCCGGACCTTGCTCTCCCTCCCCGTGGCCGTGCCTCGTCAGAGCACGGCTGACTAGGCTGGCGAACCAGCGCCGCCGGTCA
Organism: uncultured Bifidobacteriaceae bacterium; assembly: GCA_964532525.1. GTDB lineage: Bacteria > Verrucomicrobiota > Verrucomicrobiia > Limisphaerales > UBA11358 > UBA11358. The sequence continues at coordinate 83,197 of CAZHIM010000011.1, forward strand.
TACTCCCAACCCTCTTCTCGCCCCTCGCCATTACCCCCTCAAATGCCGCAAGTCCCATATTTTGCAACCCGTTCAACATCAACGGAGGCTCAAACCTAATCAAACCAAAAAATTTACCTGAAACACCCCGCCCAACCCACCCGCGTAAACACGTTTTCAATTTTCATCCGCGCTCCTTCCTGCTACAACGTCGGCAGGTGGAAGTTCCCCGCCCCATTATGGCTCCGGCCCCCGGCGAACGCTTGCTGCGCTTCGTCGGCGATAAAATCCATTTTCAGCTCCGCCCGCTGAATCCTGCCAACCCCGCCAGATTCCAAGCCCGCCTCCGCACCAACCTCGGACGCGCCGCCGTTCGCCGCCGCGAAATCATCGCCGCCCATGCCGGCGGCGCCGCTTTCGCCGGCGCCTCCTGGCGCGACCTGCCCATGCAAAAAAACGCCGACGGCTGGGAAATCGAGCTGCCGCTCGCTGAAGTCGGTTATTTCCAGGCCAAGCCCTACCTGCTCGACGAAAAAAACTGGCAGCACTGGCCCGACGGCCCGGACGTGGGCATCTCCGTCCACCCGGATTTCGCCCGCACCGCCAACACCGTTTATTGCGCCTTTCCCCGCCTCTTTGGCCCCTCCAAACACCTGCTCTCCACCGCCGACGAGGGCCTCGAAGCCCAAATCAAATCCCTGGAAGCGCGCGGCTATGCCACCATCCCGCCGTCCGGCACTTTCCGCGACCTCACTCGCCAACTGCCGTTCATCGTCAACCAGCTCGGCTGCCGCATCCTGCATCTCCTTCCCATCCATCCCACGCCCACCGTCTATGCCCGGTTCGGCCGCTACGGCAGCCCCTACGCCGCCCTCGACCTGACCGCCGTGAACCCCGAACTCGTCGAGTTCGACAAGCGCACCACCGGCATTGACCAGTTCTGCGAGCTCACCCAAGCCGCCCATGCGCTCGCCGCCCGCGTCTTCCTGGACATCGTCATCAACCACACCGGCTGGGGCTCGAATTTGCAGGAAAACCATCCCGAGTTCTTTCTCCGGAAACCGGACGGCGAGTTCGCCAGCCCCGGCGCCTGGGGCACCACTTGGGAAGACCTCGTCGAGCTTGAACAGCACGACGTCAGGCTGTGGGACATCCTCGCCGAATCCCTTCTCACTTGGTGCCGCCGCGGCGTGGACGGTTTCCGCTGCGACGCCGGCTATAAAATCCCCACCGCCGCCTGGCAATACATCGTCGCCCGCGTCCAGGACGAATTCCCCGATACCATCTTCCTCCTCGAGGGCCTCGGCGGCGCCTGGGAAACCACCGAAAACCTCCTCACCTTAGGCGGCATGCAGTGGGCCTATTCCGAGCTGTTCCAAAATTACGCCGGCCCCGACGTCGCCCGTTACCTCGATTACGCCAACCGCCAGAACGCCGCCATCGGCACCTATATCAACTATTCCGAAACGCACGATAACGACCGCCTCGCCAAACGCGGCCGCGCCTGGTCCCTCCTGCGCAACCGCCTCTGCGCCCTCACCAGCCCCCGCGGCGGCTTCGCCTTCACCTGCGGCGTCGAATGGCTCGCCACCGAAAAAATCCGCGTCCATGGCAACACCGGCCTCAACTGGGACGCCCCGGACAACCTCGTGCCCGAGCTCTCCCGCCTCAACCGGCTCATCGCCAACCACCCGTGTTTCTTTGATGGCGCCAAACTCACGCGCCTCAGCCCGCTCGATTCCCCCGTTTACGCGCTGCTCCGCCAATCCGCCGACGGCCGGGACGCCGTCCTGGTGCTCGTCAATACCGGCATCGAACAGGCCAATTCCGTCGCCCTCGATGTCCCCGCTTTCAAATTTGACCTGCTCGGCCAGCCCCTGCCCGCCATGGCCGGGGCCCGGTTCAAAACCGTCTTCACGCTCCTGCCCGGGGCCGTCCACTGCCTCGCGGCCACCGAGCAGCCCGTCGGCCTGGCCGGCGAAGCCTACCGCCGCCTCCGCGCCCAGGCCGCCTTTGCCTTCACCGCCCTCCGGCAAATCATCCCCATCGAAACCGTGGACGGCCTGGACTGGCGCTGGCTCGCGGAACAGGTCGCCCATTCCCCCGCGAATTTCCTCGCCGCCGCCGCCGAATTCGCCGCGCGCCCGGAATCCACTTCCCTCACCGACCTCCTCGCCCGCGCTGGTTCCCTCCCGTTCTATCCGCGCGTCGTCACCTGGACCCTGCTCGACGCCCGCCGCGTCACCGTCGTGCCCGCCGGCCATTGGCTGTTGCTGGAAGACCCGGCGCCGTTCCGCGCCACGCTGGAAACCGGGCATGCCACCGCCGTCCACGTCCAGTCCGTCCCCGCCGGCAATGTCCACGTCGCCTGTTTCGCCCCTGCTGACGCCACCGGCGACGCGCAACTGCTCCTGGAGCGACACGCCGCCACGCCCCACCAAACGGCCGCCGCCATCCGTTTCGTCGCTTCCGTTTCCCCGCCGCCCCCGCCCATCCCGACGCTGCCGCCGGCCGATTCCCTCGTCCTGCTCACCAACGCTCGCGGCGGCATGGCCCGCCTCTGCGTGGATCTGGGCCGCGTCAATTCCAAGTACGACTGCGTGCTCGGCGCCAACCTGCACCCCACCGTCCCGGTGGATCGCCACGTCCTTGTCAAACGCTTCCGCGTCTGGGTCAACGCCGACGGCTTCCTCTCCGCGCTCGATTTCAAGAATCTCGTTGCCTTCCGCCCCGGCCCGCCCGCCGTCTGGAATTTCATCGCCAACGCCGGCGACGGCCATACCGTGGAAATTGAACTCCGCGCCAAAATGGTGCCCGGCGAAAACACTGTCGTCTTCGATTTCAGCCGGCCCACCGAAAAGCTCGCCTGCGGCAAACAGTTGCCCGCCCGCGCCGAAGTCAGTCTCACCGTCCGCGTGGATATTGAAGACCGCAATTTTCACACCGAGACCCGCCGCAACGCCGCCGCCGATGCTCATTTCGCCTCCAGCACCCGCGCGCTCGCTGGCCAGATCGGCTTTGCCTTCACGCCCGCTCCCGACCGCCGGCTCCGCGTCCTTGCCGGCGACGGCCTCTATCACCCCCAACCCGAATGGTGCGAGCACATCCCCCACCCCGTCGAAGCGACCCGCGGCCAGATCGCCTCCGGGGATGCCTACAGCCCCGGCTGGTTTGAACTGCCGCTCGCCAAGGGCGCCAGCGTCACCCTGGTCGCCACCACCGAATCCGGCTGGCAAACCCCGCGGGGCGGGGACAGCCTGTCCCCGGTTTTGCGGGAGCTCGTCGTCCCCGCCCCGCCCGATTTCGCCGCCCAACTCAACCAGGCCGCCCGCCAGTTCGTCGTCCGCCGCGACGATTTCAAAACCGTCATCGCCGGCTATCCCTGGTTCCTCGATTGGGGCCGCGACTCGCTCATCTGCGCCCGCGGCCTGCTTGCCGCCGGCCTTACCGGCGACGTTAAACAGATTCTCCGCACCTTCGCCAAATTCGAGGACCACGGCACCCTTCCCAATACGATTAACGGCAACGACGTCTCCAACCGCGACACCAGCGACGCCCCCCTCTGGTTCGCCGTCGTTTGCGAGGATTTGCTCGATCCCGCCTTCTTCGCCGAACGTGTGGCCGGCTCCCGCACCATCCGCCAGGTCCTTGCCAGCATCGCCTCCAACTATTCCCAAGGCACCCCCAACGGCATCCGCCTGGACCCCGATTCCGCCCTCATCTGGAGTCCCGCCCATTTCACCTGGATGGATACGAATTTTCCCGCCGGCACCCCGCGCGCAGGCTATCCCGTGGAAATTCAGGCCCTGTGGATCCGCCTGCTCCGGCTGCTCGCCAAAATCGGTGATGCATCCGACCGTCCCAAATGGAGCGGCCTCGCCGCGCGCGCCCAGGCTTCTTTCGAAAAGCTGTTTTGGCTCGAAGATCGCGGCTGGTTCGCCGATGTCTTGCTCGCCCAGCCCGGCCTCCCGGCCCGCGACGCCGTCGTGAGCGATGCCTTGCGCAGCAACTGTCTGTTCGCCGTGAGCCTCGGCCTCATCACCGGGGAGCCCGCCCGCCGCTGCGTCGCGGCCGCCCAAAAATATCTCGTCGTCCCCGGCGGCCTCCGCACCCTCGCCCCCCTTCCCGTCGCCACACCCCTCCCCGTCTGGTCTGGCGCACATCTGCTGAACAATCCCCTCGAACCCTATTGGCCCCGGTACGCAGGCGATGAAGACACCCGCCGCAAACCCGCCTATCACAACGGCACCGCCTGGACCTGGACGTTCCCCTCGTTCTGCGAGGCGCTCGCGCGCGCCTGGGATTTCTCCCCGCCGGCCGTCGCCGCCGCCCAATGCTATCTCCGCAGCGCCGAACGGCTCTTGCACGAAGGCTGCCTCGGCCAGTTGCCCGAAATCCTCGATGGCGACGCCCCGCACACCCAGCGCGGCTGCGACGCCCAGGCCTGGGGCGTCACCGAAACCCTGCGCGTCTGGAAACTCTTGTCCGACCAGCCTCCCGCCGTCTAACATCCCCGCGTATGACGACTCTGAAAATAACCCTCCTGGCCTTGTCTCTCGCCGCCCTGCTCTCCGGCTGCGCCTCCGCCCCGAACTCGCAATCCAGCTCCAATCCCACCCTCAGCGGCTACGTGGACACTGGCGCCCAGAAAACCGCCAAATAACCCCGTGAATTTCCGAGACAAAATCATCGCCTGGGACGACTTGCCCGCCTGGCGGCGCCAATTTCGTGCCACCGGCAAAAAGCTCGTCGTCACCAACGGCTGCTTCGACCTCCTGCACCTCGGCCACGTCACTTATCTGGAGACCGCCCGCAATTTCGGCGACGCCCTCCTCCTGGGAGTCAACGGCGACGACGCCGTCCGCGGCTTGAAGGGCCCCGGCCGACCGGTGAATTCCGAATCCGACCGCGCCGCCGTCCTCGCCGCCCTGCAAAGCGTGGATGGCGTCTGCATCTTCGCCGACACCCGCGCCACCAAGTTTCTCGCCGCCGCCCAACCCGACATCTATGTCAAAGGCGGGGATTATACCCTCGAAACCCTCGATCAAAACGAGCGCCGCGCCGTCGAATCGGCCGGCGGCCGGATCGTCCTCGTCCCCTTCGTCCCGGGCAAATCCACCACCGGTCTCCTGCAAAAAATCTCGCGCCTGTGAAAATCCTGGTCATCTCCCTGGCGGGCATCGGCGACACGCTCCTCGCCACCCCGCTCATTCACGAGCTGCGCGCCAATTTCCCCGAGGCCGTCATTGACGCCCTGGCCATCTGGCCCGGCTCCAAGGACCTGCTCGAAAACAATCCCCACGTCAACCGCGTCTTCCAGAAAAACCTCCTCCGCTGCGGCAAATTCGAGGCCCTCGCCTTCCTCTGGTCGCTGCGCCGCGAACATTACGAGCTCTCCATCAATACCCATCCCCAAAGCCGCATCCACTACCGCCTCGCCGCCTGGCTCGCCGGCGCCCAGGTCCGCCTCAGCCATGAATACGAATGCTTCACCTGGCTCGATCGCTGGCTCGTCACCGGCGCCCTGCCCCAGGATTACACCCGCCATTCCATCGAGAACAATTTCGATATCCTCCCCCTCATCGGCGCCAAACAAAAGCTCGCCTCCCATTCCCTGGAACTCTTCCTCTCCCCCGCCGAGGAGCGCTGGGCCGACGACTTTTTGGTGCACCAGAAGCTCTTCGGCAAAAAAATCCTCGGCCTCCACGTGGGTTCCGGCGGCACCAAAAACCTGCCGCTGAAACGCTGGCCCTTGAAAAATTACGCCGGGCTCGTCCGCCAGTTGAACAAGGAGCGCCCGGATATCCACGTGCTGCTTTTCGGCGGCCCCGAGGAAGCCAAGGATCACCAGGTCGTCCTCGCGCAAGCCAACCTGGATTTGACGATGGAGGCGAAAACGAAGAGTCTGCGCGAAACCGCCGCGCTGATGAAACGCTGCACCGCCTTTCTGAGCGTGGACACCGCGCTCATGCACATCGCGGCCGCGCTCAAGGTCCCCAATCAGATTGTCATTGAAGCGCCCACCTTGAATGTCACCAACTGGCCCTACGGAAACGAGTTCACCCTCGTCAAGAATCCCGTCGTCAACGGCCACGGCCTGGATTATTACCGCTATGACGGCGGCGACATCAAAGGCTCCCGCGAGCAGCTCCTCGCCGCCATGGAATCCGTCAAGATTGCCGACGTCTTCGCCGCCGTGACCGGGCGGATCTGATTACAGTGTGAATCCCGCCGCCTTCGCGTCGTTGGCAAACATCTTCACCGTGTCGAGGGACAACTGACTTAAATCCATACCGGACGTTTTCAATGCCTTCCCCAAAATGTCGTGCGGCACCGTCACAATGTGGCAGCCGCAGTCGTTCGCCTGGAAGATGTTCAGCACCTCGCGCACGCTCGCCCAGAGCAGCTCCGCCTGCGGCAGCCCCGCCAAAATCCGTTTGCTCTCCACCATGATCGCCACCGGGTCCACGCCCGTGTCCGCAATCCGCCCCGCGAAGACCGACACCACCGCCGGCACCCGCGGATTCAGCACGCCGGCCACGCCCCGCACCTGCTCCGGCGTCAGGATCGCCGTCACGTTCAGCTTCACGCCGTCCGCCGCCAGTTCCCGAATGAGCGCCAGTGACGACTCGCCGCGCGTGTTGGTGATCGGGATCTTCACATACACGTTCTTGCCCCACCCGTTGATCTTCAGCGCCTGCCGCTTCATCTCCCCGAACTCGTCGGAAAACACCTCCAGCGACAGCGGCTTCACCGTCACGCTCTGCAAAATGTCCCGCGCGAACGCCTCAAAATCCTTCAGCCCCGCCTTGCGCATGAGCGTCGGATTGGTGGTCATGCCCTGGATGACCGGGTTGGCGTTGAGTTCCAACATGCCCTTCTTGTCCGCGCCATCGGCGAAGATTTTAATATTCAGTTCTTTGAGCGTCCGCTTCATAGTATTTAAACGAGCTGTGATTATGTCCGCAGCTTCCGCCAGATTGCGAGCCGAAAAATCGGGCCTCTGTCTCAGCTCTTCCGCATATCCGCGGTCAATAAAGATGGTCTGGCACCCGGCGGCGGCTCCGCAATCCACGTCCCGCCAGCGGTCGCCCACCATCCAGCTCTGCGTCAAATCTATGTCCAGCTCCGCCGCCGCCCGCCGCAACATGCCCGGCTTGGGCTTCCGGCAATCGCATTCCGGCCCGCCCTTGCCCGCGTGATAGCAAACCTCCACCCGGTCAATCGGCAGTCGCGCCAGCATGTGCGCGTGGATCTCTTCCACCACCGCTTGCTTCAAAGTGCCCCGCCCCACGTCCGGCTGGTTCGTCGCCACCACCAGCAAAAACCCCGCCGCCTTCAGCCGCGCCAGCGCCGCCGGCACTTCCGGCAAAATCTCAAACTCGCCCAAGTGGCGCGGCGGATACGGCTTGGCCTCCCGCTCCAGTGCGCGGTTGATCACCCCGTCGCGATCCAGAAAGACCGCGCGCCTTCGTCCCGCCGCCGCCGTGTCATTTGCGTCCATCGGTTTCAACAAAGCCGTAACGATTCAGAATTAATTCGCGAAAATTCGCGCAATTCGCGTCAAACTTTTCCGTTTCGAATCTGTGTCCATCTGTGTTCATCTGTGGTTGAAATCAATCGGCGCGGCTCACTTCGTCGATTCCCACTTCGTCTGCGCCACCTTCAGCTTGGGATGCGAGACGAACAGATGCCAGATGACCGCCTGGAACGCCTCGCTGTGCGGCGTCACATGCGTCGGATTCACCGTCGGCACAATCACGCACGCCGTGGCCTCCTTCGCCGTGTAGCCGCCATCGCGCCCCACCACGCCCACCACCGACGCACCAACCTGCTTGGCCAGTTGAATCGCCTTGACCAGATTGGGACTGACATTCTTCTCCAGGTTGCCGCCGCCCACCGAGAAAATCAGGAGGCCGTCTTTGGCCCCGATGCGGCTGCCCTTGAGCCACTCGGCGAAAATCGTCGGCCAGCCCTCGTCATTGGTGCGGGCCGTCAGCTCTGACACATTGTCCGTGGGCGCGTAGGCCTCAAACCCGCAGATCTTGCGGAAATCATTCACCGCGTGCCCCGCATTGCCCGCGCTCCCGCCCACGCCCAAAATGAACAGCCGCCCTCCGCGCTCGCGGATCGCCGCCAGTTCCCCGGCGCATTTCTCAATCGCCGCTTCGTCCAGTTGCGCCGTGACCTGCTGGACCTCGGCCAAAAATTGCTTGGTAAAGCTCATGATTCCCAGATTGAAACACAATGCCCGCCGAAATGAAAATGCCAATCTTCGCTCGTCGGAGCCAAACCCGCTCCTAAAATTAGCCAACCTCCAGTGAACGCCAGAGTCGTTCCGGAAATTAAGGCCCGTCGGAGCGGGGACAGCTTGTCCCCGCCCGCCGCCGCAGTGAACGCCGGAGGCGTTCTGGAAATTAGCCGGGGGTTGAGCGACCAGGGAGCGACACCCCCGGTAACCGCCCCCCAGTGTCCCGGCACCCCGGCAGGCGGTGCCGGAAGATCCCGCTGGAATTGGTCCGCCCTATCCGCCAACCGTTGCCGTGTTCCCGGCGCCAAGCCCAGGCGAAACTTCTGCCTGGGGTCCGGCAGGACACGGCCATATGAAAAATGAACAAATACCAATTTCCTAGGACCGACCCTTTCAGAGGGGCCTTCACCCCAACGTATTCTATCGTTTTTGCCGCAAATGATGGGCGCATTCCTCTGACTTTCAGCGGGCAAAATTTGTCGTAAACCCCTCCGTTCCCACCGTTTCCTTCGCGTTGGCCCCTCCCCAATAATTCGTGAAAATTCGTGAAATTCGCGTCAAACCTCGTTTTTTGGATCTGAATTCACTTCCGTTCCAACGTTTTACGCATTTCCCGTTAGCGGCTAACTAACACCCCCACCGCATTCTGTGTCATGCTCGCGGGGTGAGACTGCCACCACAACGCAGCCGGTCCTCCCGGGCCTCAGCCCCGGCGATGCCCCGGCTTTCCGCGCCCGTTCATCCTGTTAATCTTGTTAATCCTGTCCAAGTTTTTTCCGCGCAGACATGGCGCTTCAGGCACCGCCTGCCGGGGTGCTGTTTGTGGGGACGAGCCGTCCCCACCCCGATCACTCCCGATGATCGCTCAACCCCCTTGGGGCTGCTTTCAGGAAACGACTCCGGCGTTCAGCCGCGCAATCCCTCTGCTTTGAAATTTGTGCCCATTCGCAAATTCGTGTCAAGGCTTGCCCCAAAAACCTGCATTTTTCGTCACCAAAATCTGCGAAAACCCCAGCAAAACCCACCATCGTCAACCCTGGTAAACCCTAAAAACCTTTGGGCGCCCACCCGCCCCCCCAACCATCCGGTTAATCCTGTCCAAGTTTGTTCCGCGCAAGCACATATGCATCGCATAGCTCCACCCGCCTCGTTTTCATGGCCTTTTTTGCCTCTGCGTCTCAGCGGTGAATTCTGGTTGGCCGCGACAAAAAACTTAAGCCGTTGTCGTTCTTCGACGTTTATAGTGGGCGGGAAGATTTCCACTCGAACCTCTCAAAGGGCGGCAGCAGGCCCGGATAGTCTCTTGAGCAGCCATGCGCCGTTCCCCCTCACCCCAGCCCTCTCCCTCGGGGAGAGACTTCCCCGAAACCGTTCGCGCATTGAGCCCCTGAACCGTGGCGTATCCAGCACGAGCATTTTGCCCAGACGCGGAAACGAGTTCTCCCTCTCCCCGGGGGAGAGGGCCGGGGTGAGGGTAAGCGTTAAACTATTTAACCCAAGGTCTTTCCAGTCTTTCACAGCTTTAAATTCGAAACGGAGGTTCATGGAAAGGGAGGCACGCTCCCCGCTGGGCAGGAAAACCTGTGACGGGATTGGTGAGAGCCGCTTTCGAGTTCCACGCCGGCCACAACCCGCGTTCCTTCTCCCCGAGGGAGAAGGCCAGGATGAGGGGGAAGGCGGTCTCCAACGGCCCAGCCGCGATCTGCTCTTGGAGAACCCTCTGCCTTGGCTTTACCCATTAAAAACGTCGAAAAACCGGAATTCTGATCCTTTACAACGGTTTCCGCGCCAGCAGCGTTTCCAACTCAGCCAACCCGGACGGCGAGCCCATTTCGTAAAACCTCTCCGGAACCTCGTAGCCGGCCAACTGCTTCTCACGCACCAGCCTGCCCATGACTTGCGCCAAGTCGAAAACCTGGTCGGCCGCGTAGGCCTCGAACACCGACGCCTTGAACAGGCTCAATCCGTAGTCAATGTGCCGCATCTCCGGCAGCCGGGCCTTCTTGTCATAAACGACAATCTCGCCGTTGCCATACACCACGTTGCTGGTGTCGTATTTGCCCTCGTTGTGATAGACGGTCATCAGGCCCAGTTTGCCGCTGCGGTGAAAGGCTTCAGCCACCGGCGCATACTCGATGGGCAGATACGAATCGCCGTACAAGATAAAAAACTCCCCGCCCAGCCGCGGCAGCGCGCGTTTGATGGCACCGCCGGTGCCAAGCAGCTTCTCGCCGTCGAAGGAGTATTCCAGCTCGATGCCGTACGCCTCCTTCCCGAATTCGCGCTGGATCATCTCGCCCAGAAAGCCAAGGCACAGGACCGCCCGCCGGATGCCGCGCGCGTGCAGCAATTCCAATTGGTGCGCCAGGAACGGCCGCCCCGCCACCGGCACCAGCGATTTGGGGATCTTTTCGGTGATGGGCCGCAGCCGCGTGGCGAGCCCGCCGGCCAGAATGGCCACCGGAATCTGGAGGATGGGCGGCATCACGAAATCACGAGTTTGGTGCCCTCGAAATCAAAACGAAAACGCACTTCCTTCAAGCCGTTCTCGCGCATGGCGTGGCGCAACCGTGCCTTGTCCGCCGCGTAAAACATGAGAAACCCGCCGCCGCCCGCACCAATGAGCTTGCCTCCCAGCGCCCCGTTGGCCAGGGCGATGTCGTACCATTCATTGATCTTGGGATTGCTCATGCCCCCGCTGCGCTGCTTCTTGCGCTGCCAATGCACGTCCATCAGCCGCGCGAACTCGGTCAGGTTCCCGCCCTCCAGGGCGGCCTTGCTTTGCAGGCCCAAATCCTTGACGAAATGAAGATTCTCGATCATCGCCTTGTCGTCCAACTTGGACTTCACGTCCTGTTCCTTCAGGATGGCCGACGCGCTGCGCGAGTAGCCGGTGAAGAAAAGCAGCAGATTGTCCTCCAGATTGTCGCGGGTTTCGTCGGAAACCTTCAGCGGCCAGGCCTCCACCTTCCCGCCCGGCAGGAAATTGAAGCAGGTCAGGCCGCCAAAAGCCGCGATGTACTGGTCCTGCTTGCCGATGGGTTCCTTCAGCCGGTTCAGCTCCACATCGCAGGCCTGCGCCGCCAGTTCCGCCGGATGCACCAGGTTCCGTTTATACGCGTGCAGCGCCTTCAACAGCGCCGTGGTGAAGCTCCCGGAGGAACCCAGCCCCGTGCCGGAGGGAATGTCCGCCATCGAGGTGACCTCCAGCGAATGCCCGTCCATGCCGAGCAACCCGAAGGCCTCCCGGATGATGGGATGCTTCAGTTGCGCGGCCGCGGCCACCCGTTCCAGTTCGGAATATTTCACGATCAGGTCCGGGACAAACGTCTCGTGCACCGTGATATATACATAGCGGTCGATCGCCGCCGCGATCAGGAAACCGCCGAATTTTTCGTAATAGGACGGCAGATCTGTACCGCCGCCGCCAAGACTGATGCGCAATGGGGAACGGGCAATAATCATTGAACGGAAATGAAAAGCGAAAAGCGCTGGACGGAAAAGCGAAATCTGAAAGACAAATTCCGGCCGCAGCCGTCCGGCCCTCCCTCCGGCTCCCTGTCAGCGGGTCCCCGGGCGCATTTTACCACTGTCCTTAATTTGGACCCAAAGCGCGCCGGGCGGCGGGATTCCCCAGACGCCGGGAACGTCTCCCCCTCGCCGCATTTTGCGGAGTTTGCGCAGCAACATGGGAAGAGAAATCCCCGAAAGCGTCCGCGCATTGAACCTTTGAACCGCCAAAGAAACATTCAACATTCCACATTCAACGCCCAATATCGAAGGGGCTCGCGCTGTCGCCTTCGTTCAGGGTTGGAAGTTGA
>CAZHIM010000012.1:0-91639 GCA_964532525.1 uncultured Bifidobacteriaceae bacterium
TTCAGGATTGGAAGTTGATTGTCGAAGGTTGAATGTTTTCCGGGTTCATGGGGAGGGCCGGGGTGAGTTGCTCGTTTTACCATCTTCGGGTTCAGGGGGAGGCTACCTCCGCCCCCTCGCCAGTTGTTTCGCCAGCCGGATGGCCGCAATCATGCTCCCCGGATTGGCCACCCCTTTCCCCGCAATGTCATAAGCCGTGCCGTGATCGGGCGAAGTCCGGATGAACGGCAGCCCCAGCGTCCAGTTGATGCCGCTGTCGAACGCCACCGCCTTGAGCGGCGCCAGCCCCTGGTCGTGGTACATCGCCACCACCGCGTCAAATTCGCCCCGCAGAGCATGGCAAAAAACCGTGTCCCCGCTCAGCGGCCCCACCACGTCCAGCCCCTGCTTTTGCGCCGCCAAAACCGTCGGCGTGATCGTCTTGATCTCCTCGTCGCCAAATTCCCCGCCCTCCCCGGCGTGCGGATTCAACCCCGCCACCGCAATCTTGGCCCGCGCCAGCCCCAAGTCCCGGCACGACTGCGCCGCCAGCTCGATCGCCAGCCGGATCTTTTCCGCCGTGAGTTTCCGGGGCACCGCCTTGATCGCAATATGCACCGTCGCCAGCGCCACCCGCAGCCACCGCCCATGCTCGTCCGTCCCCAGCAGCATCATCGCCGTCCGTTTGGCCCCCGCCAGCTCGGACAAAAATTCCGTCTGCCCGATGAACTTGTGCCCCGCCCGGATGATGGATTCCTTGTTCACCGGCGCCGTCACCAGCGCGTCCAGTTCGCCCCGCAGGCAGCGCTGCCCGCCGTCCCGCAGCCAAGTCACCGCCGCCCGGGCCGCCGCCGCCGCACCCGCCGGCAACTCCTCCGGCAATGGTTCTGGAAAAGAATTGACGGTGAAGAACCGGCCATCCGCTTGGTGGCCCGTGAAGGGTTGGAGCGCCAACCCCAGGGAAAGTCTCTCGTTCAACCGACCCAGCCGCTGCGCGTCGCCGATGAGCAGGTACTTCGTCTGATCCGCCCCGGCTTCGGCCGCCAGCGCCCGGAGTGTCACCTCCGGCCCCACACCCGTGATGTCGCCCAGGGAAATTCCAAGCCAGCCAGTCATATTGAAGTTCGCCGCGCCGACCGGCGCGCGGCCGCGATCATTCGATGTAGCGGATGAAGCTCTTCTTCTTGAGCCCGTCAATCCACGCCTTTTGCAACCGCGCCTGCTCCTGCGTCCGCAACGTCTTTTCAATGTCCCCCCGCACATCCGCCAGCGGCTTCGGATGCGCCGTCCGCTTGTCGTCCACCTGCATGATGTAAACCGCGTCCGGCGCGTCAATCGGCTCGCTCACCTGGCCCGGCACCAGCGAAAACGCCACCTCCGCCAGCTCCTTCCGCAGCACCGACCGCTCCACCCACCCCCACTCGCCGCCCTGATGCTGCTGCGAACCCTGCGAATAAATCGTCGCCATTTCCGAGATGTTCGCCCCCTCCTTCAGCTTCGCCTCAATCTCCTTCGCAAACCGCAGCGCGTTCGTGTCATCCGGCCCCGTCTTGTTCAACACAATCATGTGCAGCTTCACCTGGTCTTCCACCCGGAAATGGTCCTGGTGGTTCTGATAATAATCCAGAATCTTCATCGGCGAGATGATCACTTCCCGCTGCACGTTCTGGTTGCGCATCGCCGAAGTGATGTATTGATCCCGGATCTGCTGCCGGAACTGCTCAAAGGTCATGCCCCTCGCCTGCAATGTCTTGATCAACGTCGTCCGGTCCCCGAATTGGTCGCGAATCCGGTCCTGCACCAGTTGATCCACCACCCCATCCGGCAGCTTGTAACCGTCCGTGTCGAAACTGTGCAAAATCAACTGCCGCTCCACCAGCTGGTCCAGCGCGTCATTCAACAGGTCATTGAGCTTTTGCTGGAACAACTCCGGCTGCGAGGCGTATTGCTGCCGCAAGGCCCCCGCCGCGTCCCGCGCGTAGTCCTCCACCTCCGCATACGTGATGACCTTGTCATTGACCACGGCCTTGATGCCGTCGGCCACTTCCGCTCGTGAAAGCGCCGGCACGCTCAGCGCCGCCGCCAGCATCAGGATGATTCGCAGTAATTTCATGGTCTGTTCGCATGGTAACAACCCGTCCCACCCGGTCAAGCGCGGCCCTTCAATAATGCAGCCGCGCCGCCCACCACATCGCCGCCGCCAGGGCCAGCCCAAAAAACACCGCCACCACCAGGGTCCAGCGCATTATTACCTTCTGCTTCCGGTAATAATTGCTTCCACCCTGCCCAGGAAACAAGTAAAAGCGCTCGCGCGGCTTCGGTTTTTTGGCGAAGAACACGGACGCATCCTAACAAATCCCCCTCCGGCCGACAAGCCATGCAATTCGCTGAGTCGCTTGCCATTAAATCTTTCACCTCCTATCCGGGCCGGCAAATTTTTCCGCCCGCACCCCGCAAAATCCCCCACCTCCGCTTGCCCGCCCCCACCCCATCCGTTACTGTGGCCCCATGCAACTTGAGGATCATCTGGGCGATATCATCCGCAAGGCCCGCACCATGAGCGGCGTGGCCTCCGGCCCCGCCGCCTATGCCGCCGGCATTTCCGAGGCCGACCTTTCCACGCTCGAAGCATCCGGCCAGACCGGCGGGCAAAGCATAAACTTCGCCCCCCTTGCCAACCTCGTCGGCCTGAACCCCAAAAAACTCGCAGACATCGCCGCCGGCTGGCTCCCCGCGCCCCCCGACCTCTCCCGCTGGCGCGAACTCCGCGTCTTCACCACCAGCCGCGATGACCTCACCGTCAATTGTTATCTCGTCTGGGATGAAGCCACCCGCGACGCCGCCCTCTTCGACACCGGCCTGGACGCCCAGCCCGTGCTGAACTGTCTCACCGAAAATCAGTTGACCCTCCGCCATATCTTCATCACCCATTCCCATTGGGACCATGTGGACGCCCTCCCCAAAATCCGCGCCGCCTGGCCCAAAGCCCACGTTCATTCCGGTTCCAAGTCCGCGCCCGTCGAGCAGCGCAACAAAACCAGCGAAATCACCCACGTCGGCGGCCTCCGCGTCACCCACCGCGAAACCCCCGGCCACGCCGAAGACGGCGTCACCTATCTCGTCGGCAACTGGCAGGAAGACGCCCCCCACGTCGCCATCGTCGGCGACGCCCTCTTTGCCGGCTCCATGGGCCGCGGCAACCAGTCGTGGGAGCTCGCCCGCCAAAAAATCCGCGAACAAATCCTCTCCCTGCCCCCCGAAACCCTCCTCTGCCCCGGCCACGGCCCCTTCACCACCGTCGCCCAGGAACAAGCCCACAACCCCTTCTTCTGAACGCCGCCCGCCCGGCCCGCCGCCGGGCCCAAAACAGCGTTGGCTTTCGCCCCCGGCCCTGCTAATTTCTCGCGCTCATGTCAGTTCCGGACCGTCCCATGCCATCGCCTTCCAAGACGCAGGTATTCCTGCGCCGCCTCGCCTCCACCGTGGTCCTCTGGACCGGCATTATCGCCGCCATGTTCTCCGGCCACCGGGCCATTGCCGACAGCGTGTTCGCCTTCCTCATCGCCTTTCTGGCCCTCACCGGCCTTTTGGAGTTCTACGGCCTCGCCCAGCGACGCGGCCTGCGCTGTTTCAAGACCTCCGGCGTCATCGGCGGCGTGTTGCTCATGTGCGGCACCTTCGCCCACCTGCACGGCTGGCTGGGCATCTCCAACACCCCCGCCCGCGTCAATGATTTCGAAACCAGCTTTCTCATCCTCTTCGTCCTCGGCCTCTGCCTCCGCCAGCTCGCCTCCCGCGATAATTCGTCCGGCCTCAGCGCCATCGCCATCACCCTGCTCGGCCTCATGTACGTGCCCTGGCTCCTCAATTTCTTCCAGAAAATCATTTTCTTCCCCGGCGTCGAGGGCGAGTACTTCCTCCTCTATTTCATCGTGCTCACCAAATTTAGCGACATGGGCGCCTACGTGGTCGGCTCGCTCATCGGCCGGCACAAGCTCATCCCCCGCATCAGCCCCGGCAAAACGTGGGAGGGCTTCGGCGGCGCCATCGTGGTCTCCACCGCCGCCAGCGTCGTCTTCGTCCATTTCCTCGGCAGCCACCTGGCCGGCATGAACATTTATCACGCCATCGTCCTGGGCATCATCCTCAGCTTCACCGCCGTCATCGGCGACTTGATCGAATCCCTCTTCAAGCGCGAGTGCGGCGCCAAGGATTCGGGCCACGTCCTGCCCGGCATCGGCGGCATCCTGGATCTCCTGGACAGCCTCCTGTTCAACGCGCCCATCATGTACGTGTACCTCCGCCACGTCCTCGTACCATGATCCGCAAATTCAGACCTGCCCACCGGCCCGCAAATCGTATATCTTAAAGCAAAATGAAAAACGTCGTTCTGTTGGGCAGCACCGGTTCCATTGGCACCAGCACCATCAAGGTCGCTGAGGACCTCCCGGACCGGATCCGCCTCGTCGGCCTGGCCGCCGGCAAGAACGCCGCCCGGCTGCTCGAGCAGACCCGCCGCCACCATCCCGCCGTCATTTCCCTCAACGACCCCGCCAAGGCGCGCGAACTCCAGAACACCCTCGGCCCCGACTGCGAAGTCGCCTGCGGCCGCGAAGGCCTCCTCCGGCTCGCCACCCTTCCGGGAGCCGATATCGTGCTCATCGCCATCGTGGGCACCGCCGGCCTCGAACCCGCGCTGGCCGCCATCCGCGCCGGCAAGGACATCGCCATCGCCTCCAAGGAAATCCTCGTCATGGCCGGCGAAATCGTCATGCAGGAGGCCCGCAAATGCGGCGTCCGCGTGCTGGCCGTGGACAGCGAACACTCCGCCATTTTCCAGTGCCTGGACGGCAAGCCGCCCGGCTCCATCCGCAAGCTCTGGCTCACCGCCAGCGGCGGCCCCTTCCGCGACGCGCAGCAGTGGCCCCGCGAGAAATTCTCCGAGATCACCGTCGAGCGCGCCCTCAAGCACCCCTCCTGGGTCATGGGCCGCAAGGTGACCATTGACTCCGCCACCCTCTTCAACAAGGGACTCGAAATGATCGAGGCCCGCTGGCTCTTCGACATCGAAATGGCCCGCGTCGGCGTGGTGGTCCATCCCCAAAGCATCGTCCACTCCATGGTGGAATTCGTGGACGGCTGCCTGCTGGCGCAGCTTTCCAGCCCGGACATGTGCCTGCCCATCCAGTACGCCCTCACCTACCCCGCCCGCGCCGCCAGCGACCGCGTGCACACCCACTTCCCCAAAATCGGCACCCTCACCTTTGAGGAGCCGGACCTCGAGCGTTTCCCGGCCCTCGCCCTGGCCCGCCGGGCGGGCGAAATCGGGGGCACCCTGCCGGCCGTGTTGAACGCCGCCAATGAGATCGCGGTCGAAGCGTTCGTGGACCGCAAAATCAATTTCCCGCAGATTACCGAAACCGTCCGCCGCGTCCTGGCTGCGCACCAGCCCGTGCCCCATCCCAGCCTGGACCAGATCCTGGCCGCCGATGCCTGGGCCCGGCGGGAGGCCGCCCGGTAACATTTGCGGTTATTTTCCGGACTGATATACTGTATTCCTGATTTTGAAATGACCATCGTGCATTACATCCTCATAGCGTTGGAAGTCATCCTGATTTTCAACCTGATCATCGGCGTCCACGAACTGGGCCATTTCCTGGCCGCCCGCTGGCGCGGCCTCAAGGTGGAGCGCTTCGCCATCTGGTTCGGCAAGCCCATCTGGAAGAAAAAAATCGGCGGCGTGGAATACGCCCTCGGCACCATCCCCTTCGGCGGTTACGTGTCCCTCCCCCAAATGGCCACCATGGAAGCCATCGAGGGCAAGGCCGAAGACACCGCCGAGCCCCTGCCCAACGTCGCCCCGCTGGACAAGATCATCGTGGCCTTCGCCGGGCCGCTCTTCAGTTTCCTGCTGGCCATCGCCTTCGCCGTCCTCGTCTGGCAGGTCGGCAAGCCGTCCATCGAGGCCGACAACACCACCACCATCGGCTGGGTGGATCCCTCCGGCCCCGCCTGGAAGGCCGGCCTGCGCCCCGGCGATACCGTCTTGGAAGTAGATGGCCAGCCCGTTCACCATTTCGCGCCCACCTCCTCCGACAGCGTCACCTGGCGCATCGTTACCAGCACGGGCACGAACATCGCCATCAAATACCGGCGTGATAATCAGGAGGCCATGGCTTATCCCGTGCCCTCCCATGCCCCCACCAAGTGGTACGAACGCAAGGCCCTCCGCAAAATCCTCATCGCCCCCGAGGACCAGGCCACCATCTTTGAACTCGCCACCAACAGCCCCGCCGCCCTCGCCGGCCTCAAGCCCGGCGATCAAGTCGTGGCCCTCGACGGCAAAAAAACCTACAGCTTCATGTCCGTCATGTCCGCCGAGGATGACATGAGCAATACGGTCGTCCACCCCCTCACCCTTTCCATCCTCCGGGATGGCCAACAGTTCGACCGCACCATCACGGCGGTCAAACCGCTCTCCCCGGCCAACAGCGGCCCCTCCCTGGGCATCCTCTCCTGGCACGCGGACACCAACCTCACCATGCTGCATCCCCGGCCGATGGAGCAAATCCAGGCCAGCGCCATGCAGATTTTCAACACGCTCGGCGCCCTGTTCAAGCCCCACGGCGAAATCGGCGTGCAGCAGCTCGGCGGCGCCGTCATGATCGGCCGCGTCTATTACAACCTGCTCCAGGACGAGCAAGGCTGGCGCCGCGTGCTCTGGTTCAGCGTCATCCTCAACGTCAATCTCGCCCTGCTGAATATCCTCCCGCTCCCCGTCCTGGACGGCGGCCACATCCTGCTCTCGCTCATCGAGGTCGTTCGCCGCCGCCCCGTCAGCGCCCGCATCCTCGAAAAAATCCAGTCCGGCTTCGCCGCCCTCCTCATCGCCTTCATGATCTACATCGCCTTCTTCGACGCCGGCGACTGGATCCGGAGCGCCCGGGCCGACCGCGACGTGCCGGTGGTCTTCGCCCCCCAAAAATAATTTCCCATGCAATACTGCGATTCCCCCTGCTTTTACCAGCGCCGCCCCACCCGCGAAATCGTCATCGGCGACCCCGCGCACGGCGGCGTCGTGCTGGGCGGCCGTCACCCTGTCGTCAAGCAGTCCATGCTCACGTGCGACACCATGGACACCGCCTTGTGCGTCCAGCAAACTCTTGAACTCGTCGCCGTCGGCTGCCAGATCGTCCGCATCACCGCCCCCACCGTCAAGGACGCCGCCAACCTGCAGCCCATCGTGGCCGAACTGCGCCGGCGCGGTTGCTTCGTCCCCATCGTCGCCGACATCCATTTCAAGCCCGAGGCCGCCATGGAAGCCGTCAAATGGGTCGAGGTCGTCCGCGTCAATCCCGGCAATTACGCCGATTCCAAAAAATTCGCCATCAAGGAATACAACGACGGGCAGTACGCCGCCGAGCTCAAGCGCATCGAGGAGAAATTCACGCCGCTCGTGCTGGCCGCCAAACGCCTCAAGCGCTGCCTGCGCATCGGCACCAACCACGGCTCGCTGAGCGACCGCATCATGAACCGCTACGGCGACACGCCCCTGGGCATGGTCGAAAGCGCGCTCGAATTCGCCCGCATCTGCCGCCAAAACGATTTCCACGACTTCAAGTTCTCGATGAAGGCCTCCAATCCCAAGGTCATGATCGAATGCTACCGCCTGTTGGTGGCCCGGTTGGATGAGCTGGGACCGGACTGGAACTATCCGATTCACCTCGGCGTCACCGAGGCCGGCGAAGGCGAGGACGGCCGCATCAAGTCCGCCATCGGCATCGGCTCGCTGCTCTGCGACGGCTTGGGCGACACCATCCGCGTGTCGCTCACCGAGGATTCGCCCAAGGAAATCGCCGTGTGCAACGACCTGCTGGCGCTGGTGCCCCGCCTTTCCCTGGCCGCGAACGCCGGTTCGCGCCTCGCCCCGGCGCAGCCCGTCGCTGCGCCCGCGCTCGCCCGCGCGCTCGCAGACTTGAACTTCCCCTTCGACCCCTTCCATTTCGCCAAGCGCGAGACGCCCGAGATCGAACTCAATGAACAGGTCAAATGCGGCGGCAGCCAGCTCATCCGCGTCGTCGTCACCCGCGCCGCCTTCGATAAGGTGGCACCCAAACTCCGGCCCCGCGACGACGTGAAACCGGAGGCGGTCTATGAGGATTTGAACGTGGCGGAAATTGATCCCACCGCGGATTTTGAAATCAATTGCGAAACGCAGTTGGTCACCGTCAAGGACGGCGTGGACCTGCCCGCCATTGCCGCGTTCCGCCTGCTCGCCGCCCGGCTGAAACAGCTCGGCCGGAACAATCCCATCCTGCTCAAGGACTGCCTCCATTTCGACCCCGTGCCCCTGCCGCCCAATCTGGCGCTCTTGCAGGCCGGCGTCGTCATCGGCTCGCTCCTGGCCGACGGCATCGGCGACGCCATCCTGATCCGCGGGGAAAGCGGCGCGGGCCAGTCCCTGCGCCTGGCCTACAACATCCTCCAAGCCGCCGGCTGCCGCAGCTTCAAGACCGATTACGTGGCCTGCCCAAGTTGCGGACGAACGCTGTTCAATCTCCAGACGGTCACCGCGCGCATCAAGGCCCGCACCGAACATCTCAAGGGTGTCAAAATCGCCATCATGGGCTGCATCGTCAATGGCCCCGGCGAAATGGCCGATGCGGATTTCGGCTACGTCGGCGGCGCGCCCAATAAAATCAATCTCTACGTCGGCAAGCAGCCCATCAAATTCAACATCCCCGAAGCCGAAGCGGTGGATCGTCTCGTGGACCTCATCAAGGAGCACGGGAAATGGGTGGAACCCGAGTCCAAGGAAACCGCCGCCGCCGCCCGCTGACCCGCCGCCGGACCGCGCCCCCGGCACGGACAAATTCCAGCCGTCTCAGGCCAATTCCCGGCCCGTTTTGGCCCTGTCTCACCTTCAGCCACGTCCGTTAAAAATACCAGACAGTGAAGAATTTTTGGGAAAAACAGGTTTGAAGGCCTGCCGACTATAATTTACGGTTGCACAAACATTATAGTGGACAATAATAAGGTTGGAGGAGACGCAATGGAAAAGATTCCCATTGAAAAACGTTTGGGAACATCCGTCAGAAACTGGCGTAACCGGCTGAAGATCCCGCAGGATGATCTGGCCAAGCGCGCGGGCTTCCATCGGAGCTATATTTCCGACATCGAACGCGGCTCGCGCAATATCTCGCTGAAGAGCATCGAGAAACTGGCCGATGCCTTGGGCATTTCCGTGCTCACCCTCTTCGCCGACTTGGATAGCAAGACGGGCTCGGCGCCGCTCCGCAATGATGAAATGGTGGACATTCTGCTGGTGGAAGACAACGACAACGACACCCTGCTGGTGGTGCAGGCCCTGAAGAACGCGCATTTGACCAACCGCATTTTTGTCGTTCGCGACGGCGCCGCCGCCCTGGACTTTCTCTTTTGCACCGGCGAATTCGCCTACCGCCGCATCAACGACCATCCGCAGGTGATCCTGCTGGATTTGGGCTTGCCGAAAATCGACGGGCTCGAAGTCCTGCGTCGCGTCAAGGCCGATACGCGCACGCGCGACATCCCCGTGGTGGTCCTGACCGCTTCAAAATTCGACGACGCCATCGCCGTCTGCAAACGGCTGGGCGCCGAATCCTTTATTGCCAAGCCGGTGGATTTTCAGAATTTCAGCGCCATGACGTTGCAGTTGAGTTTGCAGTGGGCGTTGTTGAAACCCGCCAACCTGATCGGAGTCTGAAGCGCGGCCCGCCGCCGTTCTTTCCAAAATGATTTTCCCCGCGTGCGCCGGCCTCTGGATTGGAGTGTCGGTCCGGTTCACTTATTTCCGGAGCGGTTGCTTGGCATCGCTCTTGCACCATACAGGGCATGAAGTACTTCCGTTATTGGTTGTTCGTTGTCCTGATCGGTATCGCCACGTTGGAAAAAGCCCATGCCCAGAATGTAATCCTCGATTGGAACGCCAGCGCCTCGCCGGACGTGTCCGGCTATAATGTATATTACGGAACCAACAGTGGTAATTATCCATACAAGATCACTGCGGGTAATGTCCTGTCAGCCACGGTTTCAAATTTGATCCCCGGCCTCACTTATTATTTCGCCGCGACCGCTTACGATGCCTATGGCGACGAGAGCGGATATTCACCCGAGATTTCCTACCTCGTTCCCGGCCTGATGACCATCAATTCGGGCGGCGGTGCCGGCGGCGCCGCGACGCTCCAATTCCCCGTTGCGCCAGGGCACTGGTACGAGGTGCAGGCCACCACCGATCTTCAAACCTGGACCTCCATCTGGCAATCGGACGTGATGGCCACCAACTACTGGATGCAGTTCGTGGATCCCAACGCGGCCTCGTTCCGTTCCCGCTTCTACCGGCTGGTCCTGCATTGAGCGCGCCCGGCCTGGTCCGCGGACCAGCGTCCGCTTACTCGTGGCCGTTGGCGCCATTGGCCGCGCCGTTCTTCTTGGGCCAGGCGCGGCGCTGCTTCTCCGGCAGGGTCTTGTCCACCACGGCATAATAGGTTTGGGCGCCGAACAAGCGGTTGACTTCCTGCTCCAGCTCCAGCGAAGGCGTCACGCCAAAATGGCTGCTGGCCTCGACGACCACTGAGCCGCCTTCCGGCCGGAGGAAACAGAGAAAGAGCGGGCACCTGCCCGCGTGGGCCGCCACCAATGTCTGCGCCTTCACCAGGTCGGCAGGCTGCAGGTGCGCGGACGGCAGGCGAAAATGCACCTGCTTGGTGTACTTCCGGGCCGCGTCCGCCAGCGGCATGATCTCCTGCGGAAAAATCTTGGGCTTGTCCTCGCCCGTGGCGACTTCGCCCACCACGAGGATGGGCCGGTTTACCTCCAGCAGCGGGCTGAATTTTTCGTAGTCGTTGATCACCAGCAACTGCACGGTACCGTTCAAGTCCTCGAGCGTGGCCATGGCGTAGGGCTTTCCGGATTTTTTGGAAACGCCATGGGTCACCGCGGCGATCATGCCGCCAATGCGCGTCATGCTCCGGTTCGGGGCGTCCGCCAGCGTCGCCGTGGTGTGCATCGAATATTTGTCCAGCAGCGGCGCCAGCGGCGTCAGCGGATGGCCGGACACATAAAAACCGAGCAGCTCCTTTTCGTTGGCCAGCAACTCGTGCTGCGGCCATTCCGGCAGGCTGGCGGGCACATCGGGCGCCGCCGCCGATTTTTCCTCGAAGGTGTCAAAGAAGGAACTTTGCCCCTTTTGCTTGTCCGCCAGGAGCCCCGCGGCCCGCGTCAGCGCTTGGTCAATCTGGGCAAACAGCGTGGCGCGGTTCTCGCCAAAGGTGTCGCAGGCGCCGGTCTTGATGAGGCCTTCCAGCGTCTTGCGGTTGACGGTGCGGCCGTCCACATGTTCGCAGAGTTCGGCGAGCGAGTGAAATTTTCCCTGCCCGTCCCGCGCCTTGAGTATGGCCTCCACGGCCACCTCGCCGACGCCTTTGATGGCGGCCAGGCCGAAGCGGATGACGCGCGGTTCGCCCTCCGTGGTCGCGCTCTCCCGGGCCCGGCCGCCCGCGCGCGCGGGGGCGAAATACATTTCGCTTTCGTTGACATCCGGGCCGAGCACTTCGATGCCCATCTCGCGGGCTTCGTTGATGTATTCGCTTAACTTGTCCGTGTCCGCCACGTCGTTGGTCATCATGGCGCAGTAGAACTCCACGGGGTAGTTCGCCTTCAGATACGCCGTCTGGTAGGCCACCACCGCATAGGCGGCGGCGTGCGACTTGTTGAAGCCGTAACCGGCGAATTTCTCCAGCAGGTCAAAGACCGCGTTGGCCGTTTCCTTGGGAATCTGATGCTTGTCGTGGCAGCCCTTGACGAAGATCGCGCGGTGCTCGGCCATGACCTCGTGCTTCTTCTTGCCCATGGCGCGCCGCAGCAAATCCGCACCGCCGAGGGTGTAGCCGCCCAGGATTTGCGCGGCCTGCATCACCTGTTCCTGATAGATCAGGATGCCGTAGGTCTCCTTGGAAATGGATTCCAGCAGCGGATGCGGATATTCGATCTCTATTTCGCCGTGGCGGCGCTTGATGAAATCCGGAATCAGGTCCATCGGCCCCGGCCGGTAGAGCGCCACGAGCGCGGTGATGTGCTGCACCGAGCTGATCTGGAATTTTTTGCAGAGGTCGCGCATGCCGCTCGATTCCAACTGAAAAACTCCCAGGGTCTCGGCCCGGTTCAACAAGCCATAGGTCTTCTCGTCGTCCAGCGGCAGGTGGTCAATGTCAATCGTCACGCCGTGGGTGCGCTTCACCATGTCGCAGGCGTTGCGGATGACGGTCAGCGTCTTGAGACCCAGAAAGTCCATCTTCAACAGGCCCAGTTCGCCCACCGGCCCCATCTGGTATTGCGTCACCAAGGTGCCGCTTTCGTCCAGCTTGAGCGGCAGCAGGTTTACCAGCGGCTCGGGCCCGATGACCACACCCGCCGCGTGGACGCTGGCGTTGCGCGCCAGATCTTCCAGCACAAACGCCGTGTCAATCAACTCGTGCGTCACTTCCTCGTTGTCGTAGGCCTCCTTGAGCTCCGGGACCTGGTGGAGCGCCTTCGTCAGATCCATTTTCAACTCGGCCGGTATCAGTTTCGCCAGGCGGTCGCAGTCGCCGTAGCTCAAGCCCATCACCCGGCCGACGTCCCGCACCACTGATTTGGCGCCCATGGTGCCGAAGGTGACGATTTGCGCCACCGCGTCGCGGCCGTATTTTCCGCGGACATATTCGATGACGTCCGCGCGGCGGTCGTCGGCGAAATCTATGTCAATATCCGGCGGATTGACGCGCTCGGGATTCAGGAAGCGCTCGAACAGCAGACCGTAGCGGATCGGGTCCACGTTCGCGATTTCCAGCAGGTAGGTGACAATTGAACCGGCCGCGCTGCCGCGCGCCACGCAGGAAATGCCGCGGTTGCGGCCGTGGCGGATGAAATCCGCCACGATGAGAAAATAGGAGATGAACCCGGTTTTCTCGATGACCGCCAGCTCGTGTTGCAGCCGGTCAATGACCACCTTCAGGGCGGCGGCCACGGCCGGGTCTTCGGGCGTGAGCGGGGTCTTCGCGCTTGGCGTCCCCTCGGCGGCCGGCGCGGGCTGATAGGTGGGCAGATGTTTGGGATCATCAATGCCGGTGATGATGAACTCCTGGCCCTCCGCCCGGGCGTGAATGGTGTAGCGGCGGAACAAGCCTTCGGCCAGTTGGTGCCGCAGATAGCCTTCGCGCGTGAAATGCTCCGGCGGATTGAACACGGGATAGTGCAGCTCGCCGAATTTGATCTCGACATTGCACTTCTCCGCCACCTCGAGGGTGTTGGTCACCGCGGCCGGCACCTCGGTGAACCGCGCCTTCATTTCCTCGGCGCTCCGCAGATAAAATTGTTCCGGCACGTAGCCCACGCTCATGCGCTTGGGGTTGCTCAACTGGTCCTGCGTGCCGATGCACACCAGGCAGTCATGCGCATGGGAATCCTTCTTCTCGATATAGTGGACGTCGTTCGTGGCCACGAGTTTCAGGCCGAAATCCTTGGCAAACTCCAGCAACTGCCGGTTGACCTTGGCCTGGTCCGGAATGCCGTGGTTTTGGAGCTCGAGATAATAATTCTCCGGGCCCAGCGTCTGCTTGAACCAGTCCACGGTGTCGCGCGCCTTGGCGATTTGATCCTTCACGATCAAATCGGCGACTTCGCTGGACAGGCAGCCGGACAGGGCAATCAGGCCCTCGTGATATTTCGCCAGGATTTCCTTGTCTATGCGCGGCTTGTAGTAATAGCCGTCCACGTGCGCGGCGGTGACCAGGCGGATGAGGTTCTTGTAGCCAATCTCGTCCTTGGCGAGCAGGCCGAGATGATGATAGACGTCGCGCGAGCCGGTGCCCGGTTTTTTTTCCAGCCGGGAGCCGGGCGCCACATAAACTTCGCAGCCGATGATGGGCTTGATGCCCTTGGCGCGGGCGATCTGGTAAAAATCAATCGCCCCGTACATGACGCCGTGATCGGTGATGGCCATGGCGGGGAAGTTCAGTTCGTGCGCCTTGTCCACAAGCTTGTCCAAGCGGCAGGCGCCATCGAGCAGGGAATACTCGGTGTGCAGGTGCAAATGGACGAAGTCAGCGTGCGACATGAAGACAATTTAGCTTTTTGGCGGCGGGACACCAAGGCACAAAGTGCGGACTCCGGCACGCGGGCGGGGCCGCCCGGCCGGGAGAGGATTGAGAATTGAGGAACCGCGCATTTTTGAAACGCCCGGCAATTTCGTTCGCGTCATGGACTGCGCCGGCAAAGTGCCAGCGGCGACGGCGCTTTCGGACGCACGCTCTGGCCGCGAGCTTTTGGGGATCGTCGCCCGCACGAAAGCGGCATGCGCTTCGCTTCCCGCCGCAGGGGTTATACGGCTGAACGCCGGAGGCGTTTCCTGAAAATAGCCGGGGGTGAGCGACCAGCGGGAGCTACCCCCGGGAAGCGTCTCCCGATTCCCTCGCACCCCGGCAGGCGGTGCCTGAAGCGCCATGTTTGCGCGGTACGCCGTGGCATTGCCGCGGCGGAGGACCGGGAGGACCGGCTGCGTCGTGGTGGCAGTCTCACCCCGTGAGCATGACATGGATTCGGGTGGGGGTGTTGGTTAGCCGCTAACGGGAAATGCGATAAAATTTTACATTTTAAATTAAATGTAGTATTCTTTTCCGCAGCCACCCCTAAGAATATGATTTCCACTGCCATTGCAAAGATCCTGCCGGACGATACGGAATCGCATGCGTCTTTTTGAGTTTTCTTTTCCATCCACGGCAAAACGAGTTGCTTGCAACTTGGTGCTGGCGGCATTTCTTCTTAACGAGGCCGGCGCTCAAGTGCAAATCGTGAGCTGCGATGCGCCGGTGCAAAGCCGGAAACGCGGCCTCGGGGTCAATACGATGTCGGCGGCGGACTTTCAGTCGCTGGCTCCAGGTGTGTCCTGGTACTACAATTGGGGCGCGACGCCGTTGACGGTGCCGTCTGGCGTGGCCATGGATTTTCTGCCGATGGCCTGGAACGGCGCACCGAGTTTTCAAACCGACATCTCGGCGTACCTCGCGGCGGGCAACCGGCCCTGGCGGGTGTTCGCCTTGAACGAGCCGAATTTCACAACGCAGGCGGATATGACGCCGTCCAATTCAGCCACGACTTTTCTTCAGGTGAAGGCGATTTGCGATCCGTATAACATTCCGGTGATCGGACCGCACATGGCGATTGGAACCCCGGCGAATCAAAGCATCACCGCTTACGACCCCCTCCAGCAAACGAACGTCACCTACACCTATCAGGAGCCGTATCTGGACGCGTTCCTCTATTATTGCGGTTCAGCCCATCCCACGGGCATGTCCACGCACAGTTACGGAGGTTTTGGCGAGAACACGTGGATATTGGGCACCATGCACACGGATTTTCCCACGCAAACGGTGTGGATGACGGAATTTAACGCCAATGGCGCGACCAGCAACGCCGCCGTGCTGGCCGAGTTGATTCCGGCGGTGGATTATTGTGAAAGCACGCCCTGGGTGGAGGGCTATGCGTGGTTCATGTCGCGCATCACCGGGGACCCGTATAACAGTTTGCTCACCACCAATTCCGGCGTGTTGAGCGTCGCGGGGCAGGCGTATGTGCAAATGCCGGTGCACAGCACCAACCTCTACTATCGCATCCCCGGCCGGTTGCAGGCCGAGCGGTACGTGACGGCAACGCAAATGAACATCGTGCCGACCACGGATACCAATGGGCTGGCGGACATGACCTCCACGGCCTCCGGCGCCAGCTTGAACTACCAGCTTCAGGTGGATACGCCCGGGAAATATCCGTTGAACTTTCGCATTACCGGTCCGCTCAGTCCCATCAGCGTGTATGAAAATGGCGTTCTGTTGGCAACGGCCTCCCCGGTTTCGACTGGTTGGTCGGGCGTTTCCACCACGGTTTCCCTGCCGGCCGGAGAGCAAACTTTACGCGTCGTGCTTGGCGCCGCCTCCCAAGAGTTGAATTGGATCGATTTTCTGGCGACGAATGGCACGCCGTCGGTTCCAGACAACTTGACCGCCGCCGGGACGAATGGCCAGGTGGCGTTAAACTGGTCTATTTCGTCGGGTGCGACCGGTTATGTGGTCAGGCAATCCACCATCAACGGCGGTCCGTACACCAACATCGCCAATGTCGCTTCGACGACTTACACCAACACCGGCTTGGTCAATGGCACAACCTACTATTATGTGGTATCGGCGACCAATGCGGCGGGCAGCAGCAGCAACTCCCTCCCCATCGCGGCGGCGCTGGCGGCGCCCCTCGCCAACCTGGCTTTGAACCAGCCGGTGACCGTAAGTTCGGTGGAGAATTCGGGCTATCCGGGAAGCAACGCCGTGGATGGCAACACGGCCACGCGCTGGTCTTCAGCATTCAGCGATCCACAATGGATCTACGTGGACCTCGGGGCGACGTACAATGTCTCGGAGGTGATCCTCGATTGGGAGAATGCGTACGGAAAAAGTTACCAGATACAGGTCTCCAATGATGCGACGAATTGGACCGCCATTTACAGCACGGTCAACGGGGCCGGCGGCATCGAAGACTTGACCGGTCTTTCCGGCGTCGGCCGGTATGTGCGAATGTATGGAACCGTGAGGTCAGGCATTTATGGCTATTCCCTGTGGGAGTTCGAGGTGTTTGGCACCCCGGCAAACACACCGCCCGCCTTGGCGCCGGTGGCTCCCCAGACGATTCTGGCCGGCCGGACGCTGCTGGTGACCAATTCCGCCAGCGACACAGATGTGCCCGCGCCAATGCTGACCTTCAGCCTGCCGCAGTCCCCGGCTGGCGCGACCATTGGCCCGGGCAGCGGCATCGTTGCGTGGCGGCCAACCATCGCGCAATCGCCCTCGACACAGACCGTGGCCGTGGTGGTGACGGACAACGGCACGCCACCGTTGTCGGCAACCCAGACCTTCAACGTGGCGGTCATTCGCCCGACCAATCCGGTGGTCGGCAATGCCACGGTAACCAACGGCCTCCTTGGATTCTGGATCAATGGCAACTCGGGACCGGACTATACAGTTCTGGTGTCGTCGAATCTCACCTCTTGGGCGCCGATCGCCACCAACACGCCGGCTTCGCTGCCATACTTCTGGTCGGTTACCAATTCAACATTCGGGCCGGCAAACTTCTATCGGATTCTGTTGGGGCCGTAGCGGTGGCATGGATCAGGCCGTAGTCTGGTTCGTTTTCTTGGTATATTGGGCCGGCAGTCCGATTTATCCCGCGCAGATGGCGGCGCTCACCAGAGCCGCCGCTACGGATTGGCGTTTCATGCCTGATATCCGGTGCCCTTCCAGGGCCAGGCGAATGTGCCGCGCGGCCAGGCGGATGCCGGCGCAGAATTTTGTCTCACACTCGAAGGCGCGGAGGCGGCGCAACCGCCGGGAGTGCGGGCGCTGGCCGGGAGCTGGAAGGAGTTCCTGGAACAGCTCCCGGGCCAATACCTGGACCAGATGTTTCACTACTCCCAGGGTGGCGCGGGCCGGCCGCCAAATGCGTCTGGACAACCGCACCCCAAAAGTCGGAAGATGAATTCAACGGAATGATCATGAAAAAATTATTCTTCTTTATTCTCCTGGCCTGCCTGGCCGGGCTGCCGGCGGGACTCCAGGCGGCGGAACAGAAAGAAACCAAAGCCCAGCACGACGCCCGCATGGCGTGGTGGCGTGAGGCGAAATTCGGCATGTTCATCCACTGGGGCGTTTACTCGGTGCCGGCCGGAATTTACCAAGGGCAGCCCATTCCCGGCGCGGGCGAGTGGATCATGCATGACCTGAAGATCCCCATGGCGGAGTACCAGCGCTACGCGCGGGATTTCAACCCGACCGAATTCAACGCCGACGCCTGGGTGGCCACGGCGAAAGCGGCGGGCATGAAATACATCATCATCACGGCGAAGCACCACGACGGGTTTGCGATGTACGACACGCACGCGAGCCGTTGGGGCATCATGCAGGCGACGCCGTTCGGGCGCGATCCGCTGAAGGAGCTGGCCGACGCGTGCCAGCAGCAGGGCCTCAAGCTGGGCTTTTACTATTCGCAGGCGCAGGACTGGAACAACGGCGGCGCCGCGATGGGCGGCAAGTGGGACCCGTTGCAAAACCGCAGCATGGACAAATACATTGACCGCTTGGCTGTGCCGCAAATCAAGGAGCTGGTGTCCAATTACGGCGCGGCGCCGGCGGTGCTGTGGTGGGACACGCCCGTGGACATGACCCCCAAACGCGCGCAGAAACTTTATGACGCCGTGACAGCAGCGCGCACCAACATCATCATGAACAACCGGCTGGGCGGCGGGTTCGCGGGTGACACGGAAACGCCCGAGCAATTCATTCCGCCGCGCGGTTATCCGGGCCGCGACTGGGAAACGTGCATGACCATGAACGACACGTGGGGCTTCAAGACCAATGACAACAACTGGAAATCCACGGAGACGCTCATCCGCAATTTGTGCGACATCGCGAGCAAGGGCGGGAATTTCCTGCTCAACGTGGGCCCGACCAGCGAGGGCTTGATGCCGCAGCCGAGCCTGGATCGGCTGGCCGAGATCGGCGCCTGGATGAAGGTGAATCACGAGGCGATTTACGGAACGCAACCGACGGTGTTTGGCGCGGAAGCGGGCGCGTTCAGCGACACGGAGAAGGACGGGGACGGCAACCCCAAATTCATTCCCGCCTGGAACTGGCGCAGCACGACGAAGCCGGGCGAATGGATCTTCGGCCTGCGCGTCCGGCCCACGAAAATCTACCTCGAAATCTTCGAATGGCCGGCCGACGGAAAGTTTGAACTGGCCGGCCTGAAAAGCCCGGTGACGAAAGCGTATCTGCTGGCCGACCATCAGAAGTTGCCGGTGACGCAAGTCGGCTCTAAGGTCACGCTCAAACTGCCCGAGACGGCGCCGGACAAAATTGCCTCGGTGGTTTGCTTGGAGATCAAGGACCAGACGCCAAAGGTGACCGCGCAGCCTTAGGGTCATCGGCGCGCACACGGCGCGAGCACGGCGTCGGACATGCCGTGGACGATCTTCTTGTCGGCCGGGACGATGGTGGCGAGCACGCCGCCGAGTTGCGGGCGCGCGGCGTCCCCTTCGCCGGCCACAAAATAATACGGGCACAAACGCACGCGGCCCTTGGCGGGGACGACTTCATTTTTGTCGAAGGCAAACCAGGTGGCATCCACCTGGGAAGGCTTGTGGAAGCGCTGCAAGACACTGGGCGAGGTCGCGAAATTCTTCAGGGCCGCCTCCACCGCCGCACCCCAGTCGGCCTGCGAGAGGTCGCTGCCCAGGAACACGCCGCGCGCGCCCCAGGCGTTTTCCGAGAAGCCGGAGACTTTCAGAATGAGGTCGCGCTCGCGCTGGGACAGGGTTTTCAACTGCCGCCAATCCGTGAGGTTGAGCTGGGGAATGGCCGCGTGGGGCGGCAGCGGCGCCGGGTCCACGAGCCAGGTGTAGGGCACGACGCGCTGGAGGCGGGCGAGAAAACTTTCGCCCAACTCCTGCCGCCAAAAGCCTTGCAGGTTGCGGTTCCAGAGCAGCGCGAACAGCATTTTTTCCTCGAACACGGGCTTGGGCGGCGGCGTGAGGCGGATCTGCCGGGCGGCGGCGAGTTCAAAGATCCGCCGGGCGCCGGGGACATTCGGCAAATCGAACAGCTCGAAGAAGCGGTAAACGGCGCTGCCGGCGGCGAAATCGGTGAAGCCCGCATCGTGAACGGTGAAGCGGGAACCGAGCTGAGCGGCGATCCAGTCCATTTCCGGGCGGTAGGTTTTGGCTTCTTCGGAAACGACAATGTGCACGTGGTTCGCGTCGCCGAAAATGGCTTCAAAACCACGCAGCATGCCGTCGGCGCCGCCGAGCACAGCCGATTGGGCGGGGCTGCCGGGGTCGGCGGGGAGCCGGGAATAGATCTGGTTCAACCAGGCGGTCAGGCCGATGCCGCCGGGGACGGAGTCCAACTCGGTGATGCTGAAACCGTCTTCGGTGAGGAGGATGTCGGGCCGGATCACGCGCGGGACGTCGTTCTTGAACGCGGCGCAGCGCTGCAGTTCGATCAGCTCGCGCGGCTTGCCGAGGTCGAGCCAGCGGGCGACCCAATCCGGCTGTTTGCCCTCCACGCTGCGGCGGTAGAGCAGGTTCACGGCGCGGTAGAACTGGAGCAGCACACGGCCGAGGGATTCGATATCGCGGGCCACGGCGGCGTCGAGGGCAAACGGCGCCGGCGCAATGCGCCATTCCAGCCCGGCAAAGAGGCCGCCGGCCGGGATGGAGTTGCGAATGAAATGGGCGGCCTTTTCGCCCGCGGCCGGGGCGGGACCACCTACGCTGTTTGAATTCACGCGGAGAGAATAACCTAGAATGGATTTTCAGCAACGGGCGGTGTTGGGCCACCGGTGCAGTCCAAGCTGAAACGATTCAGTTGAAAAATGACTTAACCACAGATGAACACAGCGCAGCAAAGCCGCAACCACAGAGGATGGAAGATGGTGGATGGAGGATGGAAAAAAAGCGTTTTGCGCTCGCACAAGAATCTTTGCCGAGATTGCGTGAACTTTCATTATTGTAGTACAGATAAAAACTGAGGATGGGGCATTTCGGCCATTCGACAGACCTTGTTTTGCCGAGTTCCCTTCCCCCTCATCCGCCCTTCGGGCACCTTCTCCCTTGGGGAGAAGGGGCGAGGCGGCGTTCCGTGAAAGTTCCGTGCGTCTCGGTCTGCTCCAGCCGGGTTTGTGATCACACCGTGGTTTAAATGAATCTTCGGGAGCGGTTCACGGCGGGTTCAACAGGCCGCGGTAAAACAGGGCGGCGGGGTTGGCCGTGGGCAGCAGAACGCTGAAGGAATTGGTCGTGAAAGCATTCGTGCTGACGGTGGACCAGGTGACGAGGTTGGTGGACGATTGCAGGAGATAGCGCTGGCCGCCCTGGCCGTCCATCCACAGCAGCAACTGCCCGGCCGGGGCGTTCGTGCCGAGGCGCAGGCGGAGGTTTCTGGCGGTGGGCAGGACAAACAAGGTGATGCTTTGCGCCGGCAACAGATTGGTGAGCACGCCGCCGGCGTAGGGCACCGCGGGCAGTTGCGTGATGACGTTGCTGGCAGTGAGCTGCCAGGCCTGGGCCGTGCCGCTGTCGGCGAAATTGGTGACGTTCAGCGACAGCGGCGTGGCCCCGCTGAGCACCTTGTTGATCACCATGACGGTGAGCGAACTGTCGTTGGTGCGGATGGCGGCAAACACCGAGAGATTATCCGGATCCGGCACGGTGGCGGAAACACTGATGTCGCCGAAGGCGGATTTCCGGCCATCGTAGTTGCGGTACATCTGCATGGACAGGAATGTGGGCGTGTTGTCAGCGGGCACCTCCCAGCGCGTGGCCAAGTCGAGCCCCTGGCGGCCAAAGATGCCGAGGAGGTCCGCCTCGGCGGTGGCGCCGTTGATGTAGGCGTCGGCGCCCCAATTGTACTCGGTGATGCCGATCTTGGTGCCGGGATAGTTATTGGTCACCCAGGCCTGCATGCGCGGGATGAGCATGAGAATGTTGTTGGTGGGCTGTTCGCCGATCCAGCTTTGATCCACGTAATTCGTGTCCCAGAGCTGGCGGGTGGATTCGTTGCGCAGGAGCTCGGTGGCCGGGGAAACATCGGTGCCGCCGTTGGCGTCCTCGGCGCCCTGCGGGTAGCAGTGGAGCGTAAAGTAATCGAGCAGGCGCCGGCCCGCGTTGGTGTCGTGCTGGTGCAACTGGTTCAGCAGCCACGGCATATAATCCCAGCCGCCGTTGGCAGCCCGGTCATGAAGACCGGAGTTTTGCTGGTCGAAGCCGCTGTAAAAATAGCCGCTCCAGCCCCATTCCTCCGGCCCACAGACGAGGGCGTTGGGATCGTTGGACTTCACCATGCTGGCGTAGTCCAGGATGCGGCCGAGGATCTCCTGCATGGTGGGGCCCACGGGGTGAACGTCCTGGTGGGTGGCGAACCAGATGCTGTGTTCGTTGTCCATGATGTAGTAGCGCACGCCGCCGTTGGTGGAATTGCCCCAGCCGCTGATCAGGTGCTGCACGTAGCCGCTTTGGAAGACGGAATTGGTGGGGAAATTGGCGTCGTTGGGATCGTTCGTGGTGATGAGCCAGGTGGTGTGCGCGGTGGCGTTGGTGCCGATGCCGTCGCCGGCGTCGGGCATCCACTCCCAATCGTTGCCGAGCTGGGGGCCGTATTTGGCGATGGAATAGCTGGCCAGCTTGCCGCGCTGCGGGCCCAGCTTGGGCGACCAGCCGATCATGGGAATGGTGATCAGCGGTTGCGCGCCGCCATGGAGGCTGTTGGCCACAAAGGTGTCGGCTGTGGCGCCGGGCGTGGCGTCGCCGTCGTCAATGCTCTCGAAATACCAATCGGCGGCGTGGTTATGGGCGTTGAGCTGCCAATTGTAGGAGGTCTCGGCATTGCCGCCGGAGCGGTTCAGGGTGAAATTCAGCGTGGCCAGATCGTTGGAGGCGGCGAACGCGACGCCGTAAATCAACGGGCTGATCGGGTGGCGGCCGGCCAGCGCATCCACTTGCACGGCCACGGGGGCGTTGTTGGTGACCGGCAGGGGCGGACCGGATTGCAGGGCCATGTCGTCCACGTAAAAGGGCGGTTGCGTGGTGCCGGAGCGGTCCTCGATCCAGAGGCCGTCCATTTGGCTTTGTCCGGCGGGCACCAAGGTGGACATGGGGGCATTGACGAGTTGCCAAGAGGTGCCCAAGGGACCGATGGAGATGCCAGCATTAAAGGCAGCGCCATTCAGCGAAGCCTGCACCCGGAGCAACTGGCCGCCGGAGGCGCCGCCGTTGATCCAGAAGCTGAAATTGGTATAGGAGGACGGCGAAAATGCGGTGTTATGGACGTAAAGCGCGCCCCAAGCGGTGACTTGGACGCTGATGGAATCCGAACCGCTGTGGACGGGGGACGTATTGGCCAAATTGATCGTGTCGGACCAACTCCAGTTGGCCCAGCCGTTCTGGAGGGAATCGGTGTAAATGGCCTGGTCCGCGCGCGCCGCGAGTAGGCCCGCAGCGAGTGCCAGCAGGCAAAAACGAGGCCACGGCGGGCGATAGGACCAGTGAGACGACATAAGCGAGTTGATGATAATTAGATGTATCATACTCCATGGCGGGCGGCAGTACAGCAACGGGGGCTGTCGTCAATTTTAGGGACGGATTCAAGTGCGGAGGGGAAGAAAAAAATTTAATAGGAAAAAAGGGCGGGGAAAAAAGTTTTGACGCGAATTTCCAGCATGCTTGGCGATCCGCATGTGAGGACCGTGCGCCGGTGCTCATTCGCGAATACGTGGGGGTGGCGCAAACCAATCCCGGCTGCCACGCCATTTTTTAGATGGCGGCAAACACCAGTTTGCCGCTACGGGGCGGTCGGTTGGAGGCTGGACGAACTTCCGGGCCGCATGCCGGGTTGTTAACCGCGAAAACGCAAAACTGTCATTTTTCCCGGACCGGCCCCTCTACCCACCCTTCCAAGGGCAATTCCAAGGTGAACGTGGCACCCTGGCCCGGTCCGGCACTGTGGACCGAGAGGTTGCCGCGCAATTCCCGGGCGGCCAGAACGCTGCTGTGCAGCCCGAAGCCATGCCCATGTTGCCGGGTGGTGAATCCGTAGTTAAATATCCGCGTCAGGTTCTCCGGCAAGATGCCCACGCCATTGTCCACCACCATGATCTTGATCCGGCCGGCCTCGGCACGCACGCGCACGACGACCTGCTGGTCGGGCCGCCGGCTTTCTTGGCAGGCATATTTGGCGTTGCCCAGCAGATTGATCAGGATTTGAAGCACCTTGTGTTTGTCGGTGGTGATGTTCGGCAGGCCGTCTTGGTAGTCCCTCACCCATTTCAACCGGGGGTCGAAGGCTCCGGCATGCAGGCGCAACGCATCCTCCACCATCTGCGAAACAACCAGGGACTCCATGACGCCGCCCCGGTTCTTGGCATGCTGCTGCTGCATCGCCACGATCTCCTTGATGTGCTCAATGTTGCCGGTGAGCGATTGAATTTCCTTCAATATTTCGTTGCGCTCATCGGACAAGTATTCCGCCAACTGCCCGAGGTAGTTCACCAGCAGGCTGCCCTTGGGATCGTGCGTCAAAAACTCCCCAAGGTCGCCGGTATGCCGGCGCAACGTGTCCGCCACGCGGGCGACCTGCGGCGTGCGGGATCGGTGGATGCGGTCCAAAAGCAGGTTGCTCGAAACGTTCGCGCTGTTGAGCACGTTGCCGACGTTGTGGAGCACGCTGATGGCCACCTCCGCCATGCCCGCCTGGCGCGAAGCCGTCAGCAGTTCTTGGTGCGTCAATTCGGCTTGCGCCTCTATCCGCTTGCGTTCCTCGATTTCTTCGCGCAACTGGCGCGTTTGGATTTGCACCTGTTTGCGCAACAAACTGACCCAGGTCAGCGCCAGCGCCAGCACCACGCCGAAGGTCCCCAACACCCAGAAGACGTGGCCGGCCGTCCACCATGAAGGACGGGAAATCACCCGGACGTCCTGGGGCGACCGCAGCAACACCTGGAAGGACTGCAGCCGGCGATCGTCATCCAGCTTGGGCACATAGACGCCAGTCAGATTGACGATGCTGCCGGGAAGAATCGTCGCCAGCCGGTCGCTGGGCTGGACCTTGTCGAGAACCGCATCCGTGATCCACGGTCCAATCTGGACCGAAAGCCATTCCTGGGCGGGGCTGTTGAAATGGCCCAACACCAGCCCCTCCAAGCGTACCAGCCTGCCGTTCAATTCCTCCTTGCCCGCCGTGTCGGGTGTCAGCCGGAATGGTATCAGTTGGGCCACATGACCGGTCGGCTTGAGCACCGCTTCTTGGAGCACCGGCAGCTTGTTGAGCACCGAGGGGAATCCAACCAGCTCAATTTCATCCCCGATTCTGACCGGCGGAGCACCTGCCTGCGGCTGGAACAGCACCCCGCCGGTGCCATCCTGCAGATAGAACGCCCCCCCCTCCTGGCATGACGACACCACCCCGTGGACGTGCGAGCGATGCACGCCACCCCCCGCCGCCTGGAACCGGAGGAGATCACCCAGCGGCCGCAAGTGGAGCGCGAACGCATCTTGCGGCGCGGCATCCAGGACCCGCACCTGTTTCCAGCCGGGCACATAGAACCAGATGCCTTTTAAACGGCGCTGGTCATCGAAACTCGTCGCGCACACGCCTTGGATTTCCACCAAGGCGTCCTCGTAGTTCGCCGGGGCCGGGTGGTTGACCGCATCGGACACAGTTACGCTGACCAGGGAGTCCCCGGCGGAAAGGCTCAGCACGGTATCGCCGCCCACCAGCGTCTGATTGCGAATGACGCCGTTGACGGTTACCCACTGGCTGTCCTGGCTGCCGGTCATCAACGCTTGAATGGCCAAGGGATTCGGCGGCGGAAAATCGCCCTCGCCCAGGGCACTCACTTGTTCCGCCTCGATCACCGGCGCAAATTCTCCCGGCCCGCTGAAGCCGCGAATCTCCACCCGTTGGCGGGCATCGGGCAGGGAATCGAATTTCTTTCGCTTGAGATCAATATAGATTCCCCCGGAGTTGTCCTGCAAAAACTGCACCTTTTGTCCCGGATCGCGGTAGGTCAACACACCCGTGATGCGCACGGGGTGCCCCCGCATCGCCTCGGCCAGCGACAGATTACGCACCTGAACCACCTGGGTTAATTCATCGAGATTCGTGTTGGCCGCGGTGGGAATGACCACCTTGGTTGACGCCGGGGCGGCGCCCGGGTCCGAGTCCGTGGTCAGGATCACCGAATGGTCCAGCACCAGCGCGCCCTCCTGGGATTCCGGCAGCCCCACAATCTCCACCAGGCTGCCGGCGCTGTACGGGACGGAAGCGTCGAAATTGGCCCGCACCCTCCCGGAGCTGTCGCGCACCAGCAAATAATTCCCCGGCTTTTCCCTGATGACGGTCCCCCGAACGCGGCTGGGCAGGCCCACGGACCGGACCCCGGCCGGCACGAATAGCGAAGCAATTGGCGTGATCGGAATCGGCCGCACTTTCCGGACCCAGGCAAAGCCCGGCACCCAAATGACGTTGGTTCCGGTTGGTTGGTTATTCGAATCCAGATCCAGACCAAATACGCCGGTCACGTCCACCAGGAAACCCCGCAGCGCTTCCGCCTGCGCCAAGTCTCCGTCCACAACCGCCACCCTTAACATCCGGCCGCCACCCGCGCAAAGTCTCAACTCAGTCCGGTTGTCTAGTTGACCCACAACCGCGGAAATGAAACCGGTGGTCTTGACCCACCGCGCATCGCTGGCGCTGCGAAATGATGCCTCGCTGTCCAAGGACACCGGCAACGGCATTGCGATCTCATCCGTGACTTTCAGGTTCGATTCACGGACGTTGCACTGCGTTATGCCCGGCGAAGTAACCCCATCCACCAACACGACCTGCCCCGGACGCAAATCCCACTTCGCGTCGGATCCTCGTGACAGATAAGCCGAGCCCGTGTCGTCCTGGATAAACGCCATTTGCAGATTCGCATAGCAAAAAGTAACCGAAGCCCGCACCCGGACAGGATAGCCATTTCTCCCCTCTTGCAGCGAAAGGGATTGCACCTCGCTCAATTTGGTCAGCAGCCGGTTGGTTGACTGGCAGAACCCCACCGACAAGGTGGCCGAACCGGCCAGCAGCATGGTCAAGATGCCCGCGATTCCAAGGGGCCGACCCGGTCTGAAGAAGGAAGGCAAAATCAACCGCACACGGGTGGCAAGCCACCGGAAACCGGCCCATGTGAAACATGTGACCGATGCGTTTAAACTCATGAAACCTATTGTAATTTCCTGTTCCTAACGGCTGAAATGGCGTTTCACTTGAGGAAAAACGATGTCCGGCCATGACTATTGCCGGTAAATTACCCCCGGGGTCATGGAATGGACAGGTAAAATCAAGGCCCGGAAAAACTCCAAACTTCAGAGAGAATTGGCGGCGAACGCCAGTTTGCCGCTAGTGCGGCCGGCCAAGTTACACCGAGTCCGGGCTGATTTTCACGGGGACGGTGAGGCGGACGACGGTGCCGCTGTGCGGGCCGGGGACGATTTCGCAGCGGCCGTGAACGTCGGCAAGGCGGCGGCGCATGTTCTTCAGGCCGTTGCGGAGATTCTTTCCCGAGAGGTCGCCAATGCCGCGGCCGTTGTCGCTGACGCTCAGGACAAATTCCCGGTCCACGAGCTCCAGCTTGACGTGGGCCTCGGTGGCGCGGGCGTGCTTGACGACATTGTTGACGGCTTCCTTGAAGGCGAGGAAGACGTTGTGGCGCACCTCGGGCAGGATGGGCGTGGGCGGAAGGTCCGAGGGCAGGTCGGCGCGATAGCTCACGCCGGCCATGGCGAAATAGTCCTGCGCATATTTGCAGGCGTAATTGGCGAGACTGGCCAGCGTGTCGTTGGAAGGGTTCACGGCCCAGACGATCTCATCGAGGGAGCGGGTGGTGTCGCGGGCGGTGGCGCAAATCTGCTGGGCGTGCTGCTCGATTTCGCCGGGCAGCTCCTTGTCGGTCTCGGCCATTTCGCCGAGCAGGGTGATCTGGGTGAGGTTGGCGCCGAGCTGGTCGTGGAGGTCGCGGGCGATGCGGGCGCGCTCTTGTTCAACCATTTCCTTCTGCTGGGCGGCGCGCAACTGGCGTTTCAGCTTGGCGGTGGAAATGAGATAGATCGTGCCGGCGAGCACGGCAATGAAGGACACGGCGGCGGCGGCGAGGAAGCCGGGTTTGCGCCAGAAGGGCGGCTCGACGACGATGGCGAGGCTGGCGCCGGTCTCATTCCAGTAGCCGTCCTCGTTGCAGGCCTGCACGTGGAAAGTGTAGGCGCCGGGCTGCAACTTGGGGAAATGCGCCACGTGCTCGGTGGCGATATCGGTCCAGTTTTCCCGCTCCTTCTGCGCTTGGTCCTGCAACCGGTAGCGGAAGCGGGCGCCAAATTGCACGCCTTTGGGGGCGGAAAAATCGAGGCTGGCAAAATGGATGTCGAGCTGTTCGTTGGCGGGCGTGAGGCGGACACTGCCGCTCCAGCCGGGACTGAGCCGGTTGGTGTTCAAGTCCACGCCGTCCACGGCGACCGACTCGATGACGACCGGCGGCGGATTGG
This sequence comes from uncultured Bifidobacteriaceae bacterium, assembly GCA_964532525.1. GTDB lineage: Bacteria > Verrucomicrobiota > Verrucomicrobiia > Limisphaerales > UBA11358 > UBA11358. Next base: position 28,166 of record CAZHIM010000012.1, read on the forward strand.
TGTTGGGCTTCAGGGCGAGGGGGTTGATGGAAACGAAGCCCTCGGTGGTGGGGAACCAGAGCGTGCCGTCGCGGGCCTGGATGGCGGCGGGCTGCGCGCCGGCGGAACATTCGCGGGTGAGAAGCGTGCGGGCGGAGATCCGGCGCGAGTGGTCGGTGGCGAAGTCGGTGAGCGAGTGCTTGGGCACGCGCAGCAGGCCTTCGTAGGAGCCGATCCAGAAATTGCCCAGGCCGTCTTCAATGAGATAGCCGATGTCATCCATCAGGCCGTCGGCCTTGGTGAAGCGAAACCAATTGCCGTTGCGGAAGCAAGCCAGGCCATGGGCAGAAGTGCCGACCCACAGGGCGCCGTCGCGGTCCACGAGCAGGCAGGCGATGTCGCTGACCGGCGCCGGAACGGGCACGAGGCGGTTGGCCGAGAGGTGGTAGAGCCCGCCGCCGGTGCCAATCCAGAGGCCGCCCTGGTCGTCCTCGGCGAGGGCGCGGATGGGAAAGGGGGGCAAGCCGTCGGCGGCGGAAACCGTTCGCCAAACCTTGCCGTCGAAACTGGCCAGGCCGCTGCGGCCGCCGACCCAGAGCCGCCCGTCGCGGGCAAGAAAGAGGGCGTAGATTTGCGGGCCGATCACGCTGGAGGCCGGGACGGAAATGAAATGTCCATCCACGAACTGGAACAGGCCTTCGCCGCTGGTTCCGGCCCAGACGCGGCCCTGCTGGTCCACGAGCACGGGGCCGGCCTTGGATTCCTGGCCGATGGTGAACCGGCGGACGGAATTGGTGAGCCAGTAAGTGAGGCCGCGGAGATTGAAGGAGGCCCAGAGGCCGGATTGGGCGTCCTCGGCGGCGGAGAGCGCCACGCCGCCGCCCAGCTCGGCGGGGGTGGAAAAGATTTTGCGCTTCACGCGGTCCAACCCGCCGCCGTCGGTGCCCACCCAGAGGTCCCCGGCCGAGTCGAAGCAGAGCGAGAGGACGTAGTCCTCGGACAGGCCGTCATTTTTGGTGAGGTGCTGGAAGCCGCCGCTGTTATCCAGCCAGAAGACGCCCGAACCGCGGGTGCCCACAACCAGATGACCGGCCTCATCGGCGCAAATGGCGGTGACCACGGCATCGCCCCAGGGCGTGGAAAAATCCTTTCCCAGATGGTCGCCGCGCCATTGCTGGAGCCGGCGGTTTTTGAACGTCCAGAGGGAACCGTCGGCGGCGCGATAGGAGGCGTGCAAGGCGAGGTCGCTCAGGGCCGAGCGGAACGCCCAAGGAAGGTCCGCCACCCGTTCGAGCACGCCGTCGCGCCAGCAGAAATCATCCGCGCCGTCGGTGGCGAACCAGAGGGCGTGTTCGGCGTCCTCGAAGGCGGCGGTGATTTTGCCATTGGCGCCGCCCATCGAGAAGACGTTCTTGAGGACCCCGTCCTGGAGGCGGCCGAGGGCGCCGTTGTGGGTGCCCACCCAGAGATTGGTGCGGCTGTCCTCGTAAAGAAACACGATGACGTTGTCGGGCAGGCCGGGGGTGTTGTTGACATTGAAGGGCGTCATGGAATCGCCGTCGAACCGGACGAGACCGTTGAGGGTGCCGAGCCAGAGGTAGCCGTCGCGGGTCTGGGTGATGGCGATGACGGAGCTTTGGGGCAGGCCATCGGCGGTGCTCCAAGCGTCCACCACGAACGGCGAATCCGCGCGGGCGGGGTGTCCCAGAATCAGCGCCGCCGCCAGGAGGCTGACCAGAAATGGGATGGGGCGATTCAAGCTGGGGGCGAGGATATGCCGGGAATGCGGGGGGAAAAAGATAATTAAAAACCACTTGAAGGTGGCACGAGATGGGCTAGGCTTTCATTAGCCCCATTGAGAACGGGCGCTCCGTTTTTCCTGTTTGAAGAACGGTTTAAACGGGTCGGCGACAGTAAATCAAACTGTGTGCACGCCGGCCCGTTTTTCTGTGCCTGCGCCCGGCCACACAGGGGCAGCATCGCCCGGATATTTCATAGTCAAACCGGTAGCGCAGACTTCCAAGCCTGCTGTATCGCGGGTTTCCAAACCCGCAGGTCCACTCTATTTTCCACCCCCTCGACCTTGCGACACCCTGCCGATTTGGAAATCGGCGATACGGCAGGTTTGGAAACCTGCGCTACGGTGGTTCTGTCCGCGTACGCCAAAGTCACTATCTCAGAGTTCCGCGGAGCGCCATGGAGTGCGGCGACATGTCCGCGCACTCCACATTTATTTTGCGGCGCTGGTGGCCGTTTTGGGCAAGGCCCGCGAGCGCCAGAAGTAATAGATGGCCGGATAGACGGCCAGTTCCATGATGGTGGAAGTGATGACGCCGCCGACCATGGGGGTGGCGATGCGTTTCATGACGTCGGCGCCGGCGCCGTGGCTCCACAAGATGGGGGCCAGGCCGGCGATGATGACGCAGGCGGTCATGGCCTTGGGGCGGACGCGCTTGACGGCGCCGTGATAGATGGCGTCGTGCAGCGCCGCGGGCGAAGTGAGCGCGCCGCGGGCCTGCCATTCGGCATAGGCGATTTCCAGATACAGGAGCATGACGACGCCGGTTTCGGCGTCCAAGCCGGCGAGGGCGATGATGCCCACCCACACGGCCACGCTGAGGTTGTAGCCGCAGAGGTAGATCGCCCAGAAGGCGCCCACCAGCGAGAACGGCACGGCGAGCATCACGATGGCCGTCTTGAGGGCGGATTGCGTGTTCAGGTAAATGATGAGCGTGATGAGCAGCAGCGTCAGGGGCACGACGACGAGCAGGCGTTCGCGGGCGTGGAGCATGTATTCGTACTGGCCGCTCCAGAAAAGGTTGTAGCCGCCGGGCAGGACGATTTCGCCATGGGCCACGGCATCGTTCACCGCGTGCATGGCCATTTGCACGTAGGTGCCCACGTCCACCCCACGGATATCCACATAGACCCAGGCGTTGGGCACGGCGCCTTCGCTCTTGATACCCATGGGACCGTCCACGACGCTGATGGCGGCCAACTGGCCGAGGGGAATTTGCGCGCCGCCGGGCGTGGGCACCACGATGTCCTCGCGCAGGGCGCGGAGGTCGGACCGGAAATCGCGGTCGTACCGCAGGTTGATGGTGTAGCGCTGGAGGCCTTCGACGGTGGTGGTGAGGGGCATGCCGCCAAGGGCCACGGACAGGACGTCCTGCACATCGCCGATGGTGAGGCCGTAGCGGGCGATGGCGTCGCGATCAATATTGAACTCGATGAAGCGGCCGCCCATGACGCGTTCGGCGAAGACGCTGGTGGTGCCGGGGACGCGGCGGACGACCGCCTCGACCTGGGTGCCGATGCGTTCAAGGGTGGCGAGGTCGGGGCCGGCGATCTTGATGCCGACGGGGGTTTTGATGCCGGTGGAGAGCATGTCAATGCGCGTGCGGATGGGCATGGTCCAGGCGTTGTTGAGGCCGGGAATCTGGACGGCGTCGTTGAGCGCGTCGGTAAGCTCATCGGGCGTGCGGGGGCGGTGGGCGATGATCTTGCCGGAGTCGTCGCGGATGTCCACGGCGGGCCAGGCGGACTCGGGCTTGAGCCGGATGGTGGTTTCGATCATGTCCATGGGCGCGGGGTCGGTGGCGGTCTCGGCGCGGCCGGCCTTGCCGAAGACCTCGGCTACCTCGGGGAAGGATTTGATGAGGCGGTCGGTGACCTGGAGGATTTCGCGGGCCTTCGTGGGCGAGATGCCCGGGAAGGTCGTGGGCATGTAGAGCAAATCGCCTTCGTAGAGTGGCGGCATGAACTCAGAGCCGATGTTTTGGCAGGGAAAGAATTTGCCGAGGCGGGCGGCAAAGGCGCGCAGGCTGGTGCGCCAGGTGGTTTGGGAGCGTGCCATCCCCTCACCCTGACCCTCTCCCCCGGGGAGAGGGGACAGCGGCTGGACACCCTTTGATAATTGGACGTTGGTCGAGCCGTTTGCCGCGCCGGGTTGGCCCGGAGCAGAGAGCGAAGCCGTCGCCACCGCAGAATCGGACGGCAAATGATTCAAGACAATTTGGTTCCAAGGGAAGAACACCCAGACGACGATGAGCAGCGCGGCGAGGACGACGGCGCGGCGCCGGCGGACGACGAAATTCAGGACCGGATGGTAGAGCCAGATGAGGAGGCGATTGATGGGATTTTTTTCCTCGGCGGGGATTTTTCCGCGGATGAACCAGCCCATGAGGACGGGGGCGAGCGTGATGGACAGCAGCGCGGCGGCGGCCATGGAATAGGTTTTGGTGAAGGCCAGCGGCTTGAAGAGGCGGCCCTCCTGCTCCTGCAACGTGAACACGGGCAGGAAGGAAACGGTGATGACCAGCAGCGAATAAAAGAGCGTGGGTCCGACCTCGATGGCGGCGTCGCGGATGATTTCCCAGTGCGGCTTGCGGCCCTGCTCGTGCTCGAGGTGCTTGTGGGCGTTCTCGATCATGATGATGACGGCGTCCACCATGGCGCCGATGGCGATGGCGATGCCGCCGAGGGACATGATGTTGGAGCTGATGCCCTGGCCGAACATGACGAGCAGCGCGATGAGCACGGCCACCGGGAGGATGATGATGGCCACCAAAGCGCTCCGCAGGTGCAGCAGGAAGAGCAGGCAAATGAGCGCGACGACGAGGCTTTCTTCCAGGAGCTTTTCCTCCAGCGTCTTCACGGCGCGGTCAATCAGGTCGGAGCGGTCGTAATTGACGGTCACGTGGACATCTTCGGGCAGGGCCTTCATGGCCTGGGCCAGGCGCGCCTTGACGTCTTGGATGACGTGGTAGGCGTTGGCGCCGTAGCGAACGATGACGATGCCGCCGACGGTTTCGCCTTGGCCGTTGGCCTCGGCGATTCCGCGTCGCATGTCGGGTCCGAACTGGATGGTGGCGACGTCGCGCAGGAGGATGGGCACGCCGCGGTCGCCGGTGCCGACGGCAATTTTTTTCAAGTCGTCCAGGCTGGTGATGTAGCCCTTGACGCGCAGGATGAATTCGCGTTCGGCGAGCTCGATGGACCGACCGCCGACCTCGCCGTTGCTGCGCTCGATGGCGCGGCTGACGTCGCTAAGCGAGAGGTTGTAGGCGCGCAGCCGGGTGGGGTCCACGGTGACCTGGTATTGCTTCACAAAGCCGCCAACGGAGGCGACCTCGGAGACGCCGGGCACGGCGGTGAGCTGGTATTTGAGATACCAGTCCTGAATGGAGCGCAGCTCGGCCAAGTCGCGGTTGGTGGAGTTGAGCGAATACATGAAGGCCCAGCCCACGCCGGTGGCGTCCGGGCCGAGCGAGGGGGTGACGCCCCGCGGCAACTGGCCGGAGATGCTGCTCAAGTATTCGAGCACGCGGCTCCGGGCCCAGTAGGGATCCGTGCCGTCCTCAAAAATCACATAGACGAAGGAGTAGCCGTAAAAGGAGTAGCCCCGCACGACCTTGGCGCGCGGCACGGAGAGCATCTTGGTGGTGATGGGATAAGTGAGCTGGTCCTCGATGATGTTGGGGGCCTGGCCATTCCACTCGGTGTAGATGATGACCTGGGTATCCGAGAGGTCGGGAATGGCGTCGAGGGGGATATGGGTGGCGGCATAGACGCCGCCAAACAAAAGCACCGCGGTGCCGAGCACCACGAGGAACTTGTTGCGCAGCGAAAAATCAATGATGCGTTGGAGCATGGAATTCCCCGGGACTTAAGCCGGATATTTCACAGTTGCATTGTCGGACGATGGCAACACTGGCGTAGCGCAGGTTTCCAAACCTGCTGTATCGCCGATTTCCAAATCGGCAGGGTGTCGCCATGCCGAGGGTGTTGGAAATGCAGAGAGCCTCCGGGCTTGGAAACCCGCGATACAGCAGACTTGGAAGTCTGCGCTACAGGATTGCCGAGAAATCAGGGATGGTGGAGACCTCATATTTTTGGAACGAGCGTCATGCCGCAGATCGGGCATTTGCCGGGATGGTCCTGGATGATCTGCGGGTGCATGGGGCAGGTGTACTGTTGCATCGGTTGGACGGCGGCGGCGGGGGCGAGGGCCGGCTTGGACATGACGGGGATGAGGGTCATGCCACACAGGGGGCATTTGCCGGGCTTGTCTTCGTGGACGCTGGCGTGCTCGGGCATGGGGCAGGTGTAATAGAGCACGGTGCCGCCGGGCTGGATTTTTTTCAGCGCGGAGGCCGTGACGGGCACCAGCGCCATGCCGCAAATCGGGCAATTGCCCGGGTGATCATAGACGATGGAGACGTGCTCGGGCATGGGGCAGACGTAGACGGTGGCTTCGGGCCCGGCCGGCGCGGAGACGGCCACCGCGGGTGCGGCGGCAAAGCTGTCCGGGACGGTGGGGGAAGTGGCCGCCGGCGTGGCGCCGCGCATCTTGTCAATCGCCTCGCGCAACTGGCTTTCGGAATCCAGCAGGAACTGGCCGGAGGTGACAATGCGGTCACCGGCGTTGAGGCCGCGAACCACTTGGATCATGCCGTCGCCGGTCTCGACGCCCAGGGCCACGTCGCGGGCCTCGAAGCGGCCCTGGTCCAGGGCCACGAAGACGGTGTTGCGGTCGCCGCTGCGCAGGATGGCGGAGTCCGGGGCCAGGAGGGCCGGGCCGGGCATCTCGGCCTGAATTTGGGCGGAAACGAACATGCCGGGCTTGAGAAAATAGCCGGGATTTTCGAACTCGAGCCGCACGCGCGCGGTGCGGGTTTTCTCGTCCACGGTGGGATAGATGTAGGTGACGCGCCCGCGAAATTCGCGATCCGGCAGCGAGGACACCTTGACGACCGCTTCCTCGCCGAGCTGCACGAAGGGCAGGTCCTGCTCATAGATCTGGGCGAGCACCCAGACGATGCCGAGATCGGCGATGCGATAGAGTTGCGCGCCGGCATCCACCATCTGGCCCTGGACGATGTTTTTCTCGATGACGAAGCCCGAAATGGGGGCGGCCACGGACAGGGCCTTGCGCGCAACGCCGCTCTTTTCGAGGTCCGCGATTTGGGCGTCCGAGACGTCGAAGAACTTGAGCTTGCTCGCGGCCGTCTCGCGGAGTTCCACGGCGCCGGGGTCGTTCGTGGCGCCGGCATTGCGGGCGAGGAGATATTCGGCCTCGGCGCTGTAAAGCTCGGGCGAATAAATCTCGAACATGGGTTCGCCGCGGTGGACGAGCTGGCCGGTGGCGTCCACGTTCAGGTTTTCGATCCAGCCCTTGAACTTGGTGGTGACGTCGGCCAGCGCGGTTTCGTTGTAATCAATGGTGCCGACGGTGCGGATGGTTTTGCTGAGCGGGCCGGTGCCGACGATGGCGGTGCGCAGGTTCATGTTTTGCGCGGTGGCGGCATCCACGGCGATGGTCGGCGGGCCGGCGTTGGTGGCGCCCTCGCGGGCGGCTTCGCCGCGGATGGGCGTGAGTTTCATGCCGCAAATCGGGCAGTTGCCGGGATGATCCTGGATGATCTGCGGGTGCATGCCGCAGGTGTAAAGAGTCTTGCCCGGCGCCGGCGCGGGGATGTCGGCGCGGGCGGGGGTCAACGGCAGGCTCACGGCGAAGAAAGCCAGAGCAATCAGGATGAGAATTCCCCAAAAAGAGGTTCGCGCTTTGAATCCCTGACCCGGAGCGCGGCGTTCACGCCGCTTCAATATGCAAAGGTCTCGCAGCATAGGAAGTTGAAGCGGACCCTTTTGCGGAGCCGCTCGGAGTCGATTCAATGGAGAATCTGGGTGAGCATGCTTCATGGCATCGGAGGCCCTGAATTTAAATAGTTTAACGCTTACCCTCACCCCGGTTCTCTCCCCCGGGGAGAGGGAGAACTCGTTTCCGCGAATCGGCGATATGCTCGCGCTGGATCTGCCGCGGTTCAGGGGTTCAATGCGCGAAATGGATCGGGGAATTCTCTCCTGGAACCTTGAAGCAAATTTAGTGTTAAGAAGTCCGCCCTCACCCCGGCCCTCTCGATGAACCCGGAAAACATTCAACATTCGACATTCAACTTCCAACCCTGAACGAAGGCGGCAGCGCGAGTCCTTTCGATATTGGGCGTTGAATGTTGAACGTTGAATGTTTCTCTTGCGGTTCATGGGCAGGGTGTTCGCTTTCACGGTGGGGAGGCCAGGGAAACCGCCGGCGGCGCGGCCAATACGGGCGCGCCCGCGGGCGGCACGCCGGCAATGGTGAGGGACAAATCAGCCAGGGTAATTTCGCGGCGCGTGCGTTCCTGGACGTCCTCAAGCTGGAAGTTCAGCCAGGTGCGCTCGGCGTCCAGCAGGTTGAAGAAATCCACCTGGCCGGAGCGGTAACCGGCGCGCGCGATCTCCAGGGACTGGCGCGACTTGGGGATGAGCTGGTGTTCGAGCAGCGCAAGGTTGCGGGTGATTTCTCGGTAATCGTAGGCGCGCGCGGCGAAGTCCACCGCGAGATTGATTTGCTCCGTGGTCAGGCGGGCGGTGGCGGCGGCCTTGTCGGCTTGGGCGGCGGCGATTTCGGCGGCGATTTTGTCGCGCCAAATCGGGAGCGTCATGCTGGCCTGGGGCCAGTAGAACGGCGGATGATAGACTTCAGCCTGGAGGCCGGCGGAAAAATCGGGCGTACGGGACAGGCGGGCTTGGGCGAGGGAGGCTTCGGCTTGGCGCACCTCGGCGGCAGCGGCCAGCAGGCGCGGATTGCGGGCGAACCCGGCGGCCAGCAAGTCATCGGCGTTCACGTCGGGCGAGCTTTCAAAAGTGGCGGGCAGCGGGGGGGCCGGCTGGCCGGGGGTGAGGCCGAGGGCGGCCTTGAACTGGGCCAGGAGCAGGTGGCGGGAGTCCTCGAGATTGGTGATGGTGGTGGTGAGCTGGTCGCGCTCGATTTGGGCGCGGTACACGTCCTGCAGGGTGGCCTTGCCCACTTCATTTTGCGAGCGGGCGGAGGATTCCAGGCTGGCCAGCAGGGCGAGGGTCTGGCGGTTGATGCGGATGCGCTCGTCCAGGAAATGGAGATTGTAATAGGCGCTCTTGAGGTCGAAGGCGGTTTGCAGGACGGCGGACTCGAAGGTGAAATATTTGGCGCGGCTTTCGGCGGTGGCCACGGCGGCGGCGGCGGGGAGCTTGCCCGGGCCGGGCAAATCCTGCATCAAGCCGGGCATGAGCGAGGTGAGCTTGTCCTGAATGTAGGCTTGAAAGGTGAGCTTGGGGTCCGGCAGCGAGCGCTCCACCGTGATGCGCTCGACGGACCCGGCCCAGTCGGCAAACGCGGCGGCGACGGCGGGCGAATCCAGCACCGCGTAGGCGAGGAAGTTGCTCAAGCCCGCGTCCGGGGCCAGCACCGGCAGGGTGCGCGGGTCCGGGCGGGGCTGGTACCGGGCGGCGACGGCCGCGAGGTCGCGCCGGGCGGATTGCTCGCCGGCGGTGGGCGTGCCGCGGCAACCGGCGCCAATCACGACGACGGACAAGCCGGCCAGGAAGAGCTGGCAGAGACGTTTCACGGTTTGCGTAACTGTAATAAAACGGCGCGCGAACAGGCCTTCCGCGCGCCGGGCTGACGAAATGACGCTGGCTGCCGTTATTTCTTGTCGGCGGCGCGAATCAATTTGACGTATTTATCGGGGTTCTTGTCAAAATCCTTTTTGCAGCTCTTGCAGCACAATTTGATTTCCTGGCCTTGATACACGAAGACATAGGGCGCGCCCATGTCGCCGTTGAGCTTGTCGCCGGAGACGGGGCAGGTGGCCAATTTGTCGGGGATGGCGTTGGTAGTGGACTCGGCCACGGTGGACATACCGCTGCAGCAGGACATGGAGCACGTCATCGCCGCGTTGGTGTCGGCGGCGGTGGCGGTGGGGGCGAGGGCCGCGACGCCGAGGGCGCAGGCGGCCAGGAGCAGGCATTGATTCATTTTTTTCATAGATTCAGGCAAATGTCGGATATTGTCGCGTTCGTAGCGATCCATCGGCTTACACCGGTGCCGGGGAAACCCCGCAAACTTTTTTTACATATTTCCGGCGCTGATGAAGGACATTATCAGGGCTTTAAAAATAAGCAAGCCGGGCGGGGCGGGTGGGCCGCGTCTCAGGGGAGGGCAATCGGCCGCGCGAAGTCATCTGCCGCTTTCCAAGGACCTGTGCCCGCACGAAAGCGGCGTGGCGCTGCGCTTCCCGCCGCAGTCCATGACGCCCCGCGTCATTCTCAAACCGGTTTAACCGGCCTTGGGCGCGCCCCGCGACTGATTAGTTATGCTGCATCCGGCCCGGTTCCTCCGCCCCGGCCGCCCACAGAATGGAATTGCGAACAAGGGTCTGGTAGGCGTCGTTCTCGAACAGGCTGGGATGATGGCCCATGAGGATATAGATATTGCGGGCCTTCATCTTGGGATTGGTCCAAATGACGGGATGGTCCCCCATTTTGATGTCGGACGCCGGCTGGTAAGACGATTCATCCACATGGGCCAAGACATGCACATTGGGGCGGGGATCCTTGTCATAGGTGTACCATTCCTCCTCCTTGACCACGAAGGTTGCGGGCACGCTCTGCAAGCTCGGATGGGCCGCGTCCTCCACCACCACGGTGCCCGACACCCGCTTGGCGATGTAGCTCTTGAAACGAATCCCGCCCATGAAATCCGAAAACCACGGCCACATGGGGTAGCCATCAAACTCGCCCAGCAAGGTGGCGTGGTGGAAACCCACCCAGCCGCCCCGGCCTTGCTCGATATAATCCTGAAAGGCCGCCTTGGCTTCGTCGCTCCAGCGGTACGGCGGATAGTTGAGTTGAATAAACACCTGGTAGCGGGCCAGGAAGGCCTTGTTGAAGCCGTCCGGATTCTCAAAAACATCCAGCGCGAAATGGTCCTTGGCGGCGGTGGTCTTGAGCCAGGCGAGCGCGGCCACCACATACGCTTCGTGCTGGTCGCCGCGTTCCGCCAGCACCAGGGCGCGAAACCGGTTGGTGGCGGTTTGCGCGGAGACCGGCAAGGTGGTCAGGGCCAAAATGCCGGCGGCCAGTGGAATGGCCGCGATGAACTTAGCGAGGTTTGATTTCATGCTCATTTCGAGGACATGGCGGCCACGGCTTGGAGGAACCAAGCGGAATGGGGTATCCATTGTTCCGTCCAGCGCCATTCGTTGCCTTGGGCGTGGGTTTTAAAGTCGATCCCTGAACCGTCCGGCCGGCCGTCCTGGCCGGTGATGCCGTTGGAGATGCCGCCGCGGCCGGAGCCGTGGCCAAAATTCGACTTCATATAGGGGACGTTGTTTTTCCCGAACTGATACATGAAACACAGGTCGTACGGATTTTCCCCCAATATCCAGTTGATCTGGTCGCTGGCAAAACCGGCCAGTTCGGTTTTGACGCCGAAGGCGCCGGGTCCGGGGTAAACCAGCCGCCCGCCCACGATGGCCGCCGTGGCCAGCGATGCCAGACGCGCATTTTCCCCCTGCCACCACCAGCCACTTTCGTTTTCATGCGGTATGAAAAAACCGTCCTGCACTTGCCCCCGGAACAGGAAGCTCTGCCGCGCGTAGCCGAAAGGATTGATCACCTGGCGGGTGACTCGCAAATTGTAGTCCAACGCCTGCCGGATGGTGGTGAGCGCCAGCTTCCGCAACGCCGGGTCATCTTCCCGCTGCAAATACCGCGCCAGCGCGATCACCGGCAGCCCGGCGTCGGACGCGTGCCAGAAGGGGCGGTGGGAATCATCGGCGATAAAATAACCTGCGGGCGTCATTCGGGCGGCCAGGTTTTTTGCGCGTTTGCGCGCGGCGTCACGATAGATCCCCTGCTCGGTCGTCATCCACAATTCGGAAGCCGCCATCAGCGCACAGTAGTCGTCGATGATGTTTTCCTTGCCGTCATCGTCGTATTTAAGGTTGTTGGCCTGTAAATGCGCAAACGCCATTTCCGCGCCTTCCAAATATTGCCGCGAGGAAAATTCCCCGTCCCGGTGCCACCGCGAAATGCGGGCCAGCGCCGCGATGGCCATGCCGCCCCCTTCGCGAAAGGCGCATTGGTAATCGGATGTGGTCTTGCTGTTCGCCAGCAATCCCACCACCCGCCGCGCCTCGGGATCCTTATTAAAATAGCTGAACACTGTCATGTAGAAGTAGCCGTCGGGCGACAGCGAACGCCTGAGATAGTCCGCGCCATAGAGCGCCTCGCCCATCAGCGGCGCTTTTGCCTGCAAGCCGTCCAGCAGGGCGGGAGCCGTGTCCACGACGTCAACCATGGACCAAACGACCAGCGGGGTTTGCTGGGGCGACATGAAATTGGCGTAGGCCAGATGGGAAAAGTATTTGCTGACGTCCCCCGAGGCGTCGCACCAGCCGCCCCGCAAATCAACCCGGTTCGTACTGCCGAACAGCAGCACGTGCGCGTCGGCCTGCAATTCTTCCGGCGAATTGGCCCGCTGGTGGCGGTAAAATTGGATGATGGCCGGCACGGTTTGCGCCGCCAGCGCCTGGGTCCCGATTTCGAAGTCAAAGGAGCGGTATTCTTTTCCATCCGCATCCGCCACGAGCCTGAAATGTCCCGCCGTCCGCAAGGCGGAGAAATCCGCCCGATAAAAATATTTGCCGGGGAACCATTCGGCACACTCCTGACCGCCCGCCAACGTCCCCTCGAACACGGTTTCCGAAGTCAGCGCGTTCTGGATGCGAAACCGGCCGGATGCCGCCAGCCGGCGGGGCGTTTCGAGCACGGCAAACTTGGGGGCGGTTTGATCGTAGGCCACCTGGTTCACATGGATCACCACGTCTGCCGGCGGGGTTGGTGGCTGGCTCGTTTCCAGCGGGGCGGGGTTATCGGCTGCGAGCGCTGGGAAAAAAGCAAATGCGATCACCGCGAAGACCACGAAACCGGCCGCCCGTGGCCAGGCCCGGCGAGAGGCGAAGGAAGAGCACATCGAGACGTGAGCCGGCATGATGAGTTGCTAGCGGGTGGGATACAGCGCGATGACTTTCTTCAGCTTCATCGAATCAATCGCCCCCATTTGGCGCTGAATGATTTTGCCGCCGGGCGCGACTAAAATTGTGTAAGGGAAGCCGCCCTGCCATTCCGGGTCCAAGGCGTTCGCCAGGGCGTCCAGGTCCTTGCCGTCAAAAATATAATTGCGCGCCGCGACGTGTCGTTGCTGGAGGGCGGCGAGGGCTTTGCCTTTGCGGTCCGGGTCGTCCCCGCTGATTGTGATCACCTCGAAGTTGCCGTTGCGGTACATGCGGTTCAGGGTCACAAATTCCGGAAGCTCGATCAGACAGGGTCCGCATGTGGTGGCCCAGACATTGATCAGCAGCAGGTTCGGCGTGTTGTTCGTCACCAATGCCTTGACTGCTGGCGCGTCAATGGACTGCAGCGTCACCGGTTCCTGCTCCATGGCGGCCAGCTCCCGCGCGGCGGCGGCCCGCTTCTCCGACCATTTGATGGAACAGCCAAAGGTCCGGGTCTTTTCCACGGGCACGGGTTTTCCAGCCAGCAGGGCATCCAGGGCATCCCGGGCGTCCTGCTTGGTCACCTCGCTGATTTTTTCGGAATTGTCAATGCGCCCGACATACCGGAGCTTGCGCGCCGCATCGAAGATGAACATGTGCGGGGTGGAGACCGGCCCGTAGGCGCGGCTGACTTTCTGGCTGTCGCCATCGTAAAGGTAGGGGAAATTGAACCCCCGCTCCTGGGCGCGGATCTTCAATTCGTCAAAGGAGTCGCCGAGGTCCGAGTAAACCAGTTCGCTCAAACTGAGCGCCTGGGGATCGTTGGGGGCGATGCCGACGAACGCCACCCCTTTGTCCTGGTAATCCTTGACCATCTGCATGATCCGCCCTTCGTAGGCCTGCGCCGTCTTGCAATGGTTGGCGGTAAAAAAGACGACCAAAATTTTGGCCCCGGCATAATCTTGCAGGGAATGGTTGCGGCCATCAATTCCCGGCAGGGTAAAGTCCGGCGCCGCGGCACCAATCGGCAAAGTCTTGATCATGCCTTCGTCGCCCCGGGCCAGACTGACCGCGAACATCAGCGTCGTCAGGGCCACCGCGAAGCACCGTCTCCGAGATTGCTTCATGAAACCGCCGATGACAACCGATAGAAAACTCATATTCATGCTCTTTTCGCCGGTCGATCCGGCCGTTCGGAGAACCCTACAAAACAACCGGCGCGAAAGCAACCGGCGCAAAACTCCTGGATGCGTCAGACGGTGGAATTCCATCGATACTCGCGGTTTGCCAAGGGGCAGCCGGCGATCACGGAGCACCGGCGGGTTGCGGTTTTGTTGAAAACCTTTGACAGAAATTCGAATGTGCGATTTGATGAAGGCATCGCCGCAGTTGGCCTTTAACGTCGATATGAAAGCTCGCTCAATGTTCATGCTGTCCCTGATTCTGGTGATTGGAGCCTTGCCCTTGATGCTTGCAGGACGGGGCCAGTTTAATGAGGCTTTTCGGGCGTGGCACAGTGGCGATAAAGAGCTTTTTCGGCAGTTTGCCCGTCGAGGCGATTGGTTTATTTTCCCTGCATGGACACTAGCAGCAGGAGGCGTTGCTTGCCTGTTCGCCTCGTACCGCAGACGCGAGCCCGCTTGGCGTTGGATCGTGTTGATCCTGCTTGGGTTCATCCTCCTTTTCGGGCTTGCACCCGCATGAAACCCAAGTCCAACTTTTAGCAGGGGTCAGGCCTTAGTTCGGTGTGTTTTCGGAGCCGGCGCGGAAACCAATCACCAAAAAGATCGGGCCAAGCAAAGGACCCAAACTAAGGCGTGCCCAATATCAGTTCTGCCGGCTGCACCCGGTTGAGCGTATTGTTTTTACTCCCGCCATAATCGTCCTTATTTTGCCAACAAGGGTTCACGGCGCATGGTTATCGGTGCATTCCCACTTTACATTTAGCCGTCTATATGTAAATCCGGATCCCAGCCGGTTGTTGAAGATCGGCGCGGATGGTTTTCCCCGGCTGAAAATCCTGGCAACCGGATCTTCCACGCTGGCGGCCACGCAGAAGTTTCGCGACAGCCTGACCGGGCGCAAGCGCGTGGTCCAGCTAACGCCGGTGTTGCATGAGGAATTGCCGGCCTTTGGGGTGATGGATTTGCGGGAGCGGTTGCTGCGCGGCGGCTTGCCGCCCGCCTTGCTCTCCGAAAAACACAATCCTGAGTTCTACGCCGAGTGGCGGGATTCTTATTTTGCGCGGGACGTGCAGGAACTGTTTCGCTCGGAGAAGCGCGCGGGATTTCTGCGCGTGTTGGAATTATTGATGTGCCAAAGCGGCGGGATGCTCAATGTGTCCAAGCTGGCCGCCGAAAGCCAAATCAGCCGGCCTACGGTCGCGAACTGGCTGGAGGTTTATCAAATTACGCATGTCGCGCATCTGGTGCGTCCGTTCTCAGCCGGCGGACGGCGAGAAATCGTGGCCCAGCCCAAGGTGTTTGGATTCGACACGGGGATGGTTTGTCACGCGCGCGGATGGGATCATTTGCGGAACGACGACTGCGGGATTCTTCGGGAGCATCTGGTGCTGGACACGCTCATCGCGGGCGGAGTGTCCGAACCCCACTTCTGGCGCGACAAACAGCAACGCGAAGTGGACTTCGTCGTGCCGTTGGGGAGGGACCGGGTTGACGCCATTGAATGCAAATGGAAACCGCAGGTATTTGAAACCCGAGGGTTGGCGGCGTTTCGTGCGCAATATCCCAAAGGCAGAAACTTTGTGGTGAGTCCGCTGACGAGTCCGGCGTATGAGCAGATCCAAGGCGGCCTGAAAATCTCGTTTGTTTCGCCCGGACAATTGCGCCTGGCGATGGCCTGATTTCCATTCGCTTCGGGACTCCGGCGATTCGTTCGGCGGCCTTGTTCAAATGGATTCACTCGCCCGTGGGCGCGATCCGCGAGGGCGCGCCGGCATCCGGCGGAGCGGCCGGGGCCGTCTCGAAATCGGCGGGGAGATCTTCCGGGAGCAGGGTGGTGAGGGCCTCGCGGTCGCACTGGCCGGTGCTGACGAGGCGGGTGCTTTGGTTGCGCACGGCGGCCTCGAAGAGGTTGCGCATTTCACGGGCGTTGCCGAAATTCGCGGCGCGGGCGTCGTACAGCCGGCGGGCCAGGGCGAGCACCGCGGCGTTGGTTTCCGGCGAGCAGACCAGCCCGCTGTGCGCGGCCATGCGATGAAAAATCTCCGCCAACTCCTCAGGCGGATAATCCGGAAATTTCAAATAGTTGGTGAAGCGGGATTCCAAGCCGGGATTGGCGGCGATGAATTGTTCCATGGGCCCGGTGTAGCCGGCCACGATGACGATGAGGCGGTCGCGGTCGTCCTCCATGCGCTTGAGGAGGGTCTCGATGGCTTCGTTGCCAAAATCCTCGGCGCCGCGCCCGGCCAGGGAGTAGGCCTCGTCAATGAACAGGATGCCGTCGAGCGCGGAATCAATCATGGCGTGGGTGCGGACGGCGGTCTGGCCCACGTATTCGGCCACGAGCCGGCCGCGGTCGCACTCGACGACGTGACCGCGGCGGAGGAGGCCCAGCGACTTGTAAATGCGGCCCATGAGGCGGGCCACGGTGGTCTTGCCGGTGCCCGGGTTGCCGAAGAACACACTGTGCAGGCTGGCCTGCACGGCGGGCAATCCCTGCTGGCGGCGCATGACCTGCATGCGGGCGAAATCCGTGGCCCGATGAATCTCCTTCTTGACCGGCTCCATGCCCACCAGCGCGTCCAGCTCCTTGAGGATGGCGGCCAGGTCCTCCTCGCTCACGCCGGGGTCGGCGGCGAGGGCGTTGAAATCCGCGGCGTACTGCCGGGACACCTCGGTGAACTGCGCGGAGAGCACGGCGGAACGGCGGCGGCAGGCGGCGGTCATTTCGTGGTCCATATTGGCCAGGGTCAGGGCCAGCGTCTGGAAGGTGCGCCGGATGAACTCGATGGTGACGGGTTGCAGGCCCAGGTCGAGCGCGTGGCTGGTGAGCAGCTTGAAGATTTCGTCCAGGCCGTATTGGTCCAGCGGCTGCAACATCGTGGCCACGCGTTCCATGGCGCGGCGGCCGCCCTTGTCGAACCATTTGCGGAAGGCTTCCTGGTTGGCGTTGCTGGCGGCGTAGCCGGATTCCAGCAGCGCCTGGGCGTCGTCCGGACGGGGAGCCAGGGCGGCGGTGCAAGCCGTCAGCGCGCCGTAGGCCTGCAAGGGGGCGGCGTCGGTGGCCAGCCGCTGCCACATGGCCAGTGCCAGGAGGCGGAGCAGGCTGTGGAGATCGTCAATCAAATCGAATTCCTCGCCGTCAATGCGCTTGATGGTCATGAGCGGCGGCGTGAGGATCTGGACGCACTCGATGAGCAGGCGCAACTGGAGGATGCTGTTGAGGATGGCGCCCTCCTTGGCGATTTCGTAGCCGCAGGCGTCGGCCCGCCAGTCGGCGTGCCGCATCAACTGCAGGGCGCGGCGCGAATGCGATTCAATGCTGGCGCGCAGGCGCGCGGCGTCGTCGTCGGTGAAGAGCGAGTGGGTCAGGTAATAATTGACCAGGTAATCGGACGACATTCCGTCCAGCTCGGTGAGCTCGTCCGCCTTGAAGGAGACGGTGCGGCCGGACTTGGGATTGCGGAACAGGGTGGTGAGGATGGAGCCGGGCAGGAATGCTTCATGCACCGGCAGGGGCGGGCGGGACGGTTCCTGGACGCGCGGCAGCCCGGGGGGGGCCTGGGTGACGGCCTCCAAGTCCTGGGCGCGACGGAGGCACTCCCCAAGTTGCTTGCGCAGCTTGGCTTCTTCCGATTCGGTTTGCCGGCTGGTATCCATTTAAAAAAAGTCGGGTCGTCGCGCCAATTTTCCCAGCCAGCCGTGGGATGGCAAGCTTATAGCGGCTTCGGGCGGGAAACCGGGGTCGAATTTTCCTTTCGTTTGCGGCGGAATCCGTGTTTCATGGTGACCGTTTACGTTGCAATCCGGCAACGGCACATCGTCATTTTAATGCCCAAACGCACCGACATTCACAGCGTTCTCATCATCGGCGCCGGGCCGATCATCATCGGCCAGGCGTGCGAGTTCGATTATTCCGGCACCCAGGCGTGCAAGGCCCTCCGGGAGGAAGGCTACCGCGTGGTGCTGGTGAACTCCAATCCGGCCACGATCATGACCGATCCGGAGTTTGCCGACCGCACGTACATTGAGCCGATCACGCCCGAGGCGGTGGAAAAGATCATCGTGCGCGAGCAGGAGGAACTGCGGCGGCTGGGCGTGAGCGACAAGCTGGTGCTGCTGCCGACGCTCGGCGGGCAGACCGCGCTGAACACCGCCATGGCGCTGCACCGCAACGGCGCGCTGGCGCGGCACAACGTGGAAATGATCGGGGCCAAGCCCGACGCCATCACCAAGGGCGAGGACCGCCTGGCGTTCAAGGAACTGATGCTGAAGATCGGCCTGGACGTGCCGGTTTCCGGCGTGGCGCACAACATGAACGAGGCGCGCAGCATCGCGGAGACCGTGGGGCGCCTGCCGCTCATCATCCGGCCGGCGTTCACGCTGGGCGGCACCGGCGGCGGCATCGCCTACAACGGCGACGAATTCGAGGAAATCGCCAAACGCGGCATGGACCTTTCGCCCGTTTCGGAGATTCTCATCGAGGAATCCCTGCTGGGCTGGAAGGAATACGAAATGGAAGTGATGCGCGACCAGGCGGACAACTGCGTGATCATCTGCTCCATCGAAAATTTCGATCCCATGGGCGTGCACACCGGCGACAGCATCACCGTGGCGCCGATCCAGACGCTGACGGACAAGGAATACCAGATCATGCGCGACCAGAGCTTCGCCGTGATCCGGGCCGTGGGCGTGGAGACGGGCGGGTCGAACATCCAGTTTGGCGTGAACCCGGACAACGGCCGGATGGTGATCATCGAGATGAACCCGCGCGTGTCGCGCAGCTCCGCGCTGGCGTCCAAGGCCACCGGCTTTCCCATCGCCAAGATCGCCGCGAAGCTGGCGGTGGGCTACCTGCTGGACGAAATCCGCAACGACATCACGCGCGAGACGCCGGCGAGTTTCGAGCCGACGATTGACTACGTGGTGACGAAGATCCCGCGGTTTGCATTTGAGAAATTTCCGCAGGCCGATCCCACGCTCACCACGCAGATGAAGAGCGTGGGCGAGGCGATGGCCATCGGGCGCACGTTCAAGGAGAGCCTGCAAAAATGCCTGCGCTCCCTGGAAATCGGCCGCAGCGGCCTGGGCGGCGACGGCAAGCCGTGGCGCATCGGCACCGAAATTTATGGCGACCGCGACATCCTGCCGCGGGAGGTCATCAGCCGCAAGCTGAGCGTGCCCAACGCCGAACGCATTTTCTTCATCCGCCACGCCTTCCGCGCGGGCTTCACCGTGGACCAGATCTTCAACCTGACCAAGATTGACCGCTGGTTTTTGACGCAGATCAAGGAGATCGTGGATTTCGAGGAAGAACTGGCGGCGACGAAACCGGCGGTGAAAAATTAGGCGGCGGCGCGTCCGCCGCGCCGCTCAGAGCCGGTCCGAAAACTCACGGGGATACAGTTTCCCCGCCGCCACTCCGCCCGCGCGTTCCGACCTCAAAAACGCAGGTCCCGCTCCCCGCCGCGGATGCGGGCCAGGTAACCCACCGTCTTGGCGCGCCGCTTCTCGTCCGGCACATTGCGCAATTCCCGTTCGATCATCTGCCGGCCCGCCGCCGCGAGTTCCTGGTCGCCATAGTCCGTGATGTATTCCTCGAACGTCAGCAGCGCATTCGGCAGGCAGAAATTCCCGATCTGCCCCGACTTGGCCAGCGGCATGAAGCGGTCTCCCGTCCGGCCCGCGCGATAGCACGCCGTGCAATAGCTCGGCACATAGCCGTTCCCCACAAGCCACTTCACCACCTCCTGCGGCGTGCGATGGTCCGCCAGGTTGAACTGCGGCGCCTCCTCCCGTCCCGCCGCGTCCACCATGGCGCGCTGGGCATAGCCGCCCACCCCCACGCAGGAACCCGCGCTCATCTGCGAAATGCCGATCTCCAGCAATTCCTTGCGAAACGCCGGGCTTTCCCGCGTCGAGACAATCATCCCGGTGTACGGCACCGCCAGGCGAATCACCGCGACCAGCTTCTTGAAATCGCGGTCGTTCACCAGGTAGGGAAACTCCGCCCGGTTCACCCCCACCGCCGGCAGCAGCCGCGGAAACGAAATCGTATGCGGCCCCACGCGGATCGCCTCCAAATGTTCCGCGTGCATCAGCAGCGCCACCGTCTCGTAACGATAATCATACAGCCCGTACAGCGGCCCGACCCCCACGTCATCCAGCCCGCCCCCGAGCAACGCGCGGTCCATGGCCTGCGTGTGCCACTCATAATTCGCCTTGGGCCCCGCGTGCAGCGCGAGGTAAGTCGGCTTGTGGTAAGTCTCTTGAAACAGCAGGTACGTGCCAATGCCCGCCGCCTTCAGCTTCCGGTAATTCTCCTCCGTCGTCGCCGCGATATCCACGTTCACCCGCCGAATGGCGCCATTCTTGAATTTCTCCGCGTAGATCGTCTTCATGCACTCCAGGATGTATTCGATCGGGCAGCGCTGGTCGTCCTCGCCCGCCTCCAGCAACAGCCGCTTCTGGCCCATCGCCTCCAGCGCGCGAATCTCCGCCCGCAATTCCTCCTGCGTCAGTTGATGCCGCCCAATGTCGTTCGCGCGCCGGTAACCGCAGTACTTGCAGTTGTTCACGCAATAGCTGGACAAATACAGCGGCGCAAACAGCACGATCCGTTTGCCATAAATCGTCTCCTTCACCTGCCGCGCCAGATGATACATCCGCTCCAGCGTCGCGTCGTCTTCCAGCGCCAGCAACACCGAGGCCTCGCGGTGCGTCAGCCCCTTGCACGTCGCCGCCTTCGCCAGGATCTGATCAATCACCGCCGGCTGGCGGGCCCGCGCCGGCGCCGCCGCCAGCGAGGCCAATATCTCTCCGTCGTCTATGAACTCGTTTGCATCCGCTGATTTTACATTATACATAAATCGTTGGGCTGTCCGGCGCGCTCCTTCTCGGGCGCCTTGGTCACCATTGATTTCACGGTGACACCTGGGACGCGGCCCAATTTCCCCGTCAACGCGCTGATCTCGTCGTTCGTGCCGTCAACAATCAGCGAAATCACCGACACGCCGCGCTCGCGATAGGGAATGCCCATGCGGCCGACGATCAGCCTGGCATGCTCATGCAGGATGGCGTTGACTTGCTCCGCGCAGTTGAGTTTATCCACAACGATGCCGACGATGCCGATCCGGGGTTTCATGATAGTACAGGTGAATGAGGGAAAGACACGCGCGTGAACTTCCCGCGCTCCCGCGTGAGAAGAGATCGAAGGCATACCATTGGAAGCCACGAAATCATGTTGCACGAACGCCTTCCCGCTCGGAATCACCTCACGGTCAGGTAAAACAAAACCCGCCCCATGCCCCCAAGCGGAACCATCCGCAAGCAGACACGCAGCCCCTCTCACCCTGTGGTCAGCAATACGATACCCCTCGAACCACTGCTTGTCCAGCCAGGGCGGAAAGGCGCAATGGACATTCATTGACGGCCCCTAGCCCGTCAAGCTTCCCAGCCGCCGCAGGCGCAGGAAGGGCTCACTCAGTTTGCGCGATTCGGCGAGGTCTATCTCGAATTCCGCCACCCAGTCGTTGTCGCCCGCCGGGTCCACCAGCATCTGTTGCACGCGCCAGGTTTTCTTGTCCTCCGCAGGCGTCACGTAGGTGTGGCGGACGTTGCGGGCATTGGGATCGAGGCAAATGCGTTCGTGGTCCGCGTAGTACGCGTCCAAGGCCTGTTGGAGCCGCTCCGGCGTCCATGGCTGGCCGTCCGGGTCGGCGGGTGAATTCAGGCCGGCGAGGGCCTGCTCGTAGTCCTCGATGATCAGGCCGCGCAGGAAGGTGAAGAGGCGGTTGCGGATGGCGGCGGTGAAGGCCCGGGTGTCGCGCGTGACGTCGGCGGCGGCCTCCTCGGCGCCGGGCGGGCGGGCCTCGCGGGTTTCGGCCGGGCGGTAATTGGGGTCGCGCATTTTCTCCCACTCGTCGAGCAGGCTGGAATCCACCTGGCGGATGAGGGTGCCGAGATAGAGTTCCATTTCGCGGAGCGCGTCGTTCTTGGCGGTGTCGGGCACGGTCTGGGTGAGCACCTTGAACACGCTGTTCAAATAGCGCAGCAGCACGCCCTCGGCGCGTTGCAGCTCGTACAGCTTGATATAGTCGCCGAAGGAGCGGAACTCCTCGAACATTTCGCGGGCGACGGATTTGGGCCGGATGTTTTCCTGGCCCACCCACGGATGGCGCGCGGCAAAATTGTTGAACGTGGAATAGACGAACTCGCGGTTGGGCTTGGGGTACTCCAGCTTTTCCAACTCCTCCATGCGCTGGTCATACTCGATGCCTTCCATTTTCATCTCCGCCATCTTCTGGTCTTTCACCTTATCGAGCTGCTTGCGCAAAATGATGTCGGGATCTTCGAGGATGGACTCGACGAGCGTGAGCAGGACCAGCGCGTAATCCGGCGCCTGGGGGTCCATGCGGGGAATGGTTTCCAGCAGGTACAGGGAGAGCGCCTGGTCCATGGAAAAATCGTCCTGGAGCTCGACGTTGACGCGGAGTTTGCGGCCGGTGGGCGCGGGGGGCTGGATGAACTCGATGATTTTGTGGTCGAGCAGGGAGCGGAACAACTGCCAGGCGCGGCGCAGATGGGCCTTTTTGGCCTTGGGCGTTTCGTGGCAATCGCGGAGGAGCTGCAGCATGGCGGCGCAGCCGTCGCCGTCCCGGCTCAGGACGTTGAGCAGCATGCCGTGGGTGACCTGGAAACGCGACGTGAGCCGCTCGGGCAGCGCGGCGATGAGGCGGTTGAAGGTGTTCTTGTCCCAATTGACAAAATTCTTCTCCGGGGGCTGGTGTTTGACGGACTTCTTGCCGGCGCGCGCGGCTTTCTCGGCCAGCTTGAGATTTTCGATGACATGTTCGGGGGCCTGGGCGATGACCCAGCCCTGGGTGTCGAAGCCCTTGCGCCCGGCCCGGCCGCTGATCTGGTGAAAGTCGCGCGCACTGAGGATGCCGGTTTTCTGGCCGTCGAACTTGCACAGGCGCGTGAACAGCACGGTGCGGATGGGCACGTTGATGCCCACGCCCAGGGTGTCGGTGCCGCAGATGACCTTGAGCAGGCCCGCTTGCGCGAGCTGCTCGACGAGCACGCGGTACTTGGGCAGGAGGCCGGCATGGTGCAGGCCGATGCCGTGCCGCAGCCACTTCTTGATTTCCGGGCCGTACGGGCTGCTGAACTTGAAGCCCTCGAGCCGGCCGGCGATGGCGGCCTTTTCCTCGCGGGTGCAGACGTTGATGCTGGTGAAGTCCTGCGCGCTCTGCGCGGCTTCGAGCTGGGTGAAATGGACCACATAGACCGGCGCGCGCCCGCCGGCCGCGAGGGTTTCCAGCGTCTTGGCCAGCGGCAGTTCGGAATATTCGTAGGCCAGCGGCACGGGGCGGTCGGCGGAGAAAACCGTGGCCGTGGGGCGGCCGTTGAGGCGGGTGAGCTCGGCCTCGAAAAAGGTGGTGTCGCCGAGGGTGGCGGACATGAGGAGAAACCGCGTCTGCGGGAGCGTGAGCAGCGGCACCTGCCAGGCCACGCCGCGCTCGCGGTCGGCGTAATAATGGAACTCGTCCATGACGACGTCGCGGATATTGGCGGCGGCGCCCTCGCGCAGCGCGATGTTGGCCAGGATTTCGGCGGTGCAGCAGAGGATGGGCGCGTCGCGGTTCACCGAGGCGTCGCCGGTGCTCAGCCCGACGTTGTCCGGGCCGAATTCACGGCAGAGGGCCATGAATTTTTCATTCACCAGCGCCTTGATCGGGCAGGTGTAAACGGAGCGGCGGCCGCGGGCGATGGCCTGGAAATGGAGGGCGGTGGCGACGAGCGATTTGCCGGAGCCGGTGGGGGTGTTGAGAATGACGTTCTTTTCGTCAAACAACTCGAGGATGGCGTTTTCCTGGGCGGGATAAAGCTGGAGCCGCCGGCCGGAGACATAATCGAGAAAGCGTGAAAGCAGCAGGTCGTTGCCGGGCCGTTCCTCGCGCGGGATCAAATCGTAAAGTGTGGCGGACACAGGGCCCGGAATCTATTCGTTATTGGCGAAAGTGGAAAGAAAGATGCACGGCGGCGGCCGGCCACCGGAAAAAAGGGGGCTTGCAATCTCCGCCGCACTGCGCTTAAAAGGGATACTACTCACGGCGCGAAAGCTTGCGTATCGGAAAGCAGCATGTCCAAGCGTGATATCAGAACCGGACCGTCGAAAAGCGCCGCCGGGAACAAAAGCCCGGCGGCCGGGGGCACCGTCATGCTGGCGGCGGTGCTGGGTCTGCTGACGTTCGCCCTATACGCCCCCGTGCTGCATCATGGCTTCGTGGCGTTTGACGATGCCGCTTATGTGACCGCAAACGCCCGCGTGCAAGCGGGGTTGACGCCGGGCAATATCCCGTGGGCGTTCACGAGCCTGGTTTCCGCCAACTGGCATCCGCTGACCGTTCTGTCCCACATGCTGGACTGCCAGTGGTACGGCTTGCGACCGTGGGGACATCATCTCACCAGCGTCTTGCTGCACGCCCTGAACACGGTGCTGGTCTTCCTGCTGTTGCTCCGCCTCACCGGGGCGCGGTGGCGCAGCGTAATGGTGGCGGCCCTCTTTGGCTGGCATCCACTGCACGTGGAGTCGGTGGCCTGGGTGGCGGAGCGCAAGGACGTCCTGAGCACCGGTTTTGGATTGCTGGCGTTGCTCCTGTACGCCCGGTTTGCCCGGGACGCCGGGGCTGGCGCCCGGGAACCGGGAGACAAACCGGACGGGGTTTTGCGCCGGGTCCCCGGTTCACGATTCTACTGGCTGGCCTGGCTCTGTTTTGTCCTGGGACTGCTGAGCAAGCCGATGCTGGTGACGTGGCCGTTTGTCATGTTGCTCTTGGATTATTGGCCGCTGAAACGGTTGTGGCGGGGCCGCGTGTGGCCATTGGTGGCGGAAAAAATTCCGTTCTTCGCCGTGGCGGCGGCGGTCAGCGTGGTGACTTTCCTGGCGCAAAGGGACGCGGGGGCGATGGTGCCGCTGACGGCCGCCTCCCCGGCGCTACGCTGCGAAAATGCGCCGGTTGCCTACGTCACGTACCTGGCGAAATTGTTTTGGCCCGCGCACCTGGCGGTGTTCTATCCCTTCCCCACCTCCCTGTCGGTCGCGGAGGCGGTGCTGGCCGGCGTGGCCCTGGGCGCCATCTCGGCGCTGGTGTGGCTGAAGCGGATGCGGCATCCGTATCTGCCGGTGGGGTGGTTCTGGTTTCTGGGCACGCTGGTGCCGGTCATCGGCCTGGTGCAGGTGGGCGGCCAGGGCGTGGCGGACCGCTACACGTATATCCCTTCGGTGGGCGTGTTTATCCTGGTGGTGTGGGGCGCCCACGAATTCTCCCGCGATTGGCGGCGGCAAACACAGGTGCTGGCCGGGGCGGGCCTGGCCGCGCTCATCCTCTGCTGCGCGGCGAGCTGGCGGCAGGTCGGTTACTGGCAGAACACGGAAACCCTGTTCCGGCACGCGCTCACCGTGACCGCCGATAATTTCACGGCGCGCAACAACCTGGGGCTGGGGCTGCTGGAAGAGCGCCAGACCAATGCGGCCATCCACGAATTACAGGCCGCCGTGCGGTTCCATGCGGCCTCCAGCGAGGCCCACAACAACCTGGCCATTATTGAGGCGGCGGTTGGCAGGAACGCGGAAGCCATCACCGAATTTCAGCAGGCGCTCCAGGCCCGGCCGGATTATGCGGACGCCCATTTCAACTACGCCGCCTTGCTGGCCGGAATCGGGCAGACGAACCAGGCCATCGCCGAATATCAGCAGGCCCTGCGCCTTGAGCCGGACGATGCGGAAGCCGGCTACAAGCTGGCGAACCTGCTCGCCCGGAAAGGCCTGACCAACGAGGCCATCGGCCGGTTCCAAGAAACGCTGCGCCGGCAGCCGGATTACGCCGAAGCGCGCAACAATCTCGGCAGCCTGCTCATCGCCGCCGGCCGCACGAACGAGGGGGTGCGGCAATTCCAGACCGCCCTCCGCACCAAGCCGGACTATGCGGACGCCCACTTCAACCTGGGCAACGCGTTCCTGCGGAGCGGACAGATTGACGACGCCATCGCCCAATACCGCGCCGTTACCATCCTCCAGTCCAATTCCGTGCCGGCGCACTATTATCTGGGCGTGGCGCTGGCCCGGAAAAACGACGCGGCCGGGGCAATCGCCGAGTTGGAGATGGCCCTCCGGCTGAAACCGGATTACGCCATGGCCCACAACCGGCTGGGCCTGCTCCTGGGCAGGCAGGGCCGGCTGGACGAAGCCATCAGCCATTTTCGCCAGGCCGTGCGGCTGAAGCCGGATTACGCCGAGGCCAACAACAACCTGGCCCGCGCGCTCGCGGCCGCAGGGGGCGGGGATGAGGCCGGGCCCTGACGCGACGGTCACGGAAAGAGGCCGCGCTGTTTTTTGGCCTCAAAGACGCGGGTGATGCCCAGGCTCAGGGCGGCGACGCGCATGGGAATCTGCTGCTTGCGGCTCAGGTTCAGGATTTGCACCCAGGAGTTTTCGAGGATGCGGAAGAGCTTGTCCACGATCTCGGTTTCGCTCCAGAAAAAGCTCTGCAGGTCCTGGACCCACTCGAAGTAGCTCACCACCACGCCGCCGGCGTTGCAGAGGACGTCCGGAATCACAAAGATTTCCGGGCGCTGTTTGAGGATTTCATCCGCGTCGGGGGTGGTGGGGCCGTTGGCGGCCTCGGCCAGGATGCGGCATTGGATCTGGCCGGCATTGGCGGCGGTGATCTGGCATTCGAGCGCGGCGGGCACCAGGATGTCGCAGGGCTGCCGCAGGAGCTGCTCGTGGGGCATGGGCTCGGCGCCGGGAAAGCCGGCCAGGCCGCCGGTTTGGGCCACATGTTTTTCGAGGGCCTGGACATCGAGGCCCTTGGCGTTATACAGGGCGCCTTGCACATCGCTGACGGCGATCACCCGGGTGCCATAGCGGGCGAGCGAATAGGCGGTCACTGAGCCGACGTTGCCGAAGCCCTGCACGACGGCGGTGGATTTGGCGAGATCCAGGCCGATGGCATCGGCGGCGCGGTTGATGAGGTAGGCCACGCCGCGGCCGGTGGCTTCGCGGCGGCCCAGCGAGCCGCCCAAGCCCACGGGCTTGCCGGTGACAATGCCGGGCACGGAGCTGCCTTCGTGCACGGAATAGGTGTCCATCATCCAGGCCATGATCTGCTCGTTGGTGCCCAGGTCCGGCGCCATGACGTCCACCTGCGGGCCGATGAAGGGGATCATTTCCTGGGTGAAGCGGCGGGTGAGCCGCTCGAGTTCGGGGCGGGACAGGCGGGTGGGATCGCAGGTGATGCCGCCCTTGGCCCCGCCGTACGGCAGGCCGGTGAGGGCGCACTTCCAGCTCATCCACATGGCCAGGGCGGCGACCTCGCCGAGGGCGACATTGGGATGGTAGCGCAGGCCGCCCTTGGTGGGACCGAGGGTGAGGTGGTGCTGCACCCGGTAGCCGGCGAAGACCCGCACCGATCCGTCGTCCAGCCGGATGGGCAGGGCCACGGTGACGGAGCGTTTGGGGTATTTCAGCCGTTCGCGATAGCTTTCGGGGATTTCCAGATGGTCGGCCACGACGTCAAACTGGCGGCAAGCCATCGCAAACGTGGGATGCGCATAAATCTCCATGGAAAACAGTCAAGCCGATTCGGGGAAAGTGCAAGTGGGGAATGCGGGACGAATACGACGCGGCTGGCATGGGCGAATTTGCCTTCACGGACTCTAACCAACTTTGCCACTCACTCTGCTTCCATTCTCACTCTCAGTCTCAACCGATATCACGTCCATACCAGCCAACCGTAACGTCGTCCGGTTTCGGCGCGTGTCAAGGGGCGGCCGTGACAAAATAGCGTTTTATATGTTAAGTATAATCAGAAATAATGTTGAGGCGGAAGCGCAAACCGGGCGGGCAGAGCCGGCCGCAGGCGGGCCGGGGGCGGGAAGGGGGCGCGCAGGCGGGAAGCCTGCGCGCCGGTAATAACGTCGCGGATTAAATCAGGATTCCTGGAGCGCGGGCTCTTTGTGGCCCGCCACTTCGGCGTCGGCCGGCAGGTACAGGTAGCGGCGGCAATTGTCGCACAGGCAGACGTCCTGGGCATGCTTGACCTCCAGCACCACGGCCACGGGCACGCGCATATGGCAGCCGGAGCAGGTCTGGTTGCGGAGCACGGCAACACCCTTTTTGCCCTGGTCGCCCAAGCGGTCGTAATGGGCGAGGATGGGGGCGGGGATTTTCGCGCGCAGTTCGGCGATGCGATCTTCGGTGTCGGGGTGAATCGTGGTTTCGAATTCGAGCGTTTGGAGCTCGAACAGATACTTCATAATTTCTTTCATAAATGAACGGATAACTGTCTCAACGCCGTGGAAAATGGGGCGAAGCCGGGCTCCGCGGCGGCATTTTCCACCGGGCTGATTTCGACGGATAGGAGACTCAAACTTCTGGTGGCTGCCCACTGGCTCATGCCCCCGCCGAAATCAATCCGCAGGACACCGGCCCGGTTCCTCCGGGCGCCGGTGCCTGCGTTATTAGCGTCGGTCAATGCTGCTTGCGCATATTGCGGCGCGAAGACTTCGGGTTGGCCGAAGGATTCGCCTTGGGCGCAGCCGCCGGGGCGGCCGGGGCAGTGGCGGTGCCGGCACATTTCTGCCCACAGGCAGGCGCGGCAGCGGGCGTGGCAGTCGTGGTGGTGGAAGTGTTTGAATCGCTCATAATATATTTATTTCAATGTTACTTTGGTTGTCTTAAAGCAACCACCTTAATCTATCGCAAGCCACGTGCCATCCCGGCCGGCGCAGGGGCGAAAGGGCCGGAATGGCCGCATTTACGGGGCAAAAATCAGCAATTCCGACTCTCCGTGACATCCCGGTGAAAAGGGCCGATACCCCGCTTTTGTGCAAATTATGCACTTGGAGCCGTCTCCTGGTGCAGGGAGCCGGCAACCCCCTTTTGGGGGTCGGCCGCCCCCACTTCAAGCAGGCCGTACTGCTTGAGCTTGTATTGCAAAGCCCGCCGGCTGATGCCCAGCGCCTGGGCCGCCGCCGACCGGTTGCTCGTCACGTGCATCAACGTCTGCCGGATGAGCAGCTTCTCCACCTCCGCCAGCGGCGTGCCGGGACGGACGGTGAAGGTGACGAGGCTGCGGTCGAACTCCCGCAGGAAATCCGGCAGGGCCTGGACCTGCACCACCGTGGCGCGGCCGGTGATGACGAGGCGTTCCACGGCGTTGCGCAACTGGCGGACATTGCCCGGCCAGGGGTAGCGCTGGCAAAGCTGCATGGCCTCCGGCGAAAGCCGCTTGCGAACGCGCTTGTGCTTGGCGGCGAAGGTCTCGAAGAAGCTTTCGATCAGCAGCGGAATGTCGTCGGCGCGCTCGCGCAGCGGCGGCATGACGATGGGCACCACATTGAGGCGGTAGAACAGGTCCTCGCGGAATTTTCCGTCCGCCACCGCTTGCGGCAGGTTCCGGTTGGTGGCGGCGATGATCCGTACGTTCACGCGGATGAGGTCCGAGCCGCCGACCATGCGGAAGGCGCCGTCCTCCAGCACGCGCAGCAGATCGCCCTGCCCCTTGGGCGACAGGTCGCCGATTTCGTCCAGGAAGAGCGTCCCGCCGTCGGCCAGTTGGAAGCGGCCGGGCTTCTGGGTGGTGGCGCCGGTGAAGGCGCCCTTGACGTGGCCGAACAATTCGGCCTCGAGCAACTGCTCGGCGAAAGCGGCGCAGTTGACGGAAATGAACGGTTTCTCGTGCCGCTGGCTGTGCGTATGGATGAGCCGCGCGGCGATTTCCTTGCCGGTGCCGCTCTCGCCTTCGATCAGCACGGTCACGTCGCTTTGCGCCACCTCTTCGATGAGCCGGGAAATGGCGCGCATGCCTTCGCTCTCGCCGATCAGCGGCGTCGGGGCGGAGCGTTTTTGCAGGCGCGACCGCAGCTCGTGGTTTTCCACCACCACGGCCTGGTGCTCCAGCGCCTTTTGCACCAGCACGCGCAGCCGTTTCAGGTCAATCGGCTTGGGCAGGTAATCGTAGGCGCCCAGGCGCATGGCCGCCACGGCGTTCTCCACCGTGCTGAAGGCCGTCATGAGGATGAACAGCGTGTCGCGGTTGCGCTCGCGGATTTGCGCGAGCAATTCCAGGCCGCCGGCGCCGGGCATTTTGACGTCGGAAATCACCAGGTTGTAGAGGTTCTGGTCCACCAGCCGCAGGGCGCCGGCGGTGGCGTTGGCGGCATCCACCACGTAGCCCTCGCGCTGCAGCCCCTCCTGCAGGCCGGCGCACAGGCCCGGCTCGTCGTCCACCACCAGGATGCGGATCTTGGAATTATCCAACGCTGGTCCTTTCGGTTGAGTTTCGCTTGAGCGGGAGGGTGAGCACGAACATGGCGCCGCCGCCCGGCGCGTTTTCCGCGTGCAGATCGCCGCCATGCGCCACGGTGATTTGCTGGGCAATCCACAGGCCCAGGCCGTTGCCTTCCGGCTTGGTCGTAAAATACGGATCAAAAATCTCGCCCAGCTCGTTCGGCGGTATCCCCGGCCCGGTGTCCTGCACCCGCAGCAACAAGTTGTCCCCGGACCGCGCCGCGCCCACGGTCACCCGGCCGCCGCCGCTGATGGCCTGGATGGCATTGATGATGACGTTCATGAGGGCCTGCGTGATCCGCACCGAGTCCACGGTGACCGGCGGCAGATCCGCGGCCACGTCGGTGACGATCTCGACCTGGCGGTTGGAGGCCTCGGGGCGGAGCAAATCGCAGACGTGGGTGACGATGGTGTTAATGGAGACGGACTCGAGTTCGAGCGCCGAGGGTCCGCTGAGTTTGAGGAAGCGCTCGACGATGCTGTCCAAGCGCTGGAGTTCACCGCGAATGACGCCCAGGCGCGAGATGAGCGGGGGGCGCATCTGCGGGGCCATGGCGGCGAGGTCCTCTTCCAGCAGTTGAAATTGGACGTCCAGGGAGCTGAGCGGATTGCGGATTTCGTGCGCGAGGCGCCGGAGGAGGCGGGCCAGCAAATCGCGGTTTTCGGGCGCCGGCGACTGGGCGGCACCCGGCCCCGTGGCGGGGGCTAAAATGTTGTCATTCACATCCCGGGAAACTTCTCCGGCGGGCGGCGGGCGGTCAAACGTTTTCTGCATGGGTTTCGGACGGCCCGGGCGGCTATTCCACGCGGAGAATGTGGGCCGGCTGGGGCACGCCGCCGAGGTTGAGTTGCGGGCGGTCGCCCTGCTGCTTGCCCAGGAGCTGCTCGCCCAGGGGCGATTGCGGGGTGATGACCAGGATTTCCTTCCGGTCATGGATCACCTCGGTGCCGCCGGCGCGCGGGCCGAGGAAGTACAGGGTTTTCTCGCCGCTGTGCTCCAGCTCCACCAGCGCCCCCAGGGCGATGGCCTCGCCGGCCGCCAGGGGGTGTCCGTCGAGCTTCTCGAATTCGCGGATGGCCGTCTCCAGCTCCGCCGCCTGGCGGGACTGGCCGTGGGCCAGGTAGGAGGCTTCGAGGCCGCGGGTGTCGTATTTATGCTCGGCCTTGTTCTGCTCGTGGGTGGCTTCCGCCCGGGCGAATTGGGCGGCGCGGAAATACAGTTCCAGCTCGTCGGCCAGCTTGGCGGTGATTTTTTTGATAATGGCGCGTTTGTTCACAATGCCGGGACCGTACCGGATTCGGGCAGGTTACCCCAACGGCCGGGGCCCCGCAATCGGCGGTTCGCCCGGCACCGGGGCCGCCGGCCGCGCAAATGTCGCTTGGCAGGCGGGGCCGATTCTGTTTTATTGGCCCCGCCGATGACAAAATTCCCCGCCATTATCCTCGCGCTGATCGTGTGCGTCGCGACTTTTTTGCCCAAGGCGTCCGCCCAGCAGGAGGAAATCAAGCCCGATGAGGACATCGTCGTCAAGGCGCTGAGCGACATTCTGCCCGGCTCGGTGGAGGGGCGGGTGATGTACGACTTCGCCAGCGGCACCTTCGCCGCCACCAACGGAATCTACGTGAATTACAATCACGGGGCGGTGGTGCTGACCGCCGACGCCGCCTCCCTGGACACCAAGTCCGGCGACGTGGAGGCCGACGGCCATGTGCGCATCGAGAGCAGCGACATGCTCTGGATGGGCGAGCACATCCATTACAATTTCCGCACGCACATGATCCGGAGCGAACAATTCCGCACCGGGCGCCTGCCGGTGTTCGTGGAGGGCCAGAATTTCTCCGGCTCCCTGGCGGCCGGAAAGACGGCCACCAACGTCATTACCGCCAAGCACGCGTACCTCACCTCGGACGATTACTCCAATCCGGCCTACCAGATTCGGGCCACCACCATCCGGATCATCCCGGGCAAGAAAATCCAGATGTGGAACGCGGTGGCCTACGTGGAAGGCGTGCCGGTGTTTTATTTCCCCTATTACGAGCGCAACATCGGTCCGCGCGCCAACAATTTCACCACCACCCCCGGCTACCGGAGCATCTACGGCGCCTACATGCTGAACACCTACACGTGGTATCTCGGCGACGTGGCGGACGGAAAAATCCACGCCGACTACCGCGAGCGGCGCGGGCCGGGCTTCGGACCGGACGTGGACCTGCACCTGGGCCGCTGGGGCGACCCGGACATCCGGTATTATTACCAGCACGACAACCGGGCCAATTACAGCACCAACGCCTTCCCCGCCTTCGGCAACATCCCGGAAAACCGCCAGCGCTTCTATATGGGCTGGCAGGCCACGCCCGCCACCAACCTGAACGTCAAGGCGCTGGTCAACTACCAGAGCGACCCGCTCTTCCTGCACGATTTCTTCCCCAGCGAGTACACGGCCAACCCGCAGCCGAACACCTTCGTGGAAGCAAACAAATACTGGGACAACTGGAGCCTGGATTCCCTGACCACGCCGCGGGTGAACAGCTTCTACAGCCAGATTGAGCGCGAGCCGGACGTGCAGCTCACCGGCTACCGCCAGCAGATTTTCGACACGCCCCTCTATTACGACAGCCAGAACTCCATGGGCTGGTACCGCGCGTGGGACGCCAACGCCACCAACGGGCTCTATCCGGCCACCAACGGCTATTACGTGGCCTCCGCCGCCCGGGCCGACACCTATCATCAGGTCACCGCGCCGTTCACCCTCTTCAACTGGCTCAACCTCAGCCCGCGCGTCGGCGGCCGCCTGACTTATTACAGCAGCCAGAATTTCACCAACGGCCAGCCCAACGGCGACGTTTATCGCGAGGTCTTCAACACCGGCATGGAGATGTCCTTCAAGGCCTCGCAGCTCTGGCCCGACGTGACCAACTCCCTGCTGGAGGTGGACGGCCTGCGGCACATCATCGAGCCGTCGGCCAATTACGTCTTCGTGCCCGATCCCAGCGTGCCGCCGTCCCAACTGCCGCCCATTGACGCCGCCGCGCCGTCGCTCATGCTCCTGCCCGTGGACTTTCCGGACTACAACAGCATTGACTCGATTGACAGCATGAACGTCGTCCGGCTCGGCCTGCTGAACCTCCTGCAGACCAAGCGCGATGGCCAGCTCGAAGACCTGGTGAACTGGAACCTGATGATGGACTGGCGGCTGGACCCGCGGGCCAGCCAGACCACCCTGAACGATTTGTATTCCGCCCTCTCCTTCCGCCCGCGCACCTGGCTCACGCTCGAGTCGCAGGTGCGGTACAACCCGGACACCGGCGATCTGAACATGGCGTTTCACCAGGTGACCTTCACCCCGAACGACCGCTGGAGCTGGGGCATCAGCCACTGGTACCTGCGCGAAGGATTCGTGAGCCCGGACGAAAACAATTTCATCGGCAACACCGTTTTTTACCGGGTGAACGACAACTGGGGGCTGCGCACCGACCACATCTTCAACGCGGACGACGGCCGCCTGCAGCAACAGGCCTACACCATCATGCGCGACCTGCGGAGCTGGACGGCTTCCCTGACCTTCCGGGTGGAAAACAACGAGCGGAGTTCGGCGGATTTCACCGTGGCGGTGGCGTTCTCGCTCAAGGCGGTTCCATCCCAAAAGCTGGGCGAAGATGCCCTGACGTCATATCACCTGGTGGGCGAATAACGCCGGTCACTTCAGCGGCAGCGTGATGCAAAACGTGGAGCCGCGGCCCACCTCGCTCCGCACCTCGATCACACCGTGATGCTCCTCCACCACGCGCCGCGTGATGGCCAGGCCCAGGCCGGTGCCGTGCTTCTTGGTGGTGAAAAAGGTGTCGAATATGTGGCCGAAATTCTCCGGGGCAATGCCCGCGCCGGTGTCGCAAATGGACACCTTCAGGTTGCCGTCGGCGCCTTCCGTCCGCACCGTCAGTTCGCCGCCCTGGCTCATGGCCTCCACGGCGTTGAGCAGGAGGTTCAGCAGCGCCTGTTGCAGCCGCGACTCGTCGCCCACCACCACGGGCGTCGCCGCCCGGTAGTCGCGCCGCACGGTGACGGACCGCTCGTGAATCTGGTGTTCCATGAGCCGCAGCGTCAGTTCCAGCAGTTCGTGCAGGTTCACGGACGCCTGCGTGGCCGACCGCGACGCCGCCAGCCGCAGCAT
This sequence comes from uncultured Bifidobacteriaceae bacterium, assembly GCA_964532525.1. Taxonomy (GTDB): domain Bacteria; phylum Verrucomicrobiota; class Verrucomicrobiia; order Limisphaerales; family UBA11358; genus UBA11358. The sequence continues at coordinate 62,715 of CAZHIM010000012.1, forward strand.
CTGCGTGGCCAGCCCGTCTATGCGCTTCAATTCCCGCCGCACCAGCTCCGCCATCTCGCGGTCGGCGTTCTTTTCCAGGAGCACCTCGCAAAAGGTGTTGATGGCCACCAGGCCGTTCTTGATTTCGTGGGCGATGCCGGCGGAGAAGACGCCCAGATTGGCCAGCCGGTCAAGCTGCTGGAGATTCTGCTGCACGTCCGGCCCCGCGTGGGAAGCACCCCCCGCCGCGCCGCGGTCAATTTTTTGCGGACTACTGGAAGACATCGTGTATGCGCTTTTACGGCCGCCTCTCGTCAGGTTTCACTAAAACGGCAGGCGCCATGTTATTCAGATTTTGTCGCATCTCAATCAAAAAACGCGCAGTCGGCGCGCCCGCGGCGCACGAAGGGGGTGACATTCCCCGCCCCCGTGGTTAAACTGTCTGTTGCTGATGAAACAACATTTCGACTCCATCGAATCCGTCGTTGCCGACGTGCACAAAGGTAAAATGGTCATCGTGGTGGATGACCCCGGCCGCGAAAACGAGGGCGACCTCCTCATGGCCGCGCAGTATGTCACCCCCGACGCCGTGAATTTCATGGCCCGCTATGGCCGCGGGCTCATCTGCGTGCCCACCACCAGCGAGCGCCTGCAGCAGCTCGGCATTGAGGGGATGGTCAAGCAAAACCGCGAGGTTTTCCGCACGGATTTCCAGGTGAGCGTGGACGCCGCCCACGGCGTCACCAGCGGCATCAGCGCCGCCGACCGCGCCCACACCATCAAGGTGATGGCCTCGCCCACCGCCACCCCGGGCGACCTGGTGCAGCCCGGCCACATGTTCCCCCTGCGCGCCAAGTCCGGCGGTGTGCTCCAGCGCGCCGGCCACACGGAAGCCACCGTGGATCTCGTCACCCTCGCCGGCGCCCGCCCCATCGGCGTCATCTGCGAAATCATGAACGACGACGGCACCATGGCCCGCCTGCCCGCCCTGCTGAAATTCGCCCGGAAGCACCACTTGAGAATTTGTACCATTGCCGATCTCATCGCCTTCCGCCGCGCGCGCGAAAAACTGATCGAGCATATTGAAACCGTCAAGTTGCCCACCGATTACGGCGACTTCAATCTGCACTTGTATCATTCCAAGGTGGACGACAAATATCACGTGGCCCTCGTGCGCGGGGACGTGGCCGGCAAGCGGGACGTGCTGGTGCGCGTCCACAGCGAATGCCTCACCGGCGATGTCTTTGGCTCCCGCCGCTGCGATTGCGGCGCGCAATTGCACCAAGCCATGCAGCAGGTGGCCAAGGCCGGCCGCGGGGTCATTCTGTATATGCGCCAGGAGGGCCGGGGCATCGGCCTCATGCCCAAGATCAAGGCCTACAAATTGCAGGAACAGGGCCTGGACACCGTGGAGGCCAACCTCAAGCTCGGCTACGGCATGGACCTGCGCGAATACGGACTCGGCGCGCAAATCCTCGTGGACCTGGGCCTGAAGACCATCCGGTTGCTCACGAACAATCCCAAAAAAGTCGTCGGCCTCAAGGGCTACGGGCTGGAAATCAGCGAGCAGGTGCCCATCCGCATCAAGCCCAATCCCTACAACGCAAAATATCTGAAGACCAAGCGGGAAAAGCTGGGACATTTGCTGTAGCGGGCTGGTGCGGCTCCGATTGAAGCGAGGGGACGTCGCGGTTCGCGCCGGCATCTCAGCTTTTAGACGCCCGACGGCCGACTTTTTGTTCCGAAGGAACAATCGAAAATAGCCCGGCAATTCATTGCCGGGGGTGCGGCAATCGGTTGTCGAGTCCCAGCGGGACGGCTGAAAAGAGAATACGATTCCATCCGTCCCGCTGGGACTTGCCGCCAAGCCAGCCCACCCACCCCCAATAAATTGGGGGGCTATTGTCAAAAAGTCCCTTCGGGACTCCGTCAATTCGTTCCGCTCCCTCGCTCAAAACGGTGGCCCACGGCTGCGGCCGGGAAAGATTTCCATTGAATTGTCCGGGCGGAACGGCTTGATATGAGGCCGTGCAACGCCGCTGGAAAATTCTGCTCGCCGCCATCGGCTTGTTGGTCCTGATCGCCGCGGGCTTCTGGCTCGGCGGCCACGTTCAACCCGCGAGTGAGCTGGCCGCCTACCGGCAATTCCTGCGCACCAAGGGTGAGAAGCTGGAATTGGCGGAAGTCCTTCCCCCACCCGTCCCTGCCGAAAGCAACTCCGTTGTCGCGGTGGAGGAAGCGTTTGGTTTGTATGGCTCCAGTATTGATAATCTTCCCTATGCGATGCAGATGGTGGCTCCCGGCAAGGCGTTGATCGGCTGGGCGCAACCGGACGCCCGCAATTCAGACTTCACAAACTCCTGGGATGAGTTTGCCGCCGAGATCGAGGCCGACCGTCCGGCCATCGAGCTGTTGCATCAGGTTTTGGAACGGCCCAAACTGGATTTTTACCTGGATTACAAAAAAAACGCCGCGATGCTGCTACTACCCCACCTCGCCCCGCTGAAACATTCCGCGCAAAAACTGGAGGCTGCCACCGCCCTGGACTTGCACGACGGGAACACTGGCGCAGCGGCAACCAATATTCTCACCCTCCTGGCGCTGATTCACAACAACGCGGGGGAAGGGCTGCTGATTTCGCATTTAGTCCGGATTGCCATGGCGAGCATAGCCATCACGCCGACATGGGAGCTTTTGCAGACCACGAATGTCACGGACGGGCAACTGGCCGCCGTACAAAACGGCTGGCGGCAGATGGACTTTTTGAGCGATGCGGAAAATAGCTTTGTTACGGAACGGGCTTGGTCATCATCAGAATTCCAGAGGCTCCGCGACTTGCCTCCGGCAGCCTCCACGAGCAGCTCCGGCATTTCGTCCGGCAGCGGCGGCGGACTGATTGACTGGGAATCCATCACCGAAGGCCCGCGCAACACCATCGGCGCGGTGATGTGGCGGTACTCCTGGAGCTATTCGGAAGAATTACGCACGATTAAAAGCGATCAAATCGTCCTGGAGGCGGTACGGGCGATGCGGACAAACCAGAGCCAGTTTTACAAACCGGATTACGATTCAATGGCGTCACGTTTGGCGTCGCTGGGTGTCATTGACGCGGGCAAGACCTTTTTTCGCGCGCTGAAAATCCCCAACCTCAATGACGAGTTTGGAGGCTGGGGAGGTTTAAACACCGCACTGCGCAAAGCGCTGCGGATCGAGGCCGCGCGCCGCGTCGTGATAACCGCAATTGCCCTGAAACGGTTTCAGTTGAAACATGGCCACTGGCCCGAAACGTCCGGTGAACTCGTGCCGGAATTCCTGCCGTCCGTGCCTATCGACCCGTACGACGGAAAATCTTTGAAGTATCATCCGAATTCTGACGGCACCTTCCTGCTCTATTCCGTCGGCGAAGACGGCGTGGACGACGGCGGGAACCCCACGAACACCGCTTCCGGCAGTTCCAGCCTTTACTGGCAAAGCGACCACGCCCGCGACTGGGTCTGGCCCCAGCCCGCCACGCCGACCGAAGTGCAAAATTTTTACGAGCACCCGCCCCGGTGATTTTTGGTAGCGCAGGTCTCCGAACCTGCTGTATCGCGGGTTTCCAACCCGCAGGCCGTCTGCCGGCTCGACGCGCTCGAACTGGCCACGCGCCGCCGATTTGGAAATCGGCGCTACGGACGTGGCGTTCCTTGAATCTGTCGCGCCCCGGTGATTTGCGGCTTTCCAAGGCGCGCAATTTCGCGTAATTAGCGGGCTCAATTATTTCCGATGCTCAAAGCCATCATCCAGCCGCTGCTCACCTGGTATCAGAACTCGCTCGCCACGGACGGCTATCCGCTGGTGGCCCTGCTCATGGCCATGGAAAGCTCCGTCCTGCCGCTCCCCAGCGAGTTTGTCATTCCGCCCGCCGCCCACTTGGCCTACACGCACCAAGTTCCCCTGACGCTGTGGGGTCTCGTGATTGCCGGAGCGCTGGGCTCGTGGCTGGGCGCCACCATTATGTACTGGGCGGCGCGCCTGGCCGGCCGGCCGCTGGTGCTGCGCTATGGCAGCTACATTTTCATTCCGCCGCAAAAAGTCCAGGGCGCGGAACGCTGGGCGGCCCACTTCGGCGGCATGGGAATTTTCATTTCGCGCTTTCTGCCCGTGGTGCGGCATCTCATCGGCATTCCGGCCGGCATCGTGCGGATGGGCTACTGGAAATATTCCGCCTACACGCTGCTCGGTTCGGCCATCTGGTGCAGCGCCCTCTGCTGGCTGGGCGTCACGGCCGGGCAGGAGCAGATGAAACACGAGTACCACCGCCTGACCCTGCTGCTGGCCGGGACCATGCTTGTGCTGGGCGCGCTCTATTATTTCTTTGTGCACCGGCACATGCATCAGAAGCCCGGGACGCCCAAGGCGCCGCCCGGCCCGGCTTGAACCGGGGAGGGGACGGCTCGTCCCCTCAGTCTGTCCAAGGCGCTTGGTTGATTGCGCCGCCCGGCCGAGTTTGATACAAATAAAGCCGTTACGTTCACGCCGGTCTCGCTCGTTCCATTTTTTATGGCGTCGGGCCGGATCACGGGTCTCGGGACTGCCGCGTAATTTAACGAACATGCTCAATCAGCTCACCATTTCCGAACTGACGGCGAAGCTCGCCCGGCGGGACGTCTCCGCCCGCGAGGCCACCCAGGCCTGCCTCGACCAAATCGCGCGCGTGGACGGCAAAATCCACGCCTTCCTGAGCTACGACGCCGCCGATGCCCTCGCCCAGGCCGACGCGGCCGACCAATTGCGCGCGCACGATGCCGCCCGCCGTCCCCTGCTCGGCGTGCCCATCGCGATGAAGGACGTGCTGGCCGTGAAAAATCAGCCGCTGAACTGCGGCTCGAAAATTCTCGGCAAATACATTTCCCCCTACGACGCCACCGCCGTGGAAAAATTGAAGGCGGCGGGCGCGATCGTCTTTGGCCGCCTGAACATGGACGAGTTTGCCATGGGCAGCTCCACGGAAAATTCCGCCTTTGGCCCCACACGCAATCCCTGGGACACCACCCGCATTCCGGGCGGGTCCTCCGGCGGTTCCGCGGCGGCCGTGGCGGCGGACGAATGCCTGGCCGCGCTCGGTTCGGACACCGGCGGCTCCATCCGCCAGCCCGCCGCCCTGTGCGGCTGCGTGGGCCTCAAACCCACTTACGGGCGCGTTTCCCGCTATGGCCTGGTGGCCTTTGCCAGCTCGCTCGACCAGATCGGACCGTTTACCAAGGACGTGCGCGATGCCGCCACCCTGCTGGGCGTTTTGAGCGGACACGACCGGCGCGACTCCACCAGCGTGCCGCAACCGGTGCCCGACTACGCCGCCGCGCTCACCGGCGACATCCGGGGCCTCAAGCTGGGCCTGCCCAAGGAATACCTGGTGGGCGGCCTGGACCCCGAGGTGAAGGCGGCCGTGGACGCCGCCGTGAAGAAATTCACCGAACTCGGCGCCGAGATCGTGGAGATTTCCCTGCCCCACACCGACTACGCCGTGGCCACGTACTACATCATCGCCACCGCGGAAGCCTCGGCCAACCTCGCGCGCTTCGACGGCGTGCGCTATGGCGCGCGGGTGGACGGCGCGAATCCCGGCGAGCTTTACGCCCGCACGCGCGGCGCGGGTTTTGGCGCCGAAGTGAAGCGCCGCATCATCCTCGGCACCTATGTGCTCAGCAGCGGCTACTACGACGCCTATTATTTGCGGGCCCAAAAAGTCCGCACCCTCATCCGGAACGACTTCTTGAAGGCGTTTGAAACCGTCAACGCCATCATCACCCCCACCACGCCCACGCCGGCGTTCAAGGTGGGCGAGAAATCCGACGATCCGTTGCAGATGTACCTCTCGGACATTTTCACGATTTCCTGCAACCTGGCGGGCATTTGCGGCGTGAGCGTGCCGTGCGGATTCTCCGCCAGCCCGCGCCTCCCGCTGGGATTGCAATTGCTGGGCCAGCCCTTCGGGGAAGCGGCCCTCCTGCGCCTGGCGCACGCTTTTGAGCAGTCCACGCCCTGGCACAAAGAAAGAGCGGCGGTGTGAGTCTGCCGCCCGGCCGGTCCGCGGGCCTGATTTTTCTATGACCCCAACGCTAAAAACCAAACGCCTGCTGTTTTGGATTGGAATGTCCCTGCCCATGGCCGCCTTGGTCGCCATGACCTGGCTGGTCCACCAAGCCGGCGGCCAGTTCAACAATTCGTTCAACTGGGTGCTCCAGAATTACAAGGTCCTCGACAAATTCGAGCAGACCCAGTCCCACATCGTGGATGCCGAAGCCAACCAGCGCGGCTTTCTCCTGACCGGCAAGCAGGAATACGTGGAGCCCTACCAGGCCGCCATGGCCTCGATCCGCGACGACCTGGTGGATTTGAAGAAGCTGACCGCCGGCGACCCGGCGCAACAGGTCAATATTGTGGACTTGGAACAGTTGATCGCGGCCGAACTGGTGTTCGATCCGGCCACCGCCTTTTCCTCCGGCCAGTTCCAGACCAACGCCTCCGTCGTGAGCCTCACCGCGCGCGGCAAACACAAAATCGAGGATCTCCGGCACGTGTTGTTTCTGGCCCGCGAGGAACAGGAGCACTCCCTCAGCAAGCACCAGCAGGAAGCCGAAAACGAGGTCGTCTCCGGCCAGATCATGTCGCTCGTCCTGATCGGCGCCGTCGCCGTGGCCCTGATTTTCATCGTCATGATCTTGCTGCGTTTGGAACGGCTCCAGCGGTTTGTCACCGTCTGCGCCTGGACCGGCCAGGTCAAGTTCCAGGGCGAGTGGATGCGCCTGGACCAATTCCTGGAACGGCAGTTTGGCATCTCCGTGTCCCACAGCCTCTCGCAGGAGGCGGCCGAGAAAATGATGCGCGAGATCGAGGATCTCAGCCGCCCGGCGCCCGGCCAGAAAAAGCGCCCGTCGCCGCCGCCCGTCTAAAATGTTGCGGCTGATTTTTAAGATTGATTCATAGTAACTGCTCGGTTACTTGTGGGGCGCATGAATCAGAATCACAAGCCCGCTGCCACCACCCGCGACCCCAAACGCACGCGCCGCCGCATCCTGGCCGCCGCGCTCGCGGAATTTTCCACCAAGGGCTTCGCCGGCGCCCGGGTGGACGCGATCGCCCGCCGCACCCGGGGCAACAAGCGCATGCTCTACCACTATTTTGGCAACAAGGCCGCGCTGTTCGCCGCCGTCCTCCGCTACAAGACGACCCAGCGCCACTCTTGGGCCGCCGCCGCGCCCCACGACCCGATGAAGCGCCTGCCCTTGTGGTTCCAGACCGCCTGCGCCGACCTCGACTGGATCCGCCTGCTCCAGTGGGAGGCCCTGGAGCGCCCCGCCAAAACCATGGTCAACGGCCGGGAGCGCCGGACCGCCGCCACTACCTGCCTGCGCCGTCTGCGCCGCCAGCAGTTGGCCGGTCAGTTGTCGGCCGCCTTCGACCTGCGCCACGTGGCCCTGGCCATGCAGTCGCTGGCCGTCTTTCCGGTCGCCTTTCCCCAGATCGTCCGCCTGACCACCGGCCAGTCGCTCGATGATCCTAAATTTCAAACCGCCTACCGCAAGTTCCTGAAGGAATTCGCGGCGGCCTTCCGTCCGGCCAACGGCGGAAAAAAACTGGAATTGATCCGGCAGTGAAAAAACTTTCCCCCATTCCCCTCCTGTTGCTGGCCGCGTTTTGGGCCGGCGGCTGCAACCGCCCGGCCGCCCCCCGGCCGCGCGACCCCGTGTCCGTGCTCACCGCGCGGGCCGGCACCACCAACATCCCCGTGCTCATCGCCCCGCCCCCCGTCGGCCATGTCACCCCCATTTCGTGCGTGACCATCCGCTCCCAGATCGGCGGCACCATCAGCACCGTCAATTTCAAGGAGGGCCAGGAAGTCCAGCCCGGCGACCTTCTCTTTACCATTGACGCCCGCCCCATGCAGGCCGCCCTGGAACAGGCCCGGGCCAATCTGGAACGCGACCGCGCCCAATTGAAGAATTCCAAAATCCAGTTCGATCGCGAACAGAAACTCTTCGATCAAAAGCTCGTTTCCCAAGATGAATTCGACACCAGCCGCAGTTCCCAGGACGCGCTGGTGGGCACCGTGGCGGCCGATGAGGCGGCCGTGACCAATGCGCTGCTGAACCTCGAGTTCACCCGCATCTGCTCGCCCATCCAGGGCCGCACCGGCGCGCTCCAGTTTCACGAGGGCAACGTCGTCAAGGCGCCCGACGACGTGTTGCTGACCATCAACCAGATCCATCCCATCTACGCCGTGTTCTCCGTGCCCGAGCGCTACCTGCCCGTCATCCAGCGCCAGGCGCGCGACCGCACCCTCCCCGTCTTCGCCAGTTTTGAAAACATGGAGGAGGCACCGCCGCGCGGCGAGCTGACGTTCCTCGACAATTCCGTGGACCCCACCACCGGCATGATCCAGTTGCGCGCCACCTTCCCCAACGCGCGCAGCCTGCTGTGGCCCGGACAGTTCGTGAGCCTCTCCTTGCAGCTCGATGAATTGACCAACGCCGTCGTGGTGCCCTCGCAGGCCGTGCAAACCGGCCAGAACGGCCAGTTCACCTATGTCGTGAAGCCGGACCAGACCGTGGAAGTGCGCCCCGTGCAGGCAGGCATCACCTATCACGGCCTCACGGTCGTCGCTTCCGGCGTCAGCGCCGGCGAAACCGTCGTCACTGACGGCCAGTTGCGGCTCACGTCCGGCGCGGTGGTGGCCGATAAAACGCAAGCGGCGGCGAAATAACCAATTCGCCATGAACATCCCGGAACTGTTCATCCGCCGCCCGATCATGACCACGCTGGTCATGTTTGGCATCCTGCTGTTTGGCCTCGTCGGTTTTCATCAACTGCCGGTGAGCGATCTGCCCAGCGTGGACTATCCCACGATCGCCGTTTCGGCCGGCCTGCCCGGCGCCAATCCCGAAACCATGGCCTCCGCGGTGGCCACCCCGCTGGAAAAGCAATTCTGCACCATCCCGGGCGTGGACTCCATGTCCTCCGTCAGTTCGCTCGGCTCCGCGCAGATCACCATTCAGTTCTCGCTGGACCGCAACATAGACGCCGCGGCGCAGGATGTGCAGGCCGCCATCGCCAAGGCCGCGCGCCAGTTGCCCACGCAGATGCCCTCGCCGCCCACCTACAGCAAGGTCAACCCCGCCGACTCGCCCGTGCTCTTCCTGGCCATGACCTCGCCCACGCTGCCGCTCTCCACCGTGGACGACTACGCGGAAAACCTCATGGCCCAGCGCATCTCCATGGTCAGCGGCGTGGCCCAGGTCTCCGTCTATGGCTCGCAGCAATACGCCGTCCGCATCCAGGTGGACCCCAACAAGCTCGCCGCCTACGGCCTGGGCATTGACACCGTGGAACAAGCCGTGGAGGCCGGCAACGTCAACCAGCCCCTCGGCACGCTCTACGGCACCCACCAGTCCTTCACCATCCAGGCCAACGGCCAGCTCAAAACCGCCGCCGCCTACCGGCCGCTGATTGTCGCCTATCGCAACGGTAATCCCGTGCGCCTCCAGGAGCTCGGCAGCGTGCTCGACAGCGTGCAAAACGACAAGACCGCCGCCTGGTACCGGGACACCCGCGGCATCGTCCTGGCCATCCAGCGCCAGCCCGGCGCCAACACCGTCGAGGTGGTGGACAACATCCTGCGGATGCTCCCCAAGTTCCGCGACCAGATCCCGGCCGCCGTGAACATTGACACCCTCTTCGACCGTTCCCAGACCATCCGCCACTCCGTCGCCGACGTCGAACACACGCTCCTGATCACCGTGGCGCTGGTCGTCATGGTGATCTTTATTTTCCTGCGCAACCTCTCGGCCACGATCATTCCCAGCCTGGCCCTGCCCATGTCCATCATCGGCACCTTCGCCGTCATGGCCCTCTTCGGCTACAGCCTGGACAATCTGTCGCTCATGGCCTTGACCCTGTCCGTCGGCTTCGTGGTGGACGACGCCATCGTCATGCTGGAAAACATCGTGCGGCACATGGAAAATGGCGAACCGCCCATGCAGGCCGCCTTGCGCGGCTCGCGCGAGATCGGCTTCACCATCATTTCCATGACCCTCTCGCTCTGCGCGGTGTTCATCCCGGTGCTGTTCATGAGCGGCTTGCTTGGCCGCCTCCTGCACGAATTCGCCGTGACCATCATCTCGGCTGTGCTCGTGTCGGGCTTCGTCTCCCTCACGCTCACGCCCATGATGTGCAGCCGGTTTGTCCATTCCATGCACGGCCGGCGCCACGGCGCGGTTTACAACGCCTTTGAACGATTTTTTGCCGGCCTGCTCGCGCTGTACAGCCGCACCTTGCAGTCGGCGCTGCGGCATCACCGGATCACCCTGGGCGTCGCCGCCGCCACGTTCGTCGCCACCGCCGTTCTCTTCCACCTCATGCCCAGCGGCTTTTTCCCCGATGAAGACACCGGGCAGATTATGGCCTTCACCGAGGCCTCCCAGGACATTTCCTTCGACGCCATGAAAGAGCACCAGCAGGCGGCCGCCAAAATCGTCATGGCCGACACCAACGTCGCCGGCTTCATGTCTTCGGTGAACTCGGGCAACCAAGGCCGCATGTTCATGCGCCTCAAGGACCGCAGCCAGCGCCAGTTAAGCGCCAACCAGATCATCCAGGAATTGCGCCCCAAGCTGGCGCAAATTCCCGGTATCAACGTCATCATGCAAATGCCGCCGCTCATCCGCGTGGGCGGCATGGCGACCAAGGGGCTTTACCAGTTCAGCCTCCAGGACACCGATACCAAGGAACTGTTCCAGTGGGCGCCCCAGCTCATGGCCAAAATCGCCGAAGACAAGACCACCTTCCAGGACGTCAACAGCGACCTGCAGATCGCCAACCCGCAGGTGACAGTGGAAATTGACCGCGACAAGGCCTCCGCCCTCGGCGTCACCGCCGAACAGATTGAAAACGGCCTCTACGACGCCTTCGGCGAACGCCAGTCCTCCACCATTTACACGGACGTGGCCGAATACTGGGTGGTCTTCGAGGTGCTGCCCCAGTTCCAGCGCGACCCAGATGCGCTGGCCCGCCTGTACATCACCAGCACCTTTACCGATACCAACAACAATCCCAAGCTTGTGCCGCTGAGCGCCGTCGCCAAACTCACGCCCTCGCTTGGTGCCACCACCATTTCCCACGTGGGCCAGTTGCCCTCCGTGACCATTTCCTTCAACCTGCCGCCCGGCGTGGCCCTGGGCACGGCCGTCCAAAAAATCCGCAGCCTGTCCGACGCCATGCAACTGCCCGCCACCATCAGCGCCAGCTTCCAGGGCTCCGCGGCCGTCTTCCAATCGTCCTCCAGCGGCATGGGCTGGCTGCTGGTTACGGCCATTCTCGTCATCTATATCGTGCTCGGCATCCTGTACGAAAGCTTCATCCATCCGCTCACCATTCTGTCCGGCCTGCCCTCGGCCGGCTTCGGAGCCCTGCTGACGCTCTATTTGTTCCACTTGGACCTGAACATCTACGGCTTTGTGGGCCTCATCATGCTCGTCGGCATCGTGAAGAAAAACGCCATCATGATGATTGACTTCGCCATTGATGCGCAGCACCAGGGCAAGACACCCTACGACGCCATCTACGAAGGCTGCCGGCTGCGCTTCCGACCCATCATGATGACCACCATGTCCGCCCTCATGGCCTCGCTGCCCATCGCGCTGGGCCTGGGGGCCGGCGGCGAATCGCGCCGCGCGCTCGGCCTGGCCGTCACCGGCGGCCTGCTGGTTTCCCAACTGCTGACCCTTTACATCACGCCCGTGGTTTACCTCTATCTCGAGTCCTTCCAGCAGCGTTTCCTGCGCCGCGCCCCCGTCCCGGCCGCCGCCACCGCCCCTGCCTGACCCATCGCGCCGCCACCCGGCGCCGGCCAGGGCCGGCGCCGCAGCGTCAGTGAACGCCGGAGGCGTTCTGGAATTAGCCGGGGGTTGAGCGACCACCGGGAGCGATTACCCCCGGAAAACGCCTCCCGTTGTCCCCGCACCCCGGATTCCGGCTCACTTCATTTCGTGGAGGAGTTGATCCAGCATAAGCACATGTTCAAGTATTCCCTTTCCTCCGACGCCACAAATTCGCCCAAATTAAGTGGTGCGGTGATCATCAACCAAGAGGACAATGCCACCTTCGCGTGCCCGGGTTTTGCCTGGGACTGACCTTTATCCTGCTTGTCTTAACACTCCTCTGGCCACCGGCGCAAAAATCACGTTCCCGCGCGTAAGTCGTGGCCGCATCTCGTGAGAGTGCGGCTGACTCCTTCCCCACTCTCAATCACCCAGTCGGCAATGTCGTCCTCTGCGCGCTCCCTTCTCCGCATCTCTGCGGTATGGTTAAGCCGCCGGCATCAAGGGGGCAAACTAAGTTACCCCCTTGATGCCCAGACTATGATTTTGATCTTAGCCCGCTAAAAACTGTCCCGACTATTGCCTGGCCCCGCGCCGGCGGAAAGCCACCAGCAGGGCGCCCGCGCCGCTGGCAAGAAAGGCGACCGTGGACGGTTCCGGAACCGCTGTGATATCGCGGAGTTCCATCAGGTTGACCTGGGCGGACGGACCAATGTCGGCGCCGCCAAACGCGTTCAGCGTAAGCGTCTCCGTTCCGGTGCTGTCGGCCACAAATGAGCCGAGAACAAATTGTCCGGGCCCGGTGCCGCCGGCGCCAGTTCCATAAAGCAATGCGGCCGAAGTGTTGGCGCCGCCGGTGAGGGTTTCACTCCGTTCGGCGGTCACGCTGTTGCGCGCATCGTTGACCCAGAACTCAAGCTGATAGGTGTCTCCAGCCGTCATGCCGCCCCACGTCAGTGAAATGGATGAACCATAACTGTAGATCGCGGTTTGCAAAAGGTAGTTGTAGTTGGCATCCGCAGTATTCGGGTTGCCATAACTGCCATAGCGGTCATCGAGCCCCGAATTGCTTACCCAGGAGCCAAATGTACCGCTGCCGTATGCGGCAAAAACCACGCCGTTCACCGGATAGTTGTCGGAACGGTTGTTGCCGCCCCAATCATCGCCGGGGCCCCACGTGCCTACCAGCGTTCCTTCGGTGCTCACGTCGGAAGTTCCGGAGATGGTGGATGGGGTTTGCCAATCAATATTTGCATTTTGCGCATTGGCGGCAGCGGCGAGCATGCACGCCAGAAACGCAGAGGGTAGGGCTGTTTTCATGGGTGGTTGGAGGTATGTTTCGTTGACTGTTGGTTTCGTTTTGTTTTTCTGTTTCCTATCAGCAAGCATGGCTAAATCGTGATCTTCGCCCGCGTGGCTATAACGCCGCATGAGTGATTTAGTCACATAATATCATTGAAAACGCGGGTCTCCAATGAACTATTTGTTAAACATAATGACGTTTTTGGTCATTAAGGGGTCTGTGCTACAATAGTGAAAGTTCACGTAATCTCGGCAAAGATTTTTGCGCGAACGCGAAACGCCTTTTTTCCATCCTCCATCTTCCATCCTCTGTGGTTGCGGCGCCACCCGCGCTAGGTTTATCTGCGTCCATCTGTGGTTGAACCGAATCAATCCTGCCGTTTTAATTGCGCCCGAGCCGGCCCGCGGGGCAAATGCCATCGCCCGCCGGAACCGTGGTTGCTACGCTCGCATGATGATCGCTTTGGCCGTCGCTCTTGATTTGATGTTACACACCAATTCCGGGCTTTAGTTGGGACAATTTGCGGCGGCTCGCGCCCGGAGAGTCCAAGATTCCGCGGCTCCGGGGGGATTTTTTGTGGAAGCAATTTTACGAAGCCCGCCAGGCGGGCAAGGATATGGTGTACGTGGGGATGTTCGATGAAGTGGACGGGGGCACGGCCATTATCAATGGTCGGCCCACCTCCGGCCCAAGGTTATTTCACGACCTACGCGGGGATGCCAACGGACTGGTATTTATGCCTGACTGCCGAAGGAGCAAAGGTGATCCGGGGCGAATGACCGAACCAGCGCGGTGTACCAATCGTGCCCTGAGTCACTCGATCGATCACAGTTCGCTTGAATGAGCTGAAGCATGAGCACCAGCGAGAATCGGTTCCTTCGGACCAAGAAACTTGGGGCCGCGGTGCAACACGTATAAGTCCACCGCGCACCACGACCGCGCCAGTTGCTCGCGAACTTCGGCCCGCACCGACCAGTTCTTTAAGCCCACATCCGGCGCGGCAAAAGCGATGGCGTCCAAGCCGTGCTGGCGGGCGATCCAGAGGGCGCGCGGACAATGGAAATCCTCGGAAATAATCGTGCATTTCGACAATCCAAAAACCTCTTTGGCACGCACCACGGAATCCAGCGTGCGAAAGCCCGCGTAGTCACAGGTAATCGCGCCGGCTGGCACGCCGGCGGCGATCAGCGCGTTGCGCATGTCATCCGGCTCGTCGTAGCTCGCAATGTGATTGTCGCCGCTGACCAGCAAATGGCGCACTTTGCCCGCGCGATACAGGGCCGCGGCAGCCTCGATGCGCTGGTTGAAATGCAAATTGTCGTTTCCGTGGCGCGTTTCCTTGCTGGTGCCCAAGACGACGCCGACTTGGCGCCCGGGCACGGCGGCGACGGAACGGAACACGCGGCCATTGGCCGCCTGTCTGCAGGCATGGTCAACGGAGAGCATCAATCCAACGGCGGCGAGCGCAGCCGCCGTCAGGCCGGCGGCAAGGCTGATGCGGTGTGCACCCAGCCGGCGAAAAATTTTAGAGTTTTTCATAGGTACCAGGACATTATTGGAGCAGCCGGTGCCGTGCGTTACGGCGACGATTTTGGCGATGGCAGGTCTTTAACCAATTGCCGAAGTCCGGCCAGCGTGCCGGCCGAAATAAACCTCGCTTTCAGCGCACAGTCCGCGGAATGGATCGTGTAACCGAACCCGCCAGGCATGGTGTCGTTTATCTGGACGTTGGAAACCTTAAAGGCCAGGGGCTGGATGATGAAGTGCTGTCCGGATTGGGCCACATAGTAATAATTGCCAATGACCATTTTGCGGGCGCCGGTATAAGGATGCGAAAACCAACCCTTTTTAGGCAGTTTGATGTTTGCCGGCGGAGGGATTAACGGCCCCAAATCCACAACATGTTCGCCAGTCAGGGAGAAGTTGGCGGCCCTGGCGCTGGGAACCGTGAAGCCAACCAACAAAATGAGCTCGCCAGAATTGTCATCCACCGGCTCTCCCAAAGTTATGGAATAGGAGGTCAGGCCGGAACCCCGCGCATAATCCTTGAAAAGCGGGTGGCCATCCGGGCCGGTGTCTGAAACCTTGTCCGTGGCGTCTTCTTTGGCGTCACAGAATGATCCCGACAAGCCCAGACTCCGCCAATCCGCGCCCTTGGCGGAAGAAACTGTCAGCACCAAAGCGGTCACCAATCCAATCAACAGTTTGAACGCCGAATTTGGTTTTAAGATGCACATTGTTTTCAAATCGTAATTTCACTCTGGCCTTGCAGGCCATGCAGCCACACTATGCACAAAGATCAATATGTCAATTCCCACCCGGCCAAAACTTGTCGGAAATCCCTTCGTTTCCGTTATTTCGTTGCGCTGGCGCCTCTTCAATAATTTTGCGAAAATTCGTGTTGATTCGTGTCACGCCTTGTCTTTAAATCGGTGACCCTGGTTCTCCCCTGCCCCACCCACTGTTAGCGGCTAACGAAAAATCGTAAAAAAATCGCTTTTACCGTAAGCGGCTAACGTGACAGACCCTGCCACCGTGATAAAACGGACCCTGGCGACCCCGCAGGCCGTCCATTATGGAACTACATAATGCCAACCGTTCCTGGCGCCTCGCCGCCAGCCCAGACCGGCCGACGCCGACCCGCACTCTCCTTGTGTCGCCAGTCGCCCCATTTCGCGCCCGTTGCCCCAGCCCCGAAACCGGCCCCGCCGCGAATTTTGCTGTATCGCTAAACATTGGCGTTTTACAAAATCATTAAACCTGCTCAAACCTAATCAAACCCAAAAAAAGATTTTGGCAATCGGGGTCGCGCCCGGCGCTCCGCACCGATCCGGGCCAGAGCCGGCCCGGCGGCCTTTTGCGGTTTAAAAATCTGTGTCCATCCGTGTCCATCTGTGGTTAAATTTTCCCGCAAAATGGAATACGAAGCCGTCATCGGGCTGGAAACGCACGTCCAGCTCAAAACGAAATCCAAAATGTGGTGCGGTTGCGCCAACACCTTCGGCGCCGAACCCAACACCAACGTCTGCCCCGTTTGCCTCGGCCTGCCCGGCGCCCTCCCCGTGCCCAACGACGAGGCCCTCCGGCTCACCGTCCTCACCGGCCTGCTCCTCAATTGCACCATCCCCCGCTTCGCCAAGTTCGACCGCAAAAGCTATTTCTACCCGGACATGGCGAAGAATTACCAGCTCACGCAGTACGACCGCCCCTCCACCGCCAACGGCTTCCTGGAATTTGAATTCAACGGCGGCCTCGCCCGCGTCCGCATCACCCGCGCCCACCTGGAAGAGGACGTCGGCAAAAACACCCACTTCGACGGCAGCAGCGGCGTGGATTTCAACCGCGCCGGCGTGCCCCTGCTGGAGATCGTCTCCGAGCCCGACCTCACCAGCGCCGACATGGCCTACGAATATCTCAACGCCCTCAAGGAAATTCTCATCTACGGCGGCATTAGCGATTGCGACATGGAAAAGGGCATGGTGCGTTGCGACGTCAACGTCTCCGTGCGCCCCGTCGGCACCCAGCCCCTCGGCGCCAAGATCGAGATCAAAAACATGAACAGCTTTTCCGGCGTGCGCCGCGCGCTGGAATACGAGATCCCGCGCCAGATCGAAATCGTCAAGGCCGGCGGCAAGCTCATCCAGTCCACCCGCCGCTGGGACGACCCGGCCGGCATCACCGAGGAGATGCGCACCAAGGAAGACGCGCACGATTACCGCTATTTCCCCGATCCCGACCTCATGCCCCTGGCACCCACCGACGCCTGGCTGGCGGACGTGCGGAAGCGCGTGGTGGAACTGCCCCTGGCGCGCAAGCACCGCTTCATGCGGGATTATCAGCTTCCCGCCAGCGATGCCGGGACCTTCCAGCACGACGTCCCGCTGGGCGATTATTTTGAGCCCGTGGCCCGCCAATCCAAGAACCCCAAGGCCGCCGCCAACTGGATCATCAACAATCTCCGCGCCAAGCTCACCGAAGCCAACGAGGGCGAAAAGGCCGCGCAGGCCGCGCTGGGCGTGGAGCCGGCCAGCATGAAATTGACGACCCTCGCCGACCTCAAGTTCAAGCCCAACGCGATTGTCGAACTGGTGAACTTGGTGGAAGCAAAGACCATCAGCAATTCCGCCGCCCAGCAGGTGTTCGCCGAGATGTTCGACACCGGGAAATCCCCCGCCGCGATCGTCCAGGAAAAAGGCCTCGCCCAGGTCAGCGACACCGGCGCCATTGAAACCCTTTGCGACCAGGCCATTGCCGCCAATCCCAAATCCGTGGCCGATTACAAATCGGGCAAGCTTGCGGCGCTGAATGCGCTCAAAGGCCAGGTCATGAAATTGAGCAAGGGCAAAGCCAATCCCGCACTGGCCGGCGAAATTCTCGAACGAAAACTGAAAGCCTGACACTTACCGTGTAACACTGGCCTCGTTTCCGGTAATTGTTCTTGCTATGATTTCAGCATGAACACCACCGGGACAGTGTCCACGGGAGCCTCGGGTGTTTTTCCCAACACCCACTGGTCGGTGATTCTGGCCGCGCGCCGTCCCTCGCCGGAATCCGCGGCGGCCTTGGAGGCCATCTGTCGCGCCTATTGGTATCCCCTCTACGCCTACGTGCGGCGCTGCGGCCAGCCGCCCCACGACGCCCAGGATCTCACACAGGAATTCTTCTGCCGCCTGCTGGAAAAGCATTGGCTCGACGACGCCGACCGGGAAAAGGGCCGGCTGCGCACTTTCCTCATTGTGGCCTTGAAGCATTTCATGGCCAAGGAATGGCGCCGGGCCACCGCGCAAAAACGCGGCGCCGGCCTCGCGTCCGTGCCGCTGGACACCACCTTTGCCGAGAGCCGCTTCGCCGCCGATGCCACGGCGCTCGGCTCCGATGAAGCCTACGATCAGCAGTGGGCGCTCACCTTGCTGGATCTGACCGTGAACCGCCTGCGCGCGGAATTCAACGCCGTCGGCAAGCCCGGCGCTTTTGAAGCGCTTAAAAATTGTCTGCTGGCCGCGCACGGCGCGATTGACTATGCCGCCACCGCCCAACAGCTTGGCGTGAACCAACCCGCGGCCCGCGTGGCCGTGCACCGCCTGCGCAAACGCTTCCGCGAAATCTATCGCGAGGAGATATCGCAAACGCTGGCCGATGGCGCGGACTTGGACGCCGAACTGCGCCACCTCGCCGCCGCCCTGGCCCGCCCATGACCTGTAACAACCCCATCGCCATCGGTAAGTACTGGTCATGAATACGGACCCCATGCCAAAGTGCCCCGAATGCGGAACGCCCCTGCCGCCCAACGCCCCGGCCGGCCTCTGCCCAAAATGTCTCATGGCATTGAACCTGCAGACGGAGACCGTCTGCTCCGGCGATTCCCCCACCGCGAAGCCGCCGCTGCCGCCGGAACAAATCGCCCCCCTCTTTCCCCAGCTTGAAATCCTCGCCTGCCTCGGCCGCGGCGGCATGGGCGTGGTCTATCAGGCCCGCCAGAAAACCTTGAACCGCCTCGTGGCCCTCAAGCTCCTCGCCCCCGAGCGCGTACACGACGCGAAGTTTGCCGAACGCTTCACCCGCGAAGCCCAGGCCCTGGCCGCGCTGAACCATCCCAATATCGTCACCATCCACGATTTCGGCCAGACCGGCGGCTTTTACTATCTCCTCATGGAATACGTGGACGGCGCGAGCCTGCGCCAGCTTATGCAGGCGCGCAAATTCACGCCCGAGGAAGCCCTGGCCATCGTCCCCACCCTCTGCGATGCCCTCCAATTTGCCCACGAGCACGGCATCGTCCACCGCGACATCAAGCCCGAGAACATCCTGCTGGATAAATCCGGCCGCGTGAAGGTGGCCGATTTTGGCATCGCCAAAATGCTCGGTTCGGCCAACGGCGATGACGGCGGCAAATCCGCCGCGCCGGCCAATGTCACGCAAAGCGTCGTGGGCACGCCCGGCTACAGCGCGCCCGAACAGCAGCTCTCGCCGGAACGCGTGGACAGCCGCGCGGACATCTATTCCCTCGGCGTTGTCTTCTACGAGATGCTCACCGGCGAACTGCCCGGCAAACCCATCGAACCGCCCTCGCACAAGGTGCAGATTGACGTGCGCCTGGATGAAGTCGTGCTGCGCGCCTTGGAGAAGAAACCCGAGCGCCGCTACCAGCAGGCCAGCGTGCTGAAGACACAGTTGGACACGATTGCGACCGAAAAGAGCCACGCGGCCGCCGCCGGACCGGTCCGCTCCGGCATGCTGCGGATCGTTGAAATCCTGTTCGGCATCACCTTCAGTTCGCCGCTGGCTATCCGATTGATCAGCCTTTCGGCGCTGGGCTTCCTCGGTTCGCTGATGTTCCTCGGCTACGTGCCGCTGCCGGGAATGCAACATTGCTTCGGCTTCTCGGGACTGTACGGTTTGTTTGGGCTGATCGGTTTTGCGTTCCTCGTTGAAAGTTGGCATCGCAGAAAAAACCAGCCGGTGAATCCGGCAGCCGGCCGTTTCAATCCGCCTGGCACGCCCCCGCAAGACAAAATCTCCGCCTGGATAGTGAGTTTTTCCTGCGTGCTCATAATTCTGGGGCTCCTCGCCTTCTCGCTCCTCGGTGGATTCACCCATGCCGGGTTGAATTCTGGACCGAACGCAGCTAACGCCGTTCTGAAGACATCCGATCGCGCCGACCAGCCGGCCACTCCGCGCTTCTCCATTGACCAATCCAGCTTTCCTCACGGCGATTCCATCGAAATCACCGCCGTGGAGCGAACTGCCGACCAGCTAACCGTCCGAGGCCATTACCGCTTGGTGAGCACTAACTCGGCGATGCTGGGGTTTTACATCACTAGCTCGCACACTTCGGGCCCCTCCGCCCCGCGACAGACGTTGAAGATTTCCAAAGGCAGCGGCGATTTCGAACTGGTTCATCCGCACGTTTTCCCGGGATTAACGCACGTTTCCATGTATGCCGGCGGCCATTCCATTGCCGACCTCTATTTCACCGTCGAACCCGCAGCGGCGGCCCCGGCCGTGGACCAAATCCAAGACGCCTTCGGCGACCTCGCCAGCCTCCGCGAAATGGCAGCGGGACGGCAATACGAATTGGAGGCGAACGGGGAAAAAATCATGGGTGATGGCGATGCTTTTCTGCGCCGCCGGACGGGCGCGGAGATTCTGGCCAGCGGTTTAAGTTCCGGCTGCGGCGATTACGCCGTCGGCTTTATTGAATTGATGTCCAAGCGCGGCTTCCAGACGCTACTCGTTGACTCGGCCGAAATCTCCCTGAACTCACTGCGAGACCATTTCTCCGGCCATGCCGTTGTCGCGGTGCGCGACTCCGCAAACGCCCGCTGGCTGCTCGCGGATCCCACCGCCAAACGGATCATCACCAACAACTGGGACGTGGCCGCCCAAACCTTTTACGGCAACCGCTTCTGGATTGGCTATTGCGGCCCGCTGGAAAAATACCCCGTGCACTCGCCCGAAGCGCTGAAGGACTTTTACGCCCGCACGCTGGCCACGGTCCCACCGGAGCTCTGGAACCGCCGCATTTTCAAATTGAATTTCAAGATCGCCCCCGCGCTGATGGGGCCGGACGGAAAACTCCTCGCGCCGAACGTCCCCAAGCTGGCGGAAAGCCAGTCCGCTGCGCTGGCACAGTTCAACATCCATCCTGAAACGGAAGTGGACGTCCTGCTGGACAAAGGCAATGACGACGGTTCCAGCAAGCTGGCCTGGTCCGCCGACCGCGGTTGGGTATGCACCGTGGGCCTGCAATCCGCCTGCAGCGTGAACCTCTTGAACTACCTGGAAACGAGATTGGCCGAAGCTCCGCCCGAGCAGATTCGTCATGACCACTGACGGCCGCGTACGGCCTCCGCCTTGGGGCGCGCGCATCTTGGCCACCAACAAAAACAGGGAATGGCTCCGCCGAGACGCGGGGAGCGTTTCTTCCTCTCCGCGTTTTGCGGAGTCTGCGTAGCAAAATGAGGAGAGGGCCGGGGTGAGAATTCCCCGAAAGCGTTCGCGCATTGAACCCCTGAACCGCAAAAGAAACATTCAACATTTCACATTCAACGCCCAATATCGAAGGGGCTCGCGCTGCTGCCTTCGTTCAGGGTTGGAAGTTGATTGTCGAAGGTTGAATGTTTTCCAGGTTCATGGGGAGTTTCGACATCCCAAATGGGATGCACATTGGGGCCATGAACCTAAGACGGTTCATGGAAAGGTGCTCGTCCATCCATCTTTGGGTTCATGGTGAGATGTACGTTCCACCATCGTTTTTGTCATGAAAAAGAACAGTGTCCAGATGCGGCCCCCGGGGGTTGCGGGTACAAATGAGACTTTTTTTGTCCGCCCGTTTTTGTCATGCTGGCCGCGATGTTTTCATCCGCAATTAAATCCGTTCACTTCACCGGCATTGGCGGCACGGCCATGGCCAGCGCGGCCGCTGCCATGCTGGACAAGGGCTTTCAAGTCACCGGCTCCGACCAGAATGTCTATGAGCCCATGGCCTCGTTCCTCGCGTCCAAAAAAATCGCCGTGCTGAACGGTTACGACGAGCGCAACCTGGCCCACAAGCCCGATCTCGTCGTCATCGGCAATGCCATCTCCCGCGGCAATCCCGAGGCCGAATACGTGCTCGACCACAAGCTGCGGCACACCTCGCTGGCCGCGCTGCTCGCCGAATTCTTCATCCGCGGCAAGCGCTCGCTCGTCGTCAGCGGCACGCACGGCAAGACCACCACCACCTCGCTGCTCACCTGGGTATTCGAGCACAATGGCCTCAATCCCAGCTACCTCATCGGCGGCATCCCGAACAACTTCTCCCAAGGCGCGCGCTTCACCGACAGCGAGTGGTTCATCATCGAGGGCGATGAATACGACACCGCGTTTTTTGACAAGCGCAGCAAGTTCATCCATTACCAGCCGGAAGTGGCCATCATCAACAATCTCGAATTCGACCACGCCGACATCTTTGAAAACCTGGCCGCGGTGCAGAAGACCTTCAGCCATTTCATCCGCCTGGTGCCGCGCAACGGCCTGCTGCTCGGCAACGGCGACGACGCCAATTTGGCGCCGCTGCTGAACGTCACCTATTGCCCCGTGAAGCGCTTCGGCCTGGGCCAGGGCAACGCCGTACAGGGCTTCAACCTCCGGCTCGGCCCCACGGCCACGGAGTTCGAAATCCCCAGCTTCAAATTTCACCTGAACCTGGTCGGCGAACTCAACGTCCGCAACGCCCTGGCGGTCATCGGCGCCGCCAAGCACTGCGGCCTCTCGAACAAGCAGATCCAATCCGCCTTTGACACCTTCAAGGGCATCAAGCGGCGCATGGAGATCAAGGGCATCGCCGGCGGCGTGACGGTGATTGACGATTTCGGCCATCATCCCACGGCCATCCGCGAGACGCTGCGGGCGTTGCGCATCAAATACGCCCGGGAAAAAATCTGGGCCATCTTCGAGCCGCGCTCCAACACCACGCGCCGGAATGTCTTCCAAGCGGAACTGGCCGCCTCATTTGCGGACGCCGACGCCGTGGTCGTCGCGCAAGTCGCCCGACTGGAACTCCTGGCTCCGGCAGAGCGCCTGGATCCGCAAAAGCTCATGCAGCAAATCAGCGCCGCCGGCAAACCGGCCGCCTACCTGCCCGATGTGGACGCCATTGTCAACCACGTCGGCCAGCACGCCCAAGGCGGCGATGTGGTGGTGGTGTTCAGCAACGGCGGGTTTGGCGGCATTCACGGCAAACTCTTGCAGCGCCTCGGCCGCCGGTGACGTCTTCCGGCGAATGTTTGCACACAGCCAATCGCCTCCGGTGCGTGTCGTTGCGCGCTCATTGCCGGCCGGAATCTCATGGCATACGACTTGCGGATAACCCGTTCGTGGCCAGAAAATTTCAAGCCTTAGGAATGACGAATCGCAACGCGAATGAGATCGCGGCGATGAATCTGCGGATGGCAACCATGCAAATGACGGGGTTGCGCGTGCCCCCGCGCATCCGCACCATCCCCCCGCTCCGCCGCCGGTTGGCCCTAACGGTCACCCCTGAGCCACCGCAGACAGTAATAATTAGACATACAGTCCAAAATATGGACACAAACGTCAACGAAACTCGACCGATTCAAAACCAGCGCGTTTAAGAAAAACCGCCAATTCCGTCCGCGCCCGTTTGTCCGCATCGTCTAAAATCCCCCCTTTTCTCGCCGCCCGGGCGATATCATCCACGGCATTCTGCCGCGCCGTCTGTTCCAAGTCCTTGTCAAACGACCGCAACAGGCCCGTGGAATGGTCAATAATCTGGCTCGCCTTGTCGTCCAAATAAGCGTCCGTGATTTGCGGCGGTGGCAGGCGGATTAAAATGGTCTTCCCGGAGATGGTCACGTCCGACGGTTGCAGCCGTTTCAGATCCACGCCCGCGTTCACAATCCCGTGCGCCAGCAACAACACGCGGCTTTCCCCGTACCACTTCACGTCCTCCAACACCACCACCTTGTCCATGACATATCTGACCGTGACGAGTTCCGAAAGGGATTGGACTTCATGGATCACGGACGCCGTGTCGCTGAAATGCAGCCCCGAGCCGCGATTGGCCCAATGCGCCACGGTGAACGTCAGAAAGACCGCCAGCCCCAGAGCCGCCGCTGCGGTGATCGCAAAAACCAGATCCCGGAATTGCCGCATGCGCGTAATGTAATCGAATCTCCCGCGAAGCAAAGCCCTGTTCGGGCGGTTGAATGACTCCAGGCCTCCAGGCGCACGTCAGTTTTAAGGAGCGCCACGTCCGTCCTGTGACTGTGAACGTGAGTTCACGGCTGACTCGGTCCACGAGAGTTTTAAGGAACGTTGGCTTCTGGATGTTGACACATTGCTGGTTGTGCGTAGTCTGGCCGCATGGCACGCAAACTCAGAGTGGCGGCAGCATTTGCAAGATTCATGACCCAGAAATGTATCGTTCTATCCCTTGCCGCAGCGGTTGTTGGGATGTTTGCGGCGGGATGCTACTCCACACACACGGCGGCGTTTTTGGGCCCGCGCAAAATCAAGGTGGTTGATGCTTCGACGAAACGTCCGATCACTGGCGCACGGGTGGAGCTTTATGATTCGGCAGGGCACAGCATGGGACAAGGGACCGATGATCGGGGTGACATGCGGATGGCTTCCGGGCTGCTCACCATCGGGGTACCGGAGTATGACCGGATAGAGGTTGCGCGGGATGGTTATGAGTCGGTCGCGTTTCCCTTGACCAATGGCTTGCCACACCAATTGAGTTGACCGCGATTCCAAACCATAAATGATGCTTCGCGAAATGACTTGGAAATGGGCGATTACCCTGTTCTTTCTGGCGGTTCTTATCAGTCCCATCCGGGCCGGCGAACTGGCCGTGGGTCAGGCCGTGCCCGCGTTCGTGGCCAAGGATCAATTTGGAAAGGAATTCAAGTTGGCGGCCGGGCTGCATTTTCTGCTGGTGGGCTTTGACATGGATACGAGCAAAGCGGCCAACCTCAAGCTGGCTGCCTTGGGGCCGGGTTGGCTCGAAAAGCACGGGGCCGCCTACTTGCTGGATATTCACACCATGCCCGGCATCGCGCGCGTCTTCGCCTTCCCTAAAATGAGGAAATATCCACAAAGAATCATCCTCGGAGACGACGAAGGCCTGTTGGCAGTCTTCCCGCGCAAACCCGAGCGCATCACCGTGCTGGTTCTTACTGGAAAGGATGAAATCAAGGAAATCCGTTATTGGGGCCCCAAAACTGAATCGCTGGAAACGCTGTTACAATAACAACCACTTTTCCACTGCGGCCTGCGTTGATGGGTTAGTGGTTTTGGGGAGGTAAAAGTGAACCGTCGGCTAGTCGGGTAATCGTCTTCTCTGTGGTCGCGTCAGCGTGCCCAGCCAAGACCGCGGTGTCAATGACGGCCAGCTTCATCACGTACCTGCCGCAATGCCCGGTTGACAATGGCTGCCGCCTGACGCGGCGAATGTTTGCCGACGGGAGTTTGTCGCAAAAGTTTTCGGACGGTCTCCTGACCCGGAGCCTTGATGGGACGGATCAACAGGCCATCTTTGCCCAGGTCAAACACGTTCAAGGGACCGCTGCGCGCCAATCCTTCCCGCTCGCACCATTCCAGCGGGAAAACCGTCTGCCGTTTGCTGGTCAAGGTCATGGTCATCGTCTTTATCATGGTAATGATTTATTACCGCACAAACGCCATTTATCAACGGTTTTGACCCGCTTTTGCCGGTCTGATAAACCGGCCGGTCCTGGATATTGCCCATCGCTTGTCTGTGCGAAGGCTGGCTCACTGTCGAATTTGTTGCGTCAGGCGAAAGGAAACGTTAAATATGTGTTTATGCGGGATCAACCCTTTGATCGGTGGTAATTTAAAACCAGACCGGCGACGGCAAATCGAATATGGAACGCATTTCAACCGACAGTTCACTTGGCAAGCTCCTGGGGTGGTGTGCGAAGCAGAACGCCACCGACCTTCACGGGCAGGCCACCCGCCGATATGCGTACCGCGTGGATGGAAACCTGTTGCGCATTTCCCCCGGGACATTTCCCGTCCCCAGCAACGATGACCTGCACCAAATGCTCAAGCTGGCATTCTCGAATTCCATTTATGAATGCATTCAAACGCATCATGAAATGGATCTCAGCTTCCTTTGCGGCCAGGTGCGTTATCGCGCCAATTTCAGCAAGCAACAGGGCACCCAGTCCTTTTCCTTCAGGGTGGTTCCCCAACGGATTCCCGAACTGGCGGATCTGCAGTTGCCGGCCACCATGGCGGCCCTGGCGCAGGAACCGCGCGGCCTGGTGCTGGTCACCGGAGCGTCGGGACAGGGCAAGAGCACCACGGCTTGTGCGATGTTGCAACAACTCAATGAAACCAAGCCGTTGCGGATCATCACCATCGAGGATCCCATCGAGTATCTTTTCGAGGAAAACCAATGCCAATTTGAACAACGGGAGGTGGGCGTGGACACCGATTCATTTGCCGCCGGCATTCGCAACGCCATGCGTCAGGATCCGGAAGTCATTTTCATCGGCGAAATTCGCGACCACGAAAGCGTGCACGCCGCCATGCAGGCGGCCGAGACGGGACATCTCGTACTGGCGACCCTGCACGCCGATTCCGCCGCCCAGGCGGTGGATCGCATTCGCGAATTCTATCCCGCCGAGGAGCAGGCCAACGCCAGCACGCTCCTGGCGCGCACGCTGAATGCCATCGTTTGCCAGCGATTGATCCCCAGCACCTTCGGCCGCCGGATACCCTGTCTGGAGATCATGCGGCGCAATCTGGGCATCCAGGAGGCGATTGCGAAAAACGACCTCCATTTGTTAAACGGCCAGATTGAATCGTCCCTCCATGAGGGAATGCACAGCTTCGACCAGTACTTGTTCCAGCTTTACCAGGGCCACCGGATTACCTTGGAGACCGCCAAATTCTATGCCGTAAACTGGAACATGGTGGAAATGGAAAGCCGCGGATTCGTGCCGGCGATGCCAGGAATCCTGAAACCGGACCCGATCACGTGATTCAGCAGTGTGGCAATCGGACCCGGGCAACGGCGCTGCCTGGAGACGGAAAGGGGCCCCACATGGACTGGCGATTTATAACGAACTCGCGCCGTTAAAACTCGTCCACCTGCGCCAGAAATTCCACGCTTTCCCAGAAGCGGGGGCCCGCCCGGAACTTGTACTCATGCGCAAATGCCCGAATAGGTCTTTATGCGGGACCGCCCCCTGGCCGGCCGGGTTTACTCCAAACC
Organism: uncultured Bifidobacteriaceae bacterium; assembly: GCA_964532525.1. Lineage (GTDB taxonomy): Bacteria > Verrucomicrobiota > Verrucomicrobiia > Limisphaerales > UBA11358 > UBA11358. The sequence continues at coordinate 89,602 of CAZHIM010000012.1, forward strand.
AGGACCCTCCGCCTGGAAGACTACAAATGAAACCAGTTGTACGGATCGCCAAAGGCCCGGCGGTCACTCACAATTTCAGTGCCCAGCATGGCCACGAGCATAATTCCCAGGACGAGGAATTTGGTCCGCGGCGCCGCCCGGAACATCACGGTGTTCAATCCCGTCACAAAGACCAGCATGAAGGGTATCAGCGCGCCGAGCGCCTGGCGGCCAATCGTCAAATACGGAAATGCCGGATTCGGAATGGGACAGTGGTTGAAGTTGTAGGAAATCGAAACGTACGCCAGAAACGCCACGCAGGCGGCGAACGCAAAAAAGCCGAACCATAGCGCGCGCCGCTGCAACACGGTCAGGAGCGCCGGCCGGCGGAGCAGGGCCGCCAACACCACCGCCAGCAGCACCACCGTGGTGATCTCGTAAATCCAGCTCGGCAGCCGCAACGCCATCGGCTGCACGTGCCAGGTAAATTCCCCCTGCCAGAACCCGGACAGAAAAAGCGCGAGGAATTTCTTCGCCCCGGGAAGCGTGAAGATGGGATGCGGCCACCAGTCGGCAAACGGCTTCGGCGCCCACGTCCAGAATTCCGCCTTGATCCGCGAGCCCGTGAAATCGCCGAACGTCTGCTTGCACCAGATGGACCACGCCGCCGCAGGCCCCAGCGCGCACAGGCCGAGCGCGGCCACGGTCGTGAACCACCGCCCCAGCTTGCCGGCGCGCCACAGCCGCCGGACCCAAAGGAGGAAAAACACCACCGCCACCAGAAGCGGCGGCAGGTTCGTCATCTTGACCAGAAACGCCCCGGCCAGCGCCAGACCCGCCGCCGCCCCGAGCCAGACCGAAGGCGTTTCCGCCACGCTGAGCCGCAGCAGCAGCACGAACGCCAACCCGAAAAAGACCGGCGAGAACGTGTCGTTCTCCAGCGAATAAAAGGCGCTTTGCGGCATGAACGCCAGCAGCGCCGGGACAGCCAGCCGATGAAAGCTGCTCGCCGGAAACACCAGTCGGGCCGCCCACCAGCCCAGCCACACTACCAGCACCACGAACGGCACATTGACAAACCGCATCCAGTAGAGCCGCCGCCCGTCGTCCACCCCCAGGACGCCGCCCGCCTTCCAGGCCGTACTCACCACCACATAGTAAATCGGCGGCTGGGAATTCTGGTAATTCGTCCCCTCATAGCGCGATGCATTCGCGGCGACCCATTCGTCCCGCTGGGCCGGCGGCAGTTTCCACGGCTGCATGTTCGCCCCGATCAAGTTCGTGGCCGCCCCCAGATAAAACGGCGAATTGTACACCGCCTGGCAGCGCACCGTCTCGCTCGAAAAAGCATCGAATGATCGCGGCACCTCTCCGTGCGCAAATTTTAACAAGGTCCCCAGATGGGCCGGCTCGTCCACGTTCGTGAAAAATGGAAACGCCGCGCAGAAAATGAAAACGTGAATCGCCGCAAACAGGCAAAGGCCGACGACGATGAATCGCTCGCGGCGTGCTTCCGAAGTTTCGGGCCGGTCCTCTGAAATGTCCGGTTGCATCCTTTCACCGCAGAATAGAAGAAGGATGCCCTCCCCACGCAAGCAAAAACTGCCGCTTTTCACTGTTCGGGGCAACGTCAACTGTGAGGCAACGATGCCAGAAGGCCTTCGGCCACGGCGGACACTTTGCCCTGAGCCCCCCAACCACCGACCTTCTGCAAAAACGCGGCCGCTTTGACAACTTTCCGAATCGCTTTGATAAGTTCCGGCTCCGGGCTGACTTCGCTGGAGGGCCGCCACGGCGTTGTTAGCGGACTGTTAATGTGGCAATTAGCGGATGGTGAAACGACAGAAAATTGTTGAGCCTGACCGCTGATGACTCTGCCGGCGTTCAGCCGATCGTGCCGGTGGTTCGAGCAATCGCTGTGCAGCAGGTCTTGGAGAGAAATTTGCTCATGGTGGTTGTCTAAATCCAAGCATGCCGTAGTAGGGGCCGGGAAAGCCGGCAGTGGCAAGGGCGTTGGAGGCGTCGGCGGGCCAGAAGGTCGAGAGGCCAATGCCGGGCG
>CAZHIM010000013.1:0-90344 GCA_964532525.1 uncultured Bifidobacteriaceae bacterium
CGACGGGCAGGACTTTCACCTGCGATCCAGCCAGCTTCGCTGGCGCAACGGGTTACCAGGGTTGACGATTGGTGGTTTTGCTGGGAAATTCGCGGATTTTGCCGGCGGAAATCGGGGCTATTTTGAGGCGAAAGCCGGGGCGTGGAGGAGGGGTACTTGGCGGCAAAATGGGACGAAAGGGACACATGGGACGAAAGGGACGAAAGGGACGAAGCGCGCGGGGATGCGGGCTGCGTCCGGAGGGACGCGGCCATAGCCGGACGTAGCTGCTGGTGGGCAGCTTTCACCTGACCATTCAGGTTTTAACACCGATGGGCAGAGATTAGAGTGTTCTTAAAACTGGAAACGGAAGGTTCGGTGGATCAGAAGAGTTCCGCGAGAAACGGGGCGGACGACGCCCTGAACGACGCATTTTCCGCGGCAGTAAAAAATCTCCTGGGCCAAAAGCAGTTTCACGACCTGATTGTTTCGTCGGGAGAACCTCAACTGGAAGGACACGGCGCGGTGATCAGATTCAAGGATTGCGAGACCAACGGCACCGTCGTGGACAAAATGCCGGACATCCAGACGGCCGTTGTCACCTTGTTTGCGGGTGATATGATGGGCAGTGGTTTCGTCATTTCTCAGGATGGTTATTTGTTGTCAAATCAGCATGTGGTCGGCGATGCCCGGTATGTGCGGATCAAGTTTGCGACCGGAGTGGAAGTGAATGGTGAAGTGGTCAGCCGTGAGCGTGAACGGGATGTGGCCCTGATTAAATGCGGAGAACAGGGGCTTAAATGCCTGCCGGTACGGCGGGTGCTGCCGACGACGGGGGAAGAAGTTTACGCCATCGGGACACCGGGACCGGGACAACAGAATCTCAGCCAGACCGTGACACGCGGCATTGTGAGCGGGTTTCGCTCCTTGGACGGACAGGATTACATTCAGAGTGATACGGCCATCAATCCGGGCAATTCTGGCGGACCATTGATTGACAAACATGGCAATGTGGTGGGCCTCGCCGTCCAGAAGCGGTTCGACGCTGAAGGATTGGGATTCTTCATTCCCATTGATGACGCGATTCGCGTACTGGACATCAAGTAGCCTGAAGCGATGTCGGAAGACGCTCCCGCAGGAATTGATCCTTCTGCCGCCCAGGGTTGAGCCGGTTTGCGGAAAACCTCAACCGAGTCCATTCAGGGTTTGGGGGGTGTGGTTCGTGCGTGCTATCCCGGGCGCATCGGTTATCCTAACGATTATGCCATTCAGTGCTCTTGGCCTTGATGCCAAAATCGTGCGGGCGGTCACGGACGCGGGTTACACCGAGCCGACGCCCATTCAAACCGCCGCCATCCCGCCCATTATTGCGGGGCAGGACCTCATCGGCATCGCGCAGACGGGCACGGGCAAGACGGCCGCGTTCACGCTGCCGATCCTCACCAAGCTGGCGGCGCAACCGGGGCAGCGGCGCGGCACCAAAGTTTTGGTGATGGCGCCGACGCGCGAGCTGGTGGTGCAAATCGAGGAGAACGTGCGGGCTTACGCGAAGCATCTGTCGCTGACGGTGGCGACGGTGTTTGGCGGCGTGGGCGAGCAGCCGCAAATCCGGGCCTTGCGCGCGGGCACGGACATCATCATCGCGTGTCCGGGACGGCTGCTGGATTTGATGGGCCAGCGCGCGGCGGACTTTTCGCAAGTGAAGTTTCTGGTGCTCGATGAGGGCGACCGGATGCTCGACATGGGTTTCCTGCCGGACATCCGGCGCATCGTGCAGCAATTGCCGAAGCAACGGCAGACACTGATGTTTTCCGCGACGATGTCGAAGGAGATCGAAATGCTCACGCGGGAATTTCAACGCGCGCCGAAAGTGGTGCAAATCGGGCGGCGGGCAAATCCGGCCGAGACGGTGACGCAGCTCGTCTATGAAGTGCCAAAGCATTTGAAGACCGCGCTGCTGCTGCATTTGCTGCGCGATCCCCAGATGGACACGGTGCTGGTCTTTTCGCGGATGAAGCACGGCGCCGACCGGATTGCCCGGCAACTGGAGCAGCGGGGCGTGCGCACGGCGACGCTGCACTCAAACCGTTCGCAGAACCAGCGGCTGCGGGCGCTGAAGGACTTCAAATCCGGCGCGGTGCGGGTGCTGGTGGCCACCGACATTGCGGCCCGGGGCATTGACGTGGACGGCATTTCGCATGTGGTGAACTACGATTTTCCGATGCATTCGGAGGATTACGTGCATCGCATTGGCCGTACGGGCCGCGCGCATGCGGTGGGCAACGCGATCAGCTTCGTGACGCCGGAGGATTACGGCGAGTTGCGCGCGCTGGAACGGTTCATCGGGCGCGGCATCGTCCGGAAAAAGGCGGAAGGATTCAATTACTCGCAGGCTGCGCCGGCATTTAATCCCGCGGACAGCGAGCGGCGTTTTCCGCGCGGGCAAACCCAGAATCGGTCGCAGCGATCGGGTCAGCCGCAACGCCCGCAACCCCAGGGCGGGCGCCCGCGCGCCCCACAGTCAGGCGGGCGGCGCTGGGGGCGCTGAAACCGGCGTGAGCAGGGTGGCGCCTTTGAGCAGCCGGCAGAAATCTTTCTTGCTGGTGTGCAGATTTTTGCCGTCCGTGAACTGGAGGTTGGCGGCGGATTTGTAGCCGACCACCGTGCGTTCAAGGTGCACGATGCGGATGTATTCGTCGCCGCATTTCCAAATCTGGGCTTGCCGGAGTCGCATGCCAGAGTATGCCCGCGATCACGTCCAAGCCGCGAGAATTTTCTCCGCCTGCGCCGTTTGTTCCGGCGAGCCGGTGAAGCTGCACTGGTATTTCCCCGCCCGGCGCGAGACGTTAACCTTGACGGTATCCAAGCCGCGGTTCTTCATTTTTAAACGGAGTTGTCGGGACACTTCCGTGATGGGGTGCTGTTGGAGGCTGTTGTTCATGCTGCAATTTCAGCGCAGGGCGGCCACATAGCAAATTTAATCGTGATTTATTTTGGACGGATGGAAGCGAAACCTTAACCCGTCGGCTTGCTTTTCTCGGCAATGGCCTCGGAAAAGATGGCCAGGGCTTCGGCGCGGGAGAGGGAGCCGACGAGGCGCTTTTCGGCGAGGCTGTTGATGACGGGGACATTGCGCAGTTCGCATTGGAGCAGGAGGGGCAGGGCGTCCACCAGGCGCTGGCCTGGCGTGAGGCAGGGCGGGGGCGGGCGCATGACATCCGAGGCAATGACGCCGTTCAGCTCGACGCTGTTGTTGAGAAACTCCTTCAGATCCTGCAGGGCGACGATGCCGACGAGCTGCTGGCGGGCATCCACGACAGGGAAGAAGTTGTTGGAATTGGCGACGAAACGATTGGCGATTTCGCGGAAGGGCACGTTTTCGCGCAACGGGGGCACGGGAGCGTGCATGAGGTCGCCCACGGTCTGGTCGGTGGCGGCGCCGGCCTGTTCGATTTCGCGGCGGAGGGAGATGCCTTTGAGGCGCATATGCTCGGTATAGACGGATTCGCTGTGCAACTGTTGGGCGATGAGGGTGGCCACGATGCAGGCGAGCATGAGCGGGGGCATGAGAGTGTAGTCGAGGGAGATTTCGAAGGCCATGATGATGGCCAGCAAGGGGGAGCGGGTGGTGCCGGCAAGGGTGGCACCCATGCCGGCCAGGGCGAAGGCGCCGGCGGGGACGCCGTGCGCCCAGCCGAAATGGTGCAGGCCGGTGCCGAAGACCGCGCCGGCGGCCGCGCCAAGAAACAGCGTGGGTGTAAAGACGCCGCCGACGGTGCCGGCACCCACAGTGATGGCCGTGACGAGGAGCTTGGCGATAAGCAGGCCGCTTAACTGCGTCAGCGCGTGCGGGAGCTGGTCGAAGTCGCCATGGAGGATGGAATTGGTGACGAAGTAGCCGTTGCCGCACACGCCGGGGATGCCGGCGGCGGCCACCAAGCCGACCGCGAGGCCGGCGGCGGGGAGTTTCAGATAAACCGGCCACGGCAAGCGGTTGAATTGCTCTTTGGCCGCGCGCAGGGATTTAAGAAAGACGGCGGCCAGGGCGCCGCAGAGCAGGCCCAGGAGGATGAACCACGGCAGTTGCGCCGGGGCGCTGGGCGGGAAGGGCGGGACTTGGTACCACGGCTGGATGCCGAAGAAGCTGCGCGAGACGGTGGCGGCGACGACGGAGGCGCAGACCAGCGGGGCGAAGAGGTTCATGGAGAAGTTGCCCAGGACCACCAGGGAGGCGAACACGGCGCCAGTGATGGGGGCGTTGTAGGCGGCGGAGAGGCCGGCCGCCGCGCCGCACCCCACAAGCATGCGCAGTCGGTAGGGGGGCCATTTGGCGATTTGGCCCAGCTTGGAGGCGAGGGTGGCGGACAGCTGGGTGATGCCGCCTTCACGGCCGATGGAGGCGCCGGAGGCGATGCTCACCAGCGCGGAGGCGGTCTTGACGGATTCGGTGCGGAAGGGCAGGCGGCCATCGCCGGCCACCACGACTTCCAGCAAGTCGCTGGCTCCCTGGGAGCCGATGAGGCGGAAGCCCCAATAGAGGATCAGGCCCGCCACCAGGCCGCCGAGCGCGGGCACGAGGAGCCGCTGGGTGGTGGTGAACATTTCGGCCGTCTGCACCGGGTCGCCGGTCTGCTTCAAGCAAGCGCGCTGGACCATCTCTCCGCCCCAGAAGAAGAACAGGTTGACGACCCCGCCCAAGACGCCGACCAAGGCGGCCAGGACCAGATGAAAGGGTTCCTCTCTGAAGACGAGTTTTCCGCGCCAGTGCAAAGCGCCGAGCCAATGGCGCCGAAGAAAATCCCGCGTCCGGCGGACGAGTTTGCTGTTCCTCCATGGTTCCACGAGACAATTTAGCCGCAAATGGGCGGTTTGACGAGGGGCAGGCTGCCCCGCAGCCTAAAAGACCCCCAGCGCCACGCCGCTTTCGTGCGGGCAACGGTCTTCAAAAGCTCGCGGTTCGCACATGCGGGTGAAAGCGCCGGCGGGGTTAGGACTGGATATTTTTGTGGGGCCTGGCTTTTTTGCGGGGCCAGCGGCGGAGACCGTTTTGAAGCCAGAGCCACCAGACCATCCAAAAAGCCTCGACGACGATGTGGCGGGACAATTTGGAGGTGCCTTCCACGCGGTCGGCAAAGGTAATGGGCACTTCGGAGATTTGATAGCCGTCGCGCCAGAGCCGGTGCGTCATTTCAATTTGGAAACTGTAGCCATTGGAGCGGATGGCATCCAGGGCGATGGACTGGAGGGCGCGGCGGTTAAAGCATTTGTAGCCGCCGGTGGGGTCGGTGAAGGGCATGCCGGTGATGAACCAGACGTAGATGCCGGCGAAGCGGCTCAGGAGCAGGCGCTTGAGCGGCCAGTTGAGCACCCGCACGCCGCCGGTGTACCGGGAGCCGAGCACGAGATCGGCCGACTGCGCGGCTTTGAGAAAGTTCGGGATTTCGGCGGGGTCGTGCGAAAAATCGCAGTCCATTTCGAAGATGAATTCGTAGTCGCGTTCGAGGGCCCATTTAAAGCCGGAGATGTAGGCGCGGCCGAGTCCATTCTTCTTCGGTTCGTGGAGCACATGAATCTCCGGGTGCCGGGCAGCGAGCTCATCGGCCACCCGGCCGGTGCCGTCCGTGGAATTGCCATCCACGACCAGCATGTCCACCCCCACCGGGAGGGACAGAAGCTTTTGGGCCACGCGCGGCAAATTATCGCGTTCGTTGACCGTTGGCACAATGATGAGTGTTTGATGCATGCAGCAGGGGTCAATAAATAAACGTGGAACGCCGCAAAAACAAGCGGACAGTTGGGGGCGGCGAAAACTTTGATTGCCAAGCGAAAACGTTCAGCCTAGTTTTTAGGGTGAAAATGTTTGCTTCGCTGCTCAACTTCGCGGGGAACTGGACCTCTTGGCTGCTCAACCCGGTGTGGCTGGCCATCATGGCATTCCAGTTGTGGATGTTCGTGCATGCCATCCGCAACCGGCAGTGGGTGTGGGCGTTTTTCATATTCATCGGGTATGGCATTGCCGCCATGTGGTATTATTTCGCGGTCTATCGCGATTCGAGCCCGAGCGGGTTTGAGCTGCCCGGCGCGCAAAGCCGGGCGCGGGTCCGGGAGCTGGAGGCGAAGATCCATCATCTGGACAATGCGTATCACCACTTTCAACTGGGCGACGTTTATTTCCAGCGGGGGAAGTTCGCCGAGGCGGAGAAATGCTACCGGGCGGCGATGGAGCGTGATCCGCAGGACGTGGACACGCGGGCGCACCTGGGGCAGTGCCTGCTGCGGTTGAACCGGCCGGCGGAGGCGCGGCCGATGCTGGAAGGCGTGATGAACGAGAAGCCGGAGCACGATTACGGGCACACGATGATGGCGCTGGCGGAAACACTCACCGCCCTGGGCGAAAAGGACAATGCGCTGCTTTACTGGCAGCACATCACACAGAACCATTCGTATCCGCGGGCCAAGGTGCAACTGGCCGAGCTTTACCTGGAAAAGAACCAAGCCGCCGCCGCCCGGACCGAGCTAAAGGACGTGCTCAGCGACGACGCGCATGCGCCGACCTTTCAACGGACGCGCGACCGGGTGTGGATTCGGCGGGCCAAGAGCCTGCTGGCGAAGGCAAATTAGCGGAAACCTCACGGGCCGGAATGCCGTCAACCTGTTGCGATGCTCCCTGACACCATGAAAAGAGGCTTGAAATATCTGCTGGCGATTGCGGCGGGGCCGTGGTTCGCGTGGCTGGGGCTGCCGCCGGCCGCGGCGGCGCCGGGCCGTCCCAACATCCTGTTCATCATGGCGGACGACCATGCGTGGCAGGCAGTGAGCGCGTACCACGAGGCGCGCCAATTGATCCAGACGCCGAACCTTGACCGGCTGGCGCACGAAGGCATGCGGTTTGACCACTGTTTGGTGAATAATTCACTGTGCGGGCCGGCTCGCGCCTCGATCATCACCGGCACCTACAGCCACATCAACGGATTTTACAACAACTCCAACTGCCGTTTCGACGGGTCGCAAATCACCTATCCCAAGCTGCTGCAAAAGGCGGGCTACCAGACGGCGATGATCGGGAAGTGGCATTTGGAGACTGCGCCGACCGGCTTTGACCATTGGGAGATCCTGCCGGGGCAGGGCATTTATTACAACCCGCCGATGATTCGCGACGGCCAGCCGGTGAAGCACGCGGGCTATGTGACGGACATCATCACCGACCTGACGCTGGACTGGCTGAAACAGCGGGATGCGTCCAAGCCGTTCATGGTGCTGTGCTGGCACAAGGCGCCGCATCGGGAATGGGAGCCGGCCTTGCGCGACCTGGATTTCGATCATGACCGGGTGTATGGGCTGCCGGACAGCCTGTTTGATGATTATTCAGGCCGCGGGCTGGCGGAACACGACCAGAACATGACCATCGCGCGGACCATGCGGATGAACGAGGATTGCAAGCTGACGGATCCGCCGGACCTGTCGCCGGCGCAGCGGCAGGCGTGGGACGCGTATTACCAGCCGCGCAACGCCGCGTTTTTGCAGCGACACTTGGAGGGCCGGGCGCTGGTGGAGTGGAAATACAACCGGTTCATGCACGATTACCTGGGCTGCATCAAGGGGCTGGATGACAGCGTGGGCCGCCTGTTGAAATATCTGGACGATACGGGCCTGGCCAGCAACACCATCGTCATCTACTCGTCCGACCAGGGGTTCTTCCTGGGCGAGCACGGGTGGTTCGACAAGCGCTGGATCTTCCAGGAATCGGCGCGCACGCCGCTGCTGATCCGCTGGCCGGCCATGATCCAGCCCGGCAGCGTGAACACGGATTTGGTGTGCAACCTGGATTTTGCGGAGACGTTTCTGGCGGCGGCGGGCGCGCCGATTCCGGAGCGGATGCAGGGGCGCAGCCTGCTGCCGCTGTTCGCCGGCCGGACGCCGGCCGACTGGCGCACGGCGTTTTACTATCACTATTACGAGTACCCGGCGGACCACCACGTGCGGCCGCATTACGGCGTGATCACGGACCGCTACACGCTGGCGCACTTTTACGCGCCGGACGTGGATTATTGGGAGCTGTTTGACCGGGCCAAGGACCCCGGGGAAATGACGAGCGTGTTTGGCAATCCGGCGTACGCGGAGGTGCAGTCCAATCTAGTGCAGGAGGTCTTTCGCCAGCGCCAGGCGCTCAAGGAACCGGACCGGGATGATCCCCGGGCCTATGGCCATCAACCGGGGAAAACGTGATGACCCGGCGTCGCCATAGAAAAATACCAGATTTGATGATTGCCATCGGCGCGGCGAAAACACCGATCAGATTATTGTACGCAGATTTCGAAACGAACTTCCTTAGCACGATTCTGAATACGAAAAGCCGTGAATTTAAATGGTTTAACGCTCACCCTCACCCCGGGCTGAACCTCATCTTGGCACCAGTCCCCCGGGGGGAGAATTCCCTTAACAAGTTCACGCATTGAACCCATGAACCGCAAAAGAAACCTTCAACCTTCAACATTCAACGCCCAATATCGAAGCGGCTCGCGCTGCCGTCTTCGTTCAGGGTTGGAAGTTGAATGTCGAAGGTTGAATGTTTTCTGGGTTCAGGGAGAAACGCTCCCAGGGCTCTGGCGAAACGGGCGGTACGGGTTCAAGAGGATCGTGAGAATTTGGTGCCCAGACGAGAGCTCATTCCACTGGGAATAGCGAAGAACCAAAATGATTTACCACGAGCGGATATTCGGCTGGATGGCGGGCGCGATTTTGCTCGCCGCCAATGCCTGGGGCGATACGAATGCCGTGGTGAGACCGCCGCCGGAGTATGCGGGATATGTGGGCTCGGCGAGCTGCCGCGAGTGCCACGCGCAGGCGTGCCAGATCTGGGCCAAGTCGCATCACGCGGAGGCCGAGCGGCTGGTGCAAACGAACTTGGACCGGGCGGCGTTTGCGCCGGCGCGCGAGCTGGGGCAGGGGACGCAGCGAAGTTTTTTCCAGTGGCAGGACGGACAGCCGTCGGTGGCGGGCATCGGGTTGTCCGGCCGGTGGGAGACGAACGCGGTGGCGCGGGTGATTGGCGAGGACCCGTTGCGGCAGTTTTTGGTGGCGTTCCCCGGCGGACGGTGGCAGGTGCTGGAAACAGCCTACGACCCGCGGAAGCAGGACTGGTTTAATATATTTGGCAATGAGAACCGGGAGGCGGGCGAATGGGGACACTGGACGGGGCGGGGCCTGAACTGGAACTCGATGTGCGCGGCGTGCCACAACACCGCCGTGCGGAAGAATTACGACGCGGCCACAGACAGCTACCACACGACGATGGTGGAGCGGACGGTGAGCTGCGAGGCCTGCCACGGGCCGTTGCAGGCGCACGTGGACTGGCAGCGGCAATACGGCCGGACCAGCACGAACGATCCAGCCATGCCGCGGCTCTCGCGGGAGCAGGAGCTGGACCTGTGCGCGTCCTGTCATGCGCGGCGCGCGGAATTGACGGGCGGGTTCCGGCCGGGCGACAAATTCCTGGATCACTTCGAGCCGGCCACGGTGGATGCGGGCGAGGATTTTTATCCAGACGGACAAGTGCACGACGAGGACTACGAGTATTCGGCGTTTCTGGGCAGCCGGATGCACCAGGCGGGGTTGACGTGCCTGGATTGCCATCCGCGTTCGCTGCACATGGCGCGGCTGCACGGGAACGAACTTTGCCTGCGGTGCCACCAAGGCGGCTATCCCCAGGCGCCGGTGATTGATCCGGTGGCGCACAGCCATCATGCCGCCGGCAGCCCGGGCGAAGAATGCGCCGGCTGCCACATGCCGCAGACGGTCTATATGCAGCGCCACTCGCGGCACGACCACGGCTTCACCATTCCCGATCCGCTGCTGACGAAGGAGTTTGGGGTGCCCAACGCCTGCAACCGCTGCCATGCCGATCAAAACGCCGACTGGGCGCTGAAGCAGGTGGACGCGTGGTACGGCGCCAAGATGCAGCGGCACACGCGGGAGCGCGCGGAGATCATTGCGCGGGCGCGGAACGGGGAGCCGCCGGCGCGGACGAACCTGGTGCGGTTGCTGGACATGGAGGAAATTCCCTACTGGCGCGCCGTGGCCGCCGGGCTGCTGGGCAATTGGGCGGGCGACCCGGACGTGGAGCGGGCGCTGGTGCGGGGGTTGGCGGATACGAACGCGCTCGTGCGCGGCGCGTGCGTGCGGGCGCTGGCGCCGCTGGCGGGGGACGAGGCGGTGGCGCGGGCGTTGCAGCCGCGGCTGGCGGACGCATCCCGCAACGTGCGGGTGGCGGCGGCGCTGGATTTGTCCGCGAACCTGCCGGAGAATTCGCCGGCCGCGGCCGACCTGCGGCGGTATCTCGACTTCAATGCCGACCAGCCGCAAGGGCAGTTGCAGCTCGGCATGTACTATTTTGCGCGCGGCGACAGTGAGACGGCGCGCGCGCATTTGCAGACGGCCGTGGCCTGGGACGGCCACTCCACGCCGCTGCGGCTGGAGCTGGCGACGGTGTTGAGCGCGCTGGGGCGGACGCAGGAGGCGCTGGAACAATTGCAGACGGCGTGCCGCGAGACGCCGCGGGACGCGGCGGCGCATTTCAGCCTGGGCCTGGCTTGGAACGAGGCGGGCAACGCCGCGGCGGCGCGCCAGGAGCTGGAAACGGCCGTCGGGCTGGATCCCCTCTTCGCGCAGGCCTGGTATAATCTGGGGCTGCTGCAAAACGCGGCGGGGCAGGCGGACGAGGCTGTGAAGTCATTGTTGCGCGCGGAAAAGGCGGACCCCACGGACGCCCGGGCGCCGTATGCGCGCGCGACGATTCTGGCGCACTTAAACCGGACGGAGGAGGCGAAGGCGGCGGCGCGCCGGGTGCTGGAGTTGCAGCCGGGAAACGCGGACGCGATCCGGCTGCTGGAAATTTTAACGCATGAGCCGCCGGTCAATCCACGAGCAGGGCCTGGTCTATAAACTGGGAGAGGTGCTGGATGATGGCGGATTCGCTGACGGTGATGCTGGCGCCGGCGGACCGGGCGGCGGTGAGCAAATCAGGAGCGTTGTCAGGGGCGAAGGCGACCACCGGGAGATGCGCGATGGCGGGCGTGGCTTTCAACGCGGCGATGGCGCCGCAGACATCCCCGGCGGACGCGAGATCAATGAACACGAGCAGCGGTGATTCGCGCTGGGCCGTGGCGGAGAGGCGGGAAACGTCGCTGAGGGACAAGACCCGATAATTGAGATCCTGCAGCCGGTTGACCAGATGGCTCCCGGGAAGCAGTCGTTCGTAACAGACCAAGGCGAGCGGTTGCATTGCAGGGGCAGTGTAGCGCGGCCGGAAAAAATGCAAATGTTTTACTGCGCGGGACGGTGGCTCAGGCGGGCGGGGGCGCCGGGCGGCGAATAGCGGTGAATAACTTAACGTTGAACCCCCTGGGCTCTTTTCTTAGGGTATGATTCAAGTGAAGATAGTTTTCAAGTGATGACGTTAGCCTGTTTTGTTGTCTATGTTTGCTGTTTTTGATTCGCCGATGGTCAATCTGACGATGTTTGACGGTGCCCCAGGCGGGGCCGGCCAGGCGGTGGCGGTGCGGGCTTCACGGCTGCTGTGTTATGAGCAGAACGCGGGGTTCACGCGGCTGCGCTTGAGCGACGGCACGCGGATGGATGTGCGGGAAAGCACCGATGAAATTGACCGCCGGATCCGGCAGGCGGCTTCGCAGGTGGATTTCGCACCGGAATCCCACAGTTTGCGAAAGATCGAGACCGCGCGCGTGATGGTGAACGCGTAGCGCGCGATTTGGCCCGCTGTGATCTTTTCAAAAAAAACGGCCGCCTGAATGGTTCAGGCGGCCGTGGCGGAAAAACTGCTTACGGCAGGTCGGTGCCGCCCATCAAGAAGCGGTCGCATTCGCGGGCGGCGCCGCGACCTTCGTTGAGGGCCCACACCACGAGACTCTGGCCGCGGCGGCAATCGCCGCAGGCGAACACGCCCTTGAGATTGGTGGCGTATTTTTCGAAGTCGGCCTTGGCGTTGCTGCGCGCATCGCGTTCGATGCCGAGCGATTCGAGCAGGGGTTGTTCCGGTCCCAGGAAGCCCATGGCCAGCAGCACGAGCTGCGCGGGCACAACCTTTTCCGTGCCGGGAAGGTGGCGGGGGATGAACTGGCCCTTGTCGTTGCGGCTCCATTCCACCTTGACCGTGTGCACGGCCTTGACGTGGCCGTGGGGGTCGCCCTCAAATTTCGTGGCGGTGGTCAGATAGACGCGGGGATCGGCGCCGAATTTCGCGGCGGCCTCCTCCTGCCCGTAATCCACCTTGAGGACCTTGGGCCATTCCGGCCAGGGATTGTCCTTGGCCCGCTGGAGCGGCGGCTGGGGAAGGATTTCCACCTGCGCGAGCGACTTGCAGCCGTGGCGCATGGAGGTGCCGACGCAGTCAGTGCCGGTGTCGCCGCCGCCGATGACGACGACGTCCTTGCCGGTGGCATCAACAAACTTGCCATTTTTTTTGCCGTCCAGGATCGCCCGCGTGTTGCCGGCGAGAAATTCCATGGCGAAGTGAATGCCGGTCAACTCGCGCCCGGGAATGGCGAGGTCGCGGGCCCGGGTGGCGCCAGTGGCCAGGATGACGGCGTCGAATTCCTTGAGGAGCTTGTCGGCCGGATAATTTTTGCCAATCTCGGTTTTGCAGACGAATTCCACGCCTTCCTGCTCCAGCAGATGCAGGCGGCGGAGGAGCACCTCCTGCTTGTCGAGCTTCATGTTGGGGATGCCATACATGAGCAGGCCGCCGGGGCGGTCCGAGCGTTCAAAGACGGTGACCTCGTGGCCGGCGCGGTTGAGTTGGGCGGCGGCGGCGAGTCCGGCCGGACCGGAACCGACGACGGCGACTTTTTTGCCGGTGCGGGTCTGGGGCACTTCCGGGAGAATCCAGCCGTTGGCCCAGCCGTGATCGGCGATGCTGCATTCGATGTTCTTGATGGTGACGGGCGGATTGCCGATGCCGAGCACGCAGGAGCCCTCGCAAGGGGCGGGGCAGACGCGGCCGGTGAATTCGGGAAAGTTGTTGGTCTTGTGAAGGCGTTCGAGCGCCTCCTGCCAGAGGCCACGATACACCAAGTCATTCCACTCGGGAATCAGGTTGTGAATGGGACAGCCGCTGGCCATGCCGCTGACGAGCTGGCCGCTGTGGCAGAAAGGAATTCCGCAGTCCATGCAGCGCGCGCCCTGTTTCCGCAGGTCCGCTTCCGGCATGTGCTCGTGGAATTCCTTCCAGTCGGCAACGCGTCCGAGTGGCGAGCGGTCTTTGGGGAGTTCGCGTTGAAACTCCAAGAATCCAGTGGGTTTTCCCATTTTATTCTAGTGTAGTTAAAAACAGTTGGTTCAATGGCCGCCCTTCACGTTTTCTTCGAAGGCCGCCATGATGGCGTCGTCGCCGCTCAGGCCCTGCGACTCGACCCGCTTGAGCGACAGTAGCACGCGCTTGTAGTCCTGCGGCATGACCTTGACGAATTTGGGCACATAATTCTGCCAGTCGCCGAGGATCTTGGCGGTGCGTTCGCTGCGGGTGTAAATCTGGTGACGCTGGACCAGTTTCCAGACCAGTTCGATTTCTTCGGGGTCCACCAGCTTCTCCAAGGCGACCAAACCCAAGTTGCAGCGGGAGGCAAAGTCGCCGGCCTCGTCGAGGACGTAGGCGACGCCGCCGCTCATGCCGGCGGCGAAATTGCGGCCGGTCTTGCCGAGAACCACCACGCGGCCGCCGGTCATGTATTCGCAGCCGTGGTCGCCGATGGCTTCCACGACGGCGTTGGCGCCGGAGTTGCGCACGGCGAAGCGTTCGCCGGCCATGCCGCGGACATACACCTCGCCGCCCGTGGCGCCATACAAGGCCACGTTGCCGATGATGATGTTTTCCTCGGGAACGAAGGTGGAGCCCTTGGGCGGATAAACGATCAGCTTGCCGCCGCTGAGGCCCTTGCCGAAGTAGTCGTTGGCGTCGCCTTCCAACTCATGAGTCATGCCCCGGGGCATGAAGGCGCCGAAACTCTGGCCGGCGCTGCCGTTGAACTTGAGATAGACGGTGTCTTCGGGCAGGCCGTTGGGACCGTGCCGCTTGGTGATCTCGCTGCCGACGATGGTGCCGACCACGCGGTTGACGTTGTGAATCTCGAGTTCGGCGCGGACCTTTTCGCCGCGCTCGATGGCCGGCTGGCAAAGCTTGAGCAACTGGGTGACGTCGAGGGACTTTTCCAAGCCGTGGTCCTGGTCCTGCTGGCGGTAACGGCCGACGTCCGGCGGGACGTTGGGCTGGTACAGGATGGGCGTGAGGTCCAGGCCGCGGGCCTTCCAGTGGTCAATGGCCTTCCACGGCGACAGTTTGTCGGCGCGGCCGACCATTTCATTGATGGTGCGGAAGCCGAGCTTGGCCATGATTTCGCGGAGTTCCTGGGCCACGAAGCGCATGAAATTCACCACGTGGTCCGGGCTGCCGGTGAAGCGCGCGCGCAGGCGCGGGTTCTGCGTGGCCACGCCGACGGGGCAGGTGTTGAGATGGCACACGCGCATCATGATGCAACCCATGACGACGAGCGGGGCGGTGGCAAAGCCGAATTCCTCGGCGCCCAGCAGCGCCGCGATGGCCACGTCGCGGCCGGTCTTCATCTGGCCGTCCGCTTCCACGTAAATGCGGCTGCGGAGATTGTTCAACACGAGCGTCTGGTGGGTTTCGGCCAGACCGAGCTCCCAGGGACCGCCCGCGTGTTTGATGGACGACAGCGGCGAGGCGCCGGTGCCGCCGTCATGGCCGGAGATCAGCACCACGTCCGCGTGGGCCTTGGCCACGCCGGCGGCGATGGTGCCGACGCCGACTTCGGCCACCAGCTTCACGCTGATGCGCGCGTCGCGGTTGGCGTTCTTCAGGTCGTGAATCAGCTCCGCCAAGTCTTCGATGGAGTAAATGTCGTGGTGCGGCGGCGGGGAAATCAACGTGACGCCGGCGGTGGTGCCGCGGACCTTGGCGATCCACGGATAAACTTTCTTGCCGGGCAATTCGCCGCCTTCACCGGGCTTGGCGCCCTGGGCCATCTTGATTTGCAGCTCCCGGGCATTGACGAGGTAATGGCTCGTGACGCCGAAGCGGCCGCTGGCCACCTGCTTGATGGCGGAGTTTTTGGAATCGCCATTGGACAGGGGAAGGTAGCGTTCCGCGTCCTCGCCGCCTTCGCCGGTGTTGGAACGGCCGCCGAGGCGGTTCATGGCGATGGCGAGGGTCTCGTGGGCTTCCTGCGAGATGGAGCCGTAGCTCATGGCGCCGGTCTTGAACCGCTTGACGATCTCCTCGACCGGTTCCACTTCCTCGATCGGGATCGGGTGTTCGGCGAACTTGAAGTCGAGCAATCCGCGCAGGGTGCAAAGATTCTTGGCCTGGTTGTTGATCAGCTCGGCGTAGTCGCGGTAAATCTTTTCGCTGCCGAGGCGGCAGGCGGTTTGCAGCTTGTGAATGGTCTGGGGGTTGAACAGGTGGAATTCGCCGCCGTCGCGCCATTGATACTGGCCGCCGGCATCGAGTTCGCTGTTCACGGCCTCGCGCGGGAAGGCGCGATGATGACGCGCCACCGCTTCCTGGGCGATGACGTCCAGCCCCACGCCTTGGATGCGGGAGGGGGTCCAGGTGAAATACTTGTCCACCACATCGCTGTTCAGTCCCACGGCCTCGAAGATCTGCGCGCCGCGGTAGCTCTGGACGGTGGAAATACCCATCTTGGCCATGGTCTTGACCACGCCCTTGATGGCCGCCTTGATGTATTTTTTGACGGCGGTCTTGTGGTCGGTGTTCTCCAGCAAACCCTCCTGGATGAGATCATCAATGGTCTCGTAGGCCAGATAGGGATTGATGGCGCTGCAACCGTAGCCGATGAGCAGGGCGAAGTGATGTACTTCGCGCGGCTCGCCGGACTCCAAGACGATGCCGGTGCGGCCGCGGGTGCCGTTGCGGATGAGATGATGGTGCAGGCCGGCCATGGCCAGGAGGGCCGGCATGGCCGCCAGGTCCTGCGAGACGCCGCGGTCGGACAAGATCAGGATGTTGGCGCCGTTCTTGATGGCGGCGTCGGCTTCGGCAAACAGCTTGTCCAAGGCGGCCTCCAAGCCCTTCACGCCGTTGCTGGCGCTGAACAGGATGGAGAGGGTTTCGGATTTGAACCCGGGCTGCTTGATGAAACGCAGCTTGTCCAGTTCGTCGTTGGTGAGGATGGGCTGTTCCAGCCGGATGAGGGCGCAGCTTTCGGCGCCGGGATTGAGCAGGCCGCCGCGCGAGCCGACCATCGTGAAGGTGGAGGTGATGATTTCCTCGCGGATGGGGTCAATGGGCGGGTTGGTCACCTGGGCGAACAACTGCTTGAAATAATTGTAAATCAACTGCGGCTTGTTGGAGAGGACCGCCAGCGGCGTGTCCGTGCCCATGGAACCGAGCGGCTGCTGGCCGTCGCGGGCCATGGGCGCGATGAGAAAGCGCAGATCCTCGAAGGTGTAGCCGAACGCCTGTTGCAACTGGAGAATCCGCCGGTGGCTGGGTTCGGTGTGCTCGGTGGATTCGGGGAGGTTCTCCAGCCGCACATGGTGCTCATTCAACCATTTCTGGTAGGGATGCTCGCTGGCGTATTTCTGCTTCAATTCCTCGTCGGCAATGATGCGGCCTTGGCGGGTGTCCACCAAAAACATGCGGCCGGGCTGCAAACGGCCCTTGACGGCGACGCGGTCCGGCGCCACCGGCAGCACGCCGGCTTCGGAGGCCATGATGACGACGTCGTCCTTCGTCACGTAATAGCGCGAGGGGCGGAGGCCGTTGCGATCCAGGCAGGCGCCGATGCAGATGCCGTCGGTGAAGGCCATGGAGGCGGGGCCGTCCCAAGGCTCGATCAGGCAGGAATGATATTCATAAAAGGCGCGGCGCGCCGGGTCCATGCTCTCGTGATTTTCCCACGGTTCGGGGATCATCATCATCATGGCATGGGGCAGTTCGCGCCCGGCCATGACGAGCAGTTCCACGCAATTGTCGAACTGCGCGGAGTCGCTGCCGTCGGCATTGATGACGGGGATGACCTTTTTGATTTCGCGGCCAAAGACCTTGGACTTGAAATTCGACTGGGCGGAATGCATCCAGTTGACATTGCCGCGCAGGGTGTTGATTTCGCCGTTGTGGGCGATATAGCGGTTGGGATGCGCGCGGTCCCAGCTCGGGAAGGTGTTGGTGGAAAACCGGGAATGGACCAGCGCCAGGGCGGAGAGCACGGAGGGCTCGCGCAGATCGGGATAATACTGCTCGACCTGGCGGGACATCAACATGCCCTTGTAAATGAGGGTGCGCGCCGAGAGGCTGGAGACGTAAAACGTTTTGCCGCCCGGGATTTTGCCACCGTAACGGATGCGCTGTTCGGCGACCTTGCGGAGGACGTACAGCTTGCGCTCGAACGCGTCATCGGTCTTGATGCCGGCGTCGCGGCCGATGAAGACCTGGGCCATGAACGGCTCGGCGGCCACGGCGGTCTTGCCGAGGGACGAGTTGTCCGTGGGCACATCGCGCCAGCCCAGCAGGGTCTGGCCTTCGGCGGAAATGACTTTGGCAAGGGCGTCCTTGACGGCTTCGCGCTCGGCGGGATCCTTGGGCAGGAACAACTGGCCGACGCCGTAGTGGCCGGGGGCGGGCAGTTTGAAGCCGAGCTTGGCCGCCTGTTCCACAAAGAACTCATGGGGCACCTGCAGGAGGATGCCGGCGCCATCCCCGGTGTTGGCTTCGCAACCGCAGGCGCCGCGGTGGTCCAGATTGACGAGAATCTTGAGGGCGTCGGCCACCATTTGGTGGGATTTCTTGCCCTTTATGTTGACGACAAAACCGAGGCCGCAAGCGTCGTGTTCGAATTGCGGATCATAAAGGCCCTGTTTCGGCGGTGCGGAGAGCATGGAGTGTCCGGGCCCGTCGTTAGTCATGTGCGGTAGATTTCTGGTCATCGTTCGGCAAAATGCCTGCGTTCACTTATTTTCTACTCAATTTTAATACTTGTGCAATAAAAGTTTTCAAAAATTGAGTTGTTTCGTCATTAGCCGGGGCACTTTTCGGGGCGGTTTTATAAGGCAAAACCCGGTTTGTCACCGGAAAGATGCGCTCCGGAAAAATTTTGCGGGCCGGTTCGCCACGGTTTGTATTGTCAATTGCCCCGAAAACCGGCATTAAAAACGGCGCATGAAACACAATTCTTATTTTGAAGGCAAAGTGCAAAGTCTCGCCGTGGCCACGCCGGATGGTCCCGCGACCGTGGGCGTCATCGAGCCCGGCGCGTACACTTTTGGAACGGAAGCGGAGGAGCACATGCACATCGTGGCCGGCACGCTCAAGGCCAAGCTGCCCGGCGGCGACTGGAAAAGCTACGGCAAGGGCCGGCATTTTGTGGTGCCGCCGCACATGAAATTTGATGTGGAAGCGGCGGCGGACGTGGCCTACCTCTGCTACTACAAGCACTGAGCGCCTGGTATTTTGCGGCCGCCGGATGAAACGAGGTTCATCCGGCGGTTTTGTTTTTGGGATGTTTTTGGGATTTCCTTGTCTCATTTTTCGCCCGGCGCACATATAACTTGTGAATGAACGACGCACCTGACTCCGAATTGCTGGCGGAATTCGCCCGAAACGGTTCCGAGGCGGCGTTTGCCGCGCTGGTGGAACGGCATCTGGGGCTGGTTTATTCGGTGGCGCTGCGTCATTCGGCCGACCCGCAGCACGCGCAGGACATCGCCCAGGCGGTGTTCATCGTTTTGGCACGCAAGGCCGGCACGCTGGGGCATAAAACGGTCCTGCCGGGCTGGCTTTACCATACGGCCCGGCTCACGGCGGCGAATTTTCGGCGGGCGGAAACGCGCCGCGTCCGCCGCGAACAGGAGGTCTTCATGCAATCCACCCCGGAAGAAAACGCCTCGGACGCCGCGTGGCGCGAATTATCGCCGCAGCTCGACGAGGCGATGGCCCAACTGGGCGGTGCCGACCGCGACGCGCTGGTGCTGCGCTATTTTCAGAACAAAAGCCTGGCGGAAGTGGGCGCCGCGCTGGGCGTGGAGGAACGGGCCGCACAAAAGCGCGTGGGCCGCGCGCTCGAAAGACTGCGGAAATTTTTCAGCCGGCGGGGAATCACGCTGTCTGCCGGGGCCATTGCCGGGGCGATGGCGGCGAATTCCGTGCAGTCCGCGCCGGCGGGATTGGCCGCCGCCATCACGGCCGCCGCGCTTTCCGGAAACGTCATCACCACGGCGGCAGTTGTCGCCGCCACCAAAGCCATTGCCATGACCCTACTACAAAAAACCGTCGTCACCGCCGCGCTCGTCATCACCGTGGGTGCGGGAATTTTCGAGGCGCATGAAAATTCCCAATTGCGCGCGCAATATAAAAACCTCCAGGCGCAGCAAGCGCCCCTGACGGCGCAGATCCAGGCGCTGGAGTGGGAACGCGATGGGGCGACAAACCGGTTGGCGACCATGGCCGGGGAAATCGCGAAGAACCAGAGTGACAACCTGGAATTACTCCGGCTGCGCGGCATGGCGGGGGTGGCGCGGCGGGCGACTGAAGAATCGGAACGCCTGCGGGCGCAACTGGCCAAGCTGACGAGCGAGACGGGGACCAACCTGTTGACGAGTGCGATGGCTGACGGCATGAAGCAGGCCATGGAACAACAGGTGCAGGGGCACCTGTCCCGCATCACCGCGAGCCTCCATTTGACGCCGGGGCAAACCCAGTCAGTCAGCAATATTCTGATGAGACAGGCAGATGCGATGTCGGCGGGCATGCAAGAAGCCATATCGGGAAAGTTCGACAAGGATGAAATCGCGCGCCTGGGCAAGGAAGCGGGTGACCCCGACACACAAATCAAAGCCTTGCTGACACCGGATCAGTTGGCAGCCTATCCGGCATACCAGCAAGACGAAGCGGCACATACGGCGAGCTTGGCGGCGAACAGTGAACTGGTGGGACTCCAAACCACTCTCGGCCTGACGTCCGAACAATTAGATCCGGCCTATGCCGCACTATACGACGTCAGTTTTAATCAGCTTACCGGCAAGGCGAAACCACCCGCGGGCGTGGCCATGGCCGACGTGCCGCAGTGGACTTCGGATCAGAAAATCGCGGCGTTGGAGCCCATCTTGACGCCGGCACAGTTGGAAACCTACCGGCAACAGCAGGCGACGCAGGCCAAGCTTGCCAAAGACGTGATGAGTAAGATGATGAATGCGCTCGGCCCGAAATGACCAGAATTCCGGCCTGCTTTTTTATGACACCGATCCTTGCCACGCTTCAGTTTGGTGACTTCGCCATCATCGCCTGGCTGGCAGTTGTCTTCGGTGGTGGCGCGTCGGCCGCATACCAAGCGGAAGGTTTGCGACGAATTGAGCGGAAGCTTGATGCTTTGCTGAAACAACAAGGGATTTCTCTGCCTCCGCAGGCGAGAATATCCGAGGGAGTTCAGCAACTCGCACGTGATCCCTTGCATAAAAAGGAAGCCATTATGCTACATCAAGCGCAGACAGGACTGGGCTTGGCAGGTGCGAAGTCCGAGGTCGAGGATTTCATTAAAACTTTTGTCCCATCTTGAAAGCCCATTGAAATGAGAAAGGCGATCTATTTGACCGTTGTTTCCCTTGGTATGGTTCCATTTTTGACCGGCGTGCTCTGGCTCTGGCAATTTGGGGCTGCCATGATCATATCGGCTCAGCTAATTACCGGCCGATTTTCGGGCGGCAGAAGAATCATGACGTCGGTTGGCTGCGTCTTTGTGCTGGGCACGCTGGCCAGCGGGATCTGGCAACTTAAAACGGCTTTGTACTACGGTCATTTATGGCAGCGATTCCCGCCGCCATGGTGGTGGGGCGGCTTTATTTTGATGGCATGGACTTCAGTGATGGTGACGGAGTTGAGACGGAAGGCAAAACGGTAGAGCCCGCGTATTACGCGCAGACGCGGCGGTAAAGGGCTTCGTAACGCGAAACGATGACTTGGGCGGAAAAGAGTTCGCGGGCGCGCTTTTGTGCGGCTTCACCCAGCCGGATGCGGTCCGCCGGGTTTTGCATCAGATGTTCGACGGCCTGGACCTGTTGCTCCACCTCGCCAAACGGCACCAGCACGCCGCTGACCTGGTCTTCGATCACTTCGGGAATGCCGCCGACCCGCGAGGCCACGCTGGGGCAGCCAAAGCACATCGCTTCCAGGATGCTCAGGCAAAAACTCTCGGACTCCGACGTGAACAGGCCAAGGTCGGCCGCCTGCAGATAGTCCTCCACGTCGGTGACGTTCTCCCGCACCAGCACGCGGTCCTCCAGGCCCAGCCGGCGCACTTCGGCGGCGTAGGGCGTAAAGTCGCCGCCGGCCAGGATCAGGAGCTTGAAGGCTTCGCGCGGGCGGATGCGCGAGGCGATTTCCAGCAGCAGATCAATGCGTTTCAGCGGCCGCAGATTGGAGGAATGCACCAGCAAGGTTTCATCGCCCAGGCCGAGCTCGCGGCGCATCTCCAGCCGGGATCGCCGGGGCACGTGCGGCTCGAAGAAGTTGTGGATGACGTCCAACGGCCCCGTGAAGCCGAGCACGCGCTGCGTCTCCTGCTTCAGGAATTCGGAAACCACCGTGACGGCGTCCGATTGGGTCAGGGCGTAGTGGATGGCCGGGCCGTAGCCCGGGTCGCAGCCGAGCAGGGTGGTGTCGGTGCCGTGCAGCGTGGTGACCACGCGCGGCTGGTGGCCCGGCGGCAGCATGGCCCGCGCAAGCATGGCGGCAGTGGCATGCGGCACGGCGTAATGCACGTGCAAAATGTCGAGCTGGCACGCCTGGCTGACCTCGGCCATCTTCACCGAGAGCGGCAGCGTGTAGTCGGGATATTTGAACAGGCCGTAATTGTTGATGACCACGGGATGAAAAAAGAGCCGGGGCGCGCTGGCGGGCATGCGGAAGGGCCATTCATAGCTGATGAAATGCACTTCGTGTCCGCGCCAGGCCAGCTCTTCGCCGAGCGCCGAGGCGAGAATGCCGCTGCCGCCCACGGAGGGATAGCAGGTGATGCCGATCTTCAGTGGGCGGGCGTCACTCATATCACAAATTTCAAAAACGCCGGGCGCTGCGGCCGGTTTGGGCCAGCGAATCAAAAACCAGCGGATCGTTGGGAAACAGGGGAATGGCGCAGGCGATGCCCGCGCGCGCGCCGAACATCCGGGCGCGGGTGAGCTGCATTTCCGCGTAATTGCGCGTGGCCGTTTGCGAGGCGTGCGCCTGCATGGCCGCAGTCCAGGCGGACATGACTTCCGGCGCGGACACGTCCAGCAGCACCGGCAGGACGTCGCGCGGCTCGGCTTCGGGCGTGACGGCGTAAAAAAACAGTTGAGTGATTACGTGGGGCGGCTGGCGGCGCAGGTTCCGCAAGCCGCCGTACCGGGCCAGCCGGGCGGCATCGCGCGCGAGCCGGCCGAGCCGGGCATGGTCGGGATGCTGGTTTTCCACGGTGGTGGGCGCGAGGACGATCGCGGGCCGGAAGCGCCGGATGATGGCGGCCAGCTTGATGGCGTGGGCGGCGCGCAGTTCCAGGCGACCGTCGCCGTCGAGTTCCAGAAATTCGAGCGTGGCGCCGAGGAGCGCGGCGGCCTTGCGGGCTTCGGCGGTGCGCTGGCGGGGCGTGCCGTGGCTGCCAGCTTCGCCGCGCGAGCAGACTACGAAATGCGCGGGACGGCCCAATTGGGTTTCCCGCGCAATGACGCCGCCGCAGCCGAATTCGATGTCGTCCGGATGCGCGCCGAAGGCCAGGAGCGGGGCGAGTTCAGGGGAGTTCGGTGTAGGCTTCATCGGAGCGGTCAATGGCGTCGCGGGTTACAAAGGTGATTTCCGGTGCTTCTTCGGTGCGAAGATAAGCCCTCTCGCCCGCGCCGGCAACGTAATGCGTGCAGTTCACCACCGACTGCATCCAGCGCAGGCGTGAATCGCGCGTGGGGCTGACCTGCTCCCGGGTGAAGGCGGTCAAGGGCAGCGTGATAAACGCATCGCCGCCCTCGTGCAATTTCAATGCGCCGTCCAGGAAGCGCGCCCGGACGATTTCGCCATCGTAGGGCACGTCCACGAAAAACTCGGAGACCTCGCAGGCGGCGCGGCGAAACGCGGGATCGCTCGAACGCATCACGCGCACGCCGTCCAGCAGGCCCATGCGGCGATACAGGTCGAGGCAGAAATCGGCGACGTTGGCGGCGGACACCTGTTTGAAGAGATCAATCAGCGGATGGCCCACGTAATTGGGAAGCTGGAGCGTAGTCTGGGCCTGCCAGCCCGGAGCGATGCGTTTGAGGTGCAGGGGCGAGAACTTGCGCTGGGTCTTGTTGGGGCAGGCGAAATTGAGGTGGGCGGGCTCGTTGGTTTTGCGATGCCGCAGGATGGTGCGGGTTTCGCGCGGGTCGTGGTCGCTGTCGTGCAGGAAGAAAACGATTTCGCCGCCGAGTTCGCGTTGCAGGCGGCGCGCGGTCTGGATTTTGGCAAACAAGAAGCGCTTCGGAAAGAAACCGCAAGGCTGCTGGCCGAAACAAATGACAGGCGCATTCATGTGGCGGCTAGCTTACCGCGTTCGCCGTCCGCGCCCAAAAACAATTGGAGCACGCAGCTCAAGGCCACGCACGCGGCGCAGCCGATGAGCGGAAACCAGAGGTAGGAAATGGTCAGCTCGCAAAAGAGGACGAACACGAGCGTTTGCGCCGCCAGCGCCGCCCAAAAGACCGCCGTGCCGCCGACGTGGCGGAGGAAAAACGCCACCACGAACAAGCCGAGCATGACGCCGTAGAAGATCGAGCCGAGAATGTTCACGGCTTGGATCAGGTTTTCCACCAGATGCGCGTAGAGCGCAAAGCCGATGGCGACCACTCCCCAGAAGGCCGTGAACCATTTGGAGGCCTTCACGCAGGCGGCATCCGTGGCGTCGCGCCGGATGAGATGCCGGTAAAAATCAATGGTGGTGCTGGAACTGAGGGCGTTGAGTTCGGCTGCCTTGGACGAGAAGGTGGCGGCGAAAAAGGCGGCCACCAGCAGGCCGATGATGCCGTGCGGCAGTTGGTGCAGGATGAAGGTGATGAACACGTAATCGGCCTCGTTGCCGGTGGTGCCGTGATTTTTGGCGGACAATTCCCGGCCGGCCGCCTGGCGAATCTGTTCGCCCTGGCGCTGCGCCTGGGCGGCGGCGGCAAACGCGTCGTTCGCGGCGATCCGGTCGCCGCTGTGGCGGGCGGCGATCCAAGCCCGGAGCTGCTGCTGCTTTTCGGCCTGGGTGCGGTTGAAGTCGTTTTCATAGGCCTGTGCCTTTTGGGCGTTGCCTTGGTCGGCCAGGACCCGGGTGGAAACGGGATTAAAAAACAGCGGCGCCGGCTCGAATTGATAAAAGACAAAAATCAGCACGCCGAGAAACAGGATGCAAAACTGCATCGGGATTTTGCACACGGCGTTGAACATGAGGCCCAGCCGGCCTTCGCGCAGGGAGGCGCCGGAAAGATAGCGCTGCACTTGGGACTGGTCCGTGCCGAAGTACGACAGCATCAGGAACGTGCCGCCCAAGAGGCCGGACCAGACGGTGTAGCGTTCGTGCAGGCTGGTGGAAAAATTCACGGCGTGGAGCTTTTGGAAACCGCCGGCCAGCGTCAGGGTGTCGCTGCCGGTGAGGCCGGCAGGCAATTTGGCGAGCAGCAGGCCGAAGGCGGTGAGCATGCCGGCGAAGATGATGCCGAGCTGGTATTTCTGGGTGACGGTCACCGCGTCGTTGCCGCCGGCCACGGTGTAAATAATCACCAGAAGCCCGCTGCAAATGATGGTTAAATCGAGCGGCCAGCCGAAGACGGTGGTGAGGACAATGGCGGGCGCGTAGATGGTGAGGCCGGCGCCCAGGCCGCGCTGCACGAGGAACAAGGCCGCGCCCAGCAGCCGTGTCTTGGTGTCGAACCGCCGTCCCAGGAATTCGTAGGCAGTGAAGACGTTCAGCCGGCGGAAAATCGGCAGAAAGAAAATGGCGATGATGAGCAGGGCGAGCGGCACGCCGAAATAAACCTGCACAAATCCCAGGCCATCGGCATAGCCCTGGCCGGGCGTGGAAAGAAAGGTCACCGCGCTGGCCTGCGTGGCCATCACGGAGAGGCCGATGGCAAACCACGGCGTGTGCCCGCCTTTCAGATAGGCGCTGAGATCGCGCCGGCCGCGCGTCTGCCAGATGCCGTAGCCGGCGATTCCCAGCATGGAACCGATGAGGACGACGAAATCGAGCGGGCTCATGAATACATTTCAGTCAAGGCGATGAGCAGCGCCACCCACAGGACAAAGCTGACGAGCACGAGCACATAAATCGCCCGCCAGGACCGGAACAGCGGCAGGCCGGGACTTTCCGTTTCGGGGGCGGTCGAGGCTTGGCTTTTCATGGCATTCGCCGCGGAGAGCTGGAAGTTTGCGGAAGGCGCGCTGCGTTCATTTGCCGAGGGAAACGAGATTGGCGAACAGCCGGTACGCTCCCGGCACGCCGGCGGGAAGCTCGCGGAAAAAGACCAGCCCGGTGTAAACGAACCAGCCCTTGCCGGATTGCGCCACCAGCAAACTGCCCTTGAGGGGGGCCTCGCCCGGGTCGCCACAGGCGAGGATGGGCGTGAAATGCTCGTCCCATTCATTGGGAAAATAGATTCCGCGCTCCTGCACCCAGCCGGCGAAATCGGCGCTGGTGATTTTGTTGGGCGTGTTGAGCACGGGATTTTCCGGCGCGAGAAACGTCACGGGCGCGGTTTCATCGGTCACGCGATCATTGGAGAGGTGCAGCGCGAACGGGGCAAGCTGGTTGGTGCGCGCATTGTCCGGGCGATTGTACTGCTCGACCACCGTGCCGCCGCCGGCCACGTAATCGAAGAGGGCGGGGAGGTGCGGGACGAGATTGGTGCGGACATTGAACGCGCGCACGCCGATCACCACGGCGTCCAGGCCGCGCAGATTTTCCGGCGTCAAATCGGAATCGCCGAGCATCCGCACGGCATAGCCCATGGAGGTCAGGGCCTCGGCCACGGTGTCGCCCGCGCCCGGCAGATAACCGATCGTGTGGCCGCGGATGGCCAGGTCGAGGCAGAGGGCCTTGAGGCGGGCCGGCGGCTGAAGCAGTTGCCGCGGAATGTGCGGGTAGGAGATTTCCTCGCGCTGGTTATCGTAGCGCACGCCGCCGATTTTCGCGCTGGCCGTGATGTTCGCGGTGGCGGCTTGCGCCGGCGCGGTGACCTCAAAACTGAACGTCTGCCGGTCGCCGACGGCGGCGAGCGAGAGGGCCTGTTTGGCGGGCGAAGCCGTCCAGCCGTCCGGCGTCTCCAGTTGCACCGTGCCGGCCAGGTCGCCGCGCCAGGCCGTGACGGTCACGGCCACGGGATGCGCTTGGCCAGGCCCGAACAGGGCGACGTCGGAGCCGAATTTGAGTGACACAGGCGGAATGACGTCGAGGGGGCGGCGGATTTCCGCGTTGGCGGAATTGGTGAGAAGCTGCACCGGTTCATCCAGAACGACCAGCGTCTGGCCGCTCACTTCAAAAACCTGCTCGACGGGGAACACCGACGGATTTTCCGGGCGGCCGATCAACGAGGCGTCGTCCACGACGAACATGCCCGGCGTGTGATCTTCCCGCAGCCAATACGGCTGGCTCAAGGGCGTGCCGGCGGGCAGCGTGGGCGCGGAATCCAGCGAGCTACGCTCGTTGACCCGGAGAACCGCCGGGGGCCGGACTTTGCCGTGAATAGCGGGATACCGCACGCCGATCCAGCGCACCGGAACGTCCGAATGAATCACCACGGAATGTTGCAGCCGCATGGTTTCGCCCGGGACCACTTCGGAGTTCGGGATGGTGGTGACCACTTCGAGGCCGAGGCAAGCCTGCAAGATGCGGTCGAGCTGCGCGCTTTTTTCCGCCACGACGGAATCCTTTTCCGGCAGGGCGGCGACCAGGCGGCGCAATTCCAGCAAGTCGGGCACGCTGGCGGCGGCATTTTGGGGATTGAAGGCGGCGATGATGCGGTCGGCCAGAGCGCCGATGGGCGCGCCGTGCGGCACGCGGGACCAGGTGGTGTCAACGCCGTCCAAGATGTCGTTGGTGGCCGAGGCGCCGGCCAGCAGTTGGAAAGATTCGGTGCGCGGTCCGCCCGCGCCGCCGAAGCCGCGGAAATTATCAAAGCCCTGCGTCTTGTGCATGGCGCGGCTGCGCATGGCGAGTTCGTTGAACGAAAGTCCGCTCACCGGGTCATTGCCGCTGATGTCCATCTGGAGGCCGCCCTCGGCGCCGCCACGGCCATTGACAAGAATGCGGGTGGGCTGCCAGGGCGGCAGGTGCTGCTCCGGAAACGCCGCGGGATCGCCGGCCCGTTTGAACGCCTCCAACGCCAGCACCGCGGAGGCGGTGTGATGTCCGTGCGTGTTGCCCGGTTGCGTGGAAAAGCGGGTGATGACCACATCCGGTCGGAACTCACGGATGACGCGCACGATGTCGCTCAAAACCTGGTCCCGGTCCCAGATGCGGAGCGTTTCGCGGTAATCCTTGGAGAAACCGAAATCCATGGCGCGCGAGAAGAATTGCCGGCCGCCATCGAGCCGGCGCGCGGCCAGCAACTCCTGCGTGCGGGCCACGCCGAGTTTCTCATCGAACTGCGGCCCGAGCACGTTCTGGCCGCCGTCGCCGCGCGTGAGCGAGAGATAGGCCGTGCGATAATTCCGGCCGCGCGCCAGGTAGGCGAGGAGCAGCGTATTTTCATCGTCCGGATGCGCGGCGACGTAGAGCACGGAGCCGAACTCGCGGAAACTTTTCAGTTCCTGGAGAATGGCCGGGGCGGAATTGGTGGGCGCCTCGGCAGCCGGCGCCGCCGCCGACAGCATCCCGGCGAGGAGGCAGATGAGGAGAATGCCGGCCAGCCGGGATATTTCATAGTTGCATTGGCGGACGAGGGCAACACCGGCGCAGCGCAGGTTTCCCAACCTGCTGTATCGCCGATTTTCAAATCGGCAGGGTGTCGCAATGGCGTGGCGTCTGCGGGTTTGGAAACCCGCGATACAGCAGACTTGGAAGTCTGCGCTACAGGATTGCCTATGAAATGTCGGCGCCAGGCGGCGGCCATGGCTCGCCGCCCGGCGCAACGTTGGCACCGAGTTTGAAATGGAAACGACCCGGGTCTTCACTTCAAGCTCGAGATCAGCGCGTCGTTGAGTTTCACGTAACCGCTGTCCTTGGCCTGGACGGCGAGCTCGGAAGAGCGCTTGGCCGCGGCGATGGCGCCGTCCTTGTCGCCGAGTTTGGCCCGGATCTCCGCCTTGAGATGCTCGACATAATAGGCGTCGTGGTTGGTGACGGCGGCGTCCACCCAGTCACTCGCCTTGTGGAGGTCCAATTCGTGGTCGTAGTAAAACATCGCCGCCGGAAAGTACGGCTTCTGCGGTGCGTCCGACGCCATGACGGCCTCGATCTGCGGCACGAGCTTGCTGGTGACTTCCACTTCGAGCCGGATCGGCACCACGGTGTGGTCCCAAACCAGCTCGATCACAGCCGATTCGTCCCGCAGATGGTTGAACTCGATGGCGAAGGTGTCGATTTGCTCGGAAACCTGCACTGGCGTCACTTGGAACCGCGCGATGTCGGCTTTCTCATCGTATTGAAAAGCGCCCCATTGTTGGGCGCCTTTGTTGATGATGATGGTCCACTCGTTTTCGCCGGGAATGGTGAACAGCGCGTAGGTGCCGGCCGGGATGTCCGTGCCGTTCAATTTCACCGGCGTGCTGAAGATGAGCTTGGTGGCAGCGTTGGCGCCGGTGCGCCAGACCTGGCCGTACGGCACGAGGGCGCCAAAGATCTCGCGGCCCTTGACGCTCGGCCGGGAATAATCCACTTCGATGTCCGTGAGGCCCACGCGCTGTTTCAGCGTGCAAGCCGGGCTCGGCGCGGGAAAGTCAATCTTGGCTGGCTGGGCGGGCAGATTGGCCACCAGCAGGAGGCCGCCCGCCAGCGCGCAGCAGGTTCGCAGCAACGGGATGTTCATATTGGGAGTGTGGGGTGTTATTGCTGCACCGTGAACGGCGCGGAATATTCGGTGTTTTCCCAGGACATCTTCAAGACGCCGCCGCCGGTGGGATTCTTGGCCACGGTAATCGTCAATTGATCCACCGGTGTATCCAAGGCGGTCTTGGTGAGGTCTATGCGCGCGAGGTCGGCTTTCTCGTCATAGCTTCCGGGCCCCACGCCCCATTGGCCGATTTGCTTGTTGATGATGAGCTTGGCTGAACCGTCTTCCGCCGGCAACGTCCACAGGGTATAGGCTCCCGCGGGCACGGTTGTGCCGGCCACAACCAGCGGCTTTTGGGTGATGAGCGTGGTGGCTTCATCCGCGCCCGTGCGCCAAACCTTGCCGTAGGGCACCAAGCCGCCCCAGATTTTGCGCATTTCGCCGGTTTTGGGATCCTTGGTGTAAGGCCGGCCATACGTCACCGTCACCCGGCAGTGTTCGATCACCGCGCTGGTGGTCTCGTGCGGACTGACGCGTTTTTGTTGGGCGGCCAAGGGAAGGGTGACGGCCACAATGGCCGCCATGGCGAGGCAGGTTTTGAGTTTGTTCATAGGAATATTTCTTGGTTGGCTAACGGGTTTATCATGTCTCCAGTTTTCACGATTGTCTAGCCGGACGTTGGAGCGCCGGCCCAAGTGGGCGTGAGACAAAAATCGGAAAACCACCAAAAAAGCCGATAAAGAGCTTTGGCTCAAACCGTTGCGGGCGGCTGGCGCGCCCCCGAGGGGCGGGCGGGCGACGCCAGAGGTTTTCAGGGTTTACGAGGGTTGACGATGGGGGTTTTTGCTGGGGTTTTCGCAGATTTTTGCGAACGAAATTGCGGGGTTTTCGAGGGGGCGCAGCAGGAAAGCATTTTAACCACAGATGAACACAGACCGACACAGATGAAAAAGCCATTTGGGCCAGCAACGGAAGGCTGCGCCAAATGTTTTTCACCACGCCGAGGTGGATGCAACTGCCAATGACTCTGAAGATCTGTGTTCACTGTGGTTAAGACAAAGAATTCCTGCGGGCGGGTGCCGAGGGGCGAACCGTCCGGGGCGGGACTCGATTGTGAGCATGCGGGCTCATCGTGGCGGGGGCGGTTTCCCAGCCAGGGCGATTTTAGCAGGGTCTGCGGAATCGCAAAGTTAGCGGCTAACGGGAAATGCGTAAATGGCTGGGCGGGAAAGGAATTTAATTCAAAAAAAGGTTCTTCGCTGTTTTCAGTGGAATAGCTAAAACGAAGTTGCCTTGGAGTTCCCGAATTCTCGGGACATAACCCAAACAATTCCTCTTTGAAAAAGGTGAACTTCAAAGCTGGGATGGTTGAACAAAAAATAACACATACCCGCATTGAAGCCCCGCAATGCGGGTATGTGGATTTTAGAATTCATCCGTCGATTTGTCGAGTCGATAATTCAATGAACCCTGCTTTCCACCTCCAAATAAGGCGGTTTAAATCTCACAGATTCCTGAGGCATTGGATTCGTAAAGTGTATTCCACTGAAAACAGCGAAGAACCCAAAACAAAGGTTCTTCGCTGTTTTCAGTGGAATGGATCTGGGAATCTGGAGGGCGGACCAGTCTGCGGGCTCTCCCAACATGGAACCAATGGAACATGTGGGGTAGCATACTTCGTGGCATAGAAGACACTGTATTTAAATGGTTTAACGCCAACCGTCACCCCGGGCCTGAACCGAAAAGCAAAGTTAGTTTGAAGAAGCTCGCCCTCACCCCGACCAGCCATGAACCCGGAAAACATTCAACATTCGACATTCAACTTCCAACCCTGAACGAAGGCGGCAGCGCGAGCCCCTTCGATGTTGGGCGTTGAATGTGGAATGTGGAATGTTTCTTTTGCGTTTCAGGGGTTCAATGCGCGAACGGCTTCGGGAAATCTCTCCACCGGGGAGAGTGCGTCTCACACCCAGCCCGGGTTACGCGTCCGCTTCCTTTTCCCTCCTGCTCACTTGCCGGCGTCGGCTAATTCCACAAAGTTCCGCAGCAGTTGCAGGCCGACTTTCTGGCTCTTCTCCGGGTGAAATTGCGTGGCGAAGACATTGTCGCGCCAGACGGAAGAGGCGAACGTGTCACCGTATTCGGTGCGGGTGGCCACGATGGCAGGGTCGGCCGGCTGCGGATAAAAGCTGTGGACGAAATAGACGTAGCTGCCGGTGGCGATGCCGCGGTACAACGGGCATTCCGGACGCACGATCTCCAATTGATTCCACCCGATTTCCGGGATTTTCAGACCATGGCTTTCCGAGAAGCGCACGACGCTGCCGCGGAACACGCCCAAGCCCGCGGCGCAGGAGTTGAATTCCTCGCTTTTTTCAAACAGTGCCTGGTAGCCCACGCAGATGCCCAGAAAAGGCTTGCCGGTCTGGATGAATTCCCGGGACGCCTCGAAGAGTTCCCGCTGGCGGAGCGCCGTGATGCAGTCGTCGAACGCACCGACCCCGGGCAGCACCAAGCCGCAGGCGTCGCCGATTTCGGCGGGCCGCTGCACGAGCCGCACTTGGGCGCCCACCTTCAGCAGGGATTTGTGGACGCTGCGCAAATTTCCGGAGCCGTAGTCGAGTAATGCAATCATGCTCAAAACGGTGACATCATGCCGCAAACTCGCACCGGCGCAAGTCTCCGCGCGGCGGGGCAGGGGAACTCACGCCACCGGCACCTTCCGCACCCGGGCCGCGAAATCGTCTATTTCAGTCACCGACTCAAAGCCCACGTTCAGGACGTCCACGCAACCCAAACCCAGGACGAACTTGACCGATTCGTCGCGGCGGGCGTCGTCATTGCGCAAGCGTCCCTCGCCGATGATCTTCATGCCCACCACGCCCTTGCCGGCGGCGTGCAGCTTTTTCAGCACCGGCACCACCTGGTCGGGCGGCCCGTCCATGCTCATGCCGTAGGGATTGATGCGCGTGTGCACCGAATCCACCCACGGTTCCTTGGCCGCGGCTTCCAGCGCCGCGAGGGAATGGCAGGAAACACCCAGGGCGCGAATTTTTCCCTGAGTCTTGAGCCGGCTGAGAATGTCCATCTGCTTGCGCAGTTGATCCGGCCAGTCGGCGGCCATGACGCAGTGCAACAGCAGGAGGTCGAGGTAATCAGTTTTTAATTCCTGCAAAAAACGCGCCACCACCACGTCGGCGTCGGGGCGGTCGGCTTCCGGGATGCCGCCGCCGGCCCACCAGATTTTGGAGATGAGCGAATAGCTGTCGCGCGGCAGCCCACCCAAGGCGGCTGGCACATAGGTGTGCGAACCGTAAAGATCCGCCAGGTCAAAGGTCCGGATGCCGCGGTCGTACGCGTCGCGCAGCAACTGCTGGAAGGGGTCGCGGCCCTTGCGGGTTTGGTTGGAACTGCGCTCGGAGCCGTGCGTGCCGGTGCCCATGCAGACGCGGGTGAATTTTAATCCGCTTTTGCCGAGCGGCACCTGGGCATAGGGATCGTGGTATTTCACGTCCGCCGTTTCCGCGGCGCCCAGTTGCGCGCCCAACAGCAGGGCGCCCGTCCCGAGGGCGGACTGTTTGATGAACTCCCGACGTCTGACTTTCATGCGTTTCCTTTCCGGCGATTTCGCGGGGCTGGCTGAATTGCTTCACCGCAACCGATTTCCCGGACTATAAGCCGGCCGGCGGCGGAATTCAAAGGACAAAACCGGGCGCGAAAAAACTTCCAGCAGCGGCCGCCGCCGGGTAGGTTTTCGCCCCAGTGGAAACCCCACCGAACTCAGACGGGCGGGCCACGCGCCGTTCCTGGCCGCGCTGGCCGTGGCTGATCGTGCTCGCGGCGGTGCTGTTTGCCGGGGCGGTCCGCGTGCGGCTGCTCGATATGCCGTTGGAACGGGACGAGGGGGAATACGCTTACGCCGGCCAGTTGTTGCTGCAGGGCATTCCGCCCTACGTGCTGGCCTACAACATGAAACTCCCGGGCACCTATGTGGCTTACATGGTCGGCATGGCGGTCTTCGGCCAGACCCCGGCGGGGATACACCTGACCTTGGTGGTGGCCGGCAGCCTCACCATTATATTTATTTTTCTCCTCGGCCGGGAACTCGCCGGGATCATGGCCGGGATGGTCGCCGCCGTCAGCTACGCGGTCATGTCTATCAGCCCGAACGTCCTCGGCCTGGAGGCGCACGCGACGCATTTTGTCGTGCTGTTCGCCGTGCCGGCCATCTGGCTGCTGGTGCGGGCGGGACCAACCCCCGGCCGGTGGCGGATGTGGTTTGTCGGCCTGCTGTTCGGCTTGGCGTTCGTGATGAAGCAGCAGGGGCTGTGCTTCGCGCTGTTTGCCCTGACGTATCTGGCGTGGACGGCCTGGCGGAACGGCGAAGTGTTTTCCCGGCGCTTTACCGAAAGAATGCTGGCGTTTGGCAGCGGGCTGGCGCTGCCGTTTCTGCTGACGTGCCTGCTGTTGGCGCTGGCGGGAGTCTTTGGCCGGTTTTGGTTTTGGACCGTCAGCTATGCCCGCGTTTACGAATCCATGATCCCCTTGCAGCTCGGCCTTCACGACGGCCTGCTGCTCCATCTCCGGCACACGCATAATATTTCCAACGGCTGGTGGCTCCTCCTGGCGGTTGGGTTGCCGGTGGCGGCTTGGCTCCGGCGATTGCGGCCGGCCGCGGCTTTCGCCGTCGGGTTCTGGCTGTTTTCGTTCGTGGGCACGGCGGCCGGCCTGTATTTCCGGGAACACTATTTCATTCTGCTGTTGCCGGCGTTTGCGGTGTTGCTGGGGCTGGCGGTGACGGCGTTGCGCGATATTTTGCCGAAGGTGGTCAAATCCTTTCCGGTGATTGTCTTCGCCTTGATTTTGAGCTGGGTGATTTTTTACCAGGCGGGGGCGTTCTTTAATTGGCCCGCCGTCACCCTGGGCGAGTTTATCAACCAGCGGAATCCGGTCACGGAAGCCATCTATGCCGCCAGACAGATCCAAGACCACTCCGACCCCGCTGCGCGCGTGGCCGTGCTCGGCTCGGAACCGGAGATCTACTTTTACGCCCACCGCCACTCCGCCACTGGTTATATTTACACCTACCCGCTGATGGAAAGGCAGCCGTTTGCCCTGACCATGCAGCAGGACATGGCCCGCGAGATTGAATCGGTCGGGCCCGAGTTCATCGTTAGCGTGCATTATGATAAGTCTTGGAACGCCGAACCCGATTCCAAGCCTTACCTGGGCGACTGGTCGAGGACATATACGGCGTCAAACTATCAAAAAGTCGCCATCGTCGGCTATGCCGCCGACGGCAAACTGGTCTCGCTTTGGAATTCCAGCAATCCGCCCGCCATGGGGGCGGAATATCTCAGCATTTTCCAGCGTCGGCCGACGGCTGCGGAGGGAGCGACGCCTCCCCGCTGACCCTCCGCCGGGGCGTTCCCCAGGCCAGGCCCTCCGCGGGGTTGTGGGGAGGGCGCGAAAAAACTTTCAGGATCGGGCCGCGGTGGGTACGTTTTCGCCCCAGTGGAAACCCCACCGAACTCAGACGGGCGGGCCACGCGCCGTTCCTGGCCGCGCTGGCCGTGGCTGATCGTGCTCGCGGCGGTGCTGTTTGCCGGGGCGGTCCGCGTGCGGCTGCTCGATATGCCGTTGGAACGGGACGAGGGGGAATACGCTTACGCCGGCCAGTTGTTGCTGCAGGGCATTCCGCCCTACGTGCTGGCCTACAACATGAAACTCCCGGGCACCTATGTGGCTTACATGGCCGGCATGGCGGTCTTCGGCCAGACCCGGATGGGCATTCACCTGACCTTGCTGGTGGCTGGCAGCCTCACCATTATTTTTGTCTTTCTGCTCGCCCGGGAGCTGGCCGGGATCGTGGCCGGCATGGCCGCCGCCGTGAGCTATGCGGTCATGTCCATCAGCCCGACAGTCCTTGGACTGGAGGCGCATGCCACGCATTTTGTCGTCCTGTTCGCCGTCCCGGCCATGTGGTTGCTCGTGCGGGCGGGACCGGCCCCCGGCCGGCGGCGGATGTTTTTCGTCGGACTGCTTTTCGGCTTGGCGTTCGTGATGAAACAGCAGGGACTGTGCTTCGCGCTTTTTGCCCTGACGTATCTGGCGTGGACGGGCTGGCGGCATGGCGAAGTGTTTTCCCGGCGGTTTGCCGAACGAATCCTGGCGTTTGGCAGCGGGCTGGCGCTGCCGTTGCTGCTGACGTGCCTGCTGTTGGCGCTGGCGGGCGTCTTTGGCCGGTTTTGGTTTTGGACCGTCAACTACGCCCGTGTTTACGAATCCCTGATGACTTGGCAGACAGGCCTCCACGAGCATCTGCTGCCGCATCTGCGGCAAACGCACAATATTTCCAAGGGTTGGTGGATCCTCGTGGCGGTCGGACTGCCGGTGGCGGCCTCGATCCGGCGGCTGCGTCCGGCCACGGCTTTTGCCGTCGTTTTCTGGCTGTTTTCGTTCGTGGGCACGGCGGCCGGCTTTTATTTCCGGCAGCATTATTTCATTCTGCTCTTGCCGGCGTTTGCGGTGTTGCTGGGGCTGGCGGTGACGGCGTTGCGCGATATTTTGCCCGCCCGGGTGCTGCCGAACGTGGTCAAAAGCCTGCCGGTGATCGCCTTTGCCATGATTGTGAGCTGGGTGATTTATTACCAGGCGAAGGTGTTCTTTGAGTGGCCCGCCGTCGCGCTGGGCGAGCGGATCTACCCGCGGAATCCGTTCACCGAAGCCGTGTTTGCCGGCAAGCAGATCCGGGATCACTCCGCCTCCGATGCACGCGTGGCCGTGCTCGGCTCGGAACCGGAGATCTACTTTTACGCCAAGCGCCACTCCGCCACCGGCTATATTTACACCTACCCGCTGATGGAACCCCAGCCGTTTGCCCGGACCATGCAGCAGGACATGGCCCGCGAGATCGAATCGGCCCGGCCTGAGTTTATCGTCAATGTGCCATACGCGGCGTCTTGGATTGGCGAATCCTATTCCAAGGCCTGCCTGACGGACTGGTTTGCGACGTACCCGGCGTCAAACTATCAAAAAGTTGCCATCGTTGGCTATGGCGCCGACGGCGTTCTGGTCTCGCTCTGGAATCCCACCAATCCGCCCGCCATGGGGAGCGAATACATCACCATTTTCCAGCGCCGGCCGGCGCTCGCGGAAGGAGCGGTCCCGGCCCGCTGACCGTTCCGCCGCAGTCACGCCGGCACGTTGCCCAGCTCCCGTTCCGTCTTCAGCCGCAACTGTCCGCACGCGGCGTCAATGTCATCCCCTTTTTCCCGGCGCA
This sequence comes from uncultured Bifidobacteriaceae bacterium, assembly GCA_964532525.1. GTDB lineage: Bacteria > Verrucomicrobiota > Verrucomicrobiia > Limisphaerales > UBA11358 > UBA11358. The sequence continues at coordinate 36,278 of CAZHIM010000013.1, forward strand.
GCGTGGCGGCCACGTTTTGCTTCTCCAGCGCGGCGAGGAAGCTCTCGCAAACCTGCTCGCTGGGGCGTTCCCAAGCCAGGCCTTCCACGTGGTTGTAGGGAATCAAGTTGACCTTAGCAAACAGCCGGCGGGCCAGCGCCGCCAGTGGGCGAACCTGCGCCGGCGAGTCGTTGACGCCGGCGATCAGGATGTACTCGAAGGTGATCATCCGGCCCTTCAAGGCCTGGTAATCTTCGCACGCCGCCGCGAGCTCGGCCAACGGGTATTTCCGGTTCACCGGCATGATCCGGTTGCGCACGGCATCGGTGGCGCCGTGCAGCGAGACGGCCAGCCGGAATTGCAGCGGTTCGGCCGCCAGCTTGCGGATTTCCGGCGCCAGGCCGCTGGTGGAAATGGTGATCTTGCGCGCGCCGATGCCGCCGCCCCACGGCGCGTTCAGGGTTTTCAGGGCCGCCAACAAATTGTCATAATTCGCCAGGGGCTCGCCCATGCCCATCACCACCAGATTGTCCACGGTGCGCGCCGGCCGGCGGAACGCCGCGGCCGGTGTCCCGTCCGCCGGGGCCCCCGCTTTTTCCTCGTCCGCCACGAGCCGTTCCACGGCCAGGATTTGCTCCACGATTTCGTGCACCGCCAGGTTCCGTTTCCAGCCGTTCAATCCGCTCGCGCAGAATTTGCAGCCGTAGGCACAGCCCACCTGGGTGGAAATGCACAGGGTGTGCCGGTCGCTGGCCTCGCCGTATAACGCCGGGTTGGCGGGAATCAACACGCTTTCAATGAAGGCGCCGTCGGCCAGCCGCCAGAGGAATTTCCGCGTGCTGTCCGGCGACCCCTGCTGCCGGACGAGCCCGAGGGTTTGCAGCGTGAACTGTTCCCGCAACTTTTCCCGCAGCGTCTTGGGTAAATTCGACATGACCTCCCAGTTTGCGGCGCGCCGGGCGTACAGCCACTCCAGCAATTGCGCCACCCGGTAGGTCGGCTGGTTCCACGCGGCAAACCGGGTCTCCAGTTCCTCGCGCGTCAACGATTTGATGTCCAATAACATGATGAAAGTTTAAGCTGAAAATACGATGAAACCAAGCCGCCGGGTGATGGAAAGTCCGCCGGGTTCCGGGGGCCACCGCCGGCCGGCGTGGCCGGTTACTTTGCCGCCACCGCCTTGCCCACGGCGGCCGTGAGGTCATCGCCCCGAAGGTCTTTCCCGATGATTTTGCCGTCCGGGCCGATGAGCAGGGTGAAGGGAATTCCTTCCACGCCATATTTCTTGGCGAGCACGTTCGCCCAGCCCTGGCCGTCGAAATACTGCGGCCACGTCATCCCGTTCTGATCCTTCAGAAATTGGTCCAGCGTGGCGCGGTCGGAATCCAGGCTGACGCCGATGATTTCCAGACCCTGGCTGTGATATTTTGCATAGGTGGCAATGACATTGGGAAGTTCCGCCCGGCAGGGCGGGCACCAAGTGGCCCAAAAGTCCAGCAGCACGACCTTGCCCCGGAAAGCTCCCACGGAGAGCGGTTCGCCGTTCAGATTGGTCACCGCGAAGTCCGGAAACGCCGTGCCCACGACCAAGCTGTCCTGGGACTTCTTCGCCTCGGCCATGGCGGCAATTTTCCGCAGAATCTTGTCGGCGCTCGCGCTGTATTTGGTGTTCGGGTAATTCGTGGCGATTTGGCGCATGATGGCCGCCCCCTTGTCGAAGTCCTGGATGACCTCCAGGTAAAGCACCGCCTTCATGTAGGTCAGTTGCACGGCGTCATCGGTCGGGGCGTCTTTTTTGCTGGCGATAAGATGGTCCAGGGTGTCCAGTTCCTCCTTGTAATCGGCTTCCGCATGCTTGCCGTCGGCGGCCTTCTGCTGAACCTGCTGGGTCATCTGCCGCATCTGGGCCGCCAGGGTTTCGTCGGTGTTCGTGGATTGCGCTTGCGCGGCCGCTCCCGCCAGCAGGCAGGCGGCACTCGCGCTCAAGAGAACGGATTTGAGGTTCATTAAATTCAGGCCCCTGACCTTCCCATGTTTTTGCGCGCGGGGCAACGCGGATCGTGATTTTTTTACATCAGGCTTGACAGATGGGGGACTTTCGTAGTTTTCTTAAGTAATGATCTACGTCCCCTCCCGCATGGGCCAACTGAACCGGCGCGCCTTGCTGCGCCAGTTGCAGAAACTGGGCGTGGCGTCCCGGGCGGACCTGGCCAAGGCGCTCGGCATGAGCCAGCCCACGGCGGGAAAAATCGTGGACGAACTCATGGCGCTCGACGTGATCGAGGAATTCTCCGGAAACGCCGTCCGCAACGGCCGCCCGGCCGCCGCCCGCTTGGGCCGCCCGGGCCGGAAGTTGCGCCTCAACCAGACGCGTCCCAAATTTGTCGGCATTCAACTGGGCCTCAATACCACCACGCTCGCCGGGTTGACCCTCCGCACCGCCAACGAAGACCGCTGGCCCGTTTCCTTCGAGGTCGCCTCCACTGATCCCGCGCCGGCCAAAACCTGGGAGAAAAAGCTCCGGCAGGCCGCCCGGTCGCTGGGCGGCGGAAATTTTCTGGGGGTGGTGCTGAGCGTCCCCGGGTTGGTGGACGAATCCACTAACCGCATCCTGTTCTCCCCCAATCTTCACTGGACCGCCCGCACGGACATGGCGGCGATCGTGAGGCGCGTCTGGAAGGCGCCTGTGCTGCTGGTACAGGAGCAGCGCGCGCTGGCGCTGGGCCACCACCAAGCCGTGCCGGATTGCGATGATTTTCTGCTGGTGGACTTTGGCGAGGGCGTGGGCGGCTGCGTCATCGTCGAGGGCCGGCCGCTGTTCCACCCGCTGCCCATCAGCGGGGAAATCGGCCACACGCCGGTGCCCGGCAACGTCCGGCCCTGCGGCTGCGGGGCCGTGGGCTGCATGGAAACCCTCATCTCCCTGCGCGGGTTGCTGGAAAGCTTCGCCGCGGCCGCCCCGGCCGCCGGGAATTCCTGGCCCGCCTTGCACGCTTACGTTTCGCAACACGGCGTCCAACCCTGGCTCGCGCAGGCGCTGGATGCCGCCGCTGCGGCCATCGCCGGCGCGCTGAACGTGCTCGGCCTGCGCCGCGTCGTCATCACCGGCAGCCTTACGGAGTTGCCGCCGGCGGTGATGCAACACCTTTCCCAGGCCGTCCAGAACGGCGCCATGTGGGCCCGGTTTGGCCGCGTGGAATGTCTGGCCGCGCCGCGCCGCCGCACCGCCGGCATGGCCGCCGTGGGCATTGACCGCCTGGTCGTGCCCGACGCCAAGGAAAAACCGCTTGTCCCCGTTGGCCAGGTTCCCGTGGCGGCCCGGCCCGGCGGGGAAAGACGCCCGCAATCACAGCCCACAAACAACCAAAATAAATTATGAAAGCTGCATTCCCGGAAATCAACTCCATCCCCTACGAAGGCCCGAAGTCCAAGAACCCGCTGGCCTTCAAACATTACAACGCCGGCGAAATTGTCGAAGGCAAAACCATGCGCGACCACCTGCGCTTTGCGGTGGCCTATTGGCACACCTTCCGCGCCACCGGCAGCGACCCCTTTGGCGTGGGCACCATGCAGCGGCCCTGGGATGACGGCAGCAACTCCGTGAGCAACGCCCAGAAACGCGCCCGCGTGGCCATCGAATTCATCCAGAAACTCGGCGCCCCGTTCTATTGCTGGCACGACCGCGACATCGCGCCGGAGGGCCGGACGCTGGCCGAAACCAACAAGAACCTCGACGCCGTCGTGAAGGTCTTGAAGGAGGAGCAGCAGCGCACCGGGGTGAAGCTGCTGTGGGGCACGGCCAACCTCTTTTCCAATCCCCGCTTCGTCCACGGCGCCGCCACCAGTTGCAACGCCGACGCCTTTGCGTTTGCCGCCGCGCAGGTGAAGAAAGCCATGGAGCTCACCCACGAACTGGGCGGCCAGGGCTACACCTTCTGGGGCGGACGCGAAGGCTACCAGACCCTGCTCAACACCGACCTGAAGCGCGAGCAGGAACATCTCGCCCGCCTCCTGCACCTGGCAGTGGACCACAAAAAGAAGATCGGCTTCAAGGGCCAGTTCTATATCGAGCCCAAGCCGAAGGAGCCCACCAAGCATCAGTATGATTCGGATGCGGCCGCCTGCCTGAACTTCCTCCGCCAGTACGACCTGCTCGGCGATTTCAAGCTCAACATCGAGACCAACCACGCCACGCTCGCCGGCCACACGATGCAGCACGAGCTGGAAACCGTCGGCTCCGCCGGCGCGCTCGGCTCGATTGACGCCAACCGCGGCGACGAGCTTCTGGGCTGGGACACCGACCAGTTCCCCACCGACATCTATCTGACCACTTACACGATGCTGGCCGTCCTCAAGTTCGGCGGCTTCACCACCGGCGGGTTGAACTTCGACGCCAAGGTGCGCCGGGAGAGTTTTGAGCCCGTGGACCTGTTCCACGCACACATCGGCGGCATGGATACTTTCGCCCGCGGCCTGAAGATCGCCGCCGCCATCCGCAAGGATGGCCGCCTGGCGGAATTCGTGAAGGCGCGCTACGCGTCCTGGGACAGTGGCATTGGCGCCAAGATCGAATCCGGCAAGGTCGGGTTCAAGGAACTGGAGGCCTACATGCTCAAACAGGGCGATGTGACGCCGAACGTCAGCGGCCGCCAAGAGTACCTTGAGAACCTCATCAACGAGTTCATTTGACGGACCGATTTCGGTCTGACGCCGGCCGCCGCCCCACGGCGGCCGGTAAAAAATGGACGGTTCGCCGCCCATTTTGTAATCTGGCGTGCATGAGCCACGCTAAAAAATCATCGTCCATCACCAAGGCCGCCTTCGGTACGACCCCCGGTGGCCGGCCCGTTGAGCTTTATACCCTGCGCAATTCCCACGGCGTTGAAGCCGCTATCATGACCTACGGCGGCATCGTCCAAAAGCTGGTCGTGCCCGACAAACAGGGCCGCTTGGCCGACGTCGTGCCCGGTTTCGACAGCCTGGACGTTTACACCTCCGAGAACTATGTGGCCCACGGCCCGTACTTTGGCGCGATCATCGGCCGTTACGGGAACCGCATCGGCGGCGGCGCCTTCCGACTGAACGGCCACACCTATTCCCTGGCCAAAAACAATGGCGGCAATTCGCTGCACGGCGGACTGAAGGGCTTTGACAAGGTCGTCTGGTCCGCGCGCGTCGCCCAGGGCCCGCAGGGTCCGCAACTCGTGCTGACTTATCGCAGCCCCGACGGCGAGGAGGGTTTCCCTGGCAATCTGGATGTCACCGCCACCTACATGCTCACGGAAGACAACAGCCTGAAGCTTGAATACGCCGCCACCACGGACCAGCCCACGGTGGTCAACCTCACGCTGCATACTTATTTTAATCTGGCCGGGCAGGGGAATGGCGACATTCTCAACCACGTCGCTTATATCAATGCCGGCCAGACCACCCCGGTGAACGCGAGCCTCATTCCCACCGGCGGCTTTGCCGACGTCACGGGGACGCCGTTCGACTTTCGCACGCCCACGGCCATCGGCGCCCGGATCAACCAGCCGGACCAACTCCTGAAATACGGCGCCGGCTACGACCACAATTGGGTGATCAACAAGCCGCCGGGTGAATTGGGTTTGCACGCGCGCGTCACCGAGCCCGCGAGTGGCCGCGTCTTGGAAGTCTGGAGCGATCAGCCCGGATTGCAGTTTTACACCGGCAATTTCCTAGACGGCTCGTTCCCCGGCAAGGGCGGCAAAACCTATCCGCGCCGCTCGGCCTTTGCCCTGGAGCCGCAGCATTATCCCGACTCGCCGAACCAGCCCGCTTTCCCGTCGGTGCTGCTCCGGCCCGGCGAAACCTATCGCTGCGTCATCGCCTATAAATTCAGCGTCGCCTGAGCCGGAACGGGCCGGTTGAAGGATGAATCAACCATAGATGGACACAGATTCTGGCCAATGAAGCAATGGAGACATGAAAGTTTTCCAATGCTCAAAGGACAATTTTAGGGCGTTCTTCCGCAAAATTCGGCGAGCAAAGCCGCGCGGGAAAAATTACAACGTTTTTGTTGCGAAGTGTTCGTAAATCACGCCTGAAGGGCCTGTGTGAATGACGATTTTCTCGTTCACTTTAATCTCAGAACATGAAATCGAAACCGTTACTTTTGGTGCTTGCCTGCCTGCTGCTGGCGTTCCGGGGCACGGCCGCCGTGTATTATGTTGATGTAAACTGCGCAAATTCGACCTGGCCATATGCCGACTGGAGTACCGCGGCGACGGATATCCAAAGCGCGATTGACACAGCCAGTGCTGGAGATCAAATTCTGGTCACCAACGGAGTTTACCAAACCGGTGGCGAGGCTGTCACCGGTTCGCTGTTGAATCGGGTCGTCGTTAGCAAGGCACTCACGGTGCAAAGTGTCAACGGTCCAGCCGTGACAATCATCCAGGGTTACCAGTTGCCTGGTACAATCACCGGCGATGGAGCTATTCGGTGTGTCTATTTGACTAATAGCGCCACACTGATTGGGTTTACGCTGACCAATGGGGCCACGCGCGGAATGGCCGGCCCCTCCAGCGAACGATATGCCGGTGGTATTTATTGCCGTTCCGCCAGCGCGATTGTTTCCAATTGTGTGATTATCGGGAATGCGGCCCTGACTTACGGCGGTGGAGCGTATCAAGGAAGGTTATACAATTGTATCATATCGGCGAATCTGGCGACGAATGGTGGCGGAGCTTACGCTTCCTATCTGAACAATTGTGATCTGACAGGGAATAGCGCGTACAACCTTGGGGGTGGAGCATATTCTGCAACGAGCGTGAGTTGCACGTACACCGGCAATTCAGCGCTCAATGCCGGCGGCGCGGCATATTCAGGGACCTTGACCAACTGCACCTTAACGGGCAATTCCGCCGGTTCCGGTGGCGGAGCGAATACCTCCGGCTTGGATAATTGCGTTTTGCAGAACAACGCTGCTGTAACCAACGGTGGCGGGATATATTCCAGTACGCTAAAAAGCTGCGCTCTGGTCGGGAATTCAGCTCTTTCTGGCGGCGGCGCTTATGGCGGGGTCCTCACCAATTGCACGTTGACGGAAAACGCTGCCATGGCGTACGGCGGTGGCTCCTTTAATTCCACGCTGGGCAATTGCATCGTCTATTATAATACCGCGCTGATTAACCCGAATTACGATGGGGGCAGCACCTTGAATTATTGCTGCACCACCCCATTGTCGGCGGGCGGCAACGGCAACATTGCCAGTGAGCCGCAGTTCGCTAGTCCCTTCCGCTTATCCGCCGCTTCTCCGTGTCGTGGGGCCGGCAGCGCCAATTATTCAAGTGGAACCGACATTGACGGCGAATCTTGGGCCAGTCCACCCGCGATGGGCTGTGATGAGTTTTATCCGGCAACCGCCACTGGTGTGTTCACAGTGGCCATTCAAGCCATTTGCACAAACGCGGCAATTGGGACTCCACTGAGTTTTTATGCCGATATCACCGGCGCGGTGAGCAGTAACTTATGGAGTTTTGGCGATGGCACATTTGCTGCCAACCAGCTTTATCCATCCCATGCCTGGGCTTCGGCGGGAAATTACCCAGTGGTGTTGCGGGCTTACAATAACAGCAACTCCGGAGGCATTAGCGCGACCGTCACTGTTCATGTGGTCACGCAGCAGATTTACTACGTGTCTGCCGGCGGCAGCAGTCCGGTGGCCCCGTACAGTTCGTGGGCAACGGCGGCAAAAACCATTCAGGATGCCGTGAATGCCGCCACCGTCTTCGGTGGTCAGGTTTTTGTGACCAACGGCGTTTATAATTCCGGAGGACAAATAGTCTATGGCTCCCTAAGCAGCCGGGTGGCAGTTTCCACGCCGCTGATTTTAAAGAGTGTGAACGGTCCCAGCGTGACCAGCATTACGGGTTATCAGGTTGCGGGAACCACCAACGGCAACGGTGCGGTGCGATGCGTTTATCTTGCCAACGGGGCGTCGTTGATGGGTTTTACATTGACCGACGGAGCCACCAGAACATCTGGTGATGCACTGCTTGAGCAATGTGGTGGCGGAGTTTGGTCTGCCCAGTCGGCCGGGATCATTTCCAATTGTGTCCTGGCGGGTAACACAGCAAACAATTATGGCGGCGGCTCTTACTCTGGAAGCCTGATTACATGCTCCATCACGAACAACTGGGTCAATTCCATTGGCGGCGGCGGTTATGCGGGGACATTCAGCAATTGTGTGTTCAGCGGCAATATTGCCAATAGTGGTGGCGGAGCTGCCTATGGCGTTCTAAATCGCTGCACCTTGTCGAGCAACTTCGCCAAAAGTGATGGCGGCGGCGCCAATTATTCCACCTTGTACAGTTGCATATTGACGGCCAACTCCGCGAATTCAACCGGCGGCGGGGTTAGCTATTGCTCGTTGAGCAGTTGCACCATTTCAAACAACTCTGCCGTTTTGAACGAATATACCTATGGCGGAGGTGCCATCGGGTCCAACATGACCAATTGCCTGTTGACCGCCAACTCCAGCATGGATGGAGGTGGCGCCTTTGGAAGTTTTACCGGCCCCAGTCCTATTTTTACAAATTGCACCTTGATCGGAAACACCGCCACCGCCTTTGGCGGCGGGGCTAATTCCGTTGCTTTATTTAACTGCATTATCACCGGCAATTCAGCCACCGATGGCGGGGGCGGCACCTGTGGCTGCACATTGACCAACTGCATTGTAGCGAGCAACTCCGCAGCCATTGGTGGCGGAATTGCTTCTTCAACCGCTAATAATTCAAGTATCATTGGTAATTTTTCCAGCAGCAACGGAGGCGGGGCGGATTCCAGCACGCTCAATAATTGCACCGTGGCGCAGAACGATGCCGGAAGCGATGGCGGAGGTGGGAACAACAGCACGCTTAACAATTGCGCCTTGATGAACAACATTGCCGTGGACGGAGGCGGATCCAGCGGTGGCAGTTTGAACAATTGCACTTTGGTCAATAATCTGGCCGTGGCAGAGGGTGGAGGAAGTTACAATAGCACCCTGGCTAATTGTATCGCGTATTACAATTCCTCCGCGATCGGATCGAATTATGTTGGCAGCTCCTTTGATTATTCTTGCACGACGCCTTTGCCTGCCGGCGGGACTGGCAACATCGCGGTCGCGCCATTGCTGGGCGACGCCTTTCACCTGAGTGCTGGCTCCCCATGCAGAGGCGCTGGCAGTTGCTCTTTTGCCAGTGGAACGGATATGGATGGCGACGCTTGGGCTAATCCACCTTCGATTGGCTGCGATGAATTTTGCGCCAACACGGCCGCTGGGCCTTTGAGCGTCCAAATTCAAGCGGATGCTACTAACGCAGTCATCGGAAGTGCCGTCAATGTTTCAGCCACGATCACCGGCGTGGCCAATGCCAACTATTGGGATTTCGGAGATGGGACCGTGCTAAGCAATTCTCCTTATGCATCTCACACTTGGACGGCGGGGGGCAACTACAACATCAAGTTTCGCGTTTACAACAACAGCAACCCTGGAGGCATTATGGCGGCGATAACAGTGCGCGTCGTAACGCAACCAGTGTATTATGTTTCGCTAAACAGTGGCGCACCCGTGTCGCCATATAATTCATGGGCGACCGCGGCGACGAATATTCAGGATGCCGTCAATGCCGCAACGGTTTCCGGCGCGATGGTGTTGGTGAGCAACGGGGTTTACGCGACGGGAGGCAAAGTGGTTTATGCACCGGTGAGCAATCGCCTGGCGGCGGCCATCCCGTTGGTCGTCCAAAGTGTCAATGGTCCGGCGTTTACAATCATTAGCGGCAACACGGGGATGCGTTGTGCCTATCTTACGGGTGGTTCGGCGCTGATCGGCTTTACGCTGACAAATGGAAATGCCTCCTTCGCTTACGGCAGCGAGCAGGCAAATAGTGGGGCTGGAGTCTGGTGCGGCTCGGCTTCCGTCCTCGTTTCGAATTGCGTCATATCAGGTAATAGTGCGCAATCGCTGGGCGGTGGCGCTTTTTCAGGTAATTTAGCGTGTTGCGTTCTCAGCGGAAATTCCGCTGGAAGTGGTGGTGGAGCCTATTATGGCACACTGACCAATTGCAACTTGAACCGCAACAGTGCTGGCACCGCCGGCTATGGTGGAGGTGCCTACTATTGTGTCATGAATCATTGCGGTCTGGCCGCTAATCAGGCCTGGTATGGCGGTGGTGCTGCTTATGGCACCCTAAACAGTTGCGTTATAAATGCTAACTCGGGAGTCGATGGTGCCGGGGCATGCGAAGCAACCCTGAATAATTGTCTTGTCGTAAGTAATTCTGCGGATTATTACACGGGCGGCGTCTCTTCCTGCACGCTGAATAACTGTACACTAGCCTATAATGGTGGCGAATATTATGGGGGAGCATACGGAGTTGTTGCTCGCAATAGCATTATCTATAACAATACGGCGTGGTGGGATGCCACTAAGGCAGACTTCGATCCTGATAGTTGTACTTTAGCAAGTTGTTGCACAGAATCCCTTCCGGCCGGGTTAAATAATATCACCAACGCTCCGCAGTTTAGTGATTCAGCAGGTGATTTTCACCTGCAGTCGAACTCGCCCTGCATCAATTCCGGCAACAATGCGTATGTTGCAGCAGGAAGTGACCTCGACGGAAATCCACGTACCGTCGGCGGCACCGTGGACATGGGCGCGTACGAATTTCAAACTCCCGTGAGCAGGATTTCATATGCCTGGCTCCAACAATTTGGCCTGCCCATCACCACTAACACCGACATCTTGGATTTTGACGGCACTGCGTTTAATGTTTATCAGGACTGGATCGCCGGTTTGAATCCCACAAACCCTGCTTCCGTATTAACACTGCAACCGCCCGTGTTCTTGTCATCGTCGCTTCAACTGAAGTGGAACAGCGATACGAATCATTCGTATATCGTCCAGCGGGCGGACGGCTTGGGACCGAGCTTCTCCTTCCGCACTATTGGCAGCAACATCTTGGGTCAACCCGGCACAACCACGTTCAACGATACTACGGCTTCTCGGAGCGTCGCGTTATACCGCGTCGGAACCCCTTCGAACAATGCTGGTTCCCCGCTACTCCTGCAAATCCCCATGTTCGTTCCTTCAAGCGCTACGATCACATGGTCGAGCGTTACCAACCGGTCTTATTTTGTCCAACGGTCAACGAATTTGGCGTTGCCTTCGGCGTTTACTCTTTTGGAATCGAATCTCGCAGGCCTTCCGGTTACCACTAGTTTCGTCGACACTAACGCCCCAGCTACCGGTCCGACCTTCTACCGCGTCGGGATTCAGCATTAACGGCGGGAAGTAACAGCCATTTCGGATCTGTGTTCATCTGTGGTTATCTGTAGTTTAAATGAATCGTTCCGGGTGAGGCCGGGGCGGGCTTAGGAGCCGGTAATAAATTAAGGTGGCAACCTGACTGGTCCTTTTGGCTTCTGGCGTCGTTGCTCGCTCCTTACAGATCCCTGCGGATATGCTCGTCGCTCGCGCCTCGCCAGCCGCCAAAATTCCTGCGTCATCTTGCTGCCTTAATTTATTACCGGCTCCTTACCGGAAATCATAAGCCGCCGGCGCGGCGAGCGAGCCGTGCTCCAGGCGCTCGATTTTTTCGACCTGCACGTGGACCACGTTTTCCACGCGCTGCAATCTCCCTTCGATCACCAAAAACGACTCTTCGGTGATAAGCAACCGGTTGGCCTCGAACATCGGCGGCGCCACGATGGCGTTGGTGACGCCGGTTTCATCTTCCAAGCTGAGGAAGACGAACCCCTTCGCCGTGCCCGGACGCTGCCGGCAAATCACGTTCCCGGCGATGCGAATGCGGATGCCGTTTTTGCCCTGCGGCAGGTCCTTCGCGCGCCAGATGTTTTTCAGGCGCGGGCGCAGCAGGGCCATGGGATGTTTTCCCGTGGTCAGGTGCATGCCGCCAAAATCCGCCCGGATGCGCTCGGGATAGTTCATGGGCGCCAGCGGTGAGGTGTTCGCGGGGACGCCCGGCGGTCCGACCGGCGGCGCCGCGGCCGGGGCGCCGCCTTCGGCGAACAAATCATCCCGACGCACTGCGACTTCCACCTCCCACAGCGCCTGCCGGCGGTGCTGCGCAAAGCCGTTCAGCGCGCCGATTTCGGCCAGCGTCCGCAACTCATCCTTGTCCAGCGGCACCCGGCGCTTGAAATCATCCAGCGAGGCAAACGGCGCCCAGCGCCGCGCTTCCAAGATTTTGCCAGCGCCGCCGCGGCTCAGGATTTTTACCACGCACAGCCCGAGCCGCACGGCGCCGTCCGCCTCCAGCGTGCAGTCCCAGTCCGACTGCTGCACGTCCACCGCCCGGAATTTCACCCCGTGCCGCTGGCCGTCCTGGATGAGGGTGGCCGACGAATAAAATCCCATTGGCTGGTTGTTCAGCAGGCTGGCAAAAAATTCCGGCGCGCGGTGCGCCTTCAGGTACGCCGAGGCGTAGGCCAGGTGGGCAAAGCTAATGGCGTGCGATTCCGGAAAACCGTACAGCGCAAACGACCCCACCGTCTGGCAGACCGCGTCAATCACCTTTTGGCCATGCCCCTTCCGCGCCATCGCCGCCCGCAGCTTGGCCTCCACGCGCGCCAGCCGCTCCTGCGACCGGTGAAAGCTCAGCGCCCGCCGCAGTTCCTCCGCTTCCGCCCCCGAAAAATCCGCCATCACCATGGCCATTTGCAACATCTGCTCCTGAAACAGCGGCACGCCCAGCGTCCGTTCCAAAATGGGCACCAGCGCCGCGTGGTAGTATTCAATCTTTTCCCGGCCCGCCCGCCGCGCCAGGTACGGATGCATGAGATGCCCCTGGATTGGCCCCGGGCGGATGATGGCCACCTCGATCACCAGGTCGTAAAAACACTTCGGCTTCATGCGCGGGAGCGTGGCCATCTGCGCCCGGCTTTCGATTTGGAACACGCCCACGGTGTCCGCGCTCTGGGCCATGGCAAAGGTGGCCGGATCGTCTTCCGGCAGTTGCGCCAAGTCCACCGACCGGTTCGTCCGCCGGCACAGTTCCACCGCGTCCTGCAACACCGACATCATGCCCAGCCCCAGGAAATCCACCTTGATGATGCCCAGGTCTTCGCAGTCGTCCTTGTCCCATTGCGCCACGACGCGATTGGGCATGGCGGCCCGTTCGAGCGGCATGATGCGGTCCAGCTTGCCCTGGCAGATGATCATGCCGCCGGAATGCTGCCCCAGGTGCCGCGGCAAGCCGTGCAGCGCCCCGCACAGCGCCGCAAACACGGCAGCGCGCGGATGCCCCTTGGGCAGGCCCGCCTGCTCCATTTGCGCCCCCAGGTCCAGCGTGTGCGGAAAATCCCCGCTGGCGTACAGGTTGGAAAAGCGGTCCAAAATGTCCCGCGACAAGTTCAGCGCCTTGCCCGCCTCCCGCGCCGCGCTGCGGCCGCGATAGGTGATGACGTTCGCCGTCATGGCCGCCCCGTGCTCGCCGTAGCGCCGGTAAATTTCCTGGATCACCCGCTCCCGCCGCTCGCCGCTCGGCAGATCAATGTCAATGTCCGGCCAGCTATTCTTCCGGCCCTCGGTCAGAAACCGCTCGAACAGCGTGTGGAATTTCAAAGGGTCCACCGCCGTGATGCCCAGGCAGAAACACACCGTGCTGTTGGCCGCGCTGCCCCGGCCCTGGGCCATGATGTGCTCCGTACGGCAAAAGTTGACAATGTCCCACACGATCAGGAAATAGCCGCCCACCTTCAGTTTGGCAATCAGCGCCAGCTCCGCTTCCAGTTGCCCGCGGACTTTCGCCGGCACCGCTCCGGCGTAGCGCCGGCACGCCCCCGCAAAGGCCTGCTCGCGCAAAAATGAATCCGTGGAATGCCCCGCCGGCACCGGGAAGGACGGAAACTCGTAGCCGAGATCTTCCAGCGAAAACTCCAGCCGCGCGGCCAGGCGGGCCGTGTTGTCCACGGCTGCCGGCAAATCCCGGAACAGCTCGCGCATCTGTTGCGCGGTCTTCAAATAGCGTTCGCCATTGGGCTCCAGCAGCCGGCCGGCCGCGTCCAGGTGCGTGTGGTTGCGGAGGCAATGGAACACGTCCAGGATGGGCCGCTCGTTTTCCGTGGCGTACAAAACCCCGTTGGTGGCCAGCAGCGGCAAGCGCAACCGTCCGGCCAGTTCCACCAGCATGCGCACGCCTTTTTCCTCGCCGCGCACGCGGTGCCGCTGCACTTCCACGAACACATTGTCGCGGCCCAGGGCGGCGAGCGATTTCCGGGCGGCGTTTTCCGAACCGGCGAGCGCCAGCAACCCCCCGGCAAACGCCGGCAGTTCCCGCCACATGATGCTGCAGTGGCCTTTCTCGTTTCGCAAATGGCCGCGTGTGAGCAGGCGGCACAGGTTCTCGTATCCGGCGCGCGATTGCGCCAGCACCGGCAGGATGGTCCCGTCCTCCAGCGTCAGTTCCGCGCCCACCAGCGGACGCACCCCCACCTCCCGCGCCCGCTGGAAAAAGCGCGGCGCGCCGTACAGGCCGTCGCGATCGCACAGCGCCACCGCGGGCAGCTCCAACTCCGCCGCCCGCTCCGCAAGATGTTCGGGATGCGACGCCCCGCGCAAAAAGCTGAACGCGCTGCGGCAATGGAGCTCCACGTAATCAGTCATACACCCCCTCCACAAAACAGCCGTCCGGCGAGCGGAACAGGCGGAGCAGGGGACCGTCCGCCAGTTCCACGTCCCATTCCTCGCGCGCCCACCGGCTGTCATCCCACCAGTTGCCCGAGCTTAAAAACGGTCCGCGCGCGGCGGCGATTTTGCCCGCGAACATCCGGCTGGCGAGCCGCGCGGGCTGGTCTTTGCAAAATTCAAACTGCGCCGGCAGCGGCGGCCGGAATCGCCGGAATTGCAGTCCCTCCGCCGACCCGGCTTGGACCTCCCGCGCCGGCACGAACTCGAAATTGGGCGGCTCCAGCCGGAACGCGTCCGGCCGGTGGCTCGGCTCCCGGACCGGCGTGCCCACGTTCTCCGGCCCCACCAGCGCAGCCAACCGGGTGAAGGTTTCCGCAAATTGATTCGGATTGCGCAGCGTGTTTTGAAACAGCCCGAACTGGTGCATCTCCGGCGGGGCCGGCGTGGCCGCCAATCGCAGCGAGACAATCGGCGAATCCGTGCGCAGCGTCTCCAGATGCGTTTGCAGCATGCGGTAGAGCGTCCCGCGGTCGCCCGTGGGCGAGGGGATCTTGAAGACGCGCTCGTATTTTGCGCCCGAGGCCAGCCCCATACTCAACCGGAGCTGCGCCACCACCAAGTAGATGGCGTCCAGCCGGCGCGACAGCTCATCCACGAACTTGCGCAGCCAGAGCAGCAGCGGCTCGGTGGTCTCGATTTCGTTCTCGAATTCCATTTCCTCCGCAAACTGGTCCGGCGGCGACACGAGTTTGAGCGGGCGCACCGCCGTGGGCGAAACCCGCTCGAACAATGCCAGCGCCGCCGCGCCGAGCCGCTCGGCCACCGCCGTTTTGCCCAGCGCCAGAAACTCGCCCACCGTGCGCACGCCCCACCGCGCGAGGACGTCTGCCATGTCCGCCGGCGGGGCCAGCGCCGCCACGGGCAAATCCGCCACAAAATCTTTTTCCGCCCAAGCCACCCGGTCGCCGGCCGGCGGTTCGCCGGGCGCCAAGCCCGCTGACTCCGGAAATTCCAGTTGCGGCGAGGCCGGAACTGCGGCCTTGGAATCCGCCGCCGCGCCCGCTCCCTGCGCCGCCAATAGCGCCAGATCCGGCGTTGGGCCGATGCCAATGTTGCCTTCCAATCCGAGCGTCGCCAGCGCCTCGAGAATTTTCTCCGACCAAGCCTGCACGGCCGCCGGTTTTGCCAGGCCCAGCCCCTTCAATTCCACCGTGCAAATCCCCGGTCCGGTGGCTTCGAGGTTCGGTGAAAACGCATACGCCGTTTGCAGCAGGATCTCCGTGGCCGAATCTTCCTGCGCTGCGGAACGGGTCGCGATTTTCAGACTCGGACAGCGCGCCAGCGCCTGGCTGGCGGTGAGGTCCGCCGCCACCCCGGCCGCGCGGGCCGCCCGCGTGCACTCCACGATCAGCGGTTTGGACTGTCCGGCGTCCAGCAGCGCCACCGCTTGCCGCCGCGCCTCCGGGTCATGCCGAAGCGCGGCTTGCAGGGAAAAATTGGCGATGTGAATGACGGCAAACATGGGCGGTTGAAAGTTCTTAGCCGAATGATTCAGTCAAAAGGGTTTTAAACCACAGATGGACACAGATTTAAAACGGAAGAGTTTGACGCGAATTGCGCGAATTCTCGCGAATTAATTCTGAATTGGACGGATATCACTGGCACCGCCGCTGAAAATCTGTGTCCATCTGTGTTCATCTGTGGTTAAGTCTTAATTCTTCCGGCTGAGGGGGCCGGGCTCGTTTGGAATTCCGTGAATTCCATTTCGCGGCCCTGGCGGGCGTCGGCCGCCTCCACCGTCAATTCGCGGAGCGCTTCCGTTCCGTCATGTTCCAGCGCCGGCAGCGTCCAGGACCGGTGCAGGCACACCCGCGCCTGGGCCGGTGCCACCATCCGACGTGGGGTGAAAACCAGGCACGCCGCCCCCGTCTCCTCCACCAGCCGCTGAAACCGGTACCACGTGGCCGCGCCGATTTTTCGCAGTTGGCTTTCCAGATTCGATTTCAGGTCCAGCAGCACCAGCGGCAGGTTATTGTCGCGCAGGACCAGGTCGGCCGCCTTCACCGCGTCCGCCGCGTCGTGGCAGCGGATCCATAGCAGCCGGGTCAAAGCGGCTTCCGCCGGTTGCGTGGCGTTGAACGCGTCATTGCCGTCAATAAGCGTCACAATTTCGTGGGCGCGGGCCGCCTGTTCCACCAGCGCCCGGATGAGGGTTGCGCTGCCGCAACTGGGGCCGGTCACGATGACTTCGCTCAGCGCGCCTTTGGGGAATCCGCCCCGCAGCGGCTCGTCAATTTGAGGCAGGCCGCTCGCCAGGCAACGCTGGGCCGCGGCGCGCGGCTCCTCCAAACGCATCCGCACTCCCGGAAATTTTTCCGCGAGGAGCGCTTTCAACCGTATGACATTGGCCGCGGGCATGATCGCAATCTAAAGTGTTACCCCGCTTCCACCGCGAAGCAAAGGGAATTCACCGGCCGCCGCAGAAAAGTGTGGGGCCGGACTTGAGTTTTCCAGAACAGGCTGGACAAGCGCGGTCCAACCCGCGGATTTTCCCGTGAATTGTGAATCCCAACGGGATTCCGGCCTCCAACCCAGGGTTGCGAGGAACGAGCTACCCTGGGTCATCGCCAAGCCAGCATCTCCAACCGCAACGCGGTTGCGCCCCCTTCGTTTTCATTCATCGCGCCCAACGTTTGCCACAACCCCGTTGGGGTTGATCCGGATTTATCATCGTTTACCCAGGGTAGGCTCGCGGACTCGCCAACCCTGGGCTTTGAGACACAATCCCCTTGGGATTGGGGGAAGCCAAGGCAAAAGCGTCACACTTTCGTGCGGGCGACGGACCCCTAACGCTCGCGGCTCGTGCGTGCGTGCGAAAGCGCCGTCGCCGCTGGCGCTTTGCCGGCGCAGTCCAAGACGCGAACGGAATTGCCGGGCGCCTCGTAATTGCGCGGGGCGTCATGGACTGCGGTGGTTCAAATGCGTCAATTTGAGGGTCAGCAGCCCACGGCCACCGCGGCGGCCGAGCGCCAGGCTTTCCAATCCTGTTCCACCTGCGCGCAAATCTCCTCCGGCATTTGTTGATAGAGGTGCGACCCCAACTGCCGAACATTCGTGTCGTGTAGCTGTCGCCGGGCCTCAATCAACCGGTCCAGGGCCTGCGTTTCTTCGCTTGGCCCGCATTGCTCGCGGGCGAAATTCTGGAGCAAGACCAGGTCGTGGTCGTCGCCCAGTTCGTTGCCGAGCTTTTTGAGGCTGTCGAGCATTGTCTGGGTCTCGTCCGGCCAGGCCGGACAGAGAAAATCGAGCTGGTATCCAAGGTCCTTCACCCGTTTGCGCCAGCCGTGCAAATGGTCCGGCGTCGGCAGCCGCATCGCCCGCAAATATGCGTCGCGCCCCTGGGCATAGCTTTTTCCCAGCCGTTTTCTGATATCCGTCCAGCGGACGCGTTTCAGCTTGGCGTCATCCAACCGCTCGGCGACCTCCTGCAACAGCAGCTTTGCGATCGGCCCGTAATCCAGGGCCTTGAAACGGCGCCCGGCTTGTTCGCAAGCGGCCTTGAGGGCGGAATGGATTTTGGAAAACCGCCGCATCCGGCTCCCGACGAGCGTTTCCAGCGCCCGCCGCGTCACCCGCGCATCCCGCCAGGCCGCCAGCGGCTTGGCCGCCAGCCGCATCGCTTCCGCCGCCTTTCGATATTCCTTGCGGGTCAACCCGGCGCGGGACAGCCGGAAAATCGCCCGCAACTTCTTAAGCTCCTTCCGTACCTCGTGCACCCCATCCGGATGGCCGGATCTCTCCAGGCACGCCAACGCCTTGCCCAAGTGGTGATGGCAAACGCGCTGCAGGGCCTGACCGGGCGATTCGCTCCTTTTCGTTTGCGAACTCATGGCAGCGTTATTGTAATCTTGTTTTCACTTTACTGCGAGGGCTCCTCTGCTAAAATTAACCGCCTTGCTTGCAAGGCAAACACAAAGAATTTTAATTTATGGCTAAACTCACTGTTCGCGATCTCGACGTCAAAGGCAAACGCGTGTTTATGCGCGTGGATTACAACGTGCCGCTCGAAGAAAAAGACGGCAAAATGGTCATCACGGACGCCACGCGCATCGTGGAAACGCTCCCGACGCTCAAGCTGTTGATCGAAAAAGGCGGCCGGTTGATTTTGACGGCGCACCTCGGACGCCCCAAGGGCAAGCGCGAGGCCTCGATGTCCCTGCGGCCCGTCGCCGAAAAGCTCCAGGAGCTCCTCGGCAAACCCGTGACCTTCGTGGAGGACTGCATCGGTGCCGCGGTGGAGAAAGCCGTTGCCGGGCTGAAGGACGGTGATGTGGCCCTGCTGGAAAACGTCCGCTATTACAAGGAGGAAGAGGCCAACGACCCCGCCTTTGCCGAGAAACTTGCCAAGGTGGCCGATGTCTATGTGAACGACGCCTTCGGCGCCGCCCATCGCGCCCATGCCTCCACTGAAGGCGTGGCCCGCATCGTCGCCAAGCGCGGCGGCCAGTGCGCCGCCGGGCTCCTGATGGAGCGCGAATTGAAATTCCTCGGCGACGAACTGGAAAATCCCGCCCGTCCCTTCGTGGTCATTCTCGGCGGCGCCAAGGTTTCCGACAAGATCAAGGTTATTGACCGCCTGCTGGAAAAGGCGAACACCATCCTCATCGGCGGCGCCATGGCCTACACCTTCCGGCTCGCGCATGGCCAGCCGGTGGGCAAGTCGCTCGTCGAACCCGATCACAAGCAGACCGCCCTCGACGCCGAGGCCAAAGCCAAGAAGCTCAAGGTCAAATTCGAGCTGCCGGTGGACGTGGTGGTGGCCAAGCCCGTGGACACCGGCAAGGTGAACAAGAAGGGCAAGCCGATCATGGACTTTGTCAACATCCAGACCGTCACCGACGCCATTCCCGACGATTCCGAAGGCTTCAGCATCGGCGAGAAGACGGCCGCGCGCTACGCCAAGATCATTAGCAAGGCCAAGACGATCCTCTGGAACGGCCCCATGGGCATGTTTGAGGATCCCCGGTTTGCCGCCGGCACCAATGCCGTGGCCCAAGCCGTGGCGGATGCCACCCAGAAGCACGGTGCCAAGAGCATCATCGGCGGCGGCGACAGCGTCAAGGCCCTGAACAAGGCCAAGCTCGGCGACAAGGTCACCTTTATGAGCACCGGTGGCGGCGCCAGCCTCGAATTTCTCGAAGGCTCGGTCCTGCCCGGCGTGGCCGCCCTGTCGGACAAATAAATTCAACCGCCGGCGCAAAGGGGGCAGGACGCCCCATCCGGTCCGTCACTCCTTTGCGCCTTTGCACCTTGGCGCGCTTGCGCTAGACTTTTGGAAATTTAAGAAATGAAAAAAGAACGTAAACTGATCATTGCCGGCAACTGGAAGATGAACAAGACCGTCGCCGAGGCCCTCGCGCTTGTCAGCGACTTGAAGCGGGACCTGGCCAACATTAAAGGGCCGGACGTCGTCGTGGTGCCGCCCTTTACCGCCTTGGAGTCCGTGTCCAAGGCCATCATTGATTCCAATATCCGGCTCGGCGCCCAAAACATGAGCGAGCACAATTTTGGCGCCTTCACCGGCGAAATCTGTGCCGGCATGCTGAAGGAATTCTCCGTCCGCTACGTCATCCTGGGCCACAGCGAGCGGCGGCAGTACCAGAAGGAATCCGACGCCCTGATCGCCAAGAAGGCGGCGGCCGTGCATGCCGCGTCCCTCAAGCCGATTGTCTGCGTGGGCGAAACCCTCGCCGAGCGCGAAGGCAAGCTCACCGAGAAGGTCTTGGAAACCCAGATCCGCGGCAGCCTCGCCGGTTTGAGCAAGGAACAGATGACCGAAACCGTCGTCGCCTATGAGCCCGTGTGGGCCATCGGCACGGGCAAAACCGCCACCACCCAGCAGGCGCAGGACACCCACGCATTCATCCGCCGGGTTCTCGCCGCCATGTTCGACGCCGAAGTCGCCCGCAAAGTCCGCATCCAGTATGGCGGCAGCGTCAAGCCCGGCAACTCCAAGGAGCTCATGAGCCAGCCGGATGTGGATGGCGCGCTGGTCGGCGGGGCGTCCCTCGAAGCGAGAAGTTTTGCTGACATCGTCAAGAATTCCCTTTAACATCATCCCCCTATGAGTTTCGTCGTTGGCCTTTTAATGTTTTTGTTGGTGCTCAATTGCCTGCTCCTCATTCTCTTGGTGCTGGTGCAACTGCCCAAGAAGGATGCCGGCGCCGGCATGGCCTTCGGTGGCGGCACGGCGGACGCGCTCTTTGGCGCGGGTTCCGGCAACGCCCTCACCAAGATCACCAAGTACACCGCGGTGGTGTTCCTGGCGCTGGCGCTGTTCTTGGGCATGATCCAAAGCAAGTCGCGCTCGGACGCCGCCGCGGCGAACTTCAGCAAGCTCGTTGAGCAAAAACAACAGCAGGCAACCATCCCGGCTCCGGCCCCGGCTCCCAAGCCGCAAGCCGCGCCCTCGGCCGCCAATAGTCTGCTTTCGTCAATGATGTCCGCCACCAACGCCGCCGCCACCACGGCGCCCGCGGCGGCCCCGGCCGCCACCAATTCGGCAAAACCGGCCAAATAACCAATGCCTTTCACAAAACGCGCCCGGCGGTTCTTCCGACGGGCGCGTTTTCTATTTTACCTGGCCGCGTTCGCGTGCCTGCTTGGCTGCTCCCGCCGCGAACCGCCCGCCGACCTGACCATCGTCAACAGCAGCGAGCCGGAATCGCTCGACCCCGCCATTATCACCGCCCAGTCCGACATGCGGATCGTCTCCGGCCTGTTTGAGGGTCTGACCCGCCTCGAACCCGTCGCCGCCCGCGCCGTCCCCGGGCTCGCCCATCACTGGGAAGTTTCGCCGGACGGCACCGTTTACACCTTCCACCTCCGCACCAACCTCCTTTGGTCCACCGGCGAACCCATCACCGCGGACGACGTCGTTTATTCCTGGCGCAGGGAACTCAGTCCCGCCACCGCCTCGGATTATGCCGGGCAGCTCTATTACGTGAAAAATGCGGCGGACTTTAACACTGGCAAAATCCGCGACCCGTCCCGGATCGGCGTTCAGGCCCTTGACCCGCTCACCGTCCGCGTGGAATTGAACCATCCCACGCTGTTCTTCCTCGATATCTGCGCCATGCCGCTGGCCAGCGTCGTGCCGCGCCAGACCATCGGGAAATACGGCGACGCCTGGCTCAACGCCCGCCCCTTGCCCGTCAGCGGCGCCTATGAACTGGCCGCCTGGCGGCTCAACGACCGGGTCCGCCTCCGCAAAAACCCGCGTTACTGGGACGCCGCCCACACACAATCCCGCCTCATTGATTTTCTCCCCATCAGCACGCCCAACACCGCCCTGAGCCTCTACATGCGCGGCCAGGCCGACATCGTTTGGGACAAGGAGCTGATCCCGTCCGAACTGATGGACGTGCTCCTGAAGCGGCCCGATTTTCACACCTATCCCTACCTCGGCACCTACTTCATCCGATTCAACGTCACCCGCAAACCCTTCGATGACCCGCGCGTGCGGCGGGCGCTGGCGCTGGCGGTGGACAAGGACCGGATCGTCAAAAAAATCACCCGGGCCGGCGAAATCACCACGTCCCATCTGGTGCCGCCCGGCACCGCCAATTACACCTCGCCCGAAGGCCTGCACTACGATCCCACACTCGCCCGCCAGCTCCTCGCCCAGGCCGGTTTTCCCGGTGGCAAGGGCTTTCCGCGGTTCGAATACCTTTTCAACTCCGGTGCCGGCGGCCTGAAGCTTCACGAGGACATCGCCATCGAGCTGCAACAGATGTGGCGCCGCGAACTCGGCATCGAGATGGAACTCCGCCAGGTGGAATCCCAGGTGTTCTGGGGCACGCAATCGCGCCTGGAGTACACGGTCTCCCGGTCTTCCTGGATCGGGGATTACAATGACGCCAACACCTTCCTGGGCATGTTTCTCTCCGGCGACGGCAACAACGAGACCGGTTGGAGCCACGCGCGTTACGACGAGCTCGTGCATGCCGCCAACGCGACCACTGATCCCGCGCTGCGCGAGCAGCGATTCCAGCAGGCGGAAACCATCCTGATCCGCGATGAGGTGCCGATCTTCCCGCTTTACGTTTACATGGGCGTCAATTATTTCGACACCAACAAAATCGCGGGCATCTGGCAGAACGTGCTGGATGACCACCCGCTGCGGACCATCCGCAAAATCAAGGGCCGGTTTTGAACCATGTATTTCCTGCGCCGCACGCTGTTTGCCATTCCGCTGCTGCTCGTCATCAGCGCGCTGGCCTTTGCGCTCGTGCACGCGGCGCCGGGCGGGCCCTTTGATCGCGAGCGCAAACCCGCTTCGCCTGAAATCGAACACAATCTCAAGGCCAAATATCATCTCGATGAGCCGGTCTGGAAGCAGTATGGACGCTATCTCGGCGGCTTGCTCCACGGGGATTTCGGCCCCTCGCTCAAATATCGCAACCATTCCGTGGGCGACATCATCGCCCAGGGTCTGCCGGTTTCGCTGACGCTGGGCGGCCTGGCTTTCTGCTTTGCCACCGGCCTCGGCATTCCGCTGGGTTTCTTCACCGCGGCGCGGCGCGGCGGTTGGACCGATTACACCGGCAGCTTTCTGGCGGTTCTGGCCGTGTGCATTCCCAGCTTCGTGCTCGCGCCGGTGTTGATCCTGGTCTTCGCCATCAAGCTGGAACTCTTTCCGGTCGCGCTCTGGGAAACGCCCTGGCACATGATTCTGCCGCCCATCGCCCTCGGGTCCTTCTTTGTCGGCCAGGTTGCCCGCATCTTGCGCGAAGGCATGCTCACCGCCACGCAGGCTGAATTTGTCACCGCCGCCCGCGCCAAGGGCCTCGGCGAAACCACGCTCCTGTTCAAACACGTTTTCCGCATCGCCGTCCTGCCGGTGGTTTCCTATTCCGGCCCCATGCTCGCCGATCTGCTCACCGGCTCGTTCATCATCGAGAATATTTTCCAGATCCCCGGCATCGGCGTGTTCCTCGTCAATAGTTCGCTGAACCGCGACTACACGGTGGTGGTCGGTTTGTCGCTGCTCTACGCCGTCCTGTTGATCGCCTTGAATCTGGTCGTGGATTTCACCTACACCTGGCTCGATCCGCGCGTGAAGTATGAGTGACCAGCCGTCCACCACCACCCCCGGGCCGGCCAACGGCAACGGCGCTGCCGCCGCCGGCCTGCCGCACCACGCCAGCCCGGCCCGGCGCGCGTGGCGGCGGTTCCGCAGAAACCGTCCCGCGATCCTGAGCGCCTGGTATCTGGCCGGCCTGCTGGCCATCGTGCTCGCCTGGCCCTTGCTGCTGCAAGTCTCCGGCCCGGCCTTCGCCGGACTCCACGACCCGGACCGCCTGTCGGACGCCCAGTTCGCCGCGCCCGGCGCCCGGCACTGGTTCGGCACCGATGTCCACGGCCGCGACGTTTTCTCGCGGACGCTGTATGGCGCGCAGATTTCGCTGCTGGTCGGCGTGGTCGGCGCCGCCGTGAGCCTCCTCATTGGCGTGCTCTGGGGGGCCATCGCCGGTTACGTGGGCGGACGCGTGGACGCCGTGCTGATGCGGGTGGTGGATGTCCTGTATTCGCTGCCCTCGATCATTTTCATCATCGTGCTCATCACCACCGTGGGTGAAACGCTCAAGCAGTCGCATTACGTCCAGCATTCGCCGGAAGTGGAAGGCGCGTTGCGCGTGAGCCTGCTGTTCATCGGCTTGGGAGCCATTTCGTGGCTGACCATGGCGCGGATTGTGCGCGGACAAGTGCTCAGCTTGCGCACGCGCGCCTTTGTGGAAGCCAGCCGCGCCCTCGGTGCGGGCACGGCGCGGATTTTGTTCCGCCATATCATCCCCAACATCTTCGGCGTGGCCATTACGTACGTGGCGCTGACCATGCCCGCCATCATCCTGTACGAATCTTTCCTGAGCTATCTGGGCCTGGGCGTGCAGCCGCCCATGGCCAGTTGGGGCACGCTCATCGCCGAAGGCGTCTCCCAAATCAACCCCATCCGCATCTACTGGTGGCTGATTGTTTTCCCCGGCGGCATCCTGGTTTCCACCTTGCTCGCCCTGAACTTCCTCGGCGACGGCCTCCGGGACGCCTGGGACATCAAAAGCAAATAGGGCAGGGGATCAGCGTGAATAATCCTCGATCCGCCAGCGCAAAAACGGCGCGCAATGCTCCGGCGTCGCCTTGTTTCGCAGCGGCCAGTACTCGTTGAAATCCTGCTCCAGGCGTTGCAGCTCGCGGATTCCCTCCCGCGCCAGCGCCTTCGCCGTGGACGTTTTCCCGGCCGCGACCGCCTGTTGCCACAGCATGAACTTGCATGACTGGGCGGCCATGCGCGCCGCCAGGTCCAGTTCCACCGCCAGCAGAAGCCCCTGGTCCGAATTCCACCGGCCGCGACGGATTCGCGCCCGCTGTTTTTCAATCGCCTGCAACGCATCGAGAATCCGGTTCCGCGGAATTTTCGTAAACCACACCCGCCCGTTCCGGCAAAACAATTCGCGCTCTTCGGGCTGCGGCGCGGCGATGACCGTGCCCAGCGGTGTTTCATTGGCGGCCCGGACGCCCAGCTTTTGATGCGCGAAGCCGAGTTGGAGCGCCACTTCGCCCATTTCGCCCGCCGCGTCCTCATACACGTCCCGGCTCAGGACGTGGGCGAGCGTGCGTTCATCCAAGGCGGACGCGTTCCAGGCCAGCGCCGCGCCGGCCGCGAACATCGGCCAGCTCACCGCCAGCGGTTGCGGATGACCGCCATCGCCCCAGTCGGTGTTCAAAAAGCCCGTCGCGCCAAATTTCTTTCCCGCCTGCGCGGCCCGGCGCAGGTTGGCCAGCGCATTGTCATGCCGGCCGATCAATGTTTGCCACGTGGATGTGCCGGGACACACATAAAACCTGATCCCGGCTCGCGCGAATTCCGCCGCCTCCCGCGCAAAGGGATGCTTCGCCTCGTAGCCCCAATTCAGCGCCACGACGTCTTTGGGCAATTCGGCGATCAGTTCGGGATGTTTCAAAATGATGTCGCCCCAGAACATCATCGTTTTCCCGCGCGCCGCCACTTCCCGGTCAATCTGTTTCAGAAAATCGGCGTAAACCCGGCCCTGGCCCCGCGCCGCGCAGCGCGCCCGGCTTTGCCCCCGGCCCAAATCCCAGGTCTCGTCGCAGCCGACATTGAAGAAGCCGCTCGAAAAATTCGGCAGCAGCTCGTCGTAGAGTCCCCGCAAAAAGGGCAGGGTGCCCGGATGGTTCGGAGCCAGCGTCGTGGGCCGCCGCAGAAAATCCCCGGTGTCCGCTTCGTACGGTTCGGCCAGCTCGCCCAGCTTCCGCAATCGCCCATCGGCCAGGAAATACCGCAAATGCCCGAACGAATTCTGGTTGGGCACCAGGTCAATGCCCAGTTCCCGGCACCGCGCGTCCAGCGTCCGGATTTCCCGGCCCGTCAGCGCGCCCCAGCTTTGCCACACCGACCGGTATTTGCGATAGGCAAACGTGTGCTCGGTGTAGAGCTGCAATTCGTTGATCTTGAAATCCGCCAGCTTTTCCGCCAGCTCCAGCAGCGTCTCCAGCTTGGGCACGCGGCCGCGCGAGACATCCAGCATCACGCCCCGGCGCGCAAAGTCCGGCCAGTCCCGGATTCGCAGGCACGGAAGCCGCCGGCCGTATTCGCGCAACAACTGCCGCAGGGTGGCCGTGGCGGCGCGCAGCCCCGCCGGTTCGCGAAACTGAATCGTCACTCCGTGCCGGTCAATCGTCAGCGCATAGCCCTCCCGCTGCGCCGGAGCCGCAGCGGTGCGGACCACTCGGATGGCGGCTGCGAGCGCCGCTTGGGGCAGCAGGAGGGTGCCTGGCAGCCGCTTCAGGGAGCGGGGCAGGGGCAGCAATTTCATGGGCGCGCCGGGTGGCATGCGCTCCAGTTAGCCACAGATTGCGCCCGGAGCAAAGCACTTGCGAGCGGCGCCTGCCGAGCGGGAGTGAGACAGAATCCAGGGCGATACTGAAAAGGCCCATATAAACGCGGTTCGTTTATCTAGGAAACGCATATACAAGCTGAATGCCGGTCTCGGGAGTGTGAGGCTGGACCGCGGCTGGGCTGAAAGCCAGCCGCAGCAAGGTTCGCAATTCCATGGCCCGAGCCACTCGGCAGGTCTTCTGGCTGGCCACCTCGCTGCGGCTGGTCTCCGACACAGCCGCGGTCCGCCGCATCGGATATGCTCAGCCAATTCCAGCCTTGGACAGTCCAGAAGAATTTTGTCTCACATCCCCCGCCGGGATTTTCGCTTTTGTTTCGTTGTCATTCGGGGCGGCGGACGCTATTTTGCGGAAATAAATTTATGAGAATTCAGGCGGTTTCTGTCCAAAACGAAAGATTATGATTTTTTTCCGCTGGTTCATGTCCAAGACCGTCCGGGAGGCGATGACGGCGCACAAGCATTATCGCCGGCTCCTCGCCGCCCAGCGCGACATTCTCTCCCCGCAGGCCATCGCGCCCGTCCAAGTGAAGCTGGATGAGCTGGAGGCCGCCATCGCGGAAGGCCACACCGGCCGCATCAACATCAAGGCGGACGAACTCCAGGTGACGTCCGACAAATGGCTCAAACCCTACCCGAACGCCGCCTGGCGCGAAAATGTGGAAGTCCTCCTCGTGGCCCTGGCCGTGGCCATGGCCAGCCGCACGTTCTTCCTCCAGCCGTTCAAGATTCCCACCGGCTCCATGCAGCCCACGCTCTTCGGCGTCACCTCCACGCCGGATTATAACTCCGTCTTTCTCCTGGAAAACCTGCGCGCCGAGCAGCCCGCCATTAACAAGGCGTTTGAACAGCAGATGCAGGTGCAAAAATCACTCGTCATTCCCACCGGCTGGGAACGCGTCAAAGAATGGTTTGAGGGCATCTCTTATGTCCATGTCGTCGCCGACAATGACGGCGTTGTCAAGGCCATCAGCGCCCCGACCAAATTCTTGATCTTTAACATCAAACAGTCGTTCTGGATCGGCGACAGCAACGATAATTCGGCGGGCAACGAATACACCCTTTGGTTTCCGCCGGACTTTGGCGACTCGGATATCGCCCATCGCGGCGGCATTTTTCCGGGCCACGTTTATCACAAGGGCGAAGACGTGCTGAAATTCAAGGTGCAGGCCGGCGACCACCTCTTCGTGGACCGCGTCACCTATAATTTTCGCAAGCCCACCCGCGGCGAAATCGCCGTCTTTGAAACCAAGGGCATCAACCATCCGCGCATGGATCAGGACCAGTTTTACATCAAGCGCCTCGTGGCCCTCCCCGGCGACCATGTCCAAATCGGCGACGACCGCCATCTGCGCATCAACGGCCAGCGCCTGGACGCCTCCACGCCGCATTTCGAGAACGTGTACGGATTCGATCCCAACAAGCTCCCGCACGAAAGCCAGTACTCCGGCCATGTGAATGACACCGTGGCTGACAAGGATGGCCTCAACACCCGCCCCTACATCGAGTTGGCGCCCCTGTTCCCGGACGAGGACACTGTCTTCACCAATCAGCTCGCCGAGGACGGACAGATCATTGATTCCTACATGGTCATGGGCGACAACACCTGCAACAGCTTCGATTCCCGCGCCTGGGGACCGTTTCCCGCCCGCAATGTCATCGGCAAATCCTTTTTCGTCTATTGGCCGCTGACGGCGCGCTTCGGCTGGGGCGTTCGTTGAGCATGAGCGAAACCGTCCTCGTCACCGGCGCCTCTTCCGGCATTGGCCTGGAACTGGCCCGGTGTTTCGCGGCCGACAAATCCAACCTCGTGCTCGTCGCCCGCAACACCGCGGCGATGGACACCCTGGCCGCCGAACTGCGCCAGCAGCACCAGATTGAGGTTCACGTCATCACCGCCGATCTCGTGCGCCCGGATTCGCCGGAAAAAATCCTGGGCGAATTGCAGGGCAGGGGAATCGCCGTGGACGTGCTGGTCAATAACGCCGGCTTCGGCTTGCACGGCGCGTTTGCGGAACTGCCCCTGGCCCGCCAGCTCGAAATCATCCACGTCAACATCTCGGCCCTCGTCAACCTCACCGGCCTCCTGCTGCCGGCCATGCTCCAGCGCCGCCGCGGTGGCATCTTGAACGTGGGTTCCATCGCCGGCTTTTTCCCCGGGCCGAACATGGCCGTCTATTACGCCAGCAAGGCCTTCGTGCAGTCCTTCAGCGAGGCGCTGTCGGTGGAACTGCGCGGCACCGGCGTGACCGTCACCAACCTTTGCCCCGGCCCCACCGAATCCAATTTCTTCCGGGTGGCCCGCAGCTATCAGACCCGCGAATTGCAGGCCGCCAAGATGTCCGCCGCAGCCGTGGCCGCCGCCGGTCACCGGGCCTTCCGGCAGCGGCGGTGCTTTCACGTGCCGGGAGTCGCCAATCGTCTTCTGTCCCAGGTGCCTCGCTTCCTGCCGCGGGCGGTCATCCGCTGGGGTGTCGGCCAATACAACAAGTTGAAATAGTTCCATCCCTAAACAAAAAGCCCCGCCGGACTGGCGGGGCTGGAAACAAATTCCGGGTTCCCAGGCATCAAGCCTTGCGACGGCGGAGGAGCGCCGCGCCGCCAGCCAAGCCCAAGCCACACAGGGCCAACGAAGCCGGTTCCGGAACGGGCGTGATGCTGATATCGGTGTAATACACCCCGCCACCAGTGCCATTGCCATTCTCAATGAGGCCCAAGCGATAAAGAGTGTCCGTGGTGGAGAGGCCGGTAAAACCAGCCGCGGCGAAACTAAACGTGACCGTGCCTTGGAAAATCCCGCCGCTGGCCAACTGGGTGCCATTGAATGCGATTTCATTAGGCGTGCTATAATCCTGCTTATAGGTACCGTTGCCCTCGTTGACAAATGTGCCCAGCTGCAGGTAGGTCGCACCGACATAGGTGGCCGTATTGATGTAATAATTATAGCTGATGTCGAAGCCGGCCGGGTTGGCGGCAGCGGCCTGCATCGCCGTCAGCAAAGCGGTGCCGGTGCCACCGGTCACATTTCCCGACTGGAAACCGACATTGGCAAGGTATATGTAATTGGCGCCATTGATGGTTGAAACGGTGGCGGCCGGCGTGCTGCCGAATCCCGAATTAACCCAACCATCCGCGGTGTCATCGGCGAAGTTGTAAATAACCGACTGAGCTTGGCACTGAACCACACCAAGACCGAGAATGGCAACCGCTGCCACCAAACCAGTGGCCTTCGTTTTGTTGCCAACAAATGTGATTTGCATAGGATTCCTTTCAGTGTTTTTTTGAACCAACTGTGCAGATTATTGCCACATTCCCGTTTTTTTTGGAATGGAGAATCCTATGAAATCACCGGCATGGGACATGGTTGTCCAGTTACCTGACACGCACCGCGGCTTGGAAGCGGGCTAAATCGCTGAAGTTTAAGTGAGTGCGCAGGTGACTTGTCCTCGCTCTTGAACGTGTCCCTAAAACTGATGACAGCCGGTCTGAAAAGCGGGACTTTTAGGTAAGATATCCGCCCGGCCAAACCGGGCAGGGACGTCATGCGGGGAGCGGGGGTATTGCCCGTATTTAAGAATCAGGCCACTTAGGCCGCCCGTGCCAACTTAGGCGCCATCAGACACTTAAGCTTTCCTCAGCAGCCTTGGGCAAAATCAGCAGGTCGTCCAGGGCTTGGGATCGTCCCGGCTGAATGGCCAGATACTTCTTACCTTCAGCATCTTGCGCAACAAAAAGATGAATGGCCCGCGAGCCTTGTTCCACATAATAGGCAAATTGCCCTCGCTCGATGGACTGAATCGCCGCTGCCTGCGTGTGCCGCCATTGCAGTTCCCCAGCCACACCGCCAATGCGCCGGATGCGTTGACCCAAGCCGGGCTGGTCAATTTGTTCCACCCATTTGACTTTTAGAGTTATAGCCATAACGAATTCTGATTTAAGCGCAATCAGGTTCTGACGGCTGATTGCGTGGTCTAATTTAATCCAAGCCCCTGTGTAGTCAAGCTTTGCGTCGGTTAAGAATCTGTGACAAACGTGTGCCGACAACGCCTATTCCACAAAGGCGACTGAGGGTCAGGCGGCTGCCTGACAAAACCAATCCTCAGCCAAAATCGCGCATTCACGGCCCACTTGGCAAAAGCGAATTGGAAATCATTTCGCTAATGCACTGGTTCCAGCCAAACTTGGCAGAATAACGCCAGTGAATGAGCCGTGAATCCAAACGACCCTTGATTTTTCAGCATGAGGAATGCCAATCGAACTCGGGACAAACCGTTTGCAGGGGTCATCCCCGCGCTCGTAATCCGGCGTAAGCTTCGGCCGCTTCCTTCCAGGCCGCCTGGGAGCCGGCGTCGGGGCTGTAGTGGTGCACCTCGCTGGAGGCGCGGATGATCTCCCGCAATTCGGCCAGGGAGCCCGCTTCGCCATCGGCCTGCAACTGCACGGCCAGGTTGCCCAGCGCGGTAGCCTCGACGGGGCCGGCCGTGACCGGCCGTTCGCACGCATTGGCGGTGAATTGGTTGAGCAGGGCGTTTCGTGAGCCACCGCCCACGATGTGGATTTGCCGGAGGGGTTCGCCCGTGAGGGTTTCGAGCGCACCCACCGCCACGTCACGGTATTTCAACGCCAAGCTTTCGTACGCGCAACGCACGACTTCCCCCACGGTTCGGGGCACCGGCTGCTTCGTTTCGCGGCAAAAACCCTGGATGGCGGCCACCATGTCCGGCGGATTCAAAAAGCGGGGATCATTGGGGTTCACCAGCGAACGCAGCGGCTGGGCGGCGGACGCAAGCTTGACGAGTTGCCCGTAGTCGTAGGTCGAACCGCGCGCCTCGTAAACGGACTTGCAGCGCTGGACCAGCCAGAGGCCCATGATGTTCTTCAACAGGCGGTATGTGCCATTGACGCCGCCTTCGTTGGTCATGTTCAACTCGAGTGCCGACTGGCTCAGGTTCGCCTTGGGCAGTTCCACGCCCATGAGCGACCACGTGCCCGAACTGAGATACGCCCAGTTCGACTGCCCGGTGGCGGACGTCGGCACGCCCACCACCGCGGCGGCGGTGTCGTGCGAGGGCGGGGCGACCACCCGGACGTGCTTCAAACCGGTGCGTTCGGCGAGTTCGGTCCGGAGTTTGCCGAGCACGGTGCCCGGCCGCACGATTTCCGGCAGGAAATGCGCCGGCAGGCCGAGCTGTTTCAACAGCCGCTTCGACCAAGTGCCTGTCTTGGGATGCAAAAATTGCGAGGTGGAGGCGATGGTGAACTCGGCCTTCTTGGCGCCGCACATCGCCCAATGCAGGAAATCCGGCATGAACAGCAGGCAGTCGGCGGCGTCCAGGATCTCCGGCGCATGCTGCTGCCAAGCCAATAGCTGATACAGGGAGTTCAGTTCCATGAACTGGATGCCGGACTGGGCGAAGATCTCGGCGCGCGGAACCTTCCGGAAGGCGCGCTTCATCAGACCCTGCGTGCGGGCGTCGCGATAATGGTATGGCTGGCCCAGGATTTCCTCCTGCTTATTGAGCAAGACGAAGTCCACCCCCCAGGTATCCACGCCCACGGAAACGATCTGCTTCCCGTATTTTTTCCCCGCCAGCGCCAAGCCGTTCTGGATTTCGCCCCACAGGCGAAGGACGTCCCACCGGAGGCTGCCACCCAACACCACGGGACCATTTGGAAAACGGTGCACCTCTTCCAGACGAATGCGCTTGCCATTCCAGATTCCGGCCATGACCCGGCCGCTTTCTGCGCCAAGGTCCACTGCGAGATAGATTTTGCTCATAATTGAAAATCGCCAAGAGACTTGAGTTGAACAGCAAGCCGGCCGCTCAGCGGCCGGCCGTTGCGGGCGCAACGGCTGGCTGGGGCGCCACCGGCGGGGCTTGCTGCCCCAACTTGCCGGCATAGCCAGCGACGAACGCGGAACACAACAACACCAGCAGGCCGGCAGACAGCAGGCCGCGCGTCCGGGCACTGGTGCCCTTCCATTCGCCCAGGATGATGCCCAGCACGCCACTGAACATAATGGAGCTGCCCATCAACACCGCCCAGCCCACATAACTTTGAGCGCCCATCTGCGGCTCGCCCGTCTTGAAGGCGATGAACTGGCACGTCCAGATGGCGCCAGCAATGGCGCCAAACGCGATGTTTGCCACGACGGGCGTTTTCTTGTTCGTGTAGTCGCCAAAGGTCTTGTTCTTGATGTTCAAGAACAGGCACCACAGGAAATTCACCGTGAAGCCGCCCAGCAGGGCCACCGCCAGCACCGGCAGGCCCTTCCAAGCCATCGGCGTGACCGGTTCGGTGGTGAGCGCCAGCTTCTCAATCGTGGGCCCGCCCACCAGGCCGAAGCCCAGGGCGGCACTCATCAGGCCGGAGAAAACGGCCACCATCATGCCCTTGCTGAAGTTGTATTCGGCCACGGACTTCTTCTTTTCCGCTTCCGGCAGTTCCTTTTCCTTGGACATTCCGGCCAGGCCCACCAGGACGATGCCGGCCACGGAGACAATCACTCCCACTAGCGAGGTGATGCCCGCGCCCGGTTGCAGGAGCTCGCCGAACTTGCCGGTGATCAGCTTGGGCACGAGTGTGCCGGCGGCGGAGCAAAGTCCGCAGCCGATGGCCAACCCCAGGCCCACGCCGAGATACCGGATCATCAATCCCCAAGTGAGCCCGCCGAAGCCCCACGCGGCGCCGCAGAGATAGCAGTACCACAGTTCGTTGCCCGGCGCGGCCTGAAGCACGCGCAGGATGTTCGGGGATTCGATCAAGGCCAGCGCCCACGGCACCAGCAACAAGGCGAACAAGGCGTAGAACAGCCAGTAACTTTCCCACGCCCAGTTTTTGACCTTCTTCAGGGGCAGATAAAAGACCGCTCCCGCCAGGCCGCCCAAGGCAAAAATGAGGATGCCCAGGGCCGGATTGGCGGTCTCTTGCGCGAGTTGATTCATGGCTTGAATGTCGGGAGTTTACTGGCGCTTGGAGAGGACCGTTTTTTCGTAGTCCTTGACCTCCGCCAGCCAGAGCTGGCCCACCGGCACGCCCTTCTGCGCGCAGTAATAGTCCCAGACCGCGCCGAAGGGCAGGCTCTTGGCCTCTTCCATCAGCGCCAAGCGCGAGGTGTAGTCGCCCTCCAGTTCCAACTTCTGGTATTGCGGATAAGGCTCCAGCATGGCCAGGCACAGGGCGCGGAGCATGTTGCGGGCGCCAATGACCCACGCGGCCAGGCGGTTGATGCTGGCATCAAAGTAATCCAGGCCAATGTGCGTGCGGCCCAGGTAATCGCCCCGCACCAGTTCCTGGGCAATGCTGTTCAGTTCGTCCGTCAATGTCACCACATGGTCGCTGTCCCAGCGGACGCCGCGGCTGACATGCAGCAGCACCTCCGGCACGAAGCACAGGACCGACGAAATCTTGTCGCCGACGTTTTCGGTGGGATGATAATGGCCGGCGTCCAGCGTGATCAGTGTCTGGTGCTTCACCGCATAGCCCAAGTAGAACTCGTGCATGCCCACCGTGTAGCTTTCGGCGCCGATGCCGAAGAGCTTGCCTTCGATGGCGTCCAGGTTGTGCTTGGGATTGAGCTTGGTCTTGAGCACCCGGTCCAGCGAATCCAGCAGCCGTTCCCGCGGCGCCCGGCGGTCCGCCGGCGTGTCCTTCATGCCGTCCGGAATCCAGATATTCGTCACGGCCGCCTTGCCGAGGGCCTTGCCCATGGCGGCGCCAATTTCGCGGCTGCGGCGGCAATGCTCGATCCAGAATTGCCGGATGGCCTTGTCGTGATGCGACAACGTGAAGCCGTCGGCGGATTTGGGATGGGAAAAACAAGTGGGATTGAAATCCAGGCCGATGCCGAGGGACTTGGCCCAATCAATCCAGTTCTTGAAATGCGCGGGCTCGATGGCGTCGCGATCCACTTTCTTGCCGCCGAACTCGCCGTAGAAGGCGTGGAGATTGAAACGATGCTTGCCGGGAATCAGTGTCAGGGCCTTGGTGGCGTCGGCGCGGAGTTCCTCCGGCGTGCGGGCCTTGCCCGGATAATTGCCGGTGGCCATGATGCCGCCGGTCAGCGTCCCGCCGAAATTTTCAAACCCGCCCACGTCGTCGCCCTGCCAGCAGTGAAGCGAAACGGGGACCGTGGCGAGCTGTTTGCAGACGGCCTCGGTGTCCACGCCGATGGCCGCATACTGTTCGCGGGCGATCTGGTAGGCGCCCTGCACCTGTTTTTCGGATTTGGTCATAGCAATTTCGATGTAAGGGTGACGGATATAGCTGGTGTTCAAGCTGCATTATAGCAGCGCCGGTGGCCGTGTCCTTGACAATAGTGCCAAAGATTAGCACGATCTGGCCATGACCACCCCGGGCGGTTTTCCCGCGGCCCACGCCGAGCCATGACGCATCCTATTTTGCGCCGCAAAGACTGGTTTCCCCCCGATGGATTTCCCGTGGCTGTGGAGCGGCGCAATCCCCAGGAACCCTTCGGCCTGCACGCCCACGAGTTTGGCGAAATGGTCATCATCACCTCGGGCCGCGGCGTGCATGTCACCGGCAAGGAATCCTATCCGCTCAACATGGGCGACGTCTTCGTGATCGGCGGCTCGCGGCCGCACGATTACCACAACATGGAGCGCCTGTGCCTGATCAACATCCTGTTCCAGCCGGAAAAGCTCGATTTGTTGCGCGACAACGAGTTGCGGGCACTGCCGGGCTATCACGCGCTGTTTGTGCTGGAGCCGGCCTGGCGCCTGCGCCACCAGTTCAACAGCCGCCTGCGGCTCACCGCGCAGGAACTGGGCGTCGTCGGCGACTTGGTGGACAAGCTGGAGCATGAACTGCAAAACCGGCCGCCCGGGTTCAAGTACATGGCCACCGCCGTTTTCATGCAACTGGTGGGGTACCTGTCCCGTTGCTTCGGCAAGGCCCGCAACCCGGACTCCCGCGCCCTGTTGCGGATCGGCGAAGCCATCAGCCACCTCGAGGCGAATTACCAGGAACCGGTGGACTTGGAGCAACTGGCCCGGATCGCCCACATGTCCAAGCGCCATTTCATCCGCAACTTCCAGGCCGCGATGGGCTGTTCGCCCATTGCCCACCTCATCCAGTTGCGCGTCAACCACGCCGCCTCGCTGCTGCGCCAAAGCCACGCCGGCGTCACTGAAATCGCCTTTCAAGTGGGCTTTGGCGACGGCAATTATTTTGCGCGGCAATTTCACAAGCTGGTGGGCGTGACACCCAGCGAGTACCGCCGGCAACATGCGCGGCTGGGGTGATGATAATCAGGCGCGAGGCAGGTTCGGCGAACGTGCTTTCGGCGGCGAGAAAAGGGCAGGGGAGCTAGACATTCGTATCCGACTGACGAACCACGTGCGATTCCAGCGTCCGATTGCGAAAGCTGAACGGCAACCTTCAAGGGACAGCAAATTCTACAATCGAGCGACCGTTTTGATCGGTTTGCCAAGCTTTTTGCAACTGCCAAGGACTGGCTTTGGACGCCCGAACAATTGCGTAGTGATAGATAAATGAGTCACCCTTTTTTCTGAGGGTGAAAGTGAGGGGGTAGGAATGTTGTCCAAAATAATCCAGTCGGCCTTTATCATCTGCTGTGCACCCAGGCAGTTGGCCTGTTTTCTTCAGGCCGGTTAAGAATTCCAGCCCACTGTGCAAGTCTTCAGTAATCAATGGACCACTTCTTGTTTGTTTCAGATATATCTTCCGTTCGGGAAAATTCAATGTGACAAGATGCCGCGCCAGAAATTCCAACCCAATCGCATTCCAATCAGCTCTGGCGATAATCATATTGGTATGCGTTTCTCCATTCCAAAGGCATCCGCGAAGTCGCGCATATCCAGGCACGTTTTCGATCGGAATCACAGCTCCAACACGAATTGCCGCTGAGAACTGTTCGGAATTCAACGTTCCGTCAGCATCCTGATATCCACTGTCAATCAAAGCGGGTTTTCCTTTACCTTCAACCAGATTGCAATTATCCAACAAAGGCTGATGCCACTCTTTCGAAAAAGTAAGCGGCAAAGCTTGTCCCAACGATGCGGTTACCAAATGGTTCGGATCCAAAAATCGGATTTCCCTGGCGTCGAAATCCAATTGGATGCAGTAATGTTTGAGACAGTCAATTCCTAATACTCCCATCACCCGCCGCCCGGCACTGGACGATTCATTCGTGAAATCCAGAACTCCAACCGTGGTTCCTGTTTTCAACTGCACCTTGCCCAAAAAAAGTTTTGGCGCCGGATAACGTGGAGACACCTGGCTGTCAGAGGCAATAGGTTGGCCCAATTTCGCCGCCAATGATTGGTTGAGAAAAGTCGAGGCCGAGCCAGTGTCTATAAAAAAGGGCAATTCTTCACCGTCCTCCAGATGAAGCGTCACAAACAACCAGTTTCCGCACCCCGCATCTTCGTTCATTATCACGTTAGCGGGAAGCCGTTGGTCAACCGAATTTCCTGCCGTACAAGTGCACAACAGTAGCAAGCTCACAAGCATGCCCAGTCCTTGAGGTCTCAAAAACGTTTTCATCGATTTGCTTCTTCTGGCAAATCAAAAGTTTCAGTTGCCCGCGCCACCACCAACCCTTCTCTTTGGCCAAGGCCCATGCCGCGGGCGGGATTTGTTTTATCTCGGTGATTTTGGCCGATGTCAAGCGTGTGATCAAATTCTTCTGAGATTCTGTTGAATGCCTGATGAAAAAGACACACGACTCGGAAAAGACATTCAAAAAAACCTGGCTGAACCGGACCTTGGAGCCATTTGCCGCGCACGTTTCAATCCGGCATGGAAATGCGCGGGGAAAACATGCCTCCCTGCACCTCTCGTCCTGGCCCCCTTGCGAAGTCGAAATGGTCGCACCAGCGAGGTCGCAAATCGCGCTGTCCGGCTTTCAATTCGTAGCTGAGCCAGTTCCCGGCATGGGCTGATGCGGAATCATTGGCTGACCTTCACTCCCGCCGTCGCCTCCCGGACGAAGCCATCGGCGCTGCGGCCACATTTCCTCCGGATGCTGCTGCGCCACGAAAGTCCCTTTGTTCTCCGCCCACCACTTTTCCCATTCGGCCTCCTGCTCGTAGGTGAAATGCTGGCCGGTCAAGGCGCGCAAGGTCCGGGCGGCGGCCGCGCGCACCGGTATCTCGGGATCTTGCAACAGCGGCATGGCCAGATCCACCGCCTGCGGGTCGGCATTTTGATAGAGCACGAGCAGGCCAAGCCCGCCGCGAATGTTGGGTTCCGAATTTTGCAACACCACCATATCCTCCGAGTCTGACAAGTCCCTGCCCGTCTGTTTCTTGAACTCTTCGTAAGCGTCCCAAACCGCTCCCATGGTTGGCGCCTTGAAAACGCCCAGCAACTCTTCGCGCGAAAGTGGCTCGCCAAGATGATGCAGCAGTTCAAAACCCAAACCATGGGCCACGGGATCTTGATCCGTGAGCATCGCCCGAAACCGGGGCACGAAATTCTCAATATCGCCGGGGTGTTGTTGCAAAAATGCTCCCGCCAATCCGCGCACCTCCGGATCACGGTCGTTTAACAGCCCGACCAGCGTCCCCGCATATTTTGGGTCCCAACTTCTTCCCAGTATGTACACCGCAGCCGCCCTGACTTTCGGTTCTGAATCCTTCAGCCAGGACGGCGCCGCCGCGGTCAAGCGCAGGTCAGTAATATCTCGCAGGTCGTAATTAAATGCCCCGGCCGCCAGGCCGCGCACTTCCGGGTCTTTGGCATTTTTTACCGTGTCAAGGAGGGCGGGAACTGCGTCGGTGGTGAACGTCTCCAGGCTCGCCACCGCGTAATAGCCGGACTGCGAGTCCAGCAGCGCCGCGAAATACGGAATCGCCGGGGCAAACTCCAAATCCCGCATTTCTTCCGGCGCGAACGTCCACGTTTGTTTCATCAGCCACCACGATTTGTCCCCCAACCGGGCGATAATCCGGCGGCACTCCGGCAGAGCGTGCTGGGTTACCTTGGCAAAGTGCAACAACTCGTCCGGGCCAAGCTCGGGCCGTTGGCTGATTCGATTGATCTCGCGTTCCTCGGACGACAAAAGGGGCAGGGGAGAAGCCGGGTCTAACGTGCGAAGGCGATTCCTTCGGAACCTGTTTTCCCGATACCACTTCGCCCGCTGCGCCGCCCGCACCATGTCGTTGCTATGAATCAGCGGCAGTTCTTTTTCCAAGAGCGTCTTCTCCAGCAGCGGTTCGGGGCACAACACATAAACTTGCACCTCCGACGGCTTGCCGTTCACGGATGAAATCTTCAACGGAAACACGCAATGGTCGCTGGCAAAACTGATTTGCAGCGGGCTCAACTCGCCGCTGGCCAGTTTCAGGTGAGCCGAATAATTCCCCGCCGGCTTTTTCCCCGCCTGCCGCGGCGAGAGGAGTTCAAAGCTGCTGCTCCTGGACGTGTTGATTCTGGCCGCCACGAAGTAGTATTGCTGTTTTACATACGCATCAATCACGTCGGTCTGGCCGGTTGGGAAATAAAAACCGTTCGCATCCAGCCATTTCCCCAGCGCGCCGGTGTCCTTGGTGGAAAGGATGGCGATTTCATAGGCGCCCACCGTTTTGATTTCGATGACTTTTACTGGCGGTTCACGCTCCTGCCCCAAGCTTGAGGGGATGGGAAGCTGATCACCGCGATTCTGGGAAACCGGCGGCCAAAGCTGCTGCGTAAACTGGCTCAGTTCGTAAAAACACTTCATCGAGCCCAGTTTGACCTCCGGCAAATTCGGCACCGGCACCAGCCAGCCAAATTCATCCGTCGGCCCCTCATATTTCACCTGCAAAATCAAATCCTCCCGCCCGGCGTCATAGACGATAATGGCCTTTTGGGTCGGCTCGTTAATATCCTTATGCTTGTCCCAGATAAATTTGGGCGCCACAAAACAGCCGTCGGCAAACGCGCTTAGGGGCGTAAAGAGCATGCTTGCCAAAGCCAGGAACGGAAGCCATTTTCCGAAGGAGTTTCTGATTGTTTTCATTGAACTGTACTGAATGCTTAATGATAAGGACACACGACTCAGAAAAGTATTAGAAAAGATCTGCCCCGTGGAGGAGTCCTTGGTCGTGTGTCAAGGCAGGCGGCGGGAAAAGGGCAGGGGAGTCATGCACCCTGCCCGTCTTGGAACCCAGAAGATGCCCCCGGGTGTGAGCCAAAATTCTTCGCCGGCATCCGCCTGGCCCTGGAGGGGCACGGGAAAGCCATGACCGCTTCACGGCAGGGATAATTTGACTGCCTCTTCCGGCGGAGCAATGGCTTGAAAATGTTTAATCTCGCAGAAGTGTGGCATATTCGCTTCCGACCAAGCTGACCATTTTGAAATGCTTCAAGACGTTTTCCTCGATGCTTAAGAGCGCCTGTTAAACAATGGCAACACGGAATTGAGGGCTTCAGATTTAAGACGCAGCACAATTTACTAGGGTTTCCGCGTATATATAATGATGCACAATGTTTGTTATATTCAATACAAACACCCCGGAACCTGCTTGGGCGTGAATCATGAACAGCTTTCCCAAGTATTATCCTTCCAGCTTCGGGCTCGTGCTAACGGCGATAGCTGGCGCCACCGTCCCCAAATCCATCCCCGCAATGCCAAGTTCGGCGCATTGCTTCGTCCAATCATCCGCCGTGAGCTCGCCTGTTTTCAGCGCCCACAGAAAGGCGAAAGGTTTCACCAAATGTCCGCCCAGCGTCGCCGAGATGTCGTCGCCAGGAGCGATGTCCAAGCGGCCGCCGCGTTGCAGCAGCAACAGAATGAGTGCGGCTCCCGCCACGGCATTGGCCAGGTTCTCGGCATGTGCGTCATCGGGAGCTTCCTGG
This sequence comes from uncultured Bifidobacteriaceae bacterium, assembly GCA_964532525.1. GTDB lineage: Bacteria > Verrucomicrobiota > Verrucomicrobiia > Limisphaerales > UBA11358 > UBA11358. Next base: position 76,718 of record CAZHIM010000013.1, read on the forward strand.
GAATAATCCACCAGGGTATTGCCGAATAACCTGAGATTGAGCGCCTTTTTGCCCAACGCTTCAGGCGTCAGACCTTTGAGGCCCTTGGCGTTCAGCCGCACCAATTCGGTCCATTGCGGAACATAGACTTGGGAACCAACTTCGCCCCAGTCAATGGCCTTCAATTTGGCGGCGGCGTCCGCGCCGGCCACCTGCGCCATCAATTCACGTTCCAGCACGGGCACGGCCTCCAAAAGCGACACGGCCGGCAGATCTTCGCCCTGGTCCGGCCCCGCCGGCAGGCCCGCCACGGCGGCGATGCGCTCCTTGAGCGGCGGATGGGTGTCATACGGGTCGGCTTTCCCGTTCGCCAACTGCTCTTGCAAATGTTTTTCCATCTTTTCCGCGATGCTGCTGGCTTTGACAAATTGGCCGAATCCATCCGACAACGGCGGCAGGAATCCGGCGTGCAAGACCGGCGCGCAGGCACTGCGCCAGTAAAAGTCAAACGCCGGCGCCGCTTTGTGGACGGTGCACAATCCGTCGGCCAACGGCTTGGCCCCGATGGTGCGCGCGGCCAGTTCATCCGCCACAAACTCCTGCCGCCGCGAAACCGCGTGGGTGATGCGCAAAAACATTTTGCCATAACACAGGAATGGCTTCTGCAGCCACGATCGGCTGCGCAAGGAATTCACGGTCCGGACAATCGCCCCGCGCGTCTTATAGATCCACGGGCCGATCTTGGTGTCCCCGCCGTGATAATGTCCAAACTCGTGCGCCAGCACGGCGCGGAATTGCGAACAGGTCAGGATGCGCATGAGCGGCAAACCCAGCCCCATCACCCGGCGGCTGCCGAAGCCCATGAGTCCGCCACGCTGCATCACCCAAGCGTTTACATCCGGCGCCAAATAAACTTCGGCGGGCATGGCTTGGTGGGTCGCTTGGGCCACGGTGTCCAGTTCCTTGAACAGTTTTGGATATTTGTCCCGCTCCAGTTTTGGCCCCGGCGCGATAAACTTGTCGAAGCGCGGCAGCACGGCCCAGAGGATGGCCACCCCGCCGACCACGCAGAGGATGGCCAGTTTGGGGGTGATGCGATTCGCATACACGAGTTCGGCGTAGGGTATCCACAGCAATACCGAGGCAATACCCAGTGCCAGCAGGTAAAATCCAATCATTAAAACGACGGCCAAAACTGCCCGAAAAATGATGAATGAGGAACTCTTCATGAATGATCCGATGTTGTTCTGATTTCCCGCAAAACTTTTTTAGCAGGGCCGGGAGGCAATGGCCAGAGGATTCTTGCGCCGGACATTGCGGCGATTTAGCCGCTTTCATCACGTCACGGCGTTGGTAGGACGTTTGCTTTGGTTGACAGGCCCTCCTGCGCCTGGATGGACGCCAAGTCCTTTCGGGCGGCGGCAAGCTGGGGATGTTGATCGCCCAAGATCCTTTGCCACATGGCCAGCGCTGCCTGCATCGAAGTCTCCGCCTCATTCAATTTGCCTTCGTCCCGGAGCACGAGCGCCAGATTTTCGAGCGAGGCTGCGACGGTGGAATGTTCGTTCCCATAAATCGTTCTGCGGATGGCCAGTGCCGACTGGGCCAGACTTTCCGCTTCGGCCAGTTTCTTTTCCAGGCGCAAGGTCTGGCTCAAATGGTCCAGCGAACCCGCCACTTCCGGGTGCTCCCCGCCCAGCAGCTTGCGGCGCATGGCCAGCGCGTCGCGATGGAGCTGTTCCGCCTCGGCCAGATGTCCCTGCGCCGTAAGGATCATGGCCAGATCGTTCATTGCCGTTGCGACGGCTGGATGTTCCGGACCAAACAGCTTCCGCTGTAGGACGAGCGACCGGTTCGCGAGCACGGTCGCTTCGGAAAGATTGCCCGCTTGCAACAACAGAAACGCCAAGTTATCCATGGTGACACCCAGCCGCGGATCGCTTTCACCTAACTCCCGTTGCTCGATCGCCAAGGCTTGGCGCAAACTCGTTTCAGCGTCGGCAAACCGTCCTTCGTCCCGCAAGGTGAGCGCCAGGTTGTTCAATGAGGTGGCTGCCGGCAGGCTTTCCTTGCCAAATAACTTTCGCTGAAGGGTCAGCGCCTCCAGATGCGTGCGCTCGGCCTCGGCCAGTTTGTCCTCGCTGCGCAGGACCAGCGCCAGGTTGTTCAGCGAAACCGCCACGTCGGAATTGTTGTTGCCATAAATCTTCCGGCGCAAGGCCAAGGCTTCCCGGTGCAGGGATTCGGCTTCCGCCAGCCTCCCCTCGTCCCGGAGCACCACCGCAAGGTCGTTAAGCGAGCGCGCGGCATCCGCCAGCTTGCCGCCGCTGATTTTGGCCTGCAGCGCGCGGGAGTCGCTGTGAAACTCCTCGGCGTTGCCGGGCGATCCGAGTTCGCGATAGACCTCGCCCAGGGTGTCGCAAATCTCGGCCTCGACCTCCGGCTCGTTCCGCAAATCGGTGGTGACCCGCGCGGCGGTCTGGTCCAGAATTTCCCGCAGCAAGGCCGTGTCGCGTCCCAGCGCCACGGCCGGGCCGACCGCTTTGAGCATGTTTTCCAAAAACAGCGACACCTGCCGGCTCTTTTCCGCCGCGTTGTCGGCCTGATGCCGGGCTTCTTTCTCACGCAAATAAAGCCCGGTCGAAACCGCCAAACCAAGCAGGATCGAGAGACTGACAGCAGCGGCGGCGGCGCAGGCAAGTTTGTTGCGTCGCACCAGCTTTTGAAAGCGGTACCAGGCACTGGGAGACCGGGCCAGGACCGGCTCGTTTTTGAGAAAATGTTCAATGTCCGCCGCGAACCCAACCGCTGTCTCGTAGCGGCGCGAGCGGTCCTTCTCCAGCGCCTTCATCACAATCCAGTCCAAGTCCCCGCGTACCAGGTGAATTAGTTTGGGCGCAGCGGCCTGGCGGTGCTTCGCTACGGTGGTTAGTTCCTGGTTGATCATGGTGCTCAGACAGGTGGAGGGGCGCGGCGGTTCCTTCTCCCGCAACAGCCGGCGCATGGCCTCCAGTCCGGCCGACATCAATTCGGCGGGGCGGATTGGCGTCTGGCTGGTGAGCAGTTCGTAGAGCAGCACGCCCAACGAATAAATGTCGCTGCGCGTGTCGATATCCAGGCCACTCATTTCCGCCTGCTCCGGGCTCATATAGGCCGGTGTGCCAATGAATTGCTCGAACTGGGTGAACACCGTTTTGTCCGTCAACCGCAGGTCCGTGGCTTTGGCGATGCCAAAGTCAATGACCTTGGGCACCGGCACGCCATCATGCAGCGCCACCAGGATGTTGGACGGCTTGATGTCACGATGAATGATTCCCTTTTGGTGCGCGTGTTGGATGGCCCGGCAAACCTGGGAGAACAGCTCGAGCCGGGCCGCCGTCGTCAGGTTGTGTTGGTCGCAATAATCCGTGATCTTGATGCCGCGCACCAGTTCCATCACAAAAAACGGACGGCCCGTTTCGGTCGAACCGCCGTCGAAAATCTTCGCGATGTTCGGATGGTCCATTAATGCCAGGGCCTGTCGTTCCAATTCGAAACGGGCAATCACATTCTTGGTGTCCATTCCCAGCTTGATGACCTTCAGCGCCACCCGGCGTCGGACCGGTTGCTCCTGCTCGGCCATATAAACGGCACCGCAGCCGCCTTCCCCGATCAACTGCAGGATCTTGTAATGGCCAATGCGATCGCCGGGTTTCTCCCCGGGCGGTGGCGGGAGGACGATCGTCTTGCCGGGCGGAAGGGCGGCGGGCTCCGTCATCGCGCCTTCCGTCTGCGCGTCGGCCTTCAGCAGGACGTGCACCCGGGTCCGTAGGGCCTCGTCTTCCCCACACACCGCCTTGAGGTAATCCTCCCGTTGGGCCGGCGGCAGCAGCAAGGCGCCGCTGAAGACGGACTCTTCACTTACTTTTGCATCATTCATAAGACGGACGCAGCTTTGGCGTTCCATGCCGCCCCGGTTTAATGCTTTTTGAGCCGCAGGTTGCCGGGCGGGTCCACCCGCCCGGTGCCGACGTATGTCGCCCAGGTTTTTCCCACTTCCGGCTGGTAGTTGGCCGTCTGTCCCCCTGCTTTGGGGATCCGGATCAGGTGGTTGCAACTGGGACACTGGATTTCGCGCCCGGAATATTGCGGGTCGCACTGCAAGTGCTGGTCACAGTGCGGACAATTGAACTTGAATTCGTTCATAATCATTCGGTCCTTTCCATCGGTTTGGTGGTCTGCCGGTCCCCCACCCCGCCCCCATCGCTGCTGACCGGCGGCATTTTCGCATCCGTTGATTCATGCGAGATTTGGCGTGAAATCGGATCACCTCGGAATCGATTTCTCATTTCGTTCTCCCTGAGCGGGTGCTTTCGTCACTGGATTGGCAGGAGCCGGAAAAACAATTTGGTGGCGTTTGGAGTCACGCTGACGGAATTGATGCCGCCGTTGGCTGTCGGCGAAACGCCGTCCGCCGTCCAGCCGTTAGGTTTGGTCAAATCCGAGTTGGTTTGCAATTCCCAGTACGGCCAGGGCGACCACGCCGGCCAGGAAATCGTCACGAGGCCGGGCGAACGGCTGGCAGTCAGGGCCGGGGGCAAGGTGAAAATCCGGCCCTTGACGTCCAGCGAGCCCCCGTTGTTTACAAATTGGCCGGTGGAATTGGTGAGGTAGATATTGTCCACCACCAGGTCGCCACCATTGCCAGCGCCGTCGCCGCTCAGGGCAAACGTTCCATTGCGTATGATCAGGGCCGCTGTTTGCATGGGGTTGGTGATGCAGAGACGGCCCCCCGACAGGTTGATATTGCCAATCGCTCCACCGATACTATCCCCAAGAACGACCAGGTTGGACACGTCCACCTCACAAGTGTCAAAGCCGGCTTCACTAAACGTGCCTGTGTTTTGACCATAGCCAACGTACATCGCAGCTAGTTGTCCCTGAAGGCCCGCTGCCCCCGCTGGAATGCTCACTTCTGAATCATCCGTGTTCATGCCAATGGTCAAGCTCGTGTCGCTGCCATCCAGATCGCCCCCGTCGAAAAGGACCCAGTTTGAAACCAGTCCCTGGCCGGGGCCGGTTCCGTTCCCAAGGATTTTCACCTTTCCCCCGTGCAGGTAAAACCCGCCTGAACCCTTTCCATTGGGATTAAGAATTATTTGCCGGAACGTGTTGGTGCCGCCAGTGACGGTCAGCACGCCGTTGCCGGTCACGGCGATTCGGGTCACCCCATTGGTCGCCGTGAAGTACCCTCCAGTCAGGGTGATCGTGCTGGTGGCCGTCAAGGAAATGCTGGCCAGGGTGATGTTTGAGCTGACGTTCACAATGGCATTGCTCAGGACGGTCATCACCCCCACTGAGCCGTTGTGGCTGCCCAGAATGAGCGCGCCGGCGTTGAGCGCCGAGTTGCTGACCAGGAGAAAACCCGGCCCACCACCGGTGCCCAGGGTGATCGAGTCCGCCACCCGCAAGGGCACGTTTGTGCCCGCCCCGAGCAGCGCCAGAATGTTCGAGAAACCCACGGTTCCAGACACCGTGAGATCGTTGATCGAGAGCGTATCGGAATATTTGCCGGAGGTCGTAGTCTCGTCAATGGTGACGGTCTTGGTGCCCGGGTTGGTGATGTAAATGGAGACCCGGTTACTGGGTGAACCGGATGACCAATTGCCGGCATCTTGCCACTTTCCGGATTGGGAATTCGTCCAACTGCTCTTTGGCGCGCAGCATCCCGCCAACAGCAGCACAGACGCCACCCCCGCCCAGTGCAGGACGTTTTGGATCTTCAAGCAAGCATGCATGTCCTTCCGACCTTGGGATAACGTTTATAAGTCGGCGCCCAGCCAGCGCTTCCAACTGGTTTTAACCCACCTTTTACTGTTCATACTCACCTCTAATGTGCAAATCAAGCACAAAAGAACCCACGAGTTTTGGTTTCGGGGAGCTCCCGGGCGCCCGTGTGATCCAAAATCTCTCTAGACTTCGCATGATTATATGGTATGAACGATATGTTTAGGACAACTAAAGACCGGGAATCAGGGCGGCGAGCCCCATCCCCGGTTCGGAGAAACGCCCCTATGAGAGGCCGTACGGACAGCGGTTTCACACTGATCGAACTGCTTGTGGTCATCGCCATTATCGCGATCCTGGCCGCGATGCTCCTGCCCGCCTTGTCCCGGGCGAAAGACTCCGCCAGGAACGCGGCGTGCGTGAACAATCTCACGCAATTGATCGTCTGCTGGCATCTCTATGCCGGCGACAACTCCGATTTGGTGGTGCCCAACAACAACATCGCGGGCGCTGCCTTCGGCTCCAGTTGGTGCCAGGGGACGGGAATTCTGGATGCCACCACGACGAATATCGAGAATGGCCTCCTGTATCCCTACAACCGGTCGGTCGGCATTTACCATTGCCCGGCTGACCTCTCCACCATTTTTGATCAGTATGGCAACCCGCTTTCGCAGCCGCGCAACCGCAGTTACAATCTGAGCCAGTCGGTCAACGGCAGCCCTGACCCGTGGCCGGCGGCGCACCTGCCAAGTTTTGCCAAATCCTCGAGCTTGCTGGAGCCAAACCCCGCGGCCTGTCTCGTTCTGGTTGACGAAAACAAGGACACCATGCTCGATTCACATTTTGGCATGCCAACGCTCTTCTACAACGACACCACGACCTGGTGGGACATGCCGTCGGATCGGCACAATGGCGGCGCCAATCTTGCCCTGGCCGATGGACATGTGGAACACTGGCGCTGGGCCACCGTAAAAGTCCCCGGCAACCGTGGCACCCCCACCCCTGTTTCTCCCGGGGAAATGCCGGATTGGAATCGCGTGGCTGCCGCCGTCAAACAGATGTGGTAATTGCGGATCGCAGGCCGGGCTGCGGGAATTTACCGTCCGGAAGCCATCTCCGCCCGGAGCCAGGCCCGGCTGTAGCTCCACCACCGCTTGACGGTTGGAACCGATATGCCCAGCACCCCGGCCGTTTCTTCGAGAGTAAAGCCCACGAAATAGCGGAGCTTTACCAACTCCGCCTTTTGCGGATCCATAGCGGCGAACTTCTCCAGAACTTCGTTGACTTCGATTAGTTCATCGTCCTTGACTCCGGCGCTGATTTCAACCTCGTCCACGTCGAACCGCTGCTGTCCACCTCCGTGCCTGGCCGCCTGCCTGCGGCGCGCATTCTCAATCAAGATGCGGCGCATGGCTTCGGCTGCGGCGCCAAAAAAGTGCGCCCGGCTCTCCCAGCTTTGGTCTTTCCCGCCCCCGAGTCGCAACCACGCCTCGTGGACCAAGCTGGTGGGCTGGATCGTAATGCCCGCCCGTTCCGAGGCCATTTTGCCGGCGGCCAGTTGGTGTAATTGCCCATAGACCACCGCCAGCAGCCCATCGGCCGCCTTGGCGTCGCCCTGCCCCAGAGAATTAAGCAGCCGCGTAACGGCGCTGGTTTCCTGATTGGAAACCGCGTCTCCCGACAACGATTGGGGATTGGCGGTGCGGCCCGGCTGATCCATTTGCCAGAAACTTATCACAGTGAGAAGCGCAGCTAAACCGAAAACTGCAGGGCGGTTTCCGGCTCGTATTGCGGCTGCTTACGATTCAGATTCAATGGCAGACGCCGCCATTCAAATGACAATTCACGATTCCAGCAACGGACTCTTTGATTATGTTTGGTTGGCTTATGCTTGCAAGAAATCAGGATCCGTCCATCACTTGAGCGTCTGCGTGTAAACCTTCACGTATTCGCCCACCGTCTTTTCCCAGGAAAAATCCGCCTTCATCGCGTTGCGGCGGAATTGCCGGAACAGCGCCGGCGTGCTGTAGATCGCCAGCGCCTTCCGGATGCCCTTGGCCAGCGCCCGCGAGGTGTATTCGTAAAACTTCACGCCGTCGGCCTTCTCCGGGTCCTGGCCGTAATCAATCACGCTGTCATCCAGGCCGCCGGTGGCGCGCACCACCGGAATGGTGCCGTAGCGCAAGCTGTACATCTGGTTCAACCCGCACGGCTCAAACCGCGATGGCATCAGGAAAAAATCGCACCCGGCCTCGATGCGGTGCGAGAGTTTCTCATTGTAGCCGAACTGGACGGAGACCTTGCGCGGAAATCGCGCCGCCAGGCCCCGGTAGGCGCGCTCATATTCCGGCGAACCGCTCCCGAGCTGGATGAATTGGATGTTGCCCGTGAGCATTTCCTCCAGCGCGCCCAGCTCAATGTCCACGCCTTTCTGGTCCGCCAGCCGCGAAATCGTTCCGAACAGTGGAATGGTTTCATCCACGGGCAGGGCCACCTGCCGCTGCAGCTCGCACTTGTTGAAAGTCTTGCCGGCCATGCGCGCCATGGTGTACGGACGGAACAGGTGCGGATTCTTGGTCGTGTTCCATTCGTTGTAATCCACGCCGTTGAGGATGCCCGTCAGCTTCGCCGCGTGCTTGCGCAAGACGCCATCCAGCCCGCAACCCAGCTCCTCGGTCGTGATTTCCCGCGCGTACCGCGGGCTCACCGTCGTCAGGCTGTCCGCGAAGACAATCCCGCCTTTCAGGCAATTCAGCAGCCCGTAATATTCGGCGCCCACGCCGTCGGGCGCAAAATATTCCGCCGATAAATTCGTCAGCGCATGCGTCTCCCCCGGGAAGATGCCTTGGAAGGCCAGGTTGTGAATCGTCAGGCAGGTTCGCGGCGCGTTCCCCCACCCTTCCTGTTGCTGCTGCCGGATCATCGCCGGCACCAGCGCCACCTGCCAGTCGTGCACGTGCACCAACTCCGCCCGCCACGGCAGATACCGTGCGAGATGCGCCACGCATTTTGAGAAAAAAATGAACCGCTCGCCGTTGTCGGCGTAGCCGAGGTTGCCGTCCTGGTAAAGTCCCGCCCGGTCGAAATAACCCTTGTGCTCGATGAAATAAACCTTCGCCTCGCCGGGCTGGGCAAATTCCCACAAGCTCGCCTGCGCCCGCCGGCCGCCCAGAGGCAGGTCAAAAAGCCAGTCCACCCGCCGCAATTGTGGAAAGCGTTCGCGGATGCCCCGGTACAGCGGCGTTACCAACACTGCCTCGTGCCCCGCCTTCACCAGCGCCCGGCCCAGCGCGCCCACCATGTCCGCCAGCCCGCCCGTCTTGGAGAACGGGTAAACTTCACTGCTGGCGAGCAAAACTTTCATGCGATGCGATTTCCCGTTTCCGGATTTCCCGTCGCGGACGCGGGCCCATTCCCCCGTCGAGGGGTGGGGTCTGGCCGACTGCGCTTAGGCATGGATGCGGTTGGTTTTGAGATACGGTTGCAACACCTCGGGAATGTTGATGCTTCCATCCGCCTGCTGGTGGGTTTCCACCAGCGCCACGAACAGGCGCGCCAGCGCCGTGCCGCTGCCGTTGAGCACGTGCGGAAATTTCTTCTCGCCGCTCTCCGTCTTGAAGCGCAGGTTCATGCGGCGCGCCTGGAAATCCTCGCAGTTCGAGCAGCTCGAGACCTCGAGATAGCTCCCCTGCCCCGGCGCCCATACTTCCAGGTCATAGGTCTTCGCGCTGCTGAACCCCATGTCGCCCGTGCACAGCAGGATCACGCGGTAATGCAGGCCCAGCAGTTGCAGCACCTTCTCCGCGTTGCCGACCATTTTCTCCAATTCGTCGTAGCCGTTTTCCGGCTTCACGATCTTGATCAATTCCACCTTGTCGAACTGATGCACGCGGATCATGCCCCGCGTGCCCACCCCGGCCGCGCCCGCCTCGCCCCGGAAGCACGGCGTGTAGGCGCAGTAATAAATCGGCAGTTGCTTCTCCGCCAGCATCTCCTCGCGGTGGATGTTGGCCACCGGCGTCTCCGCCGTGGGCACCAGATACAGCTTGCCCAAGTTCTTGGGATCGTCGCCTTCGGCCACGCCGTAATACTGGTCCTTGAACTTCGGAAACTGCCCCACGCCCACCAGGCAGTGCTCGCCCACCATGAACGGCGGCGAAACCTCCGTGTAATTGTGTTGCGTGGTGTGCAGGTCCAGCAAAAATTGAATCAGCGCCCGCTCCAGCCGCGCGCCCCAGTTTGTGTACAACAGAAACCCGCTCCCGGAAAGCTTTGCTGCCCGCGCAAAATCCACCAGCTTGAGCGACTCGCACAATTCCACGTGCGTCTTGGGTTTGAACCCGGCAAAGGCCGGCTTTTCGCCCACCAGCCGCATCACCGGATTGTCTTCCGCGGTCTTGCCGATGGCCACCGACTCGTGGGGCAGGTTGGGCAATCGCAGCATCAGCGCATCCCGCGCCGCTTCCGCCTCGGCCGCCTGCTTGTCCAGCGCGGCGATCTTTTCGCCTAAATTCTTGGTCTCGGCCTTCTTGGCCTCGGCTTCCTCGCGTTTTTTCTGGCCCATCAGGGCGCCGATTTCCTTGCTCGCCCGGTTGCGCTGGGATTTCAGCGTTTCCACTTCGGCCAGGGCCTTGCGCCGCTGTTCGTCCAATTTGAGAAGTTCGTCAATTTTCGCTTCGTCCCCTGCCCCGCGCGTGGCGAGGCGCTGGCGGACGAAATCGGTCTTTTCGCGGATCAATTTGATGTCGAGCACGTGCCAAATTTAAGAAAAAACGCCCCGTCTCGCAAGGCGTAAGGGCACAGGCATACCCAACCGGGTTGCCGGATGACCGGCTCGTCCCAAGCGCCCCGCGCCATCGAATGGCACGGCCTCCACTCCGCATGGGCCGCCACTCCATTCCGGAAACCGGGAAAGCGCCCCGGCCTTGATTCCACGTTATGCGCCTGAACCGATGTCCACCAGGTTGCGTATTCGTGCAAGCTGGTCTGAACCCGTGTGGCCGCACTTTGCACAGGCTGCCCGCGCCTTCATTGTCACGGCGATGAAATCTCGGGACTCTGCGTATTCCAACACTTGCGCAAATTTAAATAAGGAAAAAAACTTGAAATTATGCAGAGCCGTCCTAAAATCACCAAAGCTCAGGTTAGCGTCCGGGTTTGGAACCCCCAACGTTTTGGAAACGGACGGTATGATCAGCAGAAAAAGCTTAACTCAAAAGAACAGGTAATATGAAAATCAACGGGATTCTTGCGGGCGTCGTCAGTTTGATCACAATAGCGGCGGGTGCTCAAACTAATCCATTTCTAACCAACGGGCTGGTGGCCTATTATCCGTTTAATGGCAGCGCCAACGATGCGAGTGGCAACGGATATAACGCAACCAACTACGGTGGTGTCTTGGCAACCAATCACTATGGGCAGGCCAATTGCGGTTATTACTTCCAGGATGCATACATGCTATCCCCACATATTCCGCTAAACCTCGCTGGACCCTATACATTTTCCTTTTGGTTGAATTTGCAGCAATATGACGATTTTTGCGTGGTCGGTCAGTTGACTGACCCGCAGTTCGACTGCAATTACGACCCCGCCATATTTGAAGATGGTTCCGACGTGATGTATAACCACTGTGGTGGTGGTTCAATACCCTTCAGCGGTGCGAGTAGCCTGGTTGGAGCCTGGCATCAGCTCGTGGCCACGGTGGATTCATCGCAAAATACATCAATCTATGAAGATGGCGCGGTCGTGAATTCCGAGAGTGGCGGCTGGCCTGCAACCTCTGCGATCGTTCTTACTTTGGGCAGGGCGGGCAACCCTGGCTTGGGACAATATTCGCACGAAACTATTGACAGCGTGCGCCTCTACAATCGCGCCCTCAGCACCAACGAAGTGGCGCTGTTGTATGGCGCAGAAGCTGCCATCCCCCCGACACTCACCCAGAATTTGACCAACAGCTATGTCCTCTACGGCAAAAACGCCACTCTGAGCGTGTCGGCCACCAGTGGTTTCCCGCTCAGCTATCAGTGGTATTTCCTTCCGGCAAACAATGCGGGGCAAGCTGGCGCTTATGCTGAAATCGCCGGTAAATTTGTCGTGGGTGCAACGGTAACCAACGGTGGATTCGGATATGGCAACCTCCCCAGCGTCAGTTTTGTTGGCGGCGGTGGTAGCGGGGCGGCTGGCTATGCCACGGTCACCAATGGCTCCGTGGCGGCGATCACCGTGACCAACGCAGGAAACGGTTACACTAGTCTGCCCGCGGTTGTCATTGGCCCGCCCGACGGCCTTCTTCCCGGCCAAACCAACAGCACGTTGACCATCAGTAATGCCGGCCAAAACAACCTTGGCAGCTATTCCGTGGTGGTTAGCGATGCCTTTGGCAGTGTTACCAGCAGCGTGGTCAGCCTCACAATTTTGTATGCCCCGAGCATTACCATTAATCCTGCCGGATTTACGCAAAGTTATGGAACCAGCCAGGCATTGAGTGTGACGGCTGCGGGAACGGCCCCGCTGGATTATCAGTGGTTGTTGAACAGCACGAATATCAGCGGAGCCAGCAGCAGCAGCTATGTCATTGCCAGCCTTTCCTTGGCCAACACCGGGGCGTACACGGTGGTGGTCTCCAACGCTTATGGGTTTGTTTACAGCAGCCCGGCGTATGTATATATGTCCCCCTCCCTCACGTCGCCGTTTACCGGCGTGGTTGGGTATTGGGGACAGAACACCACGTTAGACGTGGGCGCTGTGGGCTCTGGCGTATTGAGTTACCAGTGGTATTATAATGGCGTCGCCATTTCCGGCGCAACGACCAACGCCTACAGCCTGAATGACCTTCAATTCACCAATGCCGGACTGTACAGTGTGGTGGTAAACAGTGCGTACGGGAGCGTCACCAATAAGGCGTATCAGGTGGTGGTGAATCCCGCCAATGTCTCGTTGAGCCTTAATCCGGATTTGTTGATTCAAGGCACGGTCGGTTACAACTACATCATTCAATACAGCACGGATCTTTCCAATACCAACGGATGGATGACGCTGACGAATCTCATTCTGTCGCAGCCGACCCAATATTGGGACGATACCGGTGCGCAATGGAATCAGGGCCAACGGTTTTATCGGGTGGTCCCTGGGCAATGACCGTGTCGCAAAGCGACGTCGGATATTGGCCAGCTACGGAGTGGCTGGTCTTGCACCAAACGATTCTTCAGGCCTGTAAGGCCGCCACAGGTTCTCCGCTATTTTCAGTGGAAACCCCATTCTTTCAAGCATACCACTGAGGACGAAAATCCGTGCTATGGGTTGATTCCGATTCGGATGTTTTCCGGCCAAAGCGCTTCTCGTATAGCTTGCGAATCCAGTCTTTCACCGGCTCTTTCCACAACTGGCTGGGGCTGGGGTTGCTTTTTATCAGGCTCCGGGGCGACATGCCCAATTCCTTGGCCACGCGTATGTCCTCCATGTTTAGCCGGCAGACATTCTTGGCTTTTGCCCATTGCGGATCATGTTTTGGCTTTGTCGTGTTCGCCGTTGGGTGAGAATGTGATTGAAGGCGAAGGAAGTCAATGCGGAGTTTACAGCCCGATTGCTTCGCTTTAGGTCTGGTGGCGAGGGTCGGAATTAGGCGTCCCCTCCCCCCCGTTAGCGGCTAACACCACTGCGAAAACTGTGGCATGTTCGTCTGGTGAAGGCTGCAAACCAGCGGCAGCGGGAATTCGAGGCCACGCTCCTCCGGGCGCGGCGGGTGTTCCCGCGCGCCTCCGCATCACCCCGAACGCCGCGTTTTCGAATGCCGCCATCCGCGTTCTGTGCTCCGCACTCAGCCGGTTGGGTGTTCCGAATTCCGCGCTCCGGTCAACCCTGGTCAACCTTGGTCAACCCGTTG